>JBBAMI010000006.1:0-76184 GCA_040402595.1 Aquiluna sp.
GGATTTACCATTCCGAGATACTTCACAAAAGTTCAGAGTGTCCGGACTGCCTCAGAGACTCGACCAGGCTCTTGACCTTCTGGGCGTGCTGCTTGCTGGTGACCAATAAGGCATCGGCCGTATCCACGACAATTACGTCCTCTAGGCCAATCAGGGCAACCAGGCGACCAGTGTCGCTGACGAGGATTCCGCTTGCCGAGTCGGAAAGCACTCGGGCCGAGCCGAGAACTGCCAGGTGACCTCGGCGACCATGAGATTGAAGTTCAGCTATAGCTGCAAAGTCTCCAACATCGTGCCATTCGAATTGCGCCGGAACCACGGCCACATTGTTCTGCCTGGCAGCCGGTTCCGCGACCGAGTAGTCAATGGCAATCTTGGTCAGGGTCGGCCATAGCTTGTCCATAACATCGTTTTGCGCTGGCGAGTCCCAAGCCTCAGCAATCTCAATAACTCCTTTATGCAAGGTTGGTTGGCTAACCCTAAGGACATCCAGGATCAGAGCAGCAGGAGCAATAAACATTCCGGCATTCCAGAAGAACTGTTCGCTCTCTACATACTTCTTGGCAGTTGCGATATCGGGCTTTTCTACAAACTCCAAAACCTGGCAGGCAGTTGCCGACAGACGATCGCCCTTCCTTATATATCCAAAAGCGACCGAGGGCTCAGTTGGCTTGATGCCGATGGTGACAATCTTTCCGGTGGCAGCCACCTGGATTGCCTCCTTCACAGCCGCCTCAAACTTTGCCTGATCCAAAATCACATGGTCAGCGGCAAAGGACCCAATCACTACCCCTGGTTGGCGCTTTTCTAGAATCGCGGCTGCCAGAGCAATAGCCGCAGTCGAGTCTCTCGGGGACGGTTCAAGTACCAGAGCGTCATCGCTCAATTGGGGTAGTTGCTCTCTAACTGCCGCGGCGTGGATATCGCCAGTGACAACCATGATGTTTTTTGAGGCTAGTGGAACAAGCCGATCCCAGGTGTCCTGAAGCAGGGTCTGACCAGAACCTGTCAGATCATGCAAGAACTTTGGCGCGGCCGCTCTGGAGAGAGGCCAGAGTCTTGAACCAATTCCACCCGCTGGAATGACTGCATAAAAATCTGCTGGATTATCTGCCATTAGCTCTTCCTGGCCTTTGGTTGCCGATAACTTAAGGTTACCCTGCGCTCGGTTACACTAGTAGAGACTTTTCACCCACCCGGAGGAACAATTGCCAACTATGCCCGCAGGGACCCTATATAGAGGTCGAGTTGGCATGTGGTCTTGGGTGCTTCACCGCATCTCCGGCGTCGGCATCTTTTTCTTCTTGCTGGTTCACATCCTCGACACCGCTTTGGTGAGGGTAAGTCCAGAGGCTTACAACGTGGTGATCGAGTCCTACAAAACCCCAATTGTTGGCGTCGCCGAACTTGGATTAGTCGGAGCAATCTTGTTCCATGGTCTAAACGGTCTAAGGGTTATTGCTGTGGACTTCTGGTCCAAGGGAACTAAGTATCAGGCGATTATGTTTTGGGCAGTGATGATAATCACCGTTGGACTAGTAGCTGCCTTTACGCCACTTCATCTATCGAGAGTGTTTGGTGAGTAATGGCCGTTGTAATTGAAACTCCTAACTCACCAAGAACAAGACAGCAAGCTAACTGGGAAAAGTATGGCTGGCTGTTCATGCGCCTCTCTGGTCCTCTGCTAATTGTTCTTGTTTTCACACACCTTGTTTCCAATCTGGTTGTTGGTGAAGGGATAAAGGCAATTGACTTCGCCTTTGTCGCTGGGAAGTGGGCTGATCCTTTCTGGCAGGTTTGGGATTTGGCAATGCTTTGGCTGGCAATGATTCACGGAACTAATGGAATGCGAACCATAGTTAATGACTACGCCGAAAAAGAAAAAGTTCGTAAATCACTAGTAATGATTCTCTGGGTGGTTTGCGGTCTGCTCATTCTTCTTGGGACGCTCGTTATCTTCACGTTCGACCCCTGCCCAGCTGGAGCCGCAGCTGAGCTTTTGCCATCGTTCTGCCCAGTCAACTAGGAAAGAGAAAAGTGTCTTCTGACTCAGTGATTTATCACTCGCACGACGTCGTGATTGTTGGAGCTGGTGGTGCTGGCATGCGCGCTGCCATCGAGGCTGGACCAAAGGCAAATGTTGCTGTCATTTCAAAACTTTTTCCAACCCGCTCGCACACAGGAGCTGCACAGGGTGGCATGGCAGCCGCTCTAGCTAACGTCGAAGAAGACAGCTGGGAGTGGCACACCTTCGACACCGTTAAAGGTGGCGACTACCTGGTGGACCAGGATGCAGCCGAAATCCTGGCCAAGGAGTCTGTCGATGCGGTGATTGACCTAGAGAACATGGGTCTGCCATTCAATAGAACTCCCGATGGCAAAATCGACCAGAGAAGATTTGGCGGCCACACCCGAGATCACGGCAAGGCACCTGTCAGAAGAAGCTGCTACGCGGCTGACCGAACCGGTCACATGATTCTGCAGACCCTGTATCAAACCTGCGTCAAACTCGGGATTGAATTCTTCAATGAGTTCTATGTTCTTGACCTTGTAATGAATGAGGGAAAGCCTGCAGGTGTTGTTGCCTACGAGCTCGCAACCGGAGACATTCACGTTTTCGCCGGTAAGTCAATAGTTTTTGCCACTGGTGGGTTCGGAAAGATCTACAAGACCACATCTAACGCGCACACCCTGACCGGTGATGGAGTTGCTATCGCCTTTAGGCGTGGCATTCCTCTTGAAGACATGGAGTTTTATCAATTCCACCCAACCGGACTGGCGGGCTTGGGAATTTTGCTTAGCGAGGCTGCTCGCGGTGAAGGTGGGATTCTTAGAAATGCTTCGGGCGAGAGATTCATGGAGAGGTACGCTCCAACAATCAAGGATCTTGCTCCGCGTGACATGGTTGCAAGAGCCATGGCTAATGAGGTTCGTGAAGGAAGAGGCGCAGGTCCAAACAAGGACTACGTGCTTTTAGATCTCACTCACCTTGAGCCAGCGGTCATTGATGCCAAGCTTCCTGACATTACGGAGTTCGCTCGCACCTACCTTGGTGTTGAGCCCTACACCGAGCCCGTGCCTGTTTTTCCAACTGCCCACTATGCAATGGGTGGCATCCCAACCAACATCAAGGCTGAAGTGCTCAGCGACAACGACACCGTTATTCCCGGTCTCTATGCAGCTGGCGAGTGTGCTTGCGTATCGGTTCACGGTGCAAACCGTCTGGGAACCAACTCACTGCTAGATATCAATGTGTTTGGCAAGCGTGCTGGTAGGTATGCGGTTGAGTATGCGACCAAAGCCAAGCAGGTTCCAATGCCAGAGAATGCTGCCCAAGATGTTATGGACATGCTCGCCAAAGTCAGGGCAGCCAGCGGTAAAGAAAAGGTCGCCCAGCTTAGAAAAGAGCTGCAGGAAACCATGGATAAGAATGCCCAGGTTTTCCGCACTGAAGAGACCTTGAATGAAGCACTCGCCAAAATCGCAGAGCTCAGAACCCGGTATGAAAACATTTCTATTCAGGATCAAGGAAAGCGATTCAACACAGACCTACTCGAGGCAGTCGAACTTGGATTCCTTCTAGACCTAGCTGAAGTGACTGTGGTTGCCTGCCGCGAAAGAAGAGAGAGCCGCGGTGCTCACCTTCGCGAAGACTATCCGGACCGCAATGACAAGAAGTTCATGGTTCACTCGATGGCATATCTTCAGAACAAGACTGACCGCAAGACTGGAACTCCAATCAAGATTGATTGGAAGCCAGTGGTAATTACCAACTATCAGCCGATGGAGCGCAAGTACTAATGGCAGACAAGGCAATTGCAGAGGTCGTGAGCCTGAAGGTCACGCTCATGATTCGTAGATTCGACCCCGAGGTCGATAGCGAAGCCAAGTGGGTTGACTACGACATTGAGATGTATGGAACTGACCGAGTGCTCGACGCCCTTCACAAAGTGAAGTGGGAAATCGATGGCTCTCTTACTTTCCGTCGCTCATGTGCCCATGGAGTCTGTGGATCAGATGCTATGAGAATCAATGGTCGCAATCGACTTGCCTGCAAGACCCTAATCAAAGATCTTGACCTTTCGCAGCCGATTTACATCGAACCCATCAAGGGTCTCCCTGTTGAAAAAGACCTGATTGTAGATATGAATCCCTTCTACCAGGCATACAGGGATATCAATCCTTTCCTCATCGCCAGCGACAAGCCAAAGCGAGAGAGACTTCAGTCTCCTGAAGACAGGGCTAGATACGACGACACAACCAAGTGCATTTTGTGTGCAGCTTGCACCACCAGCTGCCCAGTGTTCTGGACTGATGGTCAATACTTCGGACCGGCTGCAATCGTCAATGCTCACCGCTTCATCTTCGATTCAAGAGATGAAGGCGCTGAGGTAAGACTCGAAATCTTGAATGACAAGGAAGGTGTCTGGCGCTGCCGAACAACCTTTAACTGCACTGAGGCCTGCCCCAGAGGCATCGAAGTCACAAAGGCAATCTCCGAGGTCAAGCAGGCAATCCTCAGGGGAAGGGCCTAGCGATTATTTGGGTTAGAAAACCCATGATTATAAATCGCAGAGTAGTTCTAGCTTCCTCATTAGTAACCACTTCCGCCGTCGCCTTGGCTGCCTGTGCGCAGCCTCAAGCAACTGAAACCACTCCCCCAGTCGGCAGTGACGATGAGACACCAACTGGTGAATACTCTGAGGTGTTGGTTGGAAACATCGATGAGATCCCCGTCGGCACCGGAGTAAAGGTAATGGTGAATGACAAACTGACCATTCTTGTAACTCACCCTGCTGAAGCTAAGTTCAAGGCATTTTCCGCTACCTGCACCCACTCGGGCTGCCTGGTTAGCGGAGTAAAAGAAGGGCAAATTGCATGTGCCTGCCACGGCGCGAGATTCAACATGGAGACAGGTGAACCCGAGCAGGGCCCAGCAAAGAGCGCTCTGAAAAAAATCGACCTGGAAGTCCGTGGCAAGGAACTGTGGGCTCGATTTAGCTCATAGGTTTATTACGTGCTGAAAATTGCGACTGTAAATGTCAATGGGATAAGAGCCGCAAGTAAAAACGGTATGGCTGACTGGCTGAAAAAAGCCAAACCCGAGATTCTTTGCCTTCAGGAAGTTAGAGCTCCGGTCGGAGAGCTTGCAAAACTTGCGAGTGATGGCGGGCCCCTGGGTGGAGAGTGGCACATTGCCGAGCAAGAAGCTAGTGCAAAGGGTCGCGCTGGAGTTGCAATACTGAGCAGAATCCCGATCCAAAAAGTGAGAACCGACATTGGCCCAAAAGAGTTTGATACAGCTGGTCGCTGGTTAGAGGCAGATTTTCAGACGAGCCTTGGAACTCTCACTGTTGTCTCCTGCTACGTCCATTCAGGAGAGGCTGATACTCCAAAGCAAGTTGAAAAGTATAAATTTCTTGAAGCAATGAAAAAGCGCATGGAAAAGCTGGTTCGGAGTACTGACTTTGCACTCGTGGTCGGAGATTTGAACGTTGGCCACACAGAACTGGACATCAAGAACTGGAAAGGGAACATCAAAAACGCTGGTTTCCTCCCTCAGGAGCGCGCCTATTTCGATGACTTTGCAACTCAAGGCTGGGTTGACATGGGCAGAGTGGCGCACCCAGGAAAACCAGGTCCCTATACCTGGTGGTCTTTTCGAGGCAAAGCCTTTGATACCAACGCGGGTTGGCGAATCGACTATCAACTAGCAACCCCAAAACTTGCTTCTCTCGGGCAGAATTATCGAGTTGATCGCGCAAAAAGCTATGACGAGCGTTGGACTGACCACTCGCCTGTCCTAGTTGATTACAAAATTGAGGTGAAGAAGTGAGCAAACCAAACCTGCTGAGCGGTATGCAGCCATCAGCTGCCAGCCTTCACCTTGGTAACTACCTTGGCGCTCTGAGGCAGTGGGTGGCGATGCAAGATGAGTATCAGGCCTACTACGTGATTGTTGATTTGCATGCCATCACCGTCCCGCAGGACCCCAAAGAACTAGCTGAAAACACTCGACGGACTGCCGCTCAGTATCTCGCAGCAGGGATTGACCCTGAAAAGTCAGCGCTATTTGTTCAATCGCATGTTCCAGCACATGCTCAACTGGCCTGGGTGCTTAATTGCATCACTGGCTTCGGTGAAGCATCGCGGATGACCCAATTTAAGGACAAGAGCCAAAAGGGTGGTTCGGACTCAAGCTCAGTGGGTCTTTTCACTTATCCAATCTTGCAAGCGGCAGACATTCTTCTCTACCAACCAAAGAGCGTTCCAGTTGGTGAAGACCAGCGCCAGCACCTTGAACTAACGCGAGACTTGGCTATGAGATTCAACTCTCGTTTTGGGGAAACATTCGTTGTTCCTGAGGCACACATCTTGAAGGAAACAGCAAAGATCTTTGATTTGCAAGAACCAACCGCAAAGATGTCCAAGTCTGCGGCTGATCCAAAGGGCCTGGTCAACCTCCTTGACGATGATGTGACAATCACCAAGAAGATAAAGAGTGCAGTTACTGACACTGACGGTGAAATTAGATTTGACAGGGATAAAAAACCTGGTGTGTCTAACCTGCTTGGAATTTATTCAGCGATTACTTCAGAAACAACGACTGCTTTAGAAAAGAAGTTTGCAGGTAGAGGCTACGGGGATCTAAAGGGCGAACTCGCTGAAGTTGTGGTTTCAGCCCTGGCACCAATTAGAGCCAAGGCTCAGGAACTCCTTGCCGACAAGGCTGAGCTTGACCGTCTGCTCGCAAGAGGTGCCGCCAGGGCTAACGAGCTGGCCGAAAAGACCCTTAATTTGGTCCACGAGAGAGTGGGCTTCATACCGCCCCAACACTAGGGGCGGAATTTATTACCCCTGAAGAGTATTGTTACTAATGCACAGTTCTTCGGGGTCAGTGAAAATCTGAACCGGCGGTTATAGTCCGCGACCCGACTGAAAACGCAGCCCCCAGTTGCGCAGTTTCAGGCGGTTGATTCGGTGAAATTCCGAAACCGACGGTTAAAGTCCGGATGGGAGAAGAACAAAGGGATGCTTTGGCGTCCCCTTTTCTGCTTGCCCGCGGGTTCTGTGCTGACCACGAGGGGCAAGATGCAACTTGGACACTTAGAGACCGCCATGCAGCGGTCTCTTGAGCTTGCCTTGCTCGGACCCGCCCACGGAGTCAATCCACAAGTCGGGGCAGTGATTTTGGATCCCAACGGCAATATCCTTGCCGAGGGATTCCACAAGGGTTCCGGAACTCCTCACGCTGAAGTTGCAGCAATCGAAGACTTGAAGACAAGGGTTCCTTTTCCTTTTTCGCCTGGCTATACAGCGGTGGTCACCCTTGAACCCTGCAACCACTATGGAAAGACCGGACCCTGCGCCCAGGCACTTATAGATGCAGGAATCACAAGAGTTGCATTTCCACTTCGTGATCCAGGTGAAGAATCTGGTGGTGGTGCGCAAAGACTAAAAGAGCATGGCGTTGAAGTAATAGAAGGCGTGCTACGTGAGAAAGCAAAAGAGCAGCTGAGAGTTTGGTTACACGCCAAGCAAACCAATCGACCATTCGTAACCTTGAAGTGGGCGAGCAGCCTTGACGGAAGAATTGCCGCAGCCGATGGTTCCAGTAAATGGATTACCGGAGTTGAATCTCGAGAAGACGCTCACAAACTGCGTAGCGAAGTTGATGCCATCTTGGTGGGCACGGGAACTGTAATTGCCGATGATCCAGAACTAACTGCTAGGACCAGGGATGGTGGCTACTTTCAGCACCAGCCAACCAGAGTTGTTATGGGCGAAAGAGAAATCTCAAAGGACAAAAGAGTCTTCAACGCCGCTGCGCCATCCTTACATGTCAAAACTCGCGATCCAAAAGCTGTGCTTGAGCAGTTATCAGCCCTGGGACACAAGCATCTGCTTGTTGAAGGTGGCGCGAGTGTCGTAGGAGCCTTCATACGAGAAAACCTGGTTGATGAGTTCACCATCTACCTTTCACCCATGCTGATTGGTGGACCGAAGTTAGCAATCGGCGACCTGGGGATTAATTCGATCGACCAGGCGCTCAATCTAAAAATTGTCGAGCAAAAGACGCTCGGGAAAGACCTATTCATAAGGGCAAGGAGATAAATGTTTACAGGAATCATCGAAGAGCTGGGCAGAGTGTCAGCCATCGAGAAGCAGCCTGATGCGCTTCGGCTAACCATCGACTGTCATGAGGTACTGAGTGATCTGAAGCGTGGAGATTCCATCTCCTGCTCTGGTACCTGCCTAACCGCAATAGAGATTGATGACAAGAGCTTCACAGCAGACGTGATGCTGGAAACTATTCGACGCTCTTCCCTGGATGGAGTAAAAATCGGCGACCCAATCAACCTCGAAAGGGCAATGACTGCTGCCACTAGATTCGGTGGGCACTTGGTTCAAGGTCACGTAGATGGGGTCGGGGAAATGGTTTCTCGAGAAAAGAGTGATAACTGGGATTGGGTCAAAATCAGATTGCCCAAAGAGCTTATGAAGTATGTCGTCCACAAGGGCTCAATCACTCTTGATGGAATATCCCTAACTGTGAATGACATTGCAGATGACATTGTTGCGGTTTCTTTAATTCCAGAAACGCTTCGAGTAACAACACTGGGCTATAAAAATCCAGGTGACAAAATCAATGTCGAGGCTGATGTCATGGCCAAGCACATTGAAAAACTTATGGAGAGTAAGTGAATCCTCAGTTCAGCAGCATAGAAGAAGTCATTCAAGCTCTTCGCGATGGCAAACCGGTGATCATCACCGATGATGAAGATCGTGAAAACGAAGGTGACGCAATCATCGCTGCCCAATTTGCAACCACCGAGTGGGTTGCCTGGATGATTCGCTACACCTCCGGCTTTCTGTGTGCCCCCATGTCCTCCGAGCGAGCTAACCAATTAGACCTGCCCCTGATGTGGGTAAAGAACCAGGATCCTCATCACACCGCCTACACAGTGAGCGTGGATGCAGCCAATCGGACCTCAACCGGTATCTCGGCGGCCGAACGGGCCAACACGGCCAGAGTCTTGGCCGACCCCTATGCCACCCCCCAATCCCTGATCCGCCCAGGTCACGTTTTACCCCTCAGAGCCAAGCTCGGTGGGGTCCAAGAGCGAGCTGGACACACCGAGGCCGCCGTAGACCTGCTAGAACTAGCCAATCTGGAGCCAGTTGGGCTCATGGCAGAGCTGGTGAACGATGACGGAACAATGATGCAATCTGGGGAATTATTTGCCCTAGCAAAGAGGTTTGAACTACCTATGAGTACGATTTCCCACCTTCGGGACCACCTGGAGAAGCGCTCCCCTGAGCGGAAATACAGCCAAAATCGCATCCGATTCGAGGCTGAGGCAAAGCTTCCCACCACCCACGGGGAATTTAGAGTTCGTGGCTACTATGACGTTCAGACAACCGCTGACCACGTAGCAATCATTGCTGGCAACCCTGGACCAAAGAATGCCCTGGTCAGAATGCACTCCGAGTGCATAACTGGTGAGGCTTTTGGATCCCTCAAGTGTGAATGCGGCCCTCAACTTGACGCCGCCTTGGACGCAATCGCCAGTGACCCAAATGGCGGAGTTGTCATCTACCTTCGCGGCCAAGAAGGTCGTGGCATTGGACTTTTGAACAAACTGAAGGCTTACTCCCTGCAGGAACAAGGTCTAGACACTGTCGACGCCAACCTTGCCCTTGGACTTCCTAGCGAAGCGAGAGAGTACGGTGCAGCCGTTGCAATCCTCAGAGACCTAGGGATCGAGAGCGTTCGCCTGCTGAGCAACAACCCAGCAAAGCGCAGATTCCTCGAAGACGCTGGCATCCCAGTCACAGATTATGTTCCACTAATTGTTGGCCTTGCTGAGCAAAACAAGGGTTACCTTGAGGCCAAGCGAGCTCGCATGGGACACATAATTCCAGCTAATCTGAAGTAGTGAGCGGAAAAGGTGCTCCGCAATTCAATGTAAGCGGAGCTGGACTAAGAGTATTTATCGTTGCCTCCTCTTGGCACGAGCAAGTTATGGCAGGGCTTATTGCTGGCGCTGAAAAAGAACTTCGTAATTCAGGCGCCGACGACATAAATCGTTGGCGAGTTCCTGGAGCCTTTGAACTTCCACTAGGTGCTGAGCTAGCAATAGAAAATGGTGCCGAAGTAGTTATAGCCCTGGGTGTTGTTATTCGCGGAGAAACCCCTCACTTCGAATACGTCTGTGAAGCGGCAACTTCGGGATTGGTCGAAGTTCAGCTCAAACACAAAGTTCCGGTTGGCTTTGGCCTGCTAACGGTCAACAGCGAAGCTGAGGCTTTAGATCGAGCAGGACTTTCGTCCTCGAAGGAAGACAAGGGAGCAGAGGCCGTGCAGGCAGCTCTCATGATGGCAAATCTTGGCATCTAATTTTTTCGCTTAGGCTTATTGGCCTGGAGGAAAAATGGAATTTCTAGAACTCTCACGCAACCTGCTTCTTGTTCTTCACTTTGTCGGGCTTGCCTCATTGCTCGGTGGCTTTCTAACTCAAATCAGGGGCATGGCCCAGGGTGTGGCAAAGATTATTCCCGCCATGGTTCACGGTGTTTGGACCGCTTTTGTGACGGGTCTTCTATTGGTAGGTGTTGCGGAGTGGCGCATCGCGATGGGCGCGAATCTTGAGATTGATCACACCAAGATTGCGGTGAAAACGGTCGTGGTGCTTATTGTTCTAGTGCTGGTTATGACTCAGCGCAAAAAGCAGTCAGTCAAGTCACCTGTCTTTGCCTCAATTGGTGCTCTAACCCTTACCAACATTGTTCTAGCTGTGTTTTGGTAACTAGTAGCGGAAGGTAACTGTTCTCTCAACCTCGCCACTTGGGTTAGCAATCGCTATTCGATAGGTGTAAGTGCCCCGAACAGGTGGGAGCTTCAAGCTGATTCTTGTCGAAACACTTGGCCTTGTCAGAACAAACTCATTACTCGATTGCCAAGCCAAGGTGCCCTGCTGTTCGATTCGCATAGAGACCGTTCCATAACCACCAAAATCACTTGGTGCAAAGACTGTAAAGACAACCGAATCGCCGGAGCGGAAGGAAGTGACATTAAAGTCCGTGCTGGGTGCAGTGAACGGATTGTCGAATCTAACAACAGCCGATGGCTGCGATGATCCACCGCCATTGACGGCGACGACCCGGTAGCTAAGCGAACGTCCCTTGGCTGGTGCACTCACGAGCAGAGTTGTCGTATAGCCAACCAATGTCGACCTTCTCCAGTTGGTTCCATCATCACTGACCTGCACCTCGACAACCGATGGGGTAGAGCCTCCAATGAATGTAGGGCTGGTCCAGCTCAGTCGCAGGCGAGTTCCCTCAGGCGTGAGGGTCACATTCGTTACTGGGGACGTAGGCGCAAAGGCGTGACGAACTGTAATGGTTCGAGAGTTGATTGATTCCCCAACCTCATTGGTGAGACGGAGCGCATAAAAGTGAGTGGCCCCGAAGAGGTTGTTTTCAAAGGTGAGGCTTTGGTCTGAAGCTCTGGCTTCCGCAACCTTCACCCAGTCACCATTTTGCTGGCGATACAAAACAGCCTTATCAAATGTTCCGCCTCCGTTATCTACTCCAGAAAGACTCCAGGTTGCGGTGTTGATCAGCCCGCTGGAACGGATAACGATTGAGGTTGGAGCCGCTGGCGCAACCTTGGGTGCCAGATAGTCGAAGTTCGCACTAAATGCTCCGATACCTGCGTTAGTGAAGGCAACCACTCGGAAAGTCGAGAGCTGACCCGGAGCTGGCAGGCTAGTTGTAAATGATGTTCCGCCAGTTATTCCAATTGACTGGAAGGCCGATCCATTTAGTCTTTGGACCTGGTAGTAGGAGAACACTCCACCCATAGCTGCTGGCGCAGACCAACTCAATTGCAATCTTCCAGAAACAACCGAAGCGCTGAGCGACTGCGGAGGTGTTGCAGGAGCGACTCCCATACGAGTGAAAATGGAGCTAAGTCCAGCAGAGCTGCCGGCACTGTTTATCGCAACAACCCGGTGGTTCATGCTCTCCCCCGCCTGGCCAAGGGGAACAAGCAGGCTTAACTGATTAGTCTCGCCAACAGCAGTCCAAGTGGAACCGGTGCGCAATTCGACACGGTATCCAGTAATCGGCGCACCACCATCAAATGTTGGGGCCTGCCAGCTCAGAAGAATTCCTTCGCCGCTTCTTACCTGAGCGGTCAGTGACCTTGGATCAGCTGGCACGATGACCGGCAGAGTTACTTCTAGCACTTGGCTAGCGGTGCCATTACCGAAGCTACGAGTCACTGCCTGAAGGCGGAAGAAAATCTTTTTACCCCAGGCAGGATTGGTGAGATAACCAAATGTGTCGGTGGCTCGGAAAGTAAGTAGAGAACGGAAAGTAACACCGTCTTCAGAGGCCGACAATAAATACTGAGTAAGTTCACTGCCTCCAAGGTTGGTTGGTCTCTCCCAGCTGAACTTGATTCGAGAAGGTTCAATCTGGTGGCTGAAAGAAGTTGGCGCGGATGCTGCCAAGAACGGAGTTACAACCGTTCTTTCAAAACCACCAATTGAGCTTCCAAGTTCGTTGAATGCTAAGACACGGTAGGTCCTGGACTCGCCCGGTAGGCCACCTGGGAGTGAAACACTAAGGCCGCTTAGCAACTCAGTGACATCTGTCCAGACATTAGCAATTCTTTGCTGTACCCGATAACCGAGCAGCGGACTTCCGCCGTTGTCACTAACAGGAGCCCACATCAGAACAACCTGTGAAGAAGTTAACTGAGCGTTGAGAGAGATGACCGAGGATGGGACAGTCTTGTCTCGGTAAACCTCGATGGCATTGGTTGCGGGTGATTGACCAGCTCTATTTACTGCGATTACGCGATAAGAGACTGATACACCCTTGGCAATCGGAGCCAAAGAGGCGCTTAGATTTGAAAGGCTCGTGTGCAGACTCCATGCTCCATCCCGCAGCATTTCAATTCGATATTGCGTTACGGGCGCTCCGCCATCATCGGCAGGAGCCAGCCAACTTAGATTGACCCTTCCGTCTACTGCCAAAGTGGCAGAGAACGACTGTGGAGCAGAGCTAACCTGCGCTGGGGTGGTGACCCTGAGAACAGCGCTTGGGGAAGATTCTCCGATGGCGTTTATGGCGATGAGACGATAGTCATGGCTTTGCCCGCGAGCAGGATCCGCCACAGTGAACTCGGCGAGAGTTCCAGTTTGCGAACTAACCCAAGCGTTATCGACCAGCTGCTCTAGACGGTAAGAAGTTATAGCCGAACCACCATTGTCACTTGGAGCCGCAAAACGAAGAAGGTGACCGACAGTTTGCTTAACCGCACTGATAGCCCTTGGAGGTTCTGGGGCGCTTGCCAAGGTGGTGAAGGTAGTCGAAGATCCAAAGCCACGCAATGTTCCCAGTGGCGTAATGGTGACCCTGTATTCCGAGAGTCTCGTTAGCCCTGAAATTGTCAATGGGTTTTGAGTTGTGCTAAAGACAGTGTCTGCGACTGAACCATTTGTTCTAGCAATCCTTACCTCAAAACTCGAAGAGGCTGGAGCATCCGTAATCCAGGAGATTACAGCTGTCTTACCCGTCACTGCTGAGCTTGTGACGGAACTGACGCCAAACAGAAGTGATGGATCAAACACCATCTCTGCGGATGGAGCTGACAAACCCGCCTCATTGAAGGCAAAGACGCGGAAGTAATGTGGGATCCGAAGATCAGAAATGCTGACGCTGGTCTGTGGGCCAGTGTTGATGGACATCCAGTTGCCCGTCGTTTTCATCTCCACTCGATATTGAATTGAGCTTGCTCCACCAAGAGAAAGTGGATTTTGCCAGCTCATGACCATCGAGTTTTTAGAGGTGGCGTTTATGCTCAGGCCTCTAACCTCAGATGGTGGAACAACTGCTGATTTGCCACTAAAAATCGAACTGAACTTGGAGGTGCCGGCATCGGTAACTGCCCGCACACGGATGTAGGCAAGCTCACCACCAGCGAGTTCTCTCACACTGAAAGAGGCTGAGGCTGCACTGGCCAGAGTAAAGGTGTTTTGGCTCGCCTTGCGGAATTCGACCTGATAGGACTTGGCTCCTTCGATTGCATTCCATCCAAAGTTGACAAAACCAGCACCTGACTCAATCACTCTGAGTCCGCTCGGGGCTCCAGGCAGAGTTGGAATTGGCGTGAAGTTCTGAGGAGGAGAAACAGCCATGCGATTACCGCGATCGGTGCTGGCGTTCTTGACTACACCTGGTTGGCTTAGAGCATAAATTTGTGCTTCAACCTGCTCGGTACTGGCAGCGGGGCTCTCCCCCAGAATCAAGGCTGCAACACCGGCTACGTGCGGAGAGGCCATCGAGGTTCCAGAGAGCGCTACTGGCACAGCGAAGTTTCGAGCATCCGCAGATGGAATAGATACACCCGGTGCAAATATGTCGACGCACTCACCGAAGTTTGAGAAAGATGCGCGGTTGTCAAATCTGTCTGTGGCACCGACGGTAATTGCCTCAGGAGCAGAAGCAGGAGATGCGGTGCACGCATCGGTTCTGGAGTTACCAGCTGCCACTACCGTGGTGATTCCCCTGTCAACGAGAGATGCAATCGCGGCGTTGAACGATAGGTTTCGAGAGCCCCCAAGGCTCATGTTGGCAACTCCTGCTACGCCCGCAGGATGAGTTGCAATTACCCAGTTAATGGCACGAAGAATTCCCGATGTGCTGCCAGAACCCGTGCAACCAAGTACTCTGATTGGAACAACGGTTGCATTTTTTGCCATTCCATAAACAGTTCCTGCAATCGTGCCAGCCACGTGAGTTCCGTGATAGTGGCAGTCGGTATTGGCCTGGTTGCTGCCGATGACATCAAAACCTTGGGTAACTCTTCCAACAAGCTCCGGGTGATTTCCCGCAACACCAGTGTCAAAGACATAGACCAGAACACCACTGCCTGATTTGTTTGGATAGCTAAAGCTGTTGTCGAATACTCCATCAATACGATCTAGTCCCCAGGAGGGAGTGGGAGTCTGGGAGTCACTAGTGGTGATTGGGGCATCTGCTTCAATAAAGGAAACAAATTCGCTGGCCGAAAGTTTGGCAGCATCTTCCGGCAGAAGATCGACAATAAAGAGGTCATCTACCAGTGTCAGCTGATCTTCAGGAAACTCCCCGAGAGCGGCAATCGCACCGCGCAGCTGAGAAGCCTGCCCATCTTTAGGCATCACTATATAAGTGGTGCGATTTGACTCTGCAAATGCGGTCAGAGGGGTTGCTATAGAAAGAGCAACGGTGACGCTACCAACAAGCAAGGCACGCAAGAACTTGGTCATTTGACTCCCAATCAGTGACTAGGACAAGACTAGAACTGGGCTAGGACAATTACCAGAGGGCTGGCTGCTACCGCATAAACAGGGCTTTTAGGCGGTAGGTGGTGAAGCCCATGCCGATGGCAATCATCACCAGGAAGTAGGCCACATGGCCCAAAAGTCCCCAGTGGATAATTCCCAGGGTGAGACTTCGAACCAGCTCAACACCCTGCCAAAGTGGCAAGGCCTGAACCACAGACTGAATCCACTGCGGATAGACACTGATTGGGAAAAAGGTTCCGGAAAACAAAAACATGGGCAGTAAAAAGAAATTGACCCACTGCATTTGTTGGAATGACTTCATATAAGAAGTAACTGCCATGCCAAATGCTGCAAAGCCAAATGCGATCAGTGTTGCCGCTGGAATTGCCAGCAGTCCCCAGGCATCCGTAATCAGCCCAAGCGGAGTGATGATTGCCATAAAGCCGATCGAATACATAACTCCTCGCAGAAGTGCCCAGGATATTTCTCCGAGTGCAACATCAAGTGGACCAAGCGAGCTGGACAGCATCATCTGGTAGACCTTGCCAAAGTGCATCTTGAAAAACACATTCCAGGTGGAGTCATATATCGCACCATTCATAGCGGAAGTTGCTAGAAGTGCCGGAGCGATAAAAGCTGCGTAGGTGACTGCGTTTCCCTGTCCATCGGTAACGTTTCCAATCAGCTGCCCGATGCCAAAACCAAACGCGAGCAAGTAGAGCACTGGCTCAAAAAAACCAGAGAAAATAACCAACCAGTTAGAGCTCTTGGCTGCATAGACAGATCGCTCTATCAGAATCCTTGCCCTGCCTGAATACATGGAGGAGCCCAGCCGCTTACTGCGACGCTCCTGAATAGCAACTGCTTGAGAGAGGATTGCCTGGGTAATCACTTAGCCAACCTCGAAACAAACTTGGGATATGTAAGTGCCATTCCAATTACGCCCATCACTGCTAAATAACCGAGGTGAATCAGGAACATGCCCGGTTCCATTTCCGCGCCATAGCTCAAAGTTCTTCCAAGCTCAGTCGAATGCCAAAGCGGTGAGAGCCAGCCCAGCGGCTGCAGATAGATCGGCATCAGCTCAAGCGGGTAGAACGTTCCGGAAAACAAAAACATCGGTGCAATAACAAAACGACCAATGATGGCGAAGTAGCCTTCATCTTTTTCAAGCCTGGCTGTAATGGCGAGCATCAAAGCAGCCCACCCCCAGGCAGCCAGCATTGACGTGAAAACCAGTGGGAGCGCGCTGCTGAGCGGGACGGCTCCAAACAGAAGCAGCACTCCCAGATACATCAGAACCGTGAACAGGCCTCTGCCAAGGGCAACGATCATCACACCGTTGGCGATTTGAACGGCCGATACAGAGGTGGCATTAATTGCGTAAAACAGCTTGTCCCAGACAAAGCCGTCCATGGTTGGGAAGGTGACCTCATCCATCACACCCTGGATAGCAGCTGCGGCAAGCAGCGCTGGTGCCACAAACTGCAAATAGCTGACTCCGAGAATTCCCTGTCCTCCGGTGTTGGCATCAACCAGTGCACCAATACCGAGTCCCACCGAAATCAAATACAAAACGGGATTGCCAAGACCGTAGGCGAAGATTGCGCCCAGCCATTTCGACATTGAGTAGAAGCGATACTCCGCGACTCGAAGTGCGCCAAAGCGAACCGCTCGCTTTGGGTCAACAGCAGCACCTGGACGGAACTTGAGGTCGGACATTATTCGACCAATGTCCTTCCGGTGAGCCTTAGGAAAACATCTTCCAGAGAGCTGCGACGAACCAGCGATGTCACAGGGTGCATACCGTTTTCGATGATTTCAGTTAAGAGGTCTTCGCCCTTATCGGTGTATAGCAGAATTCGATCTGGCAAGACTTCGATTCGCTCCGCCATTCCGGATAGCTTCTCAGACATCAGTTCGTTCTTGTCGGTTCCGAACCTCACCTCGACTACTTCTTTCGATGAGTACTTTTTGATGAGCTCCGCAGGTGAGCCCTCGGCCATGATCTTGCCCTTGTCCATAACCACCAGGCGATCGCACAGCTGCTCGGCTTCATCCATGTAGTGAGTTGTGATAACCAGGGTCACACCCTGCTCCTTGAGACGAAACAGTCGGTCCCATAAAACATGCCTAGCCTGCGGATCAAGTCCTGTGGTTGGTTCATCCAGCATCAAGATTTCTGGCTCATTCACCAATCCCCTAGCAATCGCCAATCGACGCTGCATTCCACCGGACAGATCATCAGCCTTCGAGTTTCTCTTCTCGGTCAGCTGAGCAAACTCCAAAAGCTCCTGAACTTTGTTTTTTAGCCACTTTCTAGGAAGTCCGAAGTAGCGGCCATAGGTAAAGATGTTCTCCCAGACCTTTAATTCTCGATCAAGCAGATCTTTCTGCGGGACCACGCCCAGGTGTGCACGAATCTCGGGTCCGTGGGTGTTGGGTTCTTTGCCCAGGATCCTTAGCTCTCCCCCAGTTCTCTGAGAGACAGAGGAGATCATTTTCATTGTGGTTGATTTACCAGCACCATTTGGGCCCAAAAGGCCAAAAGACTCGCCACGCTTGACCTGGAAATCAATTCCATCAACCGCTACAAAGTCTTTGTATTTCTTGGTCAGATCTTTTGCCCAGATGACAATGTCTTCTGCTGGTGTATTCGCCAATTACTTGTTCTCCGTCTCAGCCCACAGGGCAGCAGATAAGACTACTACTTATAAGGCTCTGCCAGCCTTGATATGGTTCTAACGTGTCTAAACCACTTGGCAATCGAAGAGTCACGGGAACTGAGCAGTTCTACACCCCACTGAACTTAGCTGAAGAGCTTGTTCAGTTTTCTGCGGGTGTCATCCCTAACTTCTCAAGTCGGAAGTTTTTAGAACCAGCGGGTGGTAGTGGCAGCTTTATTACTGCCCTGAAAGTGCAAGGCGTGGAAAGTATTGAAAGCGTCGATCTCTATCCGATGTTTCAAGGGGTAGTAAAGAAAAACTTTTTGGATTACAAACCTAAGCAATCAAACTTGGTGACTATTTCAAATCCTCCATTTGGTCGAAACAATGCGCTGTCTATTCCTTTTTTCAATCACGCAGCGCAGTTCAGCGAATACATTGCATTTCTGGTTCCACGTTCATGGAGAAAGTGGAGTGTGGAAAACAGACTAAATCTGAGCTTTCATAAAATTGCCGACAGGGACGTTTTTGTCTCCTACGTTGATCTTGATGGAAACCCGTTCAAAAAAAACAATGGACTAAGAACCTGCTTCCAGATTTGGAAAAGACAAACCACCCAAAGAGCAAAAACCGTGGTGCCAGACAATGCGCTCATTGAAAAAACAACACCGAGAAAGGCTGACGTGGCTATCAGAGTCTTTGGTTACGGCTGCGGTCAGGTTCTGAGCTCTTTTCCAAGGCGCACAAACACGACCCTGATGTTCCTAAAGGTCAAAAACCGTAAGGTCCTAGGCGCCCTTCGACAGCTTGACTACCAGCGCTTTTCCATGAACACCGCCTACACTGAAGCGCTGGCTTTGACCGAAATCAATTACCTACTGAACGAGAAGATATTCGGGAACGGCTTTCACATGGAAAAGGTTGGGAACTAAAGTGAGCGAATACTATTCAGACCCAACCCAGAACCCAAGATCGAGAGAATACAAGGGTCCTAGGGCCCAGCTCAAAGACCTCTTCCCCTACCTTCGTCCCTATCGCAAGGTTCTAACCTTGGCGATCATCCTCTCGATGATTGGCTCACTACTCGCCCTGGGTCAGCCTCTTCTAATTGGTCAGCTGATCAGTGCCGTTGAGCAGAATCGAGAAATCCAGACTCTCGCTCTTGGAATAGTGGTGCTGATTATTGCTTCTGCAGTAATGAACGCTTTTCAGTTTTACCTTTTATATAAAACTGGTGAGGGCGTAGTACTCAGCACCCGCAAGGCTCTGGTGGCAAGGCTTCTACGTCTTCCAATCTGGCAGTACGACCGAAGAAGAATCGGAGACCTGGTCTCCAGGGTTGGATCTGATTCGACGCTGTTGAAAGCAGTTCTGACCCAAGGGTTGGTGGATGCGCTGGGCGGAATGCTCCAGTTCTTCGGTGCCATTATTGTCATGGCCTTTATCGATCCACTGCTGCTTGGTTCAACCCTGATTGTGGTTTTTGTCGCAGTCGGAGCAATTGCATTCACGGGTAGAAAGATTAGAAGCGCAACGACCAAGGCCCAGCAAAAAGTCGGACAGATGTCTGCCAGCGTTGAGCGAGCACTGAGTGCAATAAGAACAATCAGGGCAGCCAGGGCAGAGACCAGAGAGTCTGGCGAAATCTACAAGGACGCTGAGGCTGCGTATCAGCAAGGACTGTCAATTGCTCGACTTTCTGCGGCCGTAGCCCCAATTGCACAGGTTGCTTTCAACACTGCATTCATTGTTGTCTTGGGACTCGGTGGATTGAGAGTCGCAACCGGTGCGACCACAATCTCATCGCTGGTGACGTTCGTCATTTTGCTGTTTTTCATGATTGGACCTTTGATTTCAGCATTCGGTGCCTACACCTCGGTAATGGGAGCTCTTGGAGCTCTAGCTCGCATCCAGGAGATCATGGTTCTTGACGAGGAAGAGACTGAGAGTCAGACGGACCAGCGGAGCGCCAAAACCAACGCTGCGATTGAATTTAGAAATGTTGATTTCAACTACCCCGCTGAAGATGGAGAAGTAAAACCGATACTGACTTCCGTCAGCTTCCAAATCGAGCGAGGCAACCGTGTTGCACTCGTTGGTCCCTCCGGTGCTGGCAAGTCAACCATCTTCTCGCTCATTGAGAGGTTCTATGAGCCAACCGGTGGTCAGATTCTTCTCGACGGGCAAGACGTAACTGAGTTTTCTAGAAAGACCCTGCGTGAGCAGCTTGGCTATGTTGAGCAGGATGCTCCAGTGCTTGCCGGCAGCATTCGCGACAACCTTCTGCTTGGAAAAGACGATGCCACCGAGGAAGAGCTCCGAGCGGTGCTAAGCCAGGTGAACCTAAATGATGTTCTCAATCGTGATGCAGCTGGGCTCGATGCCGAAGTTGGGGAAAGCGGAATCATGCTCTCTGGCGGGGAAAGGCAAAGGCTTGCTATCGCCAGAGCGCTGCTAGCAAAGCCGCCAATTCTTCTGCTCGATGAATCAACCAGCGCACTGGATGGTCCCAATGAGCAGCGCATGCGTGAAGCTATTGATGCAGTAGCTCAAAACAGGACTCTGGTAGTGATTGCCCACCGCCTCTCCACCGTGGTTGATTCCGACAAGATAATCGTTTTGGAAAAGGGTCAGGTGGTAGGGGTGGGATCCCACTCAGAGCTGGTGAAGTCCACTCCCCTCTACGCCGAACTGGCCAAGCACCAGCTGCTGGTCTGAGTAAAGTGGAGGCATGGGTACGCAGTGGACCAAAGACAAAGTCTTAGAGCTTGACCAAAACGACCCACTAGCCAGTTTCCGCAGCGAGTTTTTCTTCTCAGACAAAGACATTTGCTACCTCGATGGCAACTCCCTTGGACGCCTGCCCCTCAAAACAATCGAACAGGTGAATAGCTTTCTCACCAACGAGTGGGGAGATCAACTGGTTGACGGATGGTCACACTGGATAGATCAAGCTCAGACAGCTGGCGATTTACTAGCCGAGAGTGCACTGGGTGCCGAAAAAGGCCAAACCCTGGTCTGCGACACCACCAGCGTTAACTTCTATCAGCTTTGCGTGGCTGCGATAAAGGCAAACCCAGGCCGCAGGAAAATAATTATTGACTCCGCTAACTTCCCAACGGATCGCTACATCCTTCAGGGCATAGCCGAACAGTTTGACCTCGAACTCATCACCCTGAATAGCGATGGCATGGGCGGCCCAGGAGCTGTCGAAATCAAAAGCCTCGATGAGGAAATCACAGTTGAGGCTCTCAGACCCATCCTCAGCAGTGATGTAGCTCTTCTTACACTTCAGGCCATCAACTATCGCTCCGGGGTTCGCCAGAACATAAAGGCAATCACCGATTTGGCCAGAGAGTTTGGCATCTATGTGGTCTGGGACTGCTCCCACGCTATTGGCTCAATAGTTTTGGATTTTGAGAAAAACGGTGTCGACCTAGCAGTGGGCTGCACCTATAAATACGGCAACTCCGGACCCGGATCACCAGCTTGGCTCTATGTGAAAAAAGACCTTCAGGAGAAACTGCAGGTTCCTATTCAAGGCTGGTTTGCCCAGCAGAAACAGTTTGAGATGGGTCCATTTTTCGAACCAAACCAGCAAATCAGAGGTTTTCAAATAGCCAGTCCTTCGATTATTGGAATTCGGGCGGTGGAAGTTGCGTTCTCAATGATTGGAAGAGCCACCATAGAAAAAATTCAGGCCAAAGCTGCTCAAGGCACTCAGCTGATGATTGAACTTTACGATCAGTGGCTAAAACCTTTGGGTTTCACTCTCGGAACCCCGCGCGAAGCCAATAAGCGTGGTGGGCACATAATCCTCAGGCACCAAGATGCCAAGGCGATTGCTCATGCGCTGAGAAAACTCAAAAAGGTCATTCCCGACTACCGCGAACCTGCTTCGATTCGACTTGGCATCTCCCCGCTCCCCACCTCTTACTCAGAAGTTTTCGAAGGATTT
Organism: Aquiluna sp.; assembly: GCA_040402595.1. Taxonomy (GTDB): domain Bacteria; phylum Actinomycetota; class Actinomycetes; order Actinomycetales; family Microbacteriaceae; genus Aquiluna. Next base: position 21,969 of record JBBAMI010000006.1, read on the forward strand.
CAAAGACTTCGGGACTTAGTTCAAAGTGGTGATTATAAGAATGTAAGTCAGAGTGAAAGCCGAGTCACCTAAACATGGAACACAGCAAACACATCACCTACATTTCCTATCTCAAGGTGGATGAGCTTCTAAAACTCCAGGAGCCGCTCAGTGACGGGCCAGAGCATGACGAACTCCTATTCATCACCATTCATCAGGTCTATGAGCTTTGGTTCAAGCAGCTTTTACACGAAGCCAATGCACTCCAGAAATCACTTGAGAACGGAAACACTCACCGCTCGCTAGCGCTGCTTGGTCGAATGAGAAACATCATGAAGACATGCGTTGCGCAGCTAGACATCTTAGAAACCATGACGCCCTTGCAGTTCAACTCCTTCCGTTCTCGGCTGTCCTCGGCATCGGGATTTCAGTCGGCGCAGTTCCGCGAACTGGAAGCGGTGCTGGGTCGCAGAGATCAGGCTGGAGCGGATGCAGAAAAAGAAAGCGGAATGGGAATGGCCGAACACCTAACTCCAGGCTCGGCCGCACGCTCCAGAGTTGAAGAGGCGATGCAAAGAAAGTCGCTTTGGGACTCGGCCTTGCACTACTTCAACTACCGAAAACCAATGCCAGAAAAAGCTCTCACCAGAGATGTTTCTTTGCCATGGACTGAGGATGAAGAGGTCCAGAAAGTTCTGGTTGAAATCCATCGCAATGACCCTGAGGCATCAATGGTCGGCGAAGCTTTGGTTGATTTGGATGAAGGTCTACAGGAATGGCGCTATCGCCACGTGAAAATGGTTGAAAGAACTATTGGCAAGAAAAAGGGAACCGGAGGTTCGAGTGGTGTTGGCTACCTTTCGAGCACCCTATTTCACCCCGTCTTCCCTGATTTGTGGGCAATCAGAAGCCAGTTTTAGGAGCTACGCATAGCGACTAACCTTGTCGCGTGGCAAAAATTGCAATCTACCCCGGCTCATTCGATCCAATCACCCTAGGTCACCTTTCAGTAATCCGCAGGGCCAAGGGACTGAGCGAGAAGCTAATAGTCCTAGTGGTACACAACCCCAGCAAAAAGAATCTCTTTACATCTCAGGAGCGAGTTCAGCTCATTGAAGCCTCGCTGAAGGAACTGGGTCTGACTGAAATTGAAGTTAGAGAGTCCAGCTCGGGGCTGCTGGCAAACATCGCCAAAGACCTGGGGGCTGAAATTCTTATCAAGGGTCTTCGCACGGCAGCGGACCTTGATTATGAACTGCAATTTGCCAGCATGAATAGAGATTTGACCGGTGTCGAAACTGTCTTTCTTCCAACCGAACCCAAATACAGTCAAACATCTTCTTCACTTATTCGCGAAGTGGCGTCACTAGGGGGCGATGTTTCGAAACACGTCACCGAATCTGTTAGACAAGCACTCAGCGCGCGGAGGGCAAATTGAGTCTGGTGATTCAGGTGAAAGACCTAATTAATAAACCTGGCACCATGAAGGAGCTCACGCTCGAACACTCACTGACAGAAAACCTCGGGACAGAAGTTATTGCCGTTGGAAAAGAAACCACAATAGTCCTGGCCGTCAGATTGGAATCAGTACACGAGGGAATCTTGGTTAGCGCAGAGGGAGAGACAACCGCCAAATCTGAATGCTCCAGGTGTCTGGAAAAAATAGAAGTGGATGTTCCAATCGAAATTCAAGAACTATTTCACTATCGACCTGAAAATGAAGATGACTTCTTTATTGAGCAAGATCGGGTAGACCTTGAACAGCCACTTATTGACTCTGTGGTGCCAAACCTTCCAATCCAGCCGCTTTGCTCAGAGGACTGCCCTGGACTGTGCGCGGATTGTGGAGAAAAGCTTGATGTTGGAAACCATGATCACCAAAAACCAATTGACCCCAGGTTCGATGCTCTAAAGGACTTTGGTAGCTAGCTGTAAGACATTCGCCAGGAGCATGGCCCTGGTCATCGGACCAACACCACCTGGATTTGGTGAAAAATAGCCGGCAACTTCTTGCACTGAGGGCTCAACATCCCCGACCAATTTGCCTGAGACGCGAGAAATCCCAACATCCAAAACCGCAGCTCCTGGTTTTATCCAATCCCTCTTTACGAATTCTGGTTGACCGATAGCGGCAACAACAATGTCAGAATCTCGCACAACCTTTTCAATGTCACTACTTTGACTGTGAAGAAGTGTTGGTGTTGCATTTACAGCTTTACTTGATAGCAGCAGCCCTAGCGGCCGTCCAACGGTGAGTCCTCGTCCAAGAACTGCCACCTTGGCTCCCTCTAGCCTCACCTGATAGCGCCGCAAAAGCTCAATAATTCCGTTAGGCGTGCAGGGAAGAGGTGAGGAGAACTTCCCCGAAGAATTCATAACCAGTTTTCCAAGATTGACGGGGTGCAGGCCGTCGGCATCTTTCGCAGGGTCGATAAGTTCCAGCATCGAGTTGGCGTCAACCGCTTTTGGCAGTGGAAGCTGAACTATGTAGCCAGTAACTTCCTTGGCCTGATTGAGTTCTGTGATTGCCGATTTGATGTCTGACTCGGAAGCATCCGCGGGAAGATCTATTCGAATTGAGCGAATGCCGATCTCGGCACAATCCGCATGCTTGCCTGCGACATAGGCAACTGATCCGGGATCATCACCGACTAAAAGCGTGCCAAGTCCAGGCGTGTTCCCCGACTTGGTCAGTTCACTAACTCTGCTGGCTAACTCCCGCTTGATTTCTGCTGCGGTTTTCTTGCCATCCAGAATTATTGCGGTCAAAGAACTACCAGTTCTCTAGTCCCTGATAAAGCGGGAATGCTTCGGTGAGTGCGGCAACTCTTTTTCGAAGTGCAGGCAGGTCTGCTCCAGGAAGAAGTGCCAGAGCAATAATTTCAGCCACTTCTTTGAATTCCGTTTCGCCAAAACCGCGAGTGGCTAGCGCAGCTGTTCCAATGCGGATTCCCGAGGTAACCATCGGTGGCCTTGGATCATTTGGTACTGAATTCTTATTCACAGTAACCCCAGCCTCGTGAAGAATATTTTCTGCAGTTTGACCATCGATGGCTGCATTTCTCAGGTCCACTAGTACTAAGTGGACATCAGTTCCACCTGTCAGAACCGTGATTCCTGCCCCAGCAACATCTGACTGCACAAGCCTGTCCGCAAGAATCCTTGCCCCATCTATTGTTCTCTGCTGCTGATCTTTGAATTCCTGACTCATGGCAGCCTTGAATGCAACAGCCTTGGCAGCAATCACATGCATCAATGGGCCACCCTGTTGACCAGGGAAAACTGCAGTGTCAATTTTCTTACCCCATTGCTCTTTACACAGAATCATTCCCGAGCGCGGTCCGGCCAAGGTCTTGTGCACCGTGGAGGAAACAACATCGGCATAAGGAACAGGAGACGGGTGAACACCACCAGCAACCAGACCGGAGAAGTGAGCCATATCAACCCAAAGCTTCGCACCAACCTCATCCGCAATTGAACGGAAGGCGGCGAAGTCAAGGTGCCTGGAGTATGCCGACCAACCTGCGATCAATACTGCAGGTTTGGTTTCTAGTGCTCTAGCCCGGACTATGTCCATGTCGATGAGGTAAGTGTCGGGATGCAGTTCGTAGGCGTGAGCTTCATACATGCGTCCAGAAAAGTTCAGCTTCATACCGTGAGTTAGGTGCCCACCGTGCGCCAGACTCAAACCTAAGATTCTGTCTCCAGGATTGGCAAGCGCCATCATCACCGCTGCGTTTGCCGTTGCACCTGAGTGTGGTTGGACATTGACATACTCGGCGCCGTATAGCTCTTTCGCCCTGTCCCTAGCCAGATTCTCAGCAATGTCGACCGCTTCACAGCCGCCGTAGTAACGCTTGCCTGGATAGCCTTCCGCGTACTTGTTTGTGAGAACCGAACCCTGTGTTTCGAGGATTGCTCTGGAGACAAAATTCTCACTGGCAATCATCTCCAGCGTCCCTCGTTGGCGGTCAAGTTCCTGCTGGAGGACGGCGGCAATCTCGGGATCCACCTGTTTTAGAGGCGCTGAATGAAGGGGGTTTATCGGCATGCGCGTAAGTTTACTAGCCACTGAGACCCAGCCAGACTGGCTCGCTGAATAGGATTGTGCGGGTGAGTACCAAAGAACACTGGGTCCTAACCTTTGTCTGTCCAGACAGGCCCGGCATCGTCCACGCCATTTCCGGCGCGGTCGTTGAGGCTGGCGGAAACATTACAGAGAGCCAGCAGTACACATCTAATGACACCGGTCGCTTCTTCATGCGCCTGCAGATCGAAGCTGATATTTCAAAGTCAGACTTTGAAAAACAGATTGAGACCATAGTCGGCGAGTACAAGCTCGAATACGTTTTGGATTTTGTAGGAAGGCCCATCAAGGCAGTCGTATTGGTGTCAAAAGCCGGCCACTGCCTAAATGACATTCTGTATCGACAAAGAGCGGGTCAACTTCCTATTTCAATCAGCAAGGTTTTTGCTAATCATCAAGACCTGGCCGAGATGGCAGGTTTCTATGGTGTTGAGTTTGATTCGCAGTCAGTAAAGAGCTCGGCAGACAAGGCTGAATTTGAGAAAACTCTGAGGCAATACATCCTTGAAAATCAGATTGAGCTGATTGTTCTGGCCAGGTACATGCAGATTCTCTCCCCTGAGTTCTGTAATGAGTTTGCCGGCAGAATCATCAACATCCACCACTCGTTTCTTCCTGGATTCAAAGGTGCCAATCCCTATGCCCAAGCCCATGCTCGCGGTGTGAAGCTAATCGGTGCAACGGCACACTTTGTGACATCAGATCTTGATGAGGGACCAATCATTGAACAAAACGTAACCCGCGTAGATCACGCGGCATCAAAAGATGCTTTGGTTCAAATTGGTCAGGACGCGGAGTCGAAAACACTCACTCAAGCAATCAAGTGGTTTGCCGAACACCGCGTCCTGCTGGACGGTCAAAGAACCATCATTTTCCGCTAATCCTAATTACTACTAGTCCAAGCAGAGCCAAGAGGATCATTGCGACTAGCGCAACAGGAAGAATTGGAAACGCCTCTTCTTCCCTAAAAGTAAATTCGTTTGCGGCTAGCTGAATTGGGTCCTTCTCATCCTGCGAATCTTCCAGAATTGGGCTGACAGAAACTTCTTCCGACAGTTCCTGCGTAGAGATCTTGGGAGTCTGTGGTCTTTGCTGAGTTATTGCCTCTTCATTGATATCTTCAGTCGCAAAGATAGGAACGTCATCGAAGCTAATAGGTGCCATCTCAATCTCCTCGGATCCAGTGACTACTTCTTCGATCACAGGTGATTCAGTCACGACGATTTCTGACACGACCTCGACTGGTTCAGGCTCTGAAACCACCGGAGGTTGAGGTTCTGGAGCGGGTTCAGTAGCTGGAGGTTGAGCAACTGGTTGGCTAACAGGTGGCTGTGTTGGTTGTGGCTGTGGACTCTGCTCCTGCGGTGGAGTGGTTACTGCCTGTGACTCAGTTTGAACTGGAGGTGTGATCGCGCGCGACTCAGTCTGGGGATTGGATACCTGCTGAACTGGCGGCGGAGCAAGGTTTTCGAAGCTGACAGATACCGGCTCAATGGGACCAAAATTACCGAGGGTATCCTTCAAAGAAAGAGCTGGCAGTAGCCACGATCCGGAGCCGTGTTGGCACTCAGCCCAGAAAAACCACCCAGACGCCCTCTCCGATTGGCCTCTGACACAGGCCATAGAGGATGTGAAAACGATACTCGAAACAGAAAAACTAACGCTCTCAGAGAAATCAATAATTGCCGAGTAACTAAATGTCGTTGTGCCAGAAACCTGAACGTTTGACCAAGTTGCCACCGGAGCAGTTTGATCAAACAAGACCTGATAAGAAACTGCACTAGCAGGACCAGTGTTACCCCAGCTGTCAGTTAGCTGATTTGCACCGAAAGAAATTGTTCGGGTTCCATCTGGACAGCCGAATATTCTCACCGCCATATTCATAAGTTCTCCCTGGCAACCCCCAAAATCAAACTGAGCAATACTGCTGACAGTGGCATCTTGGATGCTAAAGCCAAGAACCACACTCGATTGCGAAAAAGAGTTTCCACTTTCCAGCCATGTGAAACTAGGTGCCTGTCCATCAAATTGAATTATTGCGGTGACTGGCTGCGGTGGGCCGTTTTGCAAAGCACCTATTGAACTGGCCTTTAGGGTCAGACTGACTGTTCCGTGCGAACACGACGTGAGAGTGATTGCCGCTGAATTCCCAGATACGGCTAGCTGTCTCCAACTGCAGCCTGAAACAATGAAGTCGCCCTGATCAAGATTGCTAATGGCTTCACTTACAACAAGAGTAAATGTTGCCGAGACGGAGGATGCCTGCACCCCACTAAAGGAAGTGATGACAGGAATCAGTGCGTAGTGAATCTCTACCCGGCCGTGACCTGAGTTGACTCCAGCAGCATGGGCAACGTTTTGAGTCAACGAAGGGTTTGCATAAGACGACCCACCTCCGCCGCCACCGCCATCAGAGCAGCAGTCGTTGTCATCAGCTCCACCGCCACCGCCTCCATACCAACCTCCGCCTCCGCCACCGCCACCTGCGTTCCAACTGGTTCCACCCGTTCCACCCTGACCAAAGGTTCCAGATGTTCCGGAGCTTCCACCGTTTGAATAACCAGCGCCACCACCAGAAACTTGAGTGCCTCCGCCGCCACCACCGCCCTGCCCTGATCCACCAGCAGCAGCTTCAAGACCACCACCAGCAGCACCGGCAGCACCGGAGTATCCACCGCCGCCACCACCGCCACCAGCAACAACTATTCGGCTGGATAAAGCTTGCGAAGATCTGATGTCGCTGGCACCTCCGCCGGAGCCCTCGTTACCTCGATTGCCACCAGCAGCACCTCCGCCGTTATAGCCGCCTGATGCGTTGCGGCCCTGGCTTCCCTGGCCTCCGACGTATACGTAAAGAACGGAGGGCAGATTGTTGAGCACTCCTGTAACTGATCCGCCACCACCTCCTCTTGCGCCAGATGCGCCATAGACAAAGAAGCGGATGTTGGTTGCTCCCGCTGGGACACTCCACTGCTGCTCAGTGCCCGTGTAATGAAAGGAGACAACACAATCACTTCCAGTACACACAGTGTTCGCGGAAGCAGGAATTGGAACTAAAAACGTAAAGGATAGAAAGGCCGCCAGGCCAAGGGCAAATTTTTTCATGCGGGAAAAGTAAAACTCCCCGCAGTTTTCTGCAGGGAGTTTTCCACAGCCTCTTAGAGGCCAGACTTATTAGGCCATTCTGGCTTTCATGTTGCTAGCCAGAGTTGCCATGAACTCTTCAGTGGTCTGCCACTTCTGACCAGGTCCAACCAGCGCGGAAAGATCCTTAGTCATGTTGCCAGCCTCGACTGTCTGAATAACAACCTCTTCGAGAGTATGAGCAAACTTGTCGACCTCTGGGGTGCCATCAAGCTTTGCCCTGTGCATCAGTCCCCGCGTCCAAGCAAAGATGGAAGCGATTGGGTTGGTTGAGGTTTTTTCACCCTTCTGCCATTGGCGATAGTGCCTTGTTACTGTGCCGTGTGCTGCTTCGGCGAGAGCAGTTTTACCATCTGGTGTCGACAAGACTGAGGTCATAAGACCTAAAGATCCGAATCCCTGAGCAACTGTGTCGGACTGAACATCGCCGTCGTAATTCTTACAAGCCCAGACATACCCGCCTGCCCACTTCAGTGCAGAGGCAACCATGTCATCAATTAGGCGATGCTCATAGGTGAGTCCGGCTTTCTCAAACTTTTCTTTGTATTCACTGTCAAACACCTCTTGGAAGGTGTCCTTGAATGCCCCGTCATATGCCTTCAGGATTGTGTTCTTAGTCGACATGTAAACCGGGAAGCCTCGAGACAGGCCGTAGTTGAAAGACGATCGGGCAAAGTCGCGAATGGAATCAATGTAGTTATACATTCCCATTGCTACGCCGCCGTGCTCTGGAAACTCAGCTACTTGCATAGTCTGCGGGGCAGAGCCATCGGCAGGGGTATAGGTAATGGTCACCTTTCCTGCACCTGGGACCTTGAAGTCAGTTGCCTTGTACTGGTCTCCATGAGCATGACGACCAATAACGATGGGCTTTGTCCAACCGGGAACAAGTCTTGGGATGTTAGAGATGATGATTGGCTCTCGGAAGACAACACCACCAAGGATGTTTCTAATCGTTCCGTTTGGACTCTTCCACATCTTCTTTAGCCCAAATTCGGCAACTCTGGCCTCATCGGGAGTAATGGTTGCGCACTTGACCCCAACACCGTGCTGCTTGATGGCATTGGCAGCATCAATAGTGACCTGGTCATCAGTAGCGTCACGATTCTGTATTGAGAGGTCATAGTAATCAATCTCGATATCCAAGAAAGGCAGGATCAGATTGTCTTTGATGTCCTGCCAGATGATTCTGGTCATTTCATCGCCGTCAAGATCGACGACTTTCCCAACCACTTTGATTTTGCTCATGATGCTCCTGAGATTATGCGCGAAGCGCTAAAGGCAGCCTCTAGCCTATCGGTTAGCATGGTGGGATGCGCTCAGTCAGATTTCTAGTAGCCCTCATGCTCTCTTCCATCACTCTCGTCGGCTGCACAACCGAGGAAGAGCCATTTGATTCACAGGTGGGATTGCAACTATTTATGTGGCCATGGGACTCCGTGGCTAGTGAGTGCGAATTCATTGGCGGTAGCGGTGTGGACTGGGTATTAGTCTCACCAGCTCAGGAACACATAGAAGGTCCAGCCTGGTGGACGGTTTATCAGCCAGTCAGCTATCAGCTTCAGTCAAGACTTGGAAATCGCGAACAATTCCAGAACATGGTTACAACCTGCGCCGAGTTTGGTGTGGACGTAATTGTTGACGTTGTGATTAACCACATGAGTGCTAGCTACTCAGGTATCGGAGTCGGCGGAACCAGTTTCAACAAATACGAGTACCCGGGTCTTTACACCCAGGATGATTTCCACAACTGCCAGCTGACTTACGACAACAGTATTCAGAGCTATGCGGACAAAGATCAGGTCCAAACCTGTGAATTACTTGGCCTGAGCGATTTAAACACTTCGCTTCCATCTGTCCAGGAAAAAATTCTTGGGCTTTTGAATGACCTTCTTTCCCTTGGAGCAAAAGGTTTTCGCATTGATGCAGCAAAGCACATATCCCCCGATGACCTAAAGCCAATTGTCGCGGCCCTTCCCGAGGGAACGGTTGTTTTACTTGAGGTCATTAGAGGTCCAGGCGAACCGATTCAACCCGAACAGTATCTAGAGCTTGGCTCAGTCTGGGAATTCGATTACGCCAAGAACATGAAGGCATTCTTTGTTGATCAGGTAATCGGCTATGTCGATAGCGAAGCTCGCTATATCTCCCATGCACCAAGCGAAAAAGCGATTTCCTTCGTGTCAAACCATGACACCGAAAGAAATGGGCAAGCCGTTAACTTCGGCCAATCCCGCTACTTTGAGCTTGCCACAGCCATGATGCTTGCTGAGGATTACGGAACGCCGATGCTGTTTTCCTCCTATGCTTTCGTCGACTATGACGGCGGGCCAAAGGAAACAGAAGGCAAGGTTGATGCCATCGACTGCTCGCAGGTTAGCTCACCAAAGGAGTTCTATGAGGATCGCGAGTGGATCTGTCAGCACCGCTGGGCATCAACACTGAAAATGATTGATTTCCGCAACCGCGTGCATGGCGCTTCGGTCGTGGAGATTTATCAGAGCGAGACGGTTTACGGCTTTGCCAGAGAGGGCAAGGGTTACTTCATTACAAATGTCTCTTTGGACGCAGCGGCAGATGTTGATGTTGCAACCACTCTGAGCGACGGAGAATACGAAGATATCTTCTCAGGCGAGATATTCCAGATAAAAGACGGAAAGCTAACAGCGAGTCTTGGTCCAAGCAGTGCAATAGCCCTGCTGGCAAAGAACTAGACCAGAGAGTCTCTCCAGGCTTTATAGAGCTTGGCAAACTTTCCAGTTCCAGCCGACAGCGCAGCGGGAGATCCGTCTTCGATGATTTCGCCGTGCTCCATAACGAGTACTCGATCAGCAATAGCAACTGTTGAGAGTCTGTGGGCAATGATGATTGCTGTTCGGCCAGCAAGCAGTGTCTTCAATCCCTTCTGCACCATTCGCTCTGAAGGAATATCCAGCGAAGAAGTTGCCTCGTCCAAAATCAGAACAGCAGGATTTGCAAGGAATGCTCGGGCAAAGGAGATTAACTGTCTCTGTCCAGCGGATACTCTTCCACCTCTTTTATTGACGTCAGTGTCATAACCCTCAGGAAGTGCTTCGATGAAATCGTGTGCACCAACAGCTTTTGCTGCTGCCATGACTTCTTCGATGGATGCCCCGGGTCTGCCGAGCTGGATGTTTTCAGCAACCGTTCCTGAGAAGAGGTATGCCTCTTGGGTGACCATAACGACCTCGCGCCTCAGGTCCTTGTTGGCGATGTCTCGAAGGTTAAGTTGATCGATGGTTACCTTGCCATCGCTTGGGTCATAGAAGCGGGCAATCAGCTTGGCCAGAGTTGACTTTCCAGCACCAGTAGTTCCCACCAGCGCAATGGTCTGTCCCGCTGGGATATCCAAATCAAACTTCTTGAGAACTACCGGGCCGGTTGAGTACTTGAACTCAACCCCATCAAACTTGATCTCACCTTTGGCTTGAGTGAGGGAAACTGGATTAGTTGACTCTGGGACAGAGGGCTCTTCTTCCAAAACACCAGATATCTTTTCCAAAGCAGATGCGGCCGATTGGTAAGAGTTATAGAAGATTGCAATTTCTTCCATCGGGTCAAAGAATCTTCTGGCATAAAGGATTGCAGCGGTTAGCACCCCTATGCCCAGTGAGCCATCGAGGACGCGGTAGCCACCAAATAGCAAGATTGCGCCGACCGTCAAGTTTCCAATCATGATCAGCCCTGGGTCGTAGATTCCAAATAGCTGAATTAGGTGGGCGTTGTGCTTTCGGTAGTTTTCCACCAGCCCTCCAAAGTGCTCCTCGTTGCGCTTTTCTTTGCGGAAAGCCTTGACGGCGCGAATTCCGGTCATGGTTTCTACGAAGTACTGAATCATTCGAGAAGATGCGACCTTCTGCTGGCGGTATCCACGGTTGGTCTTGACTTGGAACCAGCGGGTGAGGATGCCGAGTGGTAAAAGCGCTCCGAAGAGAATGAAGAAGGACATTGGGTCTAGCAGGAAGAGCGCAACGGCTGTGAAGGTCATGAATAGACCTCCGATAACCAGTTCGTTCAAACCTCCCGAGAGCAGTTCTGCAATTGATTCAAGGTCCGAGGTCTGTCTGGCAATTACTCTTCCGGCGGTGTAGCGCTCATGAAATTCGACGGAGAGCTTCTGGGTGTGAACAAACATGCGGTTACGAAGATCAAAGAGCATCGCCTGGGAAAGGCGAGCTGAAAGCATAAGGAACAGGTAGGTCAGAAGCGACGTTGAGATTGCTGCCGACAGATAGCAGATAACCACTATCCACAGCTCGTCATAATCCCGAAGAATCGCCCTGGGAAGGGCCCAGTCGATACCGAGGGCAATCAGTGCAGGACCTGCCACACGAATAGCGGTTGAGATTATTCCTAGGACAATTGCAATCAGGATCTTTGCCCGCATTGGCAGAATCAGTGAACCGAGTAACTTTCTCGATCGCTGGCGAACATAGCGCGACTCTTCCTTGGTTAGTTCTGTGCGTTCTTCGTCATTGGTACCAAACATGCTCATAGGTTCACCTCCCGCTCTTTTTGTTCTATATCAAGCGAGGTGATTACGTATCGGTAGTGCTCCGAAGACTTAAGCAGTTCCTGATGAGTGCCAAAAGCAGTGATTCGACCGTCTTCCAACAGCGCCACCCGGTCGGCCAGCATCACTGTTGATGGACGATGGGCAACGATGAGCGCGGTGGTATCCTTGAGAACATGCCTGAGTGCGTCTTCAACCATGGCTTCGGTGTCAACATCCAGGGCGGATAGAGGATCATCGAGAACTAGAATTCGAGGCTTCGCTGCCACCGCTCTGGCTAAAGCTATGCGCTGCCTTTGGCCTCCCGAAAGAGAAAGGCCCTCTTCGCCGATTGTTGTGTCGAGTCCATTTGGTAGGTCATACGCAAACTGCGCTTGAGCTATTTCAATCGCCTGCTTGAGATCTTCATCTGTTGCATCAGGGTTACCGAGTAGAACGTTGTCTCTGACAGAGGAAGAAAACAGGGTTGCATCCTCAAATGCCATGGCAATCAAACTTCTCAGTTCTTGCCTTGTTAGATCCCGAACATCCACTCCATCGATTGTTATTGACCCGCCGGTGACGTCATAGAGCCTGGTTGTGAGAGCGGTCAAAGTTGTCTTCCCGCAGCCAGTCAGACCAATCAGGGCTACTGATTCACCTGGTTCGATTCGCAGGTCAACTCCCTTGAGAAGATCTCCTGCTTCAGCTGGAGTGTCTGGATAGCGGAAGTGAACATCTCTGAACTCAAGTAATCCCTTAGGGGTTTGAATCTTCTTTGACTGCTCGGGGTCGACAATTTTGTTTTCACTGTCCATGACCTCAAAGAATCTCTCGGCGGCGGTCTTGGCTTCGAGAGTGAAACCGAGCAGGAAGCCAAGCGACTCAGTTGGCCAACGAAGCACCATTGCGGTTGCGAAGAATGCCACCAAACTGCCAACCGATAGCTGATCCTCGGCAACCAGCCAAATACCAGCCAGCATGGAGAAACCAATGGCAATCTCTGGAATCAAAATCAGATACAACCAAATATTCGCAACGGCTCTGGCTTTGCGAAGTTCCGTTGAACGAAGCTCTGTTGCCTGAGAGGCAAACTGACCGGCTGCGAATGCCCCGCGTCCAAATGACTTCAGCACCCTCACGCCGTGGACGGCCTCTTCGACTCGAGTTGCAAGATCGCCGGATTGATCTTGACTGAGTCTTGCGACAACTTTGTACTTTTCCTCAAACATAAATCCAGCAATCCAAATTGGAATTGTGGTGATAAAGAAAATTAGTCCCAACCAGAAACTAAATGTGAAGAGAATGACAAGACCAACAATGATTGTGATTAGGTTTGCAGTAAAAAGAACAAAACCAAAACTCAGCCAACGTCTAATTAGATTAAGGTCGGAGATTGCTCTCGAGAGCAGCTGGCCCGATGGCCAACGGTCATGAAATGAAACCGGAAGATCCTGCAGCTTCTCATAGAGCGTGTTGCGCATCCCGGCTTCCATGTGAGTACCGGGGGTAAGCACCAGCCATCGCCTGAGCAGAACAAAGACCGCCTCAGCAAAACCAAGTAGAACAATCAGACCTACTGCGGGAAGCAGCGCATCCAAACCTCCCTCAACGAGGGAATTGACTAGTCCTTGAAGAAACTGCGGGATAGCGAGGGCAAACATGTGTGCGGCAATGGCAGCAACGACTCCCAGCAGAATTCTGGGTAGGGCTTTCTTCGCATACGGGACAAGCCGCAGAAGGACCTTGAAGGTTCCTTTATCGGAATTTGACATTCACCACTCCGCTGGCTCAGGCCAGCCCTACAGACTAACAGCTTCCGAAGGAACAGATTCCTAGTGAAAGAAATGTCTTTCGCCCGTGAGATACATAGTCACTCCGGCAGCCTTAGCGGCTTCAATAACCTCTTCGTCCCTGACGCTCCCACCCGGCTGCACCACAGCTCTCACTCCGGCTGAAAGAAGAACCTCAAGTCCATCAGCAAAAGGGAAGAACGCGTCAGATGCAGCAACTGATGATTTTGCTCTCTCCCCTGCTCGAGTGACTGCTAAACGACATGAGTCCAAACGATTAACCTGTCCCATGCCAATTCCAACGGCGGCAAGATCGTTTGCTAAAACTATTGCATTTGACTTGACAGATCTAACTGCTCTCCAGGCAAATTCAAGATCTGCCATAGTTTTGTCATCGGCAGCTACCCCACTCACCAGTTGCCACTGACTGCCATCCAAATTCGCAAAAGAATCAGGAGTTTGCACTAAGACTCCTCCCGAGATTTGACGAAGCTCTTGCCGAGGAAGCTTGTATTCATCAGTAAGCCTCAGAATCCGAAGGTTTTTCTTCTTCCCAAGAATCTCTAGAGCAGCGGGTTCAAAATCAACACTCACTATGGCCTCGGTGAAAACCTCGGAGACAGCCTTCGCCATCTCTTCGGTCACCTTGCGATTAGCGGCAATCACTCCGCCGAAGGCAGATATGGAGTCAGTTGCGTGAGCCTTCAAATACGCCGAAAGAATTGGGTCGGCTGCGCCAGCATCCGCTAGTGCAATGCCGCAGGGATTGGCGTGTTTGATGATTGCAACCGCTGGCTGGTCAAAGTCATAGGCAGCCCTCAGTGCAGCCTCGACATCGACATAGTTGTTAAATGACATCTCTTTGCCGCCCAGTTGTTCTGCTCCAGCAAGCCCACCTCCAATCTGATCAACAAACAAACTGGCTGACTGGTGAGAGTTTTCTCCGTATCGAAGCTCCGCCTTCTTCCGATAGCTAAGAATCAGTTCATCTTTGCCACTCAGCCAACTTGCAATAGCTGAGTCGTAGGCGGCGGTGTGACTAAAGGCTTCAAGAGCAAGGCTTTTTCTAAATTCAAGCGAAAGACCACCACTGCGTATTTGTTCGAGCACTTCGGAATAACGTCCAGGATCAACCACTACCGCGACATTGGCATGATTCTTCGCAGCAGCTCGAACCATAGCCGGCCCACCAACATCAATCTGCTCAATGATTTGTTCGAACGATGCCCCCGACCTGACCGTCTCTATAAAGGGATACAGGTTTACGACCACCAGTTCAAAAGGTGAAATTCCTAATTCATTTAGCTGCTGTTTGTGTGAATCTTTTCTGAGGTCGGCGAGTATGCCACCGTGAATCTTTGGATGCAGAGTCTTTACTCTTCCATCCAGTGATTCTGGAAATCCAGTGACGCTGCTTACCTGCGTGACTGGAATACCGGCGGCAGCTATTTCTGTAGCGGTTGAGCCAGTAGAGACAATTTCAACACCGAGCACAGACAGCTGCTTGGCAAAATCAACCAAGCCTGACTTATTAGAAACCGAGATCAGAGCACGCTTTACCTGAGTCACTTGATTGCCTCCAGTTTCACTCTTCCCTCGGCAATGTCTCTGACAACCTCCACCAGTTGCTTCTTTTCAACCTCTCGAATCAGATTATGCAGCTGATCTTCACTGATTCCAACCGGAATCTGCACTTCTGTTTGCCGAATGATTGGCCCAGTATCAACGCCATTGTCCACGATGTGAACTGTCGCTCCCGTAATTTGTGCTCCAGATGCCAAAGCATCAGCAACAGCGTGGGCACCGGGGAATGCGGGCAGTAGCGAGGGATGAATATTGATTATTTTTGGCGAGAGGGCGTCAACCACTGAACTTGGCAGTATCCGCATGAAACCAGCAAGAACGATTAGGTCTGGCTTATGAAACTCAATCGAACGAAGTAGAAGATCAGCCCACTGTTCTTTGCTACTGAACTTCTCTGGCTCCAGCACAAACGTTGGAACCGAAAACTGTTCAGCATGCTCGAGGGCTGGCGCTGGTCTATCCGAACCAACGGCCCGAACGCGAGCTGGAAAAAGAGGGTTGTCGCAAGCTTCTAAAAGTGCCCGCAGATTTGACCCACCACCAGAGACCAGGGCAACAATTGTCAGCACGGGCAAAGTCTACTTTCGAGAAGCTTCGCTTCGAGGCCGAGCAACCACCAGGGAAACTAGGAAGACTGGGATTAGTACCTCAAGGAAGATGACGAGAGAAAACATCCAGGGATTCACTCCGACCTCGCTGAACCTACCCGGCCCTAAGGCGCCACTGGCAAGGCTTGCCAGAACAAAAGCTATGACACCCGCCACCAGAGCAGAAAGTAGTGCAAGAACCGAGGCCGCTGAAAAGGCCGTTGCAAACTCCCACCTCATTCGATCTAGAGACTTTCTTGCCACAAGAGTCACCACCAGGGCACTGATGATTGGGATCAGCGAAAAGATAACTCCTCTATCAAAGCCCGCGGTAGGAAGTGCCGCGAAAAGAGGCAGAGCTGGGAGCGGCCCTAGCTGCGAAGCAATTGGTGAAACATAGGATCCGGCACCGATTGAAAAACCGGCACCACTTATCCACGATGCTCCATACACAATCATGTTTGGGAGCAGTGCAAGTTGCCCCAGAGTCAGCACTAAACCACCCAACAGGCTCAGACTCAGCGCTTGGTAAAGCCTCAAAACCTCAATCCACCCGGCCGCCAGCGCGATACCTATCAGTAACGACGAAGATAAAATCAGAATCACCATTACCGCCGTGCCGATTCTGAGTGCGGGGATGGCAGCTGTCGAGATGCTCCAGTGCAGATTAGCTAGGAAGTTCTTAAACCTTTCTCGAACCCAAATTCGCTCTGGTGCTTCAGGCGGGTTTGAACCGCTGACTAATTCGAATCGCTTGCCGGTAACCGAGGCGATAAAAAGCAGTCCACCAAAAAACAGAGCTGGTCTAAAAATCGGATCCCACTCTGAAACCACTGCTGCCTCGCTCCCCGCTAGGAGAGAGAGCAGGTAGGAAATTCCGCCAAAAGCAACGGCACCTGAAAGCCAGGCTGGCCATAGTGATGAGGTTGCCGAAAGTCTGTGACCGATACGAATAATCATCAATGCCATCATCAGTGTTAGGCCTAGAGGCAAAAAAGCAATCTGGAAAGTGTCGAATTCAATTCCAACAATTTCTCCTGCAGAAATCTGAACCGGCACACCTGTTGCAAGTAGGAAAGCAAAGATTGCGACCTGCAGAGTTACCGACCATTCGACCGAGCCATCGCCTTCGATGAACCAGGCGACAGTGAGCGGTGCTATAACCAGCCCAACTGCAGAAGCAATAACTATGAGCGCCTGAAGCGCCGCTATGGCAAAGCTAAAAGCCCGATTCACGTATTACAGCTTGCTAATAATTTCTCGCATTAGCTGTGCAGTCTCGCTGGGTGTCTTACCAACCCTCACCCCAACTGCCTCAAAGGCCTCTTTTTTAGCTTGAGCAGTGCCGGCGGAGCCAGAAACAATTGCACCAGCGTGACCCATGGTCTTTCCCTCGGGAGCTGTGAATCCGGCGACGTAGGCAACAACGGGCTTGGTCACATTCTTTGCGATGTAGGCAGCTGCCTTCTCCTCGGAATCGCCACCAATCTCGCCAATCAGAACAATGGCCTTGGTTTCAGGGTCGTTCTGGAAAGCCTCTAGAGCATCAATGTGGGTCGTGCCGATGACAGGATCCCCACCGATGCCAATTGCTGTTGAGAATCCGATGTCTCTAAGTTCAAACATCATTTGATAAGTCAGAGTTCCGGACTTGGAGACCAATCCGATTGGTCCACGTCCCGTGATATTGGAAGGAGTGATACCAGCATTGGACTGTCCCGGAGAAATGATTCCAGGACAGTTTGGTCCGATCAGTCTGGTCTTCTTGCCTTTTTCAACGTTGTAAGCCCAAGCCGTTGCTGAGTCATGGATAGGAATTCCCTCGGTTATAGCAACCGCTAGAGGAATCTCAGCATCAATTGCTTCAATGATTGCTGACTTGGCAAATGCAGGCGGAACAAAAATGACGCTGACGTTTGCACCAGTTTTTTCCATCGCCTCCTTTACAGAGCCAAAAACTGGAAGTGACTTCCCACCGACCTCAACACTTTCGCCAGCCTTCTTGGGGTTAACTCCCCCAACGATGTTGCTGCCGCCTTCTAGCATTCGACGGGTGTGCTTCATGCCCTCGGCACCAGTCATACCCTGAACAATAATCTTGGAGTTTGCGTCTAAGTAAATTGCCATTTATATCTCCTAGCTCGCCAACTTTGCGGCCTGATCAGCGCCGTCATCCATGGTTTCGGCCAAGCTCACCAACGGGTGGTTGAAATCTTTGAGAATCCGTCTTCCCTCATCAACGTTGTTGCCATCCAATCTGACAACCAGGGGTTTGGTGGCCTTTGCGCCAAGAGTGTTCAGGGCTCCGACTATTCCGTTTGCAACAGCATCGCAAGCGGTGATGCCGCCAAAGACGTTCACAAAAACACTCTTCACCTGCGGATCATTCAGAATCACATCTAGACCAGCGGCCATTACTTCGGCTGAAGCACCACCACCGATATCAAGGAAGTTGGCTGGCTTTACTCCACCGTGTCTGGCTCCGGCGTAAGCGACAACATCGAGTGTTGACATCACCAAACCTGCGCCATTGCCGATGATTCCCACCTCACCATCCAGCTTCACATAGTTCAGATCCATGGCCTTGGCCTTAGCTTCCAGAGGATCAAGCTGATCGCGTTCCATCTGTTCGCGCTCGTGGCGGAACTCCGCATTGTCATCCAGCGTTACCTTGCCATCGAGAGCAACGATTTTGCCGTCTTTTGTTCTAACCAGCGGGTTTACTTCCACCAAAGTGGCATCTTCTTTTCGGAAAACGTCATAGAGCTTTACAAAAACATCCGCTACCTGGTCAATGAGATCTTCGGAAAACTTAGCGGCCTTGGCTATCTCTATAGCCTTTGCCTTGTCTATTCCAGTGACAGCCGAAACCTCGATGCGGGCTAGTGCATCGGGTCTTTCGTGGGCAAGCTGTTCGATTTCCATTCCACCCTCGACGCTGCAAAGCGATAGGAAAGTTCTGTTGGATCTATCAAGCAGAATCGAGAAGTAATACTCCTTATCGATGTCTGCACCCTGGGCAATCATGACTCTTTTGACAATGTGACCCTTGATATCGAGTCCAAGAATTTGAGCTGCTTTCTCTTTAGCTTCCGCGGGTGAGTGGGCAACTTTTACGCCACCAGCCTTACCTCGCCCACCAATTTTGACCTGGGCCTTTACAACTACCGTTCCACCAATTTCTGCAGCGGCAGCTTCTGCCTGCTCAGGAGTGTCGGCAATTTTGCCAGCTAGAACTGGAACGCCATACTTTTCAAAAATGTCGCGCGCTTGATATTCAAATAAATCCACAGTGAGTTTTCTTTTCCTAAAGGGGGAAGAACGGGGTAAGTCTATCGAAGAGCCAGGTCCCGTTTACCACCTAGAGCTTGGTTATTGGAGCCATTTTTGTTAGCAGACGCTTAGTTGTTCCGCTTTCGAATCTAACCTCCGCGACCTGCTTGGGGCCCTCCCCTAAAACGGAAATAACCTGACCCTCGCCGAAGCTCTCGTGCAGAACACGATCTCCGACGGCCAGCTGCAAATCCTTGTTATCGCGAATGGTGGTTGCGGTTACTGCACCCTGCCACTTTCTCGTCGGAGAGGGAATTGATTCCCGCTGCTGGCCAACGGCATCGAGCAAATCCCCCGGAATGTCCGCAAGGAAGGATGATGGTAAAAAGCTCGAGGTATTGCCGAAGAGGGTGCGCTGCAATGCATGGGAGAGAGTTAGTCTCTTCTTTGCCCGGGTCATCCCCACATACATAAGTCGACGTTCCTCCTGCAAGCCGCCCGGTTCATCAAAAGCTCTGATGTGAGGAAGTGTTCCCTGCTCGCAACCAATGATGAAAACTGAGTCAAACTCCAGTCCCTTGGCTGTGTGAAGAGTCATAAGCGAAAGATTGCCAGATTCATCATCCAGCTGATCCTGATCCGAAGCCAAGGTCACCTCCGCAAGATAGTCCGCAACTGTCCCACTGGGGAATTCACGCTGCCAGTCATAGAGCTGCCCCAAAAGAGCGTCGAGATTTTCTAAGCGAGCTTCATCCTGGGGGTCTCTACTAATTTCTAGCTCAGTTCTGTAGCCGCTGCGAATAAGTGCCTGCTTGAGAACATCAGCTGGACCTTCGGTTGCACTCATTGCATCAAGTTCGTTAAGCAGTCTCCCAAACTCTTCAATTGCGGCAGTTATCTTTGGTCCAAGACCCAATTCACTCGATCTGAGCATTGCCTGTCGCAAACTAAGGTCGTGCTTCCTTGCAAACTGAGCAATCTTTATCTCAGTCTTTTCGCCGATGCCTCTTGCGGGTGAGTTGATAATGCGCCTGATTGCTTCATCGTCGCTGGCATTGGCTATTGCTCCAAGGTATGAAAGCGCATCCTTTATTTCTTTGCGCTCAAAGAACTTCAAGCCTCCCACGACGATGTAGGGAACTCGCTGTGCCTTGAGCTCATTTTCTAGAGAAAGCGTTAGCGCGTTGGTGCGATAGAGCACGGCCATCTCTCGATAGTTAGCGCCTTGCTCATGCATGGTGCGAATGGCATCAACCACAAACGCAGCTTCATTTCTCTCATCAAACGCGGTGAATAAGGTGATTTTGTCTCCGCTTCCACTATCCGTCCATAGGTTCTTGGCTGGGCGATAGGGGTTCTGGGCAATAACAGCATTGGCAGCGGAGAGGATGTTTTGGGTCGAGCGGTAATTCTGCTCTAGCAGAATGGTTTCGGAACCGACAAAGTCTCTTTCGAATTCGGTGATGTTGCGAATGTCAGCACCGCGAAATGCATAGATGGACTGATCTGAGTCTCCCACAACCGTTAGGTCTGCGGGTCCCAGCTGCTCGCCAGTCTTCTCATCAAAGTTTGCGTATTCGCTGGGTAATGGTTTGGTCAGCTCTCGAATCAGCGCATACTGAGCTTTATTTGTGTCTTGATACTCATCGATTAGAACATGACGAAAGCGTTTTTGATAACGTGCTCGGACCTCTGGGAAATTACGAAACAAATTCACCGTTTCAACAATCAGATCATCAAAATCAAATGCATTGTTGCGCATCAGTTCTGACTGATAGGCGCTGTAGACCTCAGCAATAATGCGCTCTCTGGGATTTGAGCGGTCTGCGTTGCGAGCAAAGTCTTCTGCGTCTCGCAGTTCATTTTTAGCATTAGAAATAACCGAGGCGGCCACCTGTGGCTTGACATCCGCATCGTCTGCTCCGGCTTCTCTAAGCAGTCGCTTGAGAAGCGCTCTGGTGTCTCCCGTGTCATAAACGGTGAAGCTTGAGCTGTGCCCAAGTCGCTCTGCTTCTCTTCGCAAAATTTGCAGGCAGGCTGAGTGGAAGGTCCTTATCCACATCCCCTCGCTGACCTGGCCGAGTAGCTCTTCCACTCGCTCACGCATTTCATTGGCAGCCTTGTTGGTAAAGGTGATGGCAAGAATTTGAGATGGGTATAACTCTCCTGTGGCAAGTAGATGAGCTATCCGATGGGTAAGGACTCGAGTTTTTCCAGAACCGGCACCCGCAACGATGAGCAGTGCACTACCTCTATATAAAACCGCACTGCGCTGCTGGGGATTGAGCTGAACCAGCAGATCATCTGGGTTACCGGCGGTGGTTGGCATCTGAGTGAGCCTAGTTGCTGCCTCGGACGAGTTTGATCATCAGATCAGGCTGATCGCAGAAAATCCCATCGACCCCGGTACTAGCAAGCTTTCTGAACCAGTCGTTAACCTCGCCCTCCGCTGTCTCGATGCGAGCGGTGTAGGTATACATCAGTAGTTCCCGGGCTTTGGTTGTTTGGACTAGGTCACTTCCAAGCACCATGGAGTAGTGGACTGAAAGTCCATCGAAGTTATCGGCTATTTCGGATAGTAGTTCATCACCTAAAACACTGTGCCCCTCGGGAAGCATGTCTGGTGCAGAAAGGAAAACATAAGTTGCACTATTTCCAATCCTCTGCTTTGCCTCTCGCAATACCGCAAACTCAAAGCACTCAATGGTCACCTTGATACCACGGGCTTGAAAATCGCTTTCTTCCATAACTCGCTTGACCTGGCCTAGCAGGTCAAAGCCTTTTTCCTGAAAGTGCTTCCCATACTTAAGCTCAACAATCAAATGCTTGCCATCAAACTTCGGATTGGCAAAAACCTCAGCAAGGGTTGGAACCCTGAATTCGCCATTTCTCTTGGCTGACGCCTGTCTTGTTTCTGGATAGCGCTCGGTTGCCCTGACTGTTTCTAGCTCGACGTAGTTCAGTTCATCAACAGAGTTTGATCTAAGGCTTCTAGTCGCAATGTCAGTGGTAATAGAAAAATCTAGATCGTGACGAATCACTGGCACTGAATCCTTCGTCAGCACAACGTCAAACTCAATTGCCTCGCAGCCGAGTTCAAAAGCAAGCTCGAAAGACTCCATTGTGTTTTCAGGCAAATAGCCGCAGGCACCCCTGTGTCCAAATACCTGCACCACTACTCCCACTCAATGGTGCCGGGAGGCTTGGAGGTTATATCGAGTACCACTCGATTCACGCCCTCTACCTCATTGGTAATGCGATTAGAGATTTTTGCCAAAAGCTCATAATCCAATCTGGACCAGTCGGCGGTCATCGCATCCTCCGAAGAAACTGGACGAAGAACAATTGGGTGTCCGTAGCTTCTGCCATCCCCTTGAACACCGACGGAGCGAACATCGGCCAGGAGAACTACTGGGCACTGCCAAATCTTCCCATCTTGACCAGCGGCACTCAGCTCCTCTCTAACAATTGCATCGGCTTTGCGCAGAAGGTCCAGTCGCTCTTTTGTTACCTCTCCGACAATTCGAATTCCAAGTCCTGGACCTGGAAACGGCTGACGATTAACAATTTCTTTTGGAAGCCCGAGCTCCGCACCAATAGCCCGAACCTCATCCTTGAATAAGGTTCTCAAGGGCTCTACTAGTTCAAACTGCAGATCCTCGGGAAGGCCCCCGACGTTGTGGTGGCTCTTGATACCGGCGGTTACTCCCCCGCCCGACTCGACTACGTCTGGATACAAAGTTCCCTGAACCAAAAACTTAATCGGTTCATTGTCCTTGGCAGCTTCCGCGACTAGTTTCCGCTCAGCTTCCTCGAAGGTTCTGATGAACTCTCTGCCGATGATCTTTCGCTTTTGCTCAGGATCGCTCACCCCGGCGAGCGCCGACAAAAACTTCTCCTGCGCATTCACCACTACCAGTCGGATTCCCGTTGCAGCAACATAGTCTCGCTCGACCTGCTCAGCCTCACCTTCTCTGAGTAACCCGTGATCCACAAACACCGCCGTGAGCTGATTGCCAATGGCTTTGTGGACAAGCGCTGCGGCAACAGCTGAGTCAACGCCTCCGGAAAGACCACAGATAACCCGAGCTGAACCAACCTGTGCTTTGATCTTGGCGACCTGCTCAGCAATTACGTTGCCGGAGGTCCAGCTGGGGGCAATGCCTGCTCCTCTATATAGGAAGTTCTCCAGCACCCTTTGCCCCTGCTCCGAGTGCTTAACTTCCGGATGCCACTGAACACCAAATATTTTCTTCGCCTTCGATTCAAAAGCGGCAACCGGGGTGGTCTTGGTTGAGGCTAGAACTTCAAAGCCAGCGGGTGCCTGCATGACCTGATCGCCATGGCTCATCCAGCAGACCTGCAGGTTTGGCTGATTGCTAAGTAATACGCCGCCGTCTTTGATCTCTAGATCAGTTGCCCCATATTCCCTAAGTCCTGTCCTATCAACTCTTCCGCCAAGACTTTGCGCCAAGATCTGAAATCCATAGCAAATACCAAGCAGTGGTATTCCCAGCTCCAGAATCTTGGGGTCAAGCTTGGGCGAATCTGTCTCATAAACGCTGGCTGGTCCACCCGACAAAATGATTGCGGCTGGATTCAAAGCGCTTACTTCGGCAGCCGTAATAGTGTGAGGAACTATCTCGGAGTAGACACTCGCCTCTCTAACTCTTCTTGCAATTAGCTGCGCATACTGAGCTCCGAAGTCAACCACCAGTACCGGCTTCATTTTTCAAGCTCCGCTAATTCTTTTTCTGCTAACTTGGCAAACTTTGCCTCGGTGTAGAAGCTAAGGAATGGAACAATGCCGCCAAGGGCAATGAATAGGAACCTGGTCACAGGCCAGCGCATCAGGGTCCAAACCCTAAAGTCTGCAATCAGATAAACCACATAGAGCCAGCCGTGGATAATCAAAATCCACACCGTGAGGTTTAGACCTATCGTTGGTAGTCCCTCCCCCTCAACCCCGTAGCTCTCCAGAGTGATAAACCCATTAGGTCCCAAAAGCCATAAGTCAAAACCCAGAAATGGCAGTCTTCTGATTCCCCAGGTAATCATGAGGAGAAGTAGGAAGACACCCGTTACGTAGGAAGAAACCCGATAGAACTTCAGCACCTTACGAATCTGCGGGATTTGCGAGGGAAGGGGTGCCGACATACAGCAAAGTCTAGCCAGCCGAAAGGCTCAGCTTTGCCAGTGCTATGGCCTTAGCTTCGTCAGCCGTCTTAGCTTGAAGAACAGCATGGAAGATTTCCTCGGCTTGCTCTGTGGTGACAGAAGACAGGGCAGTTCTCACCGCACCGACCTGTGAGCGAGAGGAGGAGACAGAATCAAATCCCATTCCGGCAAGCACCACTGCAAAAGCAGGATCGGATGCACTCTCTCCACAAACACCAGAGTAGATTCCAACCTTCTTCGATTCACTAGCTATCTCGGCCAGTGCTCTAATTAAGGGAGGCTGCCATGGATTCAGCAGCGTTCCAAGGCTTGGATGCAGTCGATCTGATGCGAACAGATACTGCGAGAGATCGTTGGTTCCAACAGAAATGAAATCAACAACTCCCCTAAGGTTTCTGATTTCATAAACAATCGAAGGTGTCTCCACCATGATTCCAACTTTGAATTCACCAGCGCTGCGGGCAAGCTGAGCGAATTGCTCTGCTTCACTTGCCAAGGAGATCATCGGGGCCATGACCCAGACTTCACGACCGGAGGTTTTTCTTGCCTGCTCGAGAGCGCTGAGCTGGTCGAGAATGAATTGACGGTGCGGGACAACGAGGCGGAAACCCCTGACTCCAAGAGCAGGATTTTCTTCCTTGGGCATGTCCAAAAACGGAACCGGCTTATCGCTTCCAGCATCAATTGTCCTAACAACAATTGGTCCCTCTGGGGCTGCGGAGAGAATTGCTGAATAGGACGCAGCTTGCTTTTCCAAAGATGGTTTTGCTGTGCTATCAAGATATAGAAGTTCGGTTCTAAAAAGACCGACTCCCTCGGCAGCAGTCGCTGCTGCTGCCACGGCATCATCGAGGGATCCGATGTTTGCCCTAACAGGAATTATTGGACTGTCCGACTTAGCAACAAAAGAAATTGCCTGCGTTGCATCAGAGTCAGCCCCGCCAACCACAACTCGATCGCCTACTGGATCAACCAGCACCATCTGACCATCAATTAAATCTTTTGCGCCAGAACAGGAGACCACAGCGGGGATCGACTTTGAGCGACAGATGATTGCGGTGTGGGAGGTAGGGCCTCCCTGGATTGTCACTACCCCAACCACCGCGCTCGTGAACTGAGCGGTGTCGGCAGGAGAGAAATCTTCACCAACAATCACAAACCTTCCACTCTCGGGCAGATTGAGTCCCAGAGAAATTCCGTGTATGTGGGCTGCTACTCGTTTTGCCAAGTCTCTGATGTCGGCAAGTCTTTCTTCAAATGTAGGATCACCGCTTAGCAGCTCAGCAAAGGTCTCGACGGCATTAACAAAAGCAGTCGCTGCCTCCCAGCCTTCTGCAACCTGGCCAACGGCTGTTTCCAAGAGGCTCTCGTCCTGCAAAATCATTTCCAATGCTTCAAAGATTTCAGCCGAAGTCTCACCTGCTTTGACTGACAGCCTCTTTAGATCCTCTGATACATGCTCAATACCATTTTTGATTTTGGATACTTCAGCGGCTTGGTCACCAGCGTGCTTGGCGGGAATTGGCAGGGCTTGGTGGGGTTTGACTCGAAATACTTCAGCGGAGACAGCGCTCAGCCCAACACCTAGGCCGGTTAGATTGGTTCCGTTTTGGAGCACTTTAGCCCTTGAGGAAACTCTGAATTGCGCTGATTAGCTCCTGTGCTTTGGCCTGATCATCGGTATCAACCTCAACACTCAGAACCTCGCCCTGCTTACCTTTTAGGGACATCAAACTCAGAGGAGAGCTGGCTTTTACCAAAGTCTCACCCTGACGACCCATGCGAATTTCTAGTCCAGAATCCTTGACGAGCTTCACAATCTGTCCAGCAGGTCGAGCGTGAAAACCAATCGGGTCTTCA
Organism: Aquiluna sp.; assembly: GCA_040402595.1. Taxonomy (GTDB): domain Bacteria; phylum Actinomycetota; class Actinomycetes; order Actinomycetales; family Microbacteriaceae; genus Aquiluna. Next base: position 47,967 of record JBBAMI010000006.1, read on the forward strand.
ATCGTTACTTGTCCTGAAACCGTGGCCATGAGTTCTCCTAGTTCTCTACGGATGATAGCAATGCAGGGGATGCTGGGGGTTTAGTGTTTGCGAGAAAGCGCACTTTTGTGCAGGTCGAAGACAGAAATTAAGCCCTCTGCCAGCGGGTGCGACCGCTCAATACCGCACACCTTGAGAGCAAGCTCGACCGGGCTGTGCTGCGTGAGCAGCTGCGTAAGCTCAAAGACCTGATGGTCATTAGCTGATCGGAAGGACAGGGCTGCATCAACCAACGCAATTAGCGCCGCTGGTTCACCAAGATTTTCCGCGAAGTAGGCCGCGGGTCCAATAACTCGCTCGTGGCGAGAGAGCTTACGAATAGGTTGCCTGCCGACGCGACTAACAAAGTCATCAATAGCTGGATTAGTCAGTCTCGCGAAAGTGTGGTCAACATACCCATCCTGCTCGGCAGGGGCCAGCGAATGCTTGGCCTTTAAAACCGAGGAGGTTTCTAGAAGAACTTTTCTGGTTTGCTCTGCTACCTCTGGATCCGAAAGTGAAGAAACGATAGTCGCGTGGCCACTGCGCTGACCAAAATATGCAGCCGCAAGATGAGCGGTGTTTACGGTGAAAAGTTTTCGCTCAAGATATGGATCTAAGTTTCGGACCTGAATCGTTCCAGGCAAATCCAGCGGCTGATCAAGCTTGGAAACATCGACCACCCACTCGCTGAATTGCTCAACTGAGACATCAATAGAGTCGTGAGAATTCTGAAGCGGCACGATCCGATCTACTGCAGTGTTGCAAAATACAGATTTTTGTAAAACTTTCTCTTTGTTCTCAATTGCTGAAAACAAAATGTTAGAAGCATTAATTGCATTTTCGCAGGCCATGACAACTGCTTTGCCCTCTTTACTCCGAGCCAGAAGGCCTGCTTCAATGATCGGGGCTATGTGGCTGAGCGTCCCAACTCCAACGGAGGCCGTTATTAGATCTGCAGTAGCAATTGCGCGAATCAGCTCGTCCCGATCATGGGTCGAGTGAAGAGCTGTGAAGTTATCAAAGACTGTTTGTCGGCCCCGATCGCCGAGTTCTGTCAGCTGATACTTTCCGCGAGACCTGAGGGTTGAGACCAGCTCATCATTGATGTCTGCGAAAACAACAAAGTAGCCAGCTTCCTGCAGCATGGAGCCGATAAGACCTCGGCCAATATTGCCCGCACCGAAGTGCACCGCCACCTTGCTACTGGAAGACATAGGTTCTAAGCCCCCGTCCTGCTCAAAAGCTCAAGGACCACAGCCTCGTCACCACTCGATAACAGTGCCTGTCGGTGATGGTCTTCCTGGACTAGCTCAGCAAAGTTGCCCAAAATCTCAACGTGGCCATCGCCACGAGAAGCTATTCCAAGAACTGCCCTAACCATCTCATCACCCCAGGCAATCTCATCAGTGAGTCTTAGAAAAACTAATTGATCGAACTTCACGTATTTTCTTGAGTCATCCGTTCCGTGTGGGATGGCAAACCCCAAACCGATTGCGGAAGAAAAGGCGTTTTCTCTCTCCCACATCGCGGAGGCGTACTCAGGTTCAACTGCACCAAGTTCAATTAGCAGCTGACCACAGATGCTTACGGCCTCCTCGGATGAGGAGGCCGCAGCATCTAGGAGAATCCCGGCCCTTTGAATCAGATTAGTCATCGCTGATTTGGCTACCCTGCTGTATCTCTGAGACCAGCTGAGCAATCCGCAAATCACCAAGGAACATGTCAAAGACAATCACTGGTGAATTTGGCACGGCTTGTTTAGCTCGTGCTGATAATCCGCGATGGCAGAGCACTAGATCATGCTCAGTGTCTGCCAATTGATTCACGGGGGAATGAGTAACCGTAACGCCTTTGTCCTTAAGCTGCTTGGCCAGCATCTTGGCGACCATTACGGAAGATCCCATTCCAGCCTCGCAAGCAACAACAATTTGCTTGACGTCGGCTCCCGATATGCTCGCCATGGTTACTCCGCACCGCCGGTCTTCATAGCCTTGCTCTTAGCCTGAGCGGCTGCGAGGTCATCGTCTCCGGCCTTGGTGGCCTTCAAGATGACAAATGCTACGAGGAATGAAACGGTGGCCGAAAGGAGGATACCGAGGAGCACACCAAAGTGGTTACCAGGAGGGGTTACCGCTAGGTAAGCGAAGATTGATCCAGGTGATGGTGTTGCCACCAGACCTACGCCAGTAACGAGGAAGGTTGCAACTCCAGTTGCACCACCAGCGATAGCGGCTAGGACCAAAATTGGACGTAGCAGTACGTATGGGAAGTAGATCTCGTGAATTCCACCAAGGAAGTGAATCACGATTGCACCAGGTGCACTTCCGCGAAGAACTGAGTTTCCTGCCAGCCAGAATGCAACCAGAATTCCAAGTCCTGGACCTGGGTTGGTTTCTAGCATGAACATGATTGACTTGCCCATCTCTTCTGCCTGAACAACACCAATAGGTGCCAAAACACCGTGGTTAATTGCGTTGTTGAGGAACAGAATCTTGGCTGGTTCTACCAGGATTGATGCCAGAGGCAGAAGTCCAGTGTCGATTAGTGTCTTGACACCTGCTCCCAGAACATCAGATAGAGCGTTTACTGTTGGACCAATTCCCAAGAATCCGAGAATCGCCATCAGTAGACCTGCGATACCAAGGGAGAAGTTTCCAATTAGCATCTCAAATCCTGGAGGAGTAATTGGGTCCAAAACCGCGTCAATGCGCTTTAGAACCCATGCTGCCAATGGACCAATAATCATCGCACCGAGGAACATTGGAATTGAGGTTCCAACAATCACACCGACTGTTGCAACGGCACCAATTACCGCTCCACGCTGACCGTGCACCAAACGTCCACCGGTGTAACCGATGAGGATTGGAAGCAGGTTGATAATCATTGGGCCGACCATCGCAGCAAGTTGCTCGTTAGGCAGCCAGCCGGTTGGAATAAACAGAGCAGTCAGAAGACCCCAAGCGATAAACGCACCGATGTTTGGGATCACCATTCCTGCCAGGTTTCCACCCAGCTTCTGAACCGCAGCACGCCAGCCGGTGTGGCCGCCTGTGCCCGCGGGGATAAAATTAGCCATGGGTACTACCTTCCTATTAGGGGGTTGTATTCAGTGGGCGATGTTGCCATCGGGAACGAGATTAGGTACCGCCCCTTTGGTGGCATCGCCCATTTTCCATCGATTTCGGCAAAGAACCGATGAAACCTATTACGCAAGAGCAACTTCAACTCCCGCACTACTAAATGCTTCAATAAAAATTGGGTCAGCATCAACGTTTGTTACTACGCGATCAAAATCACGAAGCTCCGCAAAGCTCGCCGGATAGGTTGAACCAAACTTTCCACTATCGGCTAGCAGTATGCGCTCAGCACTTCTTGCCATCATGGTCTTTTTCACTAGAGCCTCATCAATGTCATATGCAGTAGCTCCCGCATCAAGGCCAACGCCGTTTACACCGAGAAAACTGACGACCGCATTGAAGTCCATTAGGTCTGCCACAGTCTTTGCACCAACCGCAGTCAAGGTGGCTGGACGAATTCGTCCGCCAAGCATGTTCACCTGAGTCGAACTATCAGCAAGCTTGGAAGCCAGAGTGATGTTGTTTGTCACAACGGTAAGTTTTGGTTTGTCTCTTAGATGCTTTGCGAGACATTCGGTTGTAGTTCCGCCATCCACAAAGATGCAACCCTCTTCAGGAATATAGGCAGCAGCAACATCTGCAACAGCTTGCTTCTGCTCGGGGTTACGGTTGTAGCGCTCAGGGATTGTGTACTCGTGAGAAAATTTCTCTAGGGCGATTGCTCCCCCGTGGACTCTTCTGAGCGCACCACGTCTTTGCAGAACATCGAGATCTCTTCTGACGGTTTCAACTGCAACATCCAGGCGCGAGGCTGCCAAATTAGCGTCCAGGCGGCCATCTTCCCGCGTCCACTCAATGAGTTTGAGTCGTCTTTCTTCTGCAAGCACCCTGAAAAGTCTCCGAAAATGTCCGTTTTACCGTATTTCCGAAGAAGGTAGCAGTATTTATCTGTGAAACCGATGAATTCGGGCAAAAACCCACAAATTCAGATAACTTTTTTATAACTGGCGCTCTCTAATGACCTGATCCTGCACCAATCGCCACCAGAGGTAGAAGGCCGCAAAGACAAAGAACAGCCATTCCACCGCATAGAAGGCGGTCAGCCAGTTGATTTCCACCTGCTGGGAGCGAATACCGATCTCAATCTTTTCCAGCTCCATCGGGATGCCAGATTGGACAATCAGGTAGATGGGATAGCTCGGGGTCGGTTCCTCAAAGTACTTATTGACCAGCTCGCCCAAGGCAACGCTTCCAAGGTAGTTCTCACCCTCCCTCACTGGATCACTTGGCTCGACGTAGCCGGTTACTTCAAACTCGCCGGTTGGAACCTCAAAGCTTTTCAGCTGCTCCGGGTCTTCGCTGAAAGCCAGAGCGAGGGTAAGGCTGGCTCCATTTTCTAAGACTGTCGAATTAGCAATTAGCCAATAGCCGCGAACCTGGCCATCACCTCGAAGCTGCAGTCTGTTCTCTACGAGATTTACATTCTCGGTATCCAGCTCAACTTTCACAGTTGCAAGTCGGTCATATGAATTTGGGAAGACCTCGCCTGGAATTGCAAACTGAGAAAGAACTTGAGGTTTCTGTTCTTCTTTTGAAAGACCAACGACAGTGAATGTTCTGCTCAGCTGCCACTGCATCAAGCCAGCAAAAACTCCGGCAACAATCAAGACCAGCAGTAAGACAGCAATCCACTTGGGTCGTCTAGCGACTTGGAAGAAAGTTGGCTGCATCTAGCGATAGGAGTTAACGACGACATCGACCTTTTGGAATTCCTTAAGGTCTGAGTAACCGGTAGTTGCCATAGATCTTTTGAGTGCTCCGATGAGGTTTGCTGTTCCGCTTGCAACATCAGCGGGTCCCAGCAGAATGCTCTTGAGCGGACCATCGGATCCAACCCAGACTCTCTGGCCACGAGGAAGTTTTGCGTTGACAGCCTCTGACCCCCAGTGCCATCCTTTGCCGGGAGCCTCTGCGGCTCTAGCCAAAACCGTTCCGAGCATCACTGCATCAGCACCGCAGGCAATTGCTTTGACTATGTCTCCGCTGGTGCCCAAACCACCATCTGCAATCACGTGAACGTAGCGACCACCTGATTCATCCAGGTAATCGCGCCTCGCCGCGGCAACATCAGAAACAGCGGTCGCCATTGGGGCATGTATGCCCAGTACCTTTCGGGTTGCGCTGGCAGCGCCACCACCAAAGCCGACCAGCACTCCAGCTGCACCGGTTCGCATCAGGTGAAGGGCTGCGGTGTAGGTGGCAGCGCCACCGACAATCACTGGAACATCTAGCTTGTAAATGAATTCCTTTAGGTTCAGCGGCTCAACCTGCTTTGAAACGTGCTCGGCGGAGACTGTGTTTCCACGAATGACAAACATGTCGACTCCGGCCTTGAGCACAACCGATGAAAACTCTGCTGTGCGCTGCGGTGATAAAGCCCCGGCAACAGTGACCCCTGCGTCTCTGATCTGTTTCAGTCTTGCAGTGATTAGCTCTGGCTGAATGGGCTTTGAATAAATTCTCTGCAGGACACTGGTGGCGTCCTCGTCTTTTGCACTAGCAATCTCGTTGAGCTGCTGGGTTGGATCCTCATATCTTGTCCATAGGCCCTCGAGATCCAGCACTCCCAGTCCCCCAAGCTTGCCAAGTTCAATGACTGTCTCTGGTGACATGGCGGAGTCTGCGGGAGCTGCAACGACAGGCAAAGAGAATCGAAAAGCATCAATACCCCAGTTGGTCGAGACATCCTCTGGGTCTCTGGTCCTCCTGGTGGGGATAACTGCAATGTCATCAAAGGCATAGGCCCTGCGGGCAGTCTTCGACTTACCTATTTCAACATCGGTCATTAGGACTCCTTAGCGAGTGCCGTAGTTGGGAGCTTCAATGGTCATTTGAATATCGTGCGGGTGAGACTCCCTAAGACCCGCTGCTGTAATGCGAACAAACTTGCCTTTTTCTTTAAGCTCGGCAATTGTTCCAGCTCCGACATAACCCATGGAAGCCCTGAGGCCACCAATCAACTGGTGGACTACTGAAGCAACAGTTCCTCTGTAGGGAACTTTTCCTTCAACTCCCTCTGGCACCAGCTTGTCTTCTCTTAGAACATCGTCCTGGAAGTAGCGGTCTTTGGAGTATGAGCGAGCCTCGCCTCGAGACTGCATAGCGCCAAGCGAACCCATACCTCTATATGTCTTGTACTGCTTACCACCGACATATGTAATGTCTCCCGGAGCCTCGTCAGTTCCAGCTAGAAGCGATCCGAGCATCACGGAACTTGCCCCTGCCACCAGTGCCTTTGGAATATCTCCCGAGTACTGAAGCCCGCCATCGGCAATGACTGGAACGCCGGCTGCTTTCGCCGCCAGGGATGCCAGATGAACCGCCGTTACCTGAGGAACTCCAACACCAGCGACAACTCGAGTTGTGCAGATAGACCCGGGGCCCACTCCAACTTTGATGCCATCGGCTCCTGCGTCAATGATTGCCTGAGCACCTTCGCGAGTTGCGATGTTTCCTCCGACAATGTCCGTGTTCTTCGCGAAGGGTTCGCTCTTGAGCTTCTTGATCATTTCGAGAACGGAAGTGTTGTGACCGTGGGCGGTATCTACAACCAGCAGGTCTGCCCCAGCTTCAACCAGAGCCATTGCTCTTTCCCAAGCATCGCTTCCAACACCAACGGCTGCTCCAACTAAAAGTCTTCCAGCGCCATCCTTGGCCGCATTTGGATACTTCTCGCTCTTGTCAAAATCTTTCACTGTGATTAGTCCGCGCAGTCTGCCGCCATCATCAACCAGCGGAAGTTTTTCAATTCTGTGCTGAGCAAGAATCGCCATCGCCTCATCTGGATTTATCCCCACCTTGCCAACAATCAGTGGCATCGAGGTCATGACATCTTTGACCAAGGTGGTGGTTCTCTGAACCTCCATGACAAATCTCATATCGCGATTAGTGACAATTCCGACCAGCTTGCCCTCATCGTCAATCACGGGAAGGCCAGAGACTCTGTATTTTCCGCAAAGGTCATCCACCTCTTGAATCGTGGCGTAGGGGTTGGTGGTAACAGGGTGTGAGACCATGCCTGCCTCACTGCGCTTGACAAGATCCACCTGGCTGGCCTGCTCTTCAATGGAGAGATTTCGGTGGATGATTCCAAGGCCTCCCTGCCTAGCCATGGCAATGGCCATCCTGGCTTCGGTCACGGTGTCCATGGCCGAGGAAATTAGAGGGATATTGATGCTGATGTTCCGGCTAAGGCGAGTGGCTGTATTGACCCCGGATGGCAAGACATCAGACTGCCCAGGTAGGAGCAGGACATCATCATAGGTAAGCCCAACTAGGGAAAATGGGTCCGATTGCTCCACTTAGGCCTCGCTTTTTGGGGGTTCCGAACCTCCATCCTACCCAGAGCGCTTGCCCATGGGCAGGGGGCAGTTTGGCTTTATTTCGGCTTTCCAGAGGGGCCCGCGCTGTTAGAGTTTTGTAATCCCCGAGGTGGGGAGGGCACAGCTGCCCGAAAGAGTATGGAGCATAAGTGAAATTCCTCTCTTCAGCACAAAAGCGGTTTTCCCGCACTCTAGCGATTGGTTTTCTTGCACTGATTGCTGCCCTAGGCGTCTCACTTCCTGCGAGCGCCGACAGTGTCGGTGAAGAATATTCCGCGGCAATTCTGGGAAACGTCCGAATTGATGGAGAGCCTGTTCAGGGCGTAAGAATCGTCGTCGAGGGTAACGGCTACACCGCCGAAACCGTCACCGATGAAAAAGGCCGCTGGCTCATCGGTGTTCCAGAAACTGGGAAGTACAACGTAACTCTTGATGAATCAACTCTCCCAGAAGGAATTGCAGTTTTAGAGGGTGGAGCAACCCAAGAGGTTGAGTTTGGTCGAACCGATCGCGTAACCAAGAACTTCTTCATCGGTGAGGGAGTTAGAAATACGACATCACTTTTTGATCAAATTATTGCCCGCGTAATTTACGGAATCAACTTTGGATTGATGCTGGGACTTGCGGCAGTTGGTCTGTCACTGGTTTATGGAACAACAGGTCTTTCAAACTTCGCACACGGTGAGATGGTCACCTTCGGCGCTGTCTTTGCACTGCTGTTTGCGGTGGTGCTGCAGTGGCCACTATGGCTCGCTATTCCGCTAGCGGTAACTATTTCTGCCGGAACGGGATGGCTGATGGATGCTGGGCTGTGGCGACCCGTAAGAAAACGTGGGCTGGGTCTAGTTCAGCTGATGATTGTTTCTATTGGACTCTCGCTTGCACTTCGCTACATCATTCAGTTCTTTGTCGGTGGTGGCACTGAGCAGCTGCCAGGCTTTGATGCTCCAAAGATTCAACTGTTTGGTGCGGTGGCTCTGAGCTCAACCGATCTGATGTCGATGGGGCTTTCCCTGGCTGTCATTGGCGGGTTTGCCTTCTGGCTCCTAAAAACCAAGACCGGAAAGGCAACCAGAGCGATTTCCGATAACTCGGATCTAGCGGCTGCATCGGGTATCGACGTGGATGGCGTAATCAGAATTGTTTGGATTATGGCAGCTGGACTGGCTGGACTGGCTGGAGTGCTCTGGGCGTACTTCCGTCCTGGAATTAAGTGGGACATGGGAACGCAGATTCTGCTCCTTATCTTTGCTGCGGTTGTGCTCGGAGGTTTGGGCACAGCATTCGGTGCTCTGGTTGGAGCCCTAGTGGTGGGAATCCTGATTGAGACTTCGAGCCTTTTGATTCCAGCCGACCTGAAGTACGTGGGTGCACTTGTGATCTTGATCCTCGTTCTGCTCGTCAGACCGCAGGGACTTCTTGGTAAAAAGCAGAGAGTTGGTTAGGAGGAAACTATGGACTGGGGATCGATTCTAAATAACACCCTGCAGGGACTACTGACACCAACCACCCTGGCATTCTCACTGGCAGCTCTTGGACTAGCCATGCACTTTGGTTTCGCGGGACTGTTGAACTTTGGTATCGCTGGCTTTATGGCAATTGGTGGCTACGGCTACGCCATTTCAGTTCTAACCTTTGGTCTTCCCTGGTGGGGCGGCATGCTGGTTGGAATTGGTGGTTCGGTAATTTTTGCCCTGATCCTCGGAATTCCGACGCTGAGGCTCCGAGGCGATTACCTGGCGATTGTCACAATCGCAGCAGCAGAGATTGCTCGCCTTCTGTTTTTGACTACTGCTTTTACAGACGTAACTGGATCTGCAGATGGACTGTTCGGATTCAACACTCGGGAAGACGGCTCCGGTTTTCAAAATGCAAATCCAATTTCACCTGGAAGCTATGGCTTTGGCCCATGGACTTATAACGAGCAGACGCTCTGGGTTTTGATATTTGGTGTAGCTGTCTTGGTATTCGCGGTATTCCTTCTCTGGGGACTCATGCGCTCCCCTTGGGGAAGAGTCATCAAGGGTATCCGCGAGGATGAGGATGCCGTTCGGGCACTGGGCAAGAACGTCTTTGCCTACAAGATGCAGGCACTAGTTATTGGTGGAGTGTTCGGAGCAATGGGCGGAATTGTCTATGCTGCCTTTGCCAACGTATCCCCCGGTGTCTTTGTCACCTCGCTGACATTCTTCATCTGGACCTCTCTGCTACTCGGCGGAGCAGCAACAATCTTCGGTCCAGTGATTGGATCAATCATCTTCTGGGCACTGCAGGCGTTCCTCTCAAACTTCCTTTCCGAGGTTTCAATTTCGGGACTGCTGCCAGTGACCACAACACAGGCCTCAACCCTTCGTTTCGTGCTGGTGGGAGTGGGATTGATGCTGCTGGTGATCTACCGTCCACAGGGCATCTTCGGCGACAAGAGGGAGCTGACCTTTGTCAAATAACGAACCTCAAAAGACAACCGATCTACACATCGGAGAAGCTGTCCCTGGTTGCAAGAAGAAGGATCCCATCCTCGTTGCCGATCACGTAAAGAAGACCTTCGGTGGTTTGACTGCGGTTGACGTTGAACACCTGGAGATTCCAAAGAATGCAATCACTGCACTAATTGGTCCAAACGGTGCTGGCAAGACGACGCTCTTCAACCTACTCACCGGATTTGACACCCCTGACACTGGAACCTGGACACTGATGGGTAACTCGCTTTCGGGAGTTCCATCCTTCAAGGTTGCCAAGATGGGACAGGTAAGAACCTTCCAGCTCACCAAGGCTCTAGGGCTACTAACCGTCTTGGAAAACATGAAGCTGGGTGCCAAAGACCAAAGGGGTGAGAGCCTCTTTAGCGCTTTGATTCCTTCTCTTTGGCGCAAGCAGGATAAGGAAATTGAAGCTAAGGCGATGGAACTGTTGGCCAGATTCAAGCTTGACACCAAAAAGAGTGACTTCGCAGCATCGCTTTCTGGTGGACAGCGCAAACTGCTTGAGATGGCTAGAGCGCTAATGACAGATCCTGTACTGGTCATGCTCGATGAGCCAATGGCTGGCGTGAACCCTGCGCTAACACAGTCACTGCTTGATCACGTGCTCAACCTCAAAAAAGAAGGCATGACGGTTCTGTTCGTTGAACACGACATGCACATGGTGCGCCACATCGCCGACTGGGTGGTTGTAATGGCCGAAGGCAAGATTGTTGCTGAAGGTCCCCCGTCAACCGTCATGAAGGAGAAGGCCGTTATCGATGCCTATCTCGGAGCCCACCAAGAAACTGACCTGGGCGAGGTTACGGGAAGAATCAAGATTGTTTCTGAAGGAGACCAGAAGTGAGTGAGCGCGTAGTAGAGGTCAAGAACCTCGTTGCCGGATACCTCCCTGGCGTCAACATTCTCAACGGTGTGAACTTCTATGCGGACAAGGGCGAGCTGATTGGAATCATCGGTCCAAACGGTGCCGGTAAGTCAACTCTGCTCAAAGCCATCTTTGGTCTGGTGAAGGTTCGTGAAGGTTCCATCACCCTAAACAATGAAAGCATCGTTGGCCTGAAGCCCAACAAGTTAGTTTCCAAAGGCGTTGGTTTCATCCCTCAGAACAACAATGTTTTTCCATCACTAACCATCGAGGAAAACCTGCAGATGGGCATGTATCAAAACCCATCGGGTTTTGACCAAAGACTTCAGTTTGTGGTTTCGATTTTTCCTGAACTGTCAAAGCGCCTGAAGCAAAGGGCTGGATCTCTCTCCGGTGGAGAGCGTCAGATGGTGGCCATGAGCCGTGCTCTGATGATGGACCCAGCAGTTTTACTTCTTGATGAGCCATCGGCTGGACTGAGCCCAGTCAGACAGGATGAAGCGTTTTTGAGAGTTAGCGAAATCAACAAGGCAGGTGTCACCTGCATCATGGTTGAGCAGAACGCTCGTCGCTGCCTACAGATTTCTGATCGCGGATATGTCCTTGACCAGGGCAAGGATGCGGTAGTTGGAAAGGGAAGAGAGCTGCTAAATGACCCTCAAGTCATCGGCCTCTACCTTGGAACTTTAGGTGCCTAAGCCCCGTCACCTAATTGTCGGCATAATAAGAAATCCCCCCGAATTGCTTCGGGGGGATTTCTCTTGGAACTAGTTCTTAGCCACGAATGGTGACTGGAACGTTGTTTGCATCGAACTGCTGAATCAGGATGTTACCGTCAGTCGGGTCACCCAGGTCGTTGAATGTAACGTTACCTGAAGGACCGTCGTAGTCTGCGGTTCCACCACCGTTGATGATGTCAGCACACTCTGCGAAGGTGGTGCACTTGGTGCCATTTCCAGAGCCACCGGATACTTCCTGTAGCTTCATGGACATGTTTGCACCCTGTGCGCTACGAGCCTCAAGAGCAGCTAGTGCAAGCAGAACAACTGCGTCGTAAGACTCAGGTCCGTATGCGTTTAGCTCAAGAGGAGCGTTTCCACGAGCGACCCATGAGTCGTTCATGCGAGTGATGAAGTCACCAATCTTGCTCTCGTTAACGCCTGGGTATGTACCCTTAGCGCCCTCGAGTAGACCAGCAGCGAATACTTCGGAGTAGTTCGTGAGGTTACCGTCTACGAAGTAGAGGTTCTTACCTGGGAACTGGCTCGTTAGTTCTGGAACGATTGTCTTTACCTCATCGAAGGTGATCAGGACGATAGCGTCTGGTCCACCTGCAAGAGCTTCAGCAATCTGGCTTGTGAAGTTAGTGTCACCTGTGTTGTAGGTAGGTGCAGCTAGAACTTCTCCACCAGCAGCTTCGAAAGCTGCGGTTACGAACTGAGCTAGACCGGTTCCGTAGGAGTCGTTCAGAACGATCATGGAGATCTTCTGGTGCCCATCCTCAGCGATCAGGTTTCCAAGAACTTCACCCTGAAGTACGTCAGAAGGAGCTGTACGGAAGTACAGACCACGATCTGCGTAGTCAGTCAGTGCAGCGGAAGTGTTAGCTGGTGAGAACTGAATCACACACTCTGCGGTAACACGGTCGATGAACTGTAGCGAGGTTCCGGAAGAAGCGGCACCAACGATTGCCTGTACGCCTGCGTTAAGCAGACGAGGAATCTCGGTGTCGTAGGCCTTGTTGTCGGTGTCACCCGAGTCACCAGGGGTGAACTCAATGGTGATTCCCTTGCCAGCAGCGTTGATCTCGTCAACGGCCAGGTACACACCAGCTTCTTCTGGTGGGCCAAGGAATGCGAGGTTTCCAGTCAGAGGTAGAGCGGTACCTAGCTTGAGAGTTAGGTCGCCTTCCTCCTGTGGAGCAAGCTCGCAACCACCTGGGGTGGTTGTTGCTTCAGCAGCATCAGTCTCTGCTGGGGTCTCTTCAGCTGCGGCGCAGCCGGTGAGGGTTACAGCAAGCACGCTGGCTGCTGCAAGTACCTTCACAAAAGGTGACCCGGTTTCCAATACGGTCATTGTTTCTCCTTGCAATTGCAATTTGTAAGTGCGAATGCGGGCTGGAGGGCCCGCATTGCTAGGTAAAGCATAATTAGGGCCTTTTGTAATCCCTAGGAAACATTGGTCTAGGGCCAGGAGCTAACCTTCCAGTAGAGGTAGAAATGGCCACTTTCAAGGCCGTTTTCTGCGAATTCCTGACCTAATGACGGTATTTTCTGCGAATTCCGTAGGCAATAATGTGCTTTTGCAACTAAATAACAATTAGATTTCTAAATCAACTTTGCTCAACAATTGGTAAATCCGGGCGTTTTCGCCTCAAGGCCTCGATAGTCAGGATCGCCAGCGAAACCCAGACCAGTGCAAAACCAACCCACCTAACCGCCGGCATTGGCTCCCCAAAAATAAAGAAGCCTATTGAGAACTGAATGGTTGGAGTTAGGTATTGAATGAAGCCGATGGTGGAAAGAGGAACCCTGGAGGCGGCTGCACCAAAAAGAATCAATGGGATGGCTGTAAGAATTCCAAAGCCAATCAAAATAGAGGTCTCTAGAATCCCGCTAAAAATCATTATTTGAGCCGACTGACCAACCAGCCATAGTTGAACTAGTGCGAAGGGGACAACCAGACCTGACTCGATAGTGAAACTTTGCAGGGCGGGAATCTTCTTCCCCACCTTATTTTTTGCGAGCGAATAGATTCCGAAACTTAGAGCCAGCGCCAGAGCAATGAATGGCAGTCTGCCGTAGTCAACAGTCAAAATTATGACTGCTACCGCTCCGATCCCAAGCGCCACCCACTGCATTGGCCGAAGCTTCTCTTTCAGCAGCAGAACGGCAAGTAAAACAGTAACTAGCGGGTTGATGAAATAGCCAAGGGAGCTTTCAATAACATTTCCAGTCGCCACGGCAACCACATAGACAACCCAGTTGATGTAAATCATCAGGGAGGCTACCGCTACCCACTTGAGTTGCTGAGCGGACCTAACGATTTGAAGAATGTCTTTCCAGCCACCAACAATGCTCACCAGCACCGCGGCAAAAACAAATCCAAAGATAACTCGCCAGACAACAACTTCAAATGGATCAGCGAATGAAGCTGCAGCAATGATTAACGGAAACGAGCCCCAAATTAAATATGCAGATAAGCCATAAAGCAAACCAACCGATGATTCGGATCTTCGCTTCACCGAAGTAGCTTAGGAGAAAAAGAAACGGCCCGGGTTTTCCCGGGCCGAATCAAAAGTTGTTGTTAGCGCTCGATGATTGCTAGCACATCGCGAGCAGACAGAACCAAATACTCGTGTCCGTCATACTTCAGCTCGGTGCCGCCATACTTCGAGAACACAACTCGATCGCCAACCTTCACATCCATCGGGATGCGGTCTCCTTCTTCGCTGAAGCGACCAGGACCGACGGCAACAACCTCGGCCTCCTGTGGCTTCTCCTTGGCGGTATCAGGGATGACAAGACCAGAAGCAGTTACCTGCTCGGCCTCAACTGGGCGAACGACAATTCGATCTTCGAGTGGCTTGATAGAAACCGACACTTTGACCTCTTCTTTACTAAAGATTGGGGTTTAGCAGACTCGATGTTTGAGTGCTAAGAAAACTTTAGGGGGAAATTAGCACTCAGTCAAGGCGAGTGCTAGGCGCTGGAGGGGCCTGGGAATTGGTAGGGCGCCGCCACCCTGGATATTTCAACAAAGTAGCGGCGCCCGAAAAAGCACTGATCTAGGCCCGTCGGCTAGGTGGCTCTCCTAGCTTTGGCTAACGGTCTCTATAGAAACCGTCGAATCCCATGTGGGAATCTTTCCACTCCCACCCATCCGGCTGGAGTCCAAATAGGTCGGAGAAGACTAGTGCAGTGGTAAAAACACCTGAGATGACCAAAATAATCCCAAAAAATAGGCCGATGTAGCCAAGAACTAGACCAATTATGGCTAGGGCTCGGCCACTCTGGCCAGAGCTCTTTATCTGAGCTAGTGAGATGTGGCCGGTGATAATTGCCATTAGGGACGCCACCCCGGATAGTGCCGAGGCTAGGGAGACAACCGCCAAGGTGTTTAGGGTGGTGAAGTCGAACCTCGCCTTGGCGGGTTTTGGCTGTTCGACCTGATTGCTATCTGTCATTTACTACCTTTCTTTACTCCTTCAGCCAAGCAGGCTTAGCTGTTATTTGCACTTGAGGTAGCTGGGAGTTGCTAGGGAGTCTGAATCTTGGTTATCGACAGGGTTGAATCGGCTCCGAAGCCAAGTCCACTTGGCTCTCTACCATCCATGATTAGCTGTGCCCCGAGGGCGGCAACCATTGCCCCATTATCAGTGCAGAGAGAAAATCTTGGAATTCTGAGTTCAATGCCGAGTGCATCGCAGCGCCGCTTCGCTTCCTCGCGCAATCTCGCATTCGCAACTACACCCCCACCAAGAAGAAGTCTTGATACGCCTTTTTCTTCGCATGCCCAAAGAGCCTTGGTCAGCAAAACATCAACCACTGCCTCCCTGAAGCTGGCAGCAACATCCGCACGAGAAATTTCCTGACCCTCAGACTCGGCTTTTTCGACGTATCGTGCAACTGACGTCTTCAGACCAGAAAAAGAAAAATCATACTTATGCTGCTCAAGGTCCTTGGGAAGAGTTAATCCCCTTGGGAAACGAATTGCTGACGGATTGCCGGTTTGTGCAAGCTTGTCTATTTGTGGACCACCTGGATATGGAAGTCCGAGCACGCGGGCGACTTTATCGAACGCTTCCCCAGCAGCATCGTCGATAGTTTCCCCAAGAAGCTCAACGTCTTCGATTAGATCTCTAACGAGTAGAAGCGAAGTGTGCCCACCTGAAACCAAGAGAGCCATGGTCGGAGTTTCAACTGCACCTCGTTCAAGAACATCTGCTCCAACGTGCGAAACCAGGTGATTAACGGCGTAAATCGGCTTTCCAGTTGCCACCGCAAGGCCTTTGGCTGCCCCGATTCCAACCATCAGTGCACCAGCTAGCCCCGGTCCGTTGGCAACGGCGATTGCATCAACCTGATCGATAGTTATCCCTGCTTCGCTCAATGCCTTGTCAAGGGTTGGGGAAAGCGCCTCAAGATGAGCCCTCGCCGCTACCTCTGGCACTACTCCTCCATACTTCGCATGCTCTTCCATAGAAGAGTGCAGCGCATTTGCAAGCAGCCTGTTACCTCGAACAATCCCAATTCCAGTTTCGTCGCAGGATGACTCAATTCCCAGAACAACTGGTTGGTGGATGGTCAGCTTCATGACGATGGCATCTTCACCAGATGGCTGGTAGTAGTTCTTCCTGATATCGATTTTTTCAAAACCAGAGGATTCATAGAGGTAGATTGCAGACTCATTTGACTTCTTAACCTCTAGAAACAGCTGCTCAGCGCCGCTTCTCTTTGCCCTTGTCACAAGAGCATCCACTAAGGATCTACCTAATCCTCTGCCCTGATGGTTTTTTGCAACTCCAACAGTCGTAATGTCACCTGACAAATCCGATGGCAAAAGTCTCAGGCCCGCATAGCCAAGCAGCTCGCCCTCAAAAACTCCTAAATAAAACGAGTTTGGTGCTGCAAATTCAGAGAGCATGGTCTTTTCGCTCCAAGCCTCTTTGCCAAATAACTCTTTCTCTAAGGCCATGACCTGATCTATCTGGTCAGCACCAAGCTGCCTAAATTCCATTAGCCACTCACCTTCTTGCCACTAGAGGGCGTGACATCGGGAGAGCGCAGATAAAGAGGAGTTAGATCGCAAATATCATGGCCATTACTAAGAGCGTGCAGAGAAGCCACTCCAACCAATTGAGCATTAGAGGACTGCTGCAGGATTTGGTAGCCACTAAATTCATCCAGCTGTGATGGATTAATGAGCATGGGGCCAGCAGAGCGAGAGCCATTTATGTAGGTCGCTGCAAAGAGCTCTCTTCGCTTTGCGTCGCTCACCACTAGAAGCTTCTCAGCGCTGGTGCCGTGGGCGATTGCATCAAGAGTTATCACTCCGTAGAGCGATATGCGCAGAGATTTAGCTAGTGAAGTTGCTGCTGCCATCCCCACGCGCAAGCCTGTGTATGGAGCAGGACCTCTTGCCACAGCTACCCCAGTTAGCTGATCTGGCTGAACATCAGCCTCGAGCAATGCTTTAGCTAGAGCCTCCCCGATGTTTTCAGCATGACCGAAGGGATCCTCGTAGCTAACAAAAGAGAGGCATTCGCTGCCAAACACCGCTGCGGATGTGCCAGCTGAGGTATCAATTGAGAGAAGCAAGATCTATACCTTCCCACCTTGGACCATTGGCACTGATTTCGACAATTCGATTTTCATCTTCACTTGTGCGATCAATTTCTACACTCAGGTAGTTCTGCGCGTAACCCGCTAGAAAATCTCTTGCCCATTCAACAACCACAATTGAATTTTCAAAATCAATATCGAGATCATCCAGCTCTAGTGCAGATGAGAGCCGATAGGCATCAACGTGAACTAACTTTCCTCCAGGAATTCTGTGAGTTCTAGCGAGTACAAAAGTCGGCGACTGAATCGTTCCCTCTGCGCTGAGTGCCTTTCCCAACCCTCGAGTCAATGTGGTTTTGCCTGCTCCTAGTGCTCCTGAGAGAAGCACTAGGTCTCCAACCCTAAGCAGCTTTGCCAGCTTCTCTCCGAGCTGTTCCATCTGCTCAGGTGAATTAATACTGAGCCTCATGAATTGATGTAGACCCGGTTGGCTCTGCCACCAATCCTGGTGACAATCTCGTAGTTCACGGTTTGGGCAGAAGCGGCAAGCTCTTCGGCGGTGGGCTCACCATTTTTTGGATTGCCAAATATCACCACTTCCTCACCAATTGGATATTTGTCTCCACCTAAATCAACCACAAACTGATCCATTGCTACTCTTCCAACAACGGGGTAGCGCTTTGAACCGATAAGGACCCTGTGGCCAAGCGAGATTCTTGGCATGCCCTCTCCATATCCAAATGGGATCAGGCCAAGTGTGGTGGGCTTCTCCGTTTGATAGCGATAGCCGTAGGAGACCCCTTGGCCCGCAGGAACTTCCTTGCAATTTGCAAGCAGCGCAACTGCCTTCATCGCAGGCTCTAAATTGAGCTCTGCGGGTTTGTCCTCATGGGGATTTAGTCCGTAAACAGCGATTCCGGATCGAACCATGTCGTAGTTGAAATCTGAGTAGCTGAGTGCTGCTCCCGATGCTGCAAGATGTCTCTCGAGTGGACCAAGGTTGCCCAGTCTTTCGAGCGCGCTATCAAACAGAGCCTTTTGTTTCCTGTCCTCAACTTCTGATGTATTAGAAAGATGAGAGAAGATTCCAATCAGATTTTTTCTCTGTTGCAACGACTCGAACAATCGGTCCCAGTCACCAATGGCAAATCCATTTCTTCCAAGTCCAGTGTCGAGCTTGATGTGAAACTTTGTCTTTTCAGTAAGTTTTTCCAATTGATCAAAATTTGAAATACCGACTTCTATGTTGTGCTCGGCGGCAAGCGCTAGATCATCTGGCATCAGCAGCCAGGCGAGAATTCGGGCTTTGACTCCGTTTTTTCTTAGCTCAAGCGCCTCCGCTATGCCAGCAACTCCCAGGGCGTCGACTCCTATGCCATCCAGGGTTTTAGCAACCTGCAGCATGCCGTGGCCATAAGCATTTGCTTTTACGACAGCCATGACCTTGGCTGGATTGACATGCTGTTTGATTAGCTGGTAGTTGTCCCTGATGGCAGCCAGATCGACCTGGATTGTGCGCATCTATCTACTCTCCACCACCACGGTTGCCAAAGCAATTCCTGCATCATGCGAAAGCGAAAGGTGAAAGTTTAAATTTCCCAGCTTCTGGATTCTCTCTTTAGTCCTGTGATGAAACTTCACCTCAGGTTTGCCAAGAGTGTTCTTAGTAATTTCAATTTCCCTGAATGCGATAAGGCTTGGATCCCCGATGGCTTTGGTGATTGCTTCTTTAGCTGCAAACCTAGCCGCAAGGGATTGGGTCGCAAGTCCAAGCTCATTTTCGTGGAAGAGCCTCTGGGAGAGTTTCGGGGTGCGCTTGAGCGACTGCTCTAACCGGGAGATTGAGCAGACGTCACTTCCGACCCCGTAAATCATCTATTCGACCGTCACGCTCTTAGCTAGGTTTCTAGGCTGATCAACATCAAGACCCTTGGCAGAGGAGAGCTCTGCTGCAAAAACCTGAAGCGGAATTACTGAAAGCTGTGCTGCCATGTATGGATGAGTCTTCGGAATTAAAACAACCTCATCCGCATACTGACCTACCTGCTGATCACCAGCTTCGGCGATTGCAATAACTCTTGCGCCTCTAGCCTTAATCTCCTGAATGTTTGAGATTACTTTGGGGTGCAAAGAATCCTCGCCATCCGGAGACGGAACCACCACAATCACAGGCTGACCCGCCTCAATCAGCGCAATTGGTCCGTGCTTGAGCTCGCCAGCTGCAAAACCTTCGGCGTGGATATAGGCAAGCTCCTTTAGTTTCAGAGCACCTTCCATTGCAATTGGGAAGCCGACATTGCGACCAAGGAACAAAATGCTCTTGGCATCCTTCAGTTCCTTAGCTAGCTTTCGAATTCCATCAAG
This sequence comes from Aquiluna sp., assembly GCA_040402595.1. Taxonomy (GTDB): domain Bacteria; phylum Actinomycetota; class Actinomycetes; order Actinomycetales; family Microbacteriaceae; genus Aquiluna. The sequence goes on from JBBAMI010000006.1 coordinate 67,443, forward strand.
GGATGCCAGTACCTGTTCGACCTGCCGAGGCAGTTTCAAAAGTTCCTGGCCAAGGCCTCTGAGCTGCTTTTCTTCCATTGCATGGCGCTGCCAGGCAAGTGAGAGTGCAACAAGTTGACCAGCTGTGATTTGTGCGGTGAAGGCTTTGGTGGAAGCAACAGCAACCTCGGGTCCCGCATGGGTGTAGAGGGTCGCATCAGATTCTCTGGCTAGGGTGGCTCCCTGAGTGTTGCAAATTGCCAATACCTTGGCGCCTTTTTCCTTGGCATAACGCGTTGCCATGAGGGTGTCCATAGTCTCACCCGATTGAGAAATGGCAATCACCAAGGTTTTGTCATCTAGCACCGGATCGCGATAGCGAAACTCGTGAGCTAACTCGACGCTGGTAGGTATCTTTGCCCACTTCTCCAGTGCATACTTAGAAACTTCACCGGCATAGGCGGCCGTGCCGCAGGCGATGATGATTACCCGCTCAACCTCACTAAGTCGATCAAGTCCCGAAAACTCCTGCAGCTTCACCGATCCATCAGATGCGAGTCGGCCCATGAGAGTGTCACCGACAGCCTGAGGCTGATCCGCAATTTCTTTAGCCATGAAAGATGGCCAACCGCCCTTGGACGCCGCTGAAGCGTCCCAATCAACGGTGAATTCATCTAAGGGAACTGACTCCCCTTGGAAGTTAGTAACCTTCACGGAATCTTTGCGCAGCTCAACTATCTGATCTTGACCAACTGAAACTGCTCGCTTGGTGTGAGCGACAAATGCGGCAACGTCACTTCCGAGGAAGTTCTCGCCCTGGCCAAGTCCAATTACCAGTGGTGAGTTTCTGCGAGCGGCGAGGATTAGATCCTTCTGGTCCTCGTGAATACACAGCAGGGTGAATGCTCCCTCCAGCCTGTTCACGACATTTCTAAAGGCCTGGGTGAGGTCGCCAGTTTTCTCAAATTCTCTTGCCACAAGATGAGCGGCAACCTCTGAGTCGGTTTCTGAGGTGAATTTGACTCCCTGCGATAGCAGTTCAGCCTTGAGCTCTGCAAAGTTTTCGATGATGCCGTTGTGGATGAGGGAGAGCTTTAGATGGTCTCCGCCCAGGTGAGGGTGAGCGTTGCGATCGGTTGGTGCTCCATGGGTTGCCCAGCGAGTGTGTCCTATTCCGATGTGAGCGTCCTTGATGGGGTGCTGCTCCAGCTCCTCAATTAGAACCGAGAGTTTTCCAGCGCGCTTTCTGGTCTGCAAGCCTTCTGCCTGATCGATGACAGAAACCCCTGCTGAGTCATAGCCTCTGTATTCAAGTCTTTTTAGCCCACCGAGGAGGACATCTAGGGTTGAGCCAGGCCCTACGTAGCCGACGATTCCACACATGGGAGCTAATCTACGGCAGAATAGGCCCTCGTGAGTGCAGCCCAGGAGCTTACAAGCCGCTCCCCCTATGTAGCCATTGATCGCGCCGACTGGGCCGAGCTGGCAAAGAATTCAACCGCTCCGCTAACTGAGGACGAGCTGAAAAACATCCGTGGATTAGGTGACTTCTTAGATCTGCAAGAAGTTCAAGAGGTTTATCTTCCCGTTAGCAAGCTACTTAGTATTTACGCTCAGGGAACGCAGAACCTTCATAAGTCAACGGCTGAATACTTTGGCGAGAGAGCGAAGCGAACCCCATTCATCATTGCTGTTGCCGGTTCAGTTGCGGTTGGAAAATCCACGGTCTCACGTCTTCTAATGGAACTCATGAAGCGCTGGGATGGGATTCCAAACGTTGAGCTAATTACAACCGATGGCTTTTTATACCCCAATGCCGAGCTGGAAAAGCGCGGACTAATGAATCGCAAGGGCTTCCCAGAAAGCTACGACAGAAAGAGACTGCTGCAGTTTGTCGCCGATGTTAAAAGCGGCAAGGAGGAAGTAGTTGCTCCTGTCTACTCTCACCTCAGCTACGACATCTTGGAAGGTGAGAGCAAAGTCATAAACTCTCCGGATGTCCTGATTGTCGAAGGGCTAAATGTCCTTCAGCCTCCAGCTATCGGCCAGGAGGTCGCGCTTAGCGACTACTTTGACTTCAGCATCTATATAGATGCAGAGCCTGCAGATATTGAGCAGTGGTATCTGGAGCGATTCAAAACTCTCTGGGAAACCGCCTTTACCAACCCAGCCTCCTATTTCCATCAGCTAACCAAAGAGCTCACTGAGCAGCAGGCAATGCAAAGAGCCATCGGCTTTTGGAGCGATATAAACCTGGTCAACCTCAAGGAAAACATTGAGCCCACAAGGTCTAGAGCCAAGCTGGTGATGCAAAAAGGTAAACAGCACAGGGTAGAGAAGGTGCTGCTCAGAAAGATCTAGAGCTTGAGTCTTTGCTCTACTTTGATTGCGATGCGCTCTGCCCATCCTTGGGCATCGCCCATTTCTCTAGCTTCCACCATGACGCGCACTAATGACTCAGTTCCTGATGCACGGAGTAAAACTCTTCCCTGATCCCCTAGCTCATTGGCTGCAGCTAGAACCAAATCCCGCAGCTCAGAATCGGAATCAACACGGTTCTTATCGACACCTGGAACATTAATCAAAACCTGCGGATACGTATCCATTGCCGATGCCAGCTCGCTGAGCTTTTTACCGGACACGACCACCTCCGCCGCCAGCTGCAAGCCTGTGAGAATGCCGTCGCCAGTTGTTGCGAATTGAGAAAAGATGATGTGACCAGACTGCTCTCCGCCGAGTGAGTAGCCGCCCTCCCGCATTTTCTCCAGAACATACCTGTCCCCCACACCAGTCTCGAGCATTTCAATGCCCTCTCTCTGCATGGCAAGTTTCAGACCCAGGTTTGACATAACGGTTGCGACCAAAGTGTTTCGTGCAAGCTCTCCTCTTGACTTCATGGAGATTGCAAGGATGGCCATAATCTTGTCGCCATCAATAATTCTTCCCTGCTCATCAACAGCCAAGCAGCGATCAGCATCTCCATCGTGGGCGATACCCATGTCTGCTTTGTGTTCAACAACTGCCGCCTGCAGAGCGCTCAGGTGTGTAGAGCCATAACCGGAGTTGATGTTATTGCCATCGGGATCAGCGCCGATAACGATCACCTTGGCCCCAGCGTCTGAAAAGGCCTGAGGCGAAATAGCGCTAGCTGCTCCGTGAGCGCAATCAACGACAATGGTTAGATCATTTAGCTTGGTTCTAAGCGAGCCAAGTAAATGAATCAGATACCTGTCTTCCGCGTCCGAAAAGCGAGAAATCTTGCCAACGCTTGATCCCAGTGGAAGCATCGCTTGCCCAAACTCAGCCTCGATCTGATCCTCAACATCGTCGGGTAGTTTGTTGCCACCTCGGGCAAAGAACTTGATGCCGTTATCAGTGGCCGGGTTATGGCTGGCAGAAATCATGACACCAAAATCTGCATCCAAATCGGCAGTCAGGTAGGCGCAGGCAGGAGTGGGAATTACACCGGCGTCAAAGACATCAACTCCGGATGCTGCCAGTCCTGCAGAGACTGCCGAAGCAATAAAGTCTGATGAGATTCTTGGGTCTTTAGCAATAACCGCTCTTGGTCTTTCACCGCGCTCACGGGAATGTCTTCCCAAAACAATGGCAGCGGCCTGAGCGAGCTTGAGAGCAAAGTCAGCAGAGATTTCCTGATTCGCAACTCCGCGAACGCCATCGGTGCCAAACAACCTGGCCATGGCGAAAGACTAGCGCTTTGAGAACTGCGAGGCTTTACGAGCCTTCTTAAGTCCAGCCTTCTTACGCTCAACCACACGGGCGTCGCGGCTTAGGAAGCCAGCCTTCTTTAGGCTTGCGCGGTTATTGTCCGCATCGATCTCGTTAAGTGCACGAGAAATTCCAAGACGAAGTGCTCCAGCCTGGCCAGCGATTCCGCCGCCATCAATTCGAGCAACAACGTCATACGCACCCTGCAGTTCCAAAACCTTGAATGGGTCAGTGATTAGCTGCTGGTGAAGTTTGTTTGGGAAGTAGTCCTCGAACTTGCGACCGTTGATGGTGATCTTTCCAGTGCCAGGAAGAAGGCGAACACGTGCAACTGCTTCCTTACGACGACCAGTGCCGCCACCATTCTGGGTGAGGGTTCCGCGTGAGCGAACTTTCTTCTGAGGAGCACTCTCGGTTGAGAAGCTCTCTTCAGTCATTACTTCGTTTTCGGCCAAGTTCTTTTCCTTACTGGGCAATCTGGTCAATTACAAAAGTGGTCGGCTGCTGAGCAACGTGTGGGTGCTCGCTACCTGAATAAACCTTGAGCTTGCGGAACTGGGCTTCGCCAAGAGAGTTCTTTGGAAGCATTCCGCGAATAGCCTTCTCAACGGCACGAACAGGGTTCTTGTCTAGAAGCTCTGCGTAGCTGGTTGCAGTTAGTCCGCCTGGGTAACCTGAGTGACGGTAGGCCATCTTCTTGGTTAGCTTTGAGCCTGTTAGAGCAACCTTCTCGGCGTTGATGATGATCACGAAGTCGCCATTGTCCATGTGTGCAGCAAAAGTGGGCTTGTGCTTGCCGCGCAGTAGAGCGGCAGCATGGGTAGCGAGCCTTCCAAGCACAACGTCAGTGGCATCAATGATGTACCACTGGTGAGTTAGCTCACTGGCCTTAGGCGAATAAGTACGCACGCTAAATTACCTCTTAGTTTCTTTGTGTGATTCCGCGATGGCGGTTTCAAACTGGCCGGCAACCCGGGCCAAGCAGCAAGTCTAGAGGGTTGTCAGGCCCCTGGTCAAACGGATATTTCCCCTAAACTCCGCATATTTCGGGCCTTATCGGCCTGTTTGGCAAGGTCCCGAGCTGGAGGGTAGGAGATCTTGGTAAGAGTCAGTCCCTGGGGTCCAACGACCTTGAAGGCGCTGGTCCTTTTGGCCTCCTGTTGAATTTTTGCCAGCTCAGATGGGGTAATTCGCCCCTCCCCAGCGGCAATCAATGCACCAACCAAAGCCCGGACCATGTTGTGGCAAAAAGCATCTGCTGACACCTCTATCAAGATTCGGCCGTCCCCCGTGCGTTTAGCCGATAGCTGGCGAAGCTGACGAATAGTGGTGGCTCCAGGTCGCGGCTTACAGAAGGCCCCAAAGTCTTTCAGTCCAAGTAGCTTCTTACTAGCAGCATTCATCTTCTCAACAGACAGCTGCTTGGCAACGGTGAGGGTGTAGCGAGTCTGCTTAGGATTTGGTTTGCAGTCAGTATCGGCTATTGCATACATATAGCTGCGACCAATAGACGAGAATCGGGCATCAAAGCCTGTAGGTGCTTTCGATATTTTCAATGCTGCGACATCAGTTGGCAGCAGTGAATTCAACCTGGTCACAGAAAGGGGATTTCTTCCGATCCGCTTCAGCTGGGAATCACTCAGATCAATGTGACATACCTGATGATCAGCGTGGACACCGGCATCCGTTCGTCCACCAACTCGCATAAAGAAGTCGTCTGAGCTTTCGCCAAAAATCTGCTCAAGCGCTCTTAGGAGTTCGCCCTGAACTGTTCTTAGCTTTGGTTGCTTAGCCCAACCGGAGAAGTCTGTTCCGTCATAGGCAAGATCAATCCGAAAACGAGTAAGCCCGCCGGATTTTCCAGCGGGCACACTCATCGAATTATTTCCTATTCGGACTTCTCTTCGGCAGCAGCCTCAGGAGCTTCAGCAGCAACTTCCTCAGCTGGTGCTTCTTCAGCAACAACTTCTGGTGCTGCCTCTGTCTCAACAACCTCGGCTGGAGCCTCTGCAACTACTTCCTCTGCGGCAGGGGCTGCAGCAGCGGAGGTTGCAACGTTGTTGGTCAGCTTCACCTTGTTGTTTCTAGGATTTGGTGTTACTGGATCTAGAACAAGTTCAATCAGAGCCATCGAAGCATTGTCACCCTTGCGGAAACCAAGCTTGACGATTCTGGTGTAGCCGCCCTGACGGTCATTGACCAGTGGTGCAATCTCGGTAAACAGCTGGTGGACAACCGACTTGTCGAGAATCTGCTGCATCACGCGGCGACGTGAAGCCAAATCACCACGCTTTGCGAAAGTGATTAGGCGCTCAGCTACCGGGCGTAGGCGCTTGGCACGGGTCTCAGTGGTCTGAATCTTGCCGTGCTTAAACAGCGAGGTGGCCATGTTGTTGAGCATTAGTCGCTCGTGAGCTGGTCCGCCTCCGAGACGAGGGCCCTTTGTTGGGGTAGGCATTTGTTTCTCCTTGCGCCTTAGATCTGATCGTCGTCGTAGCCGCCACCGAAGTAGGCGGAGTCAAAACCTGGAACTGCATCCTTGAAGCGAAGTCCAAGGCTGGCGAGCTTCTCACGAACCTCATCCACGGACTTCGAACCAAAGTTGCGAATATTCATCAGCTGGTCTTCGCTCAGAGCAATCAGCTCGGCGACGGTGTTGATGCCCTCGCGCTTTAGGCAGTTGTATGAGCGAACCGTTAGGTCGAGGTCTTCGATTGGAGTGGAAAGCTCGTTGGATGCTGCCATCTCAACTGGAGCTGGGCCAATCTCAATACCCTCAGCCTCGACGTTTAGCTCCTTGGCAAGACCGAACAGCTCAACCAGCGTGGCACCTGCAGATGCAACAGCATCGCGGGGCTTGGTGGATGGCTTGGTCTCGACATCGATGATCAGCTTGTCGAAGTTGGTGAACTCACCCGCACGGGTTGCCTCTACGCGATAAGCAACACGCAGCACTGGGGAGTAAATCGAATCAACTGGAATAACGCCAGCTTCTGCATCTGGGTTTCTGTTCTGGCTTGCCTGAACATAACCACGACCGCGCTCGATGATGAATTCAATCTCGAGCTTGCCATTGGAAGTGATGTGGGCGAGAACCAACTCAGGGTTGTGAACCTCAACACCAGCAGGAACCTGAATGTCAGCCGCGGTCACTGGACCTGCTGTTGACTTAGAAAGGTGTGCGACAACTGGAGCATCGTGCTCAGACGATACGACCAGTTCCTTGATGTTCAGAATCAGCTCAACCACGTCTTCCTTCACGCCATCAACGGTCGAGAATTCGTGACTGACACCCGCGACGCGAATGTTTGTTACCGCTGCACCCGGAATGGATGACAGCAGAGTTCGACGAAGAGAGTTGCCTAGCGTGTAACCAAAGCCCGGCTCCAGTGGATCAAGGATGAAGCGGGAACGGGTGTCGCTGACTACTTCTTCGTGCAGGGTTGGGCGCTGTGCAATTAGCACTATTTATTTCCTTTCGTCTGAGTACCCGCTATTTGATACTCGTCGGTCTGACCCTTACGGGTCGTTTAGCTTGTGAAGTTTTAGTTATACGCGGCGACGCTTTGGAGGGCGGCAGCCGTTGTGGGCCTGTGGTGTTACATCTGCAATGGAGCCAACCTCGAGGCCAGCTGCCTGCAGGGAACGAATCGCGGTCTCGCGACCAGATCCAGGGCCCTTTACGAAGACGTCAACCTTCTTCAGTCCGTGCTCAGCAGCTTTACGAGCTGCGTTTTCGGCAGCTAGCTGAGCGGCAAACGGTGTCGACTTTCTCGAACCCTTGAAGCCAACATCTCCGGCAGAGGACCAGGAAATCACTGCACCGGTTGGATCAGTGATGGTGATGATGGTGTTATTAAAGGTCGAGCGAATGTGTGCCTGACCAGTTGGGACGTTCTTCTTCTCTTTACGTCTTGGCTTCTTCGCGGCCGCTGAGGTCTTTGCCGCTGGGGTTGCTTTAGGGGCTGCCATTTCTCTATCTCCTAATCAAACCGCGGCTAGCGGGTTGCTACTTTCTTGCCTGCAACTGTGCGCTTCGGGCCCTTGCGAGTGCGAGCGTTGGTCTTGGTGCGCTGACCGCGGACTGGTAGTCCCTTGCGGTGGCGAATACCTTGGTAGGAACCGATTTCAACCTTGCGACGAATATCGGCTGCAACTTCACGACGAAGATCTCCTTCGACCTTGAAGTTCTTTTCAATTGCATCGCGAAGAGAAACGAGCTGGTCGTCTGTCAAGTCCTTTACGCGGATGCTTTCGGAAATCGAAGTGCTCTTTAGAATCTCGCTGGAGCGAGTGCGTCCGATTCCGTAGATGTAGGTGAGCGCAATAACCACTCGCTTTTCGCGAGGGATATCGACTCCTGCTATACGTGCCATGAGGAATTCTCCTGTGTAATAAGAAGGTCTTCAGCAATTCATTCCTCATCTGGCTGATGAGGCCTCGGCCTTCTACCGAGGGTTAGCTTGCGCTTTGAATTGCCCTGGTTATTTTGTTCTTAGCCCTGACGAGCTTTGAACTTTGGGTTCTTCTTGTTGATGACGTAAGTCTTTCCCTTACGACGAACTACCACTGAACCCGGCTTGTCTTTCAGTGACTTGATGGATGCTCTTACCTTCATGTCCCTATCCTTTTTATTTGTAGCGGTAGATGATTCGGCCACGTGTCAGGTCGTAAGTCGAAAGCTCTACAATCACACGATCCTCTGGGAGGATGCGGATGTAGTGCTGTCGCATTTTTCCCGAGATGTGTGCAAGGACAAGATGTCCATTGGTCAGTTCAACTCTGAACATTGCGTTCGGAAGAGCCTCTTTGACCGTGCCTTCGATCTCGATTACGCCGTCTTTATTGGCCATACTCACTTCACTACTTGTGGTGCTCCAAACATGGAAATACCCAGGGCAAAAAGCAGAGGGTTTTCACGTCAGAAACGCCAAGGGTCAATACTAGGGCTTTTTAGGGCCCAATGCTAGCCCCCTATTCCAAGGGGGAAGGGGTGATGCCATAGCGGCGAAGCCCCGAAATTCCGCCATCCTC
>JBBAMI010000007.1:0-37931 GCA_040402595.1 Aquiluna sp.
TAGCCAAAGTGGCTAGAACTTCATTCATGTTCATGTTGGACGATGTTCCAGAACCCGTCTGAAACACGTCCACGGGGAAGTGGTCCAGGTGTTTGCCTGCGATTACTTCATCAGCGGCAGCGGAGATGGCATCCGCTATTTCCTTGGGCAAGATTCCAAGTTCAGCATTAGCGCCAGCAGCTGCCTTCTTAATGCGGGCTAATGCGATTAGGTGCTCGGCCTCTAGGGGAGTGCCACTGATTGGAAAGTTCTCAACTGCTCGCTGAGTCTGCGCACGATAGAGGGCATCCTTTGGGACTTTGACTTCACCCATGGTGTCGTGCTCAATGCGATACTCCACTTACTAATCCTCTCTCAGCACCTAGAGCAAGTCTGCCAGATAGTTGCAAGGATGGTACGAGCTCGTGGCTAACCGACAGCTAGTTTCCTAGGTCTTTTGCAATTTCCTGGGCGAGGATAACGAAATCCTCCTGATCCGCCGTTCCATAAATGACGACGGTGAAGTTTTCAGACCTATGGAGCATTACGTACTCTTTGGTTCCCGGAGGATCCGACGGCCGTTTAGTCGGATAAAGTTCCCAGCTCAAACCACCAATGACTTCATTGCCCGTGAGCTCGTTGCCGGCTAGGAAATCCGCTTCCCAAGAAGCGTTGCTGTTGAAGGTTTGATTGAAGCCAATAAATTCATTGTTACTCGTAACAAAGCCTATGTACCAAGCATCAAGCCCAAGCTGCTTTTCAACACGGGCGGCATTGGACCACCAATCCGAAGGTATCCGCGGAGCTACAACCTCGAGACCGAGGGAGGATTTAGCCTCTTCAGAAACTGCCACGTAGTCAATTCGCTGAATCAAAGAGGAATCGTCTCTTGGAACTCCTAAGTAAATCAGTGCCACTACGCCAAGAGTGGCCAGCATCGAAAAGATTAAATTTCTAATCGTCTGCTTGGCACGACGCTCAGCGCTATTACTCACCGCTGACTTTCTTGGACTCTAGTTTCTTCCTTGCTCCGCTAAGCCATTCCTCGCAGACTTTGGCCAAGGCCTCGCCTCGTTCCCAAAGCGCCATGGATGCGTCTAGTGTGACACTCTGCTGTTCCAGTTGAGCGACTACCTGCTGGAGCTCATCCCGAGCTTCCTCGTAGGTCATTTTCGAAATATCCTTGGCCATTACTTATTCCTAACCTTGTTTGCAGTGGCTTCTATTTCCTGTTTTGCAAGCTGGAGAGTGAAATTCTCGCCCGCCCTAAGTTCTCTAATGATTGAGCCCTCTTGGTCTGTCACCAATGCATAGCCACGCTCCAAGGTGAGCTTTGGGGACAGTGCTCTTGCCGAAGAGACAAGGTTTCCGAGCTCTGCCTCGGCCCTTGTGATTCTCCAGTCAAGAATCTCCACCAGGCGCTTTTGTTGTTGCTTGATGATTTCTAATTGAGCATCTACAAATCCAAAAGGAGAGGCAAGGACAGGGCGACTCAATATTGAGCTAATCAGCTGAGACTGAGAATCCAGGTAGCTGATAATTCTGAAATACATTCTTTCAACCGCAGTCTTGATCAGCTTTCGTTCTTCCACAACATCTGGAACGACCCTTTTTGCAGCATCCGTTGGGGTTGATGCCCTTAGGTCTGCAACCAGATCCAGCAGAGGCTGATCGCTTTCGTGACCAATCGCACTTACCAGCGGTTTAGAAAGTGCAGCAGCTGCCCGCACCAATCTTTCATCGCTGAATGGGAGTAGGTCCTGGAAACTTCCTCCACCGCGAGCAATGATGATTACGTCAACATCCTTCATGGCATCGAGCTGCTGCATCGCCATGATAATTTCTCCTGCAGCACGATCTCCCTGGACCAAAGTGTGTATGACTTCGAAGGTCACCTCTGGCCAGCGGTTGCGAGCATTCTGCAAAACGTCTTTCTCCGCGTCAGAGTTTGCTCCCGTGATCAGACCGATTTTCCCTGGAAGAAATGGCAGCGGCTTTTTTCGCTTGGGATCAGCTAGACCCTCGGAGATAAGTAGCTGACGAAGCTTTTCGATTCTCTCTAGAAGTTCGCCTAGTCCGACCTTGTGCATTTTTAGAACTCGCATGGTCAGCTTGCCGTTTTTTGGCCAGAAGGCGGGCTGCACCAGAGCCACTACGCGGTCTCCCTGCGTTAGACCAACCTCAATGTCTGCATCGGAGGCATCAAAGGCATGGATTTCAATGGAATTTTCGAGATCAAGATCGCGTAGCGAACCGAAGATGTTGCTGCCCCGCAGCTGAATTTGTTGAAGCTCACCCTCCACCCAGACTTTGCCCAGCTTCTCTATCCAGTCCTTCAGACTCTTTGAAAGCTGGGAAACCCGCCATGGGGAATGTTCGCTGGAGACCCTCGATTGGGACTCTAAGTCTGCTTTTTCCTGCAAGACTGGCCCCCTAGGCGGCTAAATAGAATTGGATGGTGACTGCCATTAACCCTAACGCCACGACCGACAAAGAATCTTCAAAAAAGGTCCTACTGGCCTCTCCCAGGGGCTACTGCGCAGGTGTTGACCGTGCGGTCATCGCGGTAGAGAAGGCCCTAGATCACTACGGGGCACCGGTTTATGTCCGAAAGCAAATTGTTCACAACAAGCACGTCGTTAGATCCTTGGAATCACGCGGCGCCATATTTGTGGACGAAGTTGATGAGGCTCCGGAAGGATGCATCATGGTGTTCTCCGCCCATGGCGTTTCGCCTGACGTCATTGAAAGAGCTCAGGCACGCAACCAAAGAACCATCGATGCCACCTGTCCGCTCGTCACCAAGGTTCACAAAGAAGTTATCCGCTTCGCCAACGAGGGCTACGACATCCTCCTGGTGGGGCACGAAGGTCACGAGGAAGTTGAGGGAACTGCCGGCGAAGCTCCCCACGCCGTTCAACTGATTGATGGCGATGCCGACATCGCGGCGGCAAAAGTAAAAGATCCCGAGAAAGTTATTTGGCTTTCCCAAACTACGCTCTCAGTTGACGAGACCATGGAGACTGTCAACAAGCTCAAGACACGTTTCCCGTTAATGCAGAATCCACCCAGCGATGATATTTGTTATGCGACTCAAAATAGGCAGGTTGCAATTAAGAAAGTCGGCGCCATGTCGGATCTGGTAATTGTAGTTGGATCTGAGAATTCTTCTAACACAGTGCGTCTAGTCGAAGTCGCACTTGACGCAGGAGCCAAGAAAGCTTTCAGGGTTGATTACGCATCAGAGATTCAGCCCGAGTGGTTTGAAGATGTTCAGACAGTCGGAGTCACATCGGGCGCTTCAGTTCCAGAGGAGCTGGTTACCGAAGTTCTTGATTATCTTGCTGAGCGTGGTTACGGAAGCCTTGAGACAGTCACCACTGCCGAGGAAGATATTCAGTTCTCACTGCCAAAAGAGCTGCGCAAAGATTTGAAAGCTGCAAGCAACTAGCTACCAGCTGGACTTACCCGCAGAACCAAGCTCTTGAGCAGCAAGTGCCACGCGCTTGGCCATTCCGGCTTCCGCTGACTTACCCCAGGCCCTAGGGTCATACGTTTTCTTGTCTCCCACTTCGCCGTCAATTCGCAAAACACCGTCGTAGTTTTTGAGCATGTGATCAACAACGGGTCTGGTGAAGGCATATTGCGTGTCAGTGTCGATGTTCATTTTTACGACGCCGTTTTTGACTGCGGTTGCAATTTCCTCTGGAGTGGAACCAGATCCGCCGTGGAACACTAGATCAAATGGCATGGCTTTGCCGTACTTAGCTCCAACAGCCGACTGGATCTCAGCTAGGAGCTCTGGCCTGAGCTTTACATTCCCGGGTTTGTAAACACCATGGACGTTTCCAAAGGTAAGGGCTGTTAGGTAGCGCCCGTTTTCTCCGAGCCCCAGTGCCTCTGCGGTCTTCATGCCATCTTCGATGGTGGTGTACAGATGCTCACCCATTCCGCCTTCGACGCCATCTTCCTCTCCACCAACGACTCCAACCTCGATCTCCAGGATGATGTTTGACTTGCTGCAGCTTTCTAGAAGCTCCTTCGCAATTTCTAGGTTTCGACCCAGTGGGACCGCAGATCCATCCCACATGTGAGAGTTGAAGATTGGTTCTCCACCACCACTTACGCTCTGCTGGGAAAGGGAAATTAGGGGGCGGACAAATCCATCGAGCTGATCTTCCGCGCAGTGATCGGTGTGCAGGGCGACCTTTATCGAGTAGTTCTTAGCTACTTCGCGAGCGAACGCAGCGAAAGCCAATGCACCACTGACTCGATTCTTTATCGTGGGGCCACTGAAGTAATCAGCGCCACCTGTTGAAACCTGAAGGATTCCATCGCTACCAGCTGCCTGCAGTCCGGCCAGAGCAGCGTTTAGGGTTTGGGACGAAGAGACGTTGATAGCGGGGTAAGCAAAGCGGTTTTGCTTTGCTCGGTTGAGCATCTCTTGGTATTCGCTGTGTGAGACAACTGCCATTTTCTACTCCTTAGCCTTGGCTGGTTCTCCCAGCGGTCGATCACGATCTGGAATTAGTTCAACTGTAGCCTCGACCAGGTTGTCGATTGATTGAAGACCACTGGTTGGCTGCTGAACCTTTGCCGCTCCCCACTGCACCGCAGCTGCAATTCCCTTTGCCACATCAAAACCAACGCCATATGCGTTTGGCTCACTCACCTCTTTGGTGACAGCGGAGAGGAATCCCGCGATGGTTGAGTCACCTGCACCAACTGTGTTGATGACTTTGACGGGCTTGGTGAACGCGTGAATAGCATGAGTTTTTGTTACAGCGACGATGCCATCAACCCCCAGCGATGCCATCACGCAGTTGATTCCCCACTCGTTCAACTGCCTGGCCGCATCGATAACGTCACCGATAGTGTTCAGATCTTTCCCAACACACTCGGAGAGCTCATAAGAGTTTGGCTTCATAATTGTCGCCGAACCTTTTTGGGCCCAGTGGCGAAGGGCCGGCCCTGATGTGTCAAGAATTACTCGAACACCAATCTTCTCCATGCGATCAAACAGCGGCTGAAGATCAATGACTTCACCTGTCTCGACTATCTCCGGGTGTGCTCCGGCGATAACTAGCCAGCTTGCCTGATAGTCCCGGACAGTTCTTTCTGTTAGGTCAATAACAGATTGCCAATCCTTCTCCAGGAGCGGTCTGGGGTGCTCATTGATTTTTGTGGTGGGGCCTTCAAACTCAACAACCGTTGTCGAAACTCGCAGAGTTCCCTCAACCCAAAGAGGAATTAGAAAACTTGAACCAGTTCGTTTTAGTACTCCGGGATCCGCGTTGCCAATCGGAATCACTCCAGGCGCTGCCATCTGAACCAGCTGCAGTCCTCGGGAAACGTTGATGCCCTTGCCGGCCAGCTCTTCGCCCACTCGGTAGGCGCGATTTACTCCACCTTCGACAAGGTCTTTTACGAAGTAGGTGCGATCAAGTGTTGGCGATGGGGTGAGTGTGACAACGGGGGAGTGGCGATCAGCCATGAAAGTAACTCCTTGGAGGGGCAGTGGGCTCTCTCACACCGTCGTAAGCGCTAGGCCCAATATAGCCAAAGCCTGCGAACTATTTGTCCTCGGGCAGTTCTTTGGCCGTGATTGCGCTGGGGGATTGCTCGATTTGGCGAGGCGCGTCGATTGATTCGACCCCCAGTTCATTCTCATCCAGGTCATTTAGTTTCCGGGCTGTAACGAGCATCCTGGATTCCAAGGAGGAGACAAAGCTGTTATAGCTCTTCACGGTTGAGGTCAGCTTGCTACCAAGGTCACTTGCCAATTCGGCCACTTTTCCGACCCGCTCGTAAAGCTCTCGGCCAAGCCGAATCATCGATCGCACCTGATTCTCATCTGCATTTTGTCGCCAGATGTAGTTGATGGTCTTTAGAACCGAGAAAAGTGAGACTGGAGAAGCCAGCGCGACGTTTTTCTTGAATGCGTATTCCATTAGGGCAGGATCTAATTCCAACGCCGCCGATAGCAATGACTCGGTTGGCACAAAACAAATCACAAAATCCGGTGAGCTATCGAGGCCTTCCCAGTAGGCACGCGATGCCAATTCGTCGATGTGCGACTTCATGGCTTTGACGTGCTCAGCAAGTAATCGCTTTCGGCGCTCCAGTTCCTCACCAAGCGCAAGTTCACTAATTGCACTTGCTTCTTGGTATTTATCGAAAGGCACTTTTGAGTCGATTGCCAGAGTCTTTTTTCCTGGGAGATTGATAATCATGTCGGCGCGTCCGACCTTGTCAGAGGTGGAGATTGTTGCCTGCTCAGAAAAGTCAGCGTGCTTAATTAGGCCAGCTAGCTCAACGAGTTTTCTTAGCTGCGCCTCTCCCCAGACTCCTCTCAGAGAGTTGGACGTAAGAGCCTGCGATAGTGCTTGAGTTTGCTTGCGCAGGTTCTCATCGATTTCAATTGAGCTTTTTAGCTGCTCCGAGATGGTGCTGAACTGCTCCAGCCTTTCCCTCTCAAGTCTTTGAACGGTTGACTGCATCTGCTCGAGCTGCTGCTTCACTGGAGCTAGTTCAAGTAGAACTTTGTTCTCTCTTTCTTGCAGCAGGGCTTGCTCGTTAGTCTTTTGCTCCGCGGCCTTGAGTTGTTTCCTCAGCTCTGCCTCGGTCGCTTCGAGAGCTGCCACCCTCGGGCTGTCGTTAGATTTTCTCTTGCCAAGGGTGTAGCCGATGACAGCTCCAACCACTGCTCCGATAAGGAGGGCATTGAGCACGAACCAGATTGCAGTTTCCATGATCGAAAGTATGTCAGTGGGCTCAGACAACGACGGTAGCTAAACGCTGGGAGGTCTTTAGAAGAAGGTCCTCCAGGCTGTCTACCTCGTGCCTATTAGCCATGTGAATGACTATCCGAGCACAGGCATCGGCATCTGCCAGGGCATCGTGGTGCTGAAATTCCTCGTGTCCGATGGAATAGGCAACTGCGTTTAGCCGATAGCTCTCCAGTCCGTGATAGGTCTTTCGCGCCATCTTCAGGCTGCAGGCATAGCTGAGCGGGGGAAGATCAAAGCCAACGACCTCACTTGACTTTGCCAAAACTCCCATGTCGAAGCTGGCGTTGTGAGCGATCAGGGGCATCCCCTCGGTAAACAGCAGGAGTTCAGGTAGGGCATCGACAAAGTCAGGTGCGTCCAGCACATCCTCAGGCCTAATCCCGTGAATTGCGATGTTACCTGGATCAAAAAGGTGATGCCCGAAGGGCGGTCGAAAGAGCATTGAAAGAGTCTCCTGAATCTCACCCTCTCTAACCCTCACTAGTCCAACCGCGCATGGCGAAGCAGCTGATGAATTAGCCGTTTCAAAGTCAATCGCCACGAAGTCAAGTGCCACACCGCAATTATGGGGGCAATAGACTTTCGCGGTGGCACTAACCATCGGAATTGTCGGATTACCAAATGTCGGTAAGTCCACCCTGTTTAATGCGCTGACTAAGAACTCAGTTTTGGCTGCGAACTACCCCTTCGCCACGATTGAACCCAATATCGGAGTGGTCAATCTTCCCGATGTAAGACTCAATCGCCTTGCGGAAATCTTCTCTTCCGAAAAGATCATCGCCGCACCGGTTTCCTTCGTAGACATAGCTGGAATCGTGAAGGGTGCTTCGGAGGGAGAGGGACTAGGGAATCAGTTTCTTGCCAATATCCGTGAGGCCGATGCGATTGCCCAGGTGGTCAGAGGGTTTAGCGATTCCGATGTGATCCACGTAGAGGGAAAAGTCGATGCCAAGTCCGACATCGAAACCATCAATACAGAATTGATACTGGCTGATCTGCAGACATTGGAAAAAGCAAGACCAAGGGTTGAAAAAGAAGTCAAGGGTAAAAAAACTGATCCGATTGTTCTTGAAACAATTGATGAGGCCGCCAAGCTTCTAAATGCCGGAACTCCTCTGTCTCTTTCCAAGCTCGACATTTCCTCAATCAAAGACTTTGGACTACTTACCGCTAAACCCATGCTCTTTGTCTTCAACGTCGATGAGGACATCCTCAGGAGCGAAGAAAAGAGAAAGCAACTGGCTCAGCTTGTTCAACCAGCCGAAGCCGTCTTCCTAGATGCCAAGGTTGAGAGCGAACTTATTGATCTGAGTGCTGAAGAAGCGCTCGAGCTATTGGCATCTCTTGGACAGAGCGAAAGCGGCCTAGACCAACTGGCCAGGATCGGATTTCAAACCCTTGGTCTGCAAACATATCTGACCGCGGGACCGAAGGAATCTAGGGCCTGGACCATTCGAAAAGGCTGGAAAGCGCCTCAGGCAGCAGGGGTTATCCACACTGATTTCGAAAAGGGTTTCATCAAGGCCGAAATAGTCTCATTTGAGGACTTGGACAAGGCAGGCACCATGGCCGAGGCCAAGGCCCTGGGCAAGGTTCGCATGGAGGGCAAGGATTACGTCATGCAGGATGGGGATGTTGTCGAGTTCCGCTTCAATGTCTGAAGTGGTAAGGCTTACCTAACCTGAGGGTTAGAATAGGCCAGTGTTTTCAACCGCCATTCGTCTGAGTATCTCTAGCGACATTGTCGGCTGGTTCGATCAAATTGGCCCCCTGCTTTTCTACACCGTTGTTTTCGGCCTCGTATTCGCCGGAACTGGGCTTTTTGTGGGGGCCTTCATACCTTTTATCACCGGGGACTCGTTGGTTTTCGCAGCGGGGCTGGTGGCGGCAGCTAACTCGGAGTCCATCAACATCGTCGTGATGGTGGTTGGGGTTGGGATTGCGGCTTGGCTTGGGGATCAGGTTGGCTACACACTGGGCCGGCACTTCGGCCGACCCTATCTCGACAAGAGAAAAGGCAAGTGGCTCAAGGGTGCCATTGATAAATCGGAGATTTTCTACCAGCGCTATGGCTGGTGGTCGATTGTCGTCGCGAGATTCATTCCATGGGCGAGAGTAATAATTCCGGCGCTCGCTGGAATTAGCAAAATGAACTACTACAAGTTCTTTAGTGCAAACCTAGTTGGCGCAATGCTTTGGGGTTGCGGTCTAACCCTGGCTGGCTACTACACCTATTCAATTCCTTGGGTTCGCAGCACAGTATATGTAATTGCAATCGTGGTCATTGCACTGAGTGTTTTTGCAGGAATTAGAACTTGGCTTGAGAACCGAAAGGTTAGTTCTTAATAATCAGCTCAGCCAGCTGCTTAGATTTTTCCCTTTCGTAGTATTCGTCTTCTTGAGCTGACCAGATTCCAAAATACTCATCAAACTTTCCGCTATCGCGCTTAGAAAATCTTTCTTTTCTTGCAGCGTCATCGGCGTCTATCCAAATCTGAAAATCTGAGTTAGTGCTGGAAAGCCGGCTGATGGATCCGCAGCCTTCGACAATCAGCAGCGTCCCGCCAGCAAACTCTCTGCGACCATTGCCAGGCTCTTCTGCGCCACGGTGATTCTTGCGCCAATTCCAAACCTGCCAGTTAGCACTTCTCGAGTTAGCTAGAGGCAGAAGGATATTGGTTAGTAGATATACGGATCCCTCGGCCAGACCATTCCATCCGGGATATAAATCGTCCATGTGGATTACGCGCGCTGCTTGTTTATCGACCTGGAAGTAGGCCTCGGATAAATCCTTGGCAAATTGACTTTTTCCGGAAGCGGCTCTGCCATCAATCAGGACTATCGGCAGCTTGCCACTTTCTTGAAGGGCTAATACCCGATTGAGAGCGAATTCAAGGCCCTGACGGTAGGGGAGCTCCAATTGCTAGTTCAGCCTTTGATTAATACTCCAGGCGCTGCTCGGTTCGACTCTGGAGCGCGCGGCTGTCTCTCTCGCCCGAAGTTCTTCGCTAATTCCTTCAATCGATCCCTGCTTGCCAACGGTAATCACACAAACCACCCAGTGGTCTTTCACATTTAGCACCTGGGCAATTTCATCGTGGATTATCCCGCCCATGAAGTGAGACTTCAGGCCCATTGATTCAGCCTGAATGACCAGCTGCATGGAGGCAAGGCCCAGGTCGTAGTAGGTGGCAGCCTGGTTGCGCTCTTTCCCATCCTGGGTCTTCCTGGCCAGCATCACTGCGAATGCGGAAGCAGCGGGGGCCCAGCTTTGATTGAAACCAGTCAGGCCTTTCTCTGAGACTTCAGTAAAGAGAGGGTTATCGCGGGTTAGAAACATTACGTGCCAGGGCTGCTGGTTATTGGAACTAGGAGCCCAGCGAACCGCCTCTCCCAGGGAGGCGATTTCTGACTGAGAGAGATTATGGGAGGAGTCGTAGACCCTCGGGCTCCATCGATTGCTAATGAGCTCGTTTAGTTCAGCGCTTGTGGTGGCGGGTTTATTTGGGATTGTCATTATTACTTACAACTTTTCTCTTAGCGCATTGCTTCCCGGACATCCGAGACAAATTCCTCAACCTCAGACTCCGAAGTGTTCCAGGAGCACATCAGGCGTACTCGACCATTGGTGTCCCAGTCATAGAAGGACCACTTGGTCCTTAGCTTTTCTGCAAGTTTTGATTCCATCACAGGGAACACCGCATTTGCCTGGCATTTCAAATCAATTACCAAACGATCTTGATCGGCAATTTCACTCAGCCCTGACTGCAGTCTCTGAGCCATCTGGTTGGCAGCCTTGGCAAGTTCCAGGGCAAGGCCATCGGCATACAGAGCGTTTAGCTGAGCGGAAAGGTATCGCATCTTCGAGCCAAGCTGCATTCCGGATTTTCTAAGAAACGGCATTGCATCAGCCAGGTGCTGGCCCTTTTCAGAGTGTGAGTCAGTGACAATCACAGCCTCGGCAAGCAGGCCACCGATTTTTGTTCCTCCTAGAGAAACCAAATCCACCCCAGCCTCAGAAGTAAATGATGCAAAGGTTGAATTGAGAGCAGCAGCTGCGTTGGCAATTCGCGCACCATCGAGGTGCAAGGTCATTTCATGCTTTTTTGCCAAATTGGACAGAGCCGATACCTCCGCTGGAGAGTAGACAGTTCCATACTCGGTGGAGTTGGTAATTGAAATTGCACCCTGCTGCGCCCTGTGGACAAAGCCAAAGTCACGCAGTTCTGGCTGAATCATTTCGGATGTGAGTTTGCCATCACCATTTTTGTTTGGAACATTCCACAGCTTGATGCCAGCGACTTTTTCTGGTGCACCACCTTCGTCAAGGTTCAGGTGTGCAGTCTCAACACAGACAACAGCACCCCAGCGTGGTAGGGCAGCCTGCAGAGCTATCACGTTGGCAGCTGTTCCGTTGAACACAGGAAAGCCGATTGCTTTTTTACCAAAAAGCTGCTTTACGGTTTCTTGAAACTTTTCTGTTTCACTATCTGCCCCATATGCTGGTTCGGGTCCTTGGTTCACAGCTGCAATCGACTCGATAACTTTTGGATGCACTGGCGCGTAGTTATCAGACGCCAAATTCTTCTTACCAAGCACCCAACTAACCTAGCGACTACTATTGGGTAGTGACCCGAAAAGGCCTAATTCTCTTCGCTCTCGTCGGCTTTATCTGGGGTCTTCCTTACTTCTTTATTGTTATTGCGCTGGAGAGTTTCTCCACCCCCTCGATTGTCTTTCTCCGAACCCTGCTCGGCGTAATCTTTCTGATTCCTTATGCGGCTCTTATGGGTGGGCTGAAACCAGCGCTCAAGGCTTGGCCATACGTTTTGGTGTTCGGGGCGGTAGAAATGGTTGTCCCGTGGTTCTTGGTCACCGAAGCCGGAAAGCATATTTCTTCTGGATTGATCGCTCTACTTATCGGGACCGTTCCATTCTTTGCCGTGGCAATTTTGGCCATTTTCCTCAAAGATCGAAAAGCGCTGCAGCCCAGGCCACTTTCTGGAATGATCATTGGTTTTTTGGGGGTGGCTGCCCTAGTTGGAGTTGACTCCTTTACGGGTGCCATTGACCCGATCTATGTGTTGTTTGTGATTCTGGCAGCACTTGGTTACTCGATTGCTCCAATTGTTGCCAACATCAAGCTGCACGATGTCCCCTCAGCTGGTGTGATTGGTGTCAGCATGGGATTTGTTGCACTGGTTTATGCGCCTTTCTCAATCCCTAACCTGCCGAGTGAATTTGCAGGGGCGAGTATCGAGAGCCTTCTCGCTGTCACGATTCTTGGTCTGGTTTGCTCGGCAGCTGCCTTCGTGCTCTTCTTCATGCTGATCAAAGAGATTGGGCCTGCGAAATCCACTTTGATCACTTTTGTCAACACTGCTGTTGCCCTCGTCCTTGGCATCATCTTTCTTGGCGAGCCGATCACCACAGGACTGCTGATTGGTATTCCGCTAATCACTGTTGGTCTGGTGCTGGCCGGTGGGGGAGAGCTCGAAACTGAACTGAGCAAGGCTTAGGAATTTTGCTGGGCTAGAGCAGGTTTTAGCTCGCATGCGAATCCTTGCCTCTGTTCTTCTAACTATTGCCCTAGCAGGCTGCGCTCAAACTCAAGAGCCGCTAGTCACCGAAATGCCATCAGCTCAGGTAGACGCTCCACAATCTGAGACCTCCACCGAGATGGAAGCCGGGGCTGGCGATGCAGGCGACACCAATGATTCAGCTGAACAAACTGGTGAGCCAAGCGAAAAACCTTCGGCTAAGCCAGAAGAAAAAGAAGATAACTCAGAGGCTAGCCCCAGCCCAGAACCTACAAAAACAACAGAGCCAGCTCCAACTAAGACTGCCGAGCCTTCGCCATCTCCAACAAAAACTCAATCTGGCTACACCCTGGCCCAGGTTGCGCAGAAGAATTCTCAATCAGCCTGCTGGGTGGCTATTGACGGAATGGTCTATGACCTAACCGATTGGATCCGACAGCACCCTGGCGGTAGGGGTGCGATTCTCAGTCTCTGCGGCACCGATGGAACAAGTAGCTTCAATGCTCAGCACGGAGGAAGATCTGGTCCTTCCGCAGCTCTCGATAGATATGTGCTGGGACCGCTCAGTAATTAACTTATATAAGTTAATTTGTCCCTGAACCAGCATCTTGGCCGGAAGTTATAACTATGATTTCTGAGTTATGGCTCTGGCAAAAAAGATGTATGTTCCCGAGGGCTCGCAGGTTCCATGCGTGAACCTGGCCGCGGATGTTGAACTTGATGACATTCGTCCCTGGGCAGCAAATTTTGATGCTGCCAGCAAGATGGTCCTCGATGGCAAGGCACCAGCTATGTTCGTTTTCGTTGAATCCTCTTCTCAGCTGAGCAAGCTGCTTCCGAAGCTGAAAAAGCTGTGGAGCCAGAAAATTAGTTTCTGGGTTTTTTATCCCAAAGCCCCGCATCTGAATACTGATCTAAATCGCGATAAGACCTGGCAGCTGATGCTGAAAGAAGGAATGAAGGGCACGCGCCAGGTTGGGATAGATCAGCTCTGGAGCTGCATGTATTTCAAAAACGCTTAGATTGCGTAGTCTTCAGGAGTTTGGTTTTTTACCAGCTTTGCATTTACTCCAACGGCAGTGCTGCCCGCGGGCATGCTCTTGGTGACCACGGCATTTGCACCAACTCGGCAATCATCACCAATGATGATGTTTCCAATCAGTTTGGCACCGGCTCCGATAATCACTCGATTCCCAACGGTTGGATGACGCTTGATTGGATCGAGGGTTTTTCCACCCAGGGTCACCCCGTGGTAGATAAGGACATCATCACCAATCTCAGCTGTCTCACCAATCACCACACCACTACCGTGGTCGATCACGAGCCTTCTTCCAATCCTTGCCCCCGGATGAATCTCAATGCCCGAGAAGAACTTGGCGTAGTTGGAGAGCATTCGAGCAAGGATTCTTCGCTTCCATTTCCACAAGACATGTGCAACTCGATAGACCCAGATTGCGTGCAGACCAGGGGAGGTAAAGAAGAGCTCATATCCAGTTTTGGTTGCTGGATCTCTTTCTAGTCCTGCTTTGATGTCTTCGCGAATCACTTCTGCTGGTATTCCTCTTGCAGGTCGCGATAGAGCGAAGAAGAGACGTAGCGCTCACCAAAAGAAGGCACAATCACGACAATCATCTGTCCCGCATGCTCTGGCCGGTGTGCAACTTCTCTGGCAGCCCAGAGTGCAGCACCTGAGGAAATACCGGCCAAGATTCCCTCTTCGGCAGATGCTCTGCGGGCAAATTCAAATGCGACGGAGTTCGGTGCGCTGATTACTTCGTCATAAACACTGGTGTCGAGCACCGCAGGGATGAAGTTAGGTCCTATGCCCGCAAGGGGGTGACCCGCTGCTTCTCCACCTGTTAGAAGCGGTGATGACTTTGGTTGAACAACGTAACTTCTAAGCTCTGGTTTTAGTTCCTTGAGTCGCTGGGTGGTGCCGGTGATAGTGCCACCAGTTCCACTTCCTGCAACAAAGACATCCACTTTTCCATCAGTATCTGCCCAGATTTCTTCGGCGGTTGTCTGCCTGTGAATCATTGGCCCCGCTGGATTTTCAAACTGACGAACCAGGATTGAACCTGGAATCTCTTTTCCAAGTTGCTCGGCTTTCTCAACCGATCCACTCATACCCTCTGCGGCTGGTGTCAGCACTAACTCAGCACCGTATGCGCGAATCAGAATCTTGCGCTCCAGGCTCATCGAATCTGGCATGACGATGATGGTCCGATAGCCACGTGCAGCTCCAACCATGGCCAGAGAGATTCCCGTGTTGCCACTGGTGGCCTCGATGATGGTTCCGCCCGGCTTGAGCTGACCTGACTTTTCAGCTTCATTGATCATGGCTATGCCAAGGCGATCTTTTACAGAACTGGATGGGTTATAAAACTCGAGCTTGGCAAAGACCTCAGCCTTAGCTCCGTCCATAATTTTGTTAAGGCGAACCAGCGGGGTGTTACCAAACACCTCGGTGATGTTGTTATAGACGCGCATAGGTTCTCCAGCCAATAGGCCCTAGAGAGTGTAACTGGGGGAGAGGGTTTTTCTTCCAATCTTTCCCTCGGTTACCTTTGAGCTGACTTTCAGGTTCACCGCCTAGCCTTCTGGCTATGAGACGACCAATCGCAATAGCATCTATCGCCCTTCTAACTCTTCCGCTTTCGGCCTGCAGCCTCGAGGAGGTTGCAGCTACGGCCGCCGATGCCGCAGCCTGCACAGCCCTCAGCTCAACCATTCAGGGTCTGAGCGAGGCCTATCAGTCCGGAGTAGTCGACAGTGGAGTGATTACTCAAATTGACAAGTTGATTGGTAACCAAATCGACTCAGTCCTATCCAGCGGCCTGGCCGATGATCTAAGAAACCTAACCTCAGCGCTTGGTGAGACTGGCACTGCCCAGGGAGCACAGCAGCGCGTAGATGATCTGCTGGCATCTGTTCAGTCACGCTGCAGCGCAGTTGGAATTGACGTCAGTCAGTAAGTTCGTCTTCGACGAATTTCTTTTTCTGTAATTGAATTCCAGCCAGTGAGCTAAGCAGTGCAATCAGCGCGAGCATTATGAGCGTAAGTTCCCAACCTCCGCTTAGCTCTCTCAGAATTCCAACTACTATCACTGCCACGCTGGCAGTTGTATAACTCACACCCTGGCCGAAAGAACTAACCGCTAGGACTGTTTCCTGTTTGCGGCTTCTTAGATTGAAAAGCGTCAGCGCCAATGGAAACATCGATGGCCCAAGTCCTAGCAGCATCACCCAAAGCCAAGTGACTTCGTTTGATAGAAGCAATCCAACTGATCCAGCAATTCCCATCGCGCTTGAGAAAACAACAATGGCCGAGTGTGAATTTGCATACCGGGAGGCAAGAATTGGAACCAGGAGCGAAGGAGGCAATCCCATAATCGCCCAAAGAGCAAGCAGGCTTCCTGCGTTTGCCTGCGACTGGCCAAGATGTTCAATGAGCAATAGCGGCAGCCAGGCAAACGAAACGTAACCAAAGATGCTTGTCATTGCCTGAACGCCAGCGATGGCCACGGCCGTTGGCGAGCGCCAGAGCTTGAGTTTTGCCCTCTGTTCGTTTTCGGTGGCTGGCTCATTGTTTCTTAGAAGCGGGATCAGTGGAAGCAGTGTCAGAACCGCCAGCACGGACCACTGGCCAAGAGAGAATCGCCAGCCGAGCTGATCCGCCACCGGCACCGCAAACAGCGAACCAATCGATGCAGAAAGGGCCGTGAGCGTTATGTAAAAAGCTGAGACTGGTCCAACTCTGTCCGCAAAGTATTTTCTGACCATCACCGGAAGTAGGACATTGCCAATACCCATTCCTAAAAGACTGAGCATGGAACCGAGGAAAAGCACAAAGGTGTCCCAGGCAAAAGCTCTCAGAAGATGACCCAAGATAATCGCAACTACGGTTAGCACCAAAGTTGCCTCAACGCCATATTTCTTGGCGGGCCGATAGGAGATAGAACTGGAAATAGCAAAGGCCAGGGGAGATGCTATTCCCAACAGTCCGATCGCAATGATTGGCAGAGAAATCTCTGCCTGAATAAATCCAACGATAGGAGAGAGGGAACTGACGGCGGTTCTTAGGTTTATCGCCAGCAGCGCGATAGCTAGTAGAGCTATAGCGCGACTAGCGAAGAAGTTCTTCACGCACAGCCTCGTGTAGCAAACCATTACTTGCTAGCACTGTTGAGGAGTCATCTCGCAATTCACCATCCAGTGCGGTGAAGCGCCCACCCGCTTCTTGAACTATGGGTACCAGTGCTGCGATGTCGTGAATCTTCAGGTCAGGCTCACTGGCGGCATCGATAACGCCCTCGGCGACGAACATGTAGCTCAAGAAATCACCGAATGCTCTGATTCTCCAGACCTTGCTGGATAAAGCTTCAAGATTCTGGGCCTTGCCTTGCTTTTGCCACTGCTGCAAAGAGTTATAAGAGATATAGCTGTCTTCCAGACGCGAGACATTTGACACTTCAATTCTTCGTTGCTTGCCGTTTACATCAGAAGTCCAGGCCCCACCGCCAGAAGTGGCCCACCATCGTCTTCCCAAAGCCGGAGCTGAGACGACGGAGGTAAGCGCAATTCCATCTATTCGAAGGGCGATTAATGATCCCCAGATTGGAAGTCCACGCAGGTAATTCGCGGTTCCATCGATCGGATCTATGACCCACTGTCTAGAACCGCTGCCAGTGTCAGCAAACTCCTCGCCAATAACCGCATCCCCGGGTGCATGCTGTGCTATCAACTCTCGAAGTTTTTTCTCAACGGCCTGGTCGGCATCCGTGACGGGGGTCCTATCAGGTTTGTTCTCAACCTTTAGATCGAGAGCCTGAAACCGCGAGAGCGAAATTTCATCGGCTGCGTTTGCCAATAGCAGGGCAAGATCTAGATCGTTCATTACTGCCAATCTACCGATGAAATTGAATCTAAAAGTCGACGGAAAGATTCAAGCCGCAGAGGATTAATCTGGGCTCGCTCAGCCGCAACATCCAATTCGCAATCCGGTGAGCCCAAAAGGTGAGAGCAGTCCCTAGGGCAATCCTTTGCAACGTTTGCCAGATCATCAAATCCCTGCAGAACCTCACTGGCAGTTGCGCCTGATATTCCAAAGGTTCTGACTCCTGGTGTATCGATAATCCAACCATCCTCAACCGCTATCGCCACCGCGGAAGATGAAGTGTGTTTGCCCTTCCCGGTCAGTTCATTCACATCACCCGTGCGGCGTGAGGTTTCAGGTGCTAGTTGATTAATCAAGGTTGATTTTCCCACGCCTGAGTGACCAACAAAGACACTCTTACGTCCAGCAATCATTTTTCTCAGTTCACTGAGATTGGGATTTACTTTGGAAGTCTTGATGATTTCTAGGTTTACACCTTCAAACATAGAGACGAACTCTTTTGGGTCAGCCAGATCGCACTTAGTAATGACCAGATAGGGCTTCAGCTTTTGTCTAAATCCTGCAACCAAAAATCTATCGACGAGCCTAGGTTTTGGCTCTGGGTTAGTTGCTGACATCACAATCACAAGCGAGTCTGCATTGGCAACAATTGTTTGCTCAAGTCCCTCGTCATTCACGCGGGTCAGTTCGCTCGATCGCTCGGCTATCTTGACAATCCTGGCAAGGCTTCCTTTCTCACCCGTAACATCGCCATCGAGCGTAACCCTGTCGCATGTCACGCAGCCATCAGATCGAAGTTCTTTAGCGAGCGTTGCCGTGACCTCAACACCCTCATCTGTCAAAACTCGATAGCGCGCAAGGTGCACTTCAAGAACCATGCCCCAGGGAGCATTTTCATGGGTCGGCCTAATCTTGGTTCTAGGTCTTGATCCGCGGGGGTTAGGACGAATTCGAACATCGTCTTCATCGAGATCGCGCCAGTTCACTTGCCCGCCAGCATGTTTAGCCAAAGACTTGGAAACTCAGGCATGGTCTTGCTTGTCACGCTTATGTCTTCAATCTCAATTCCTGGAACCTTCAGTCCAATAATGGCTCCCGCGGTTGCCATGCGGTGATCCCCATAGGTGTGCCAATTTCCACCAGTCAGTTTGCCTGGGGTAATGGCAATGCCATCATCTAGTTCTTGAGCGTTCCCGCCGATTCGATTGATCTCTGTCAATAGCGCTTTGATTCGATCGGTCTCGTGACCGCGGAGGTGTGCAATACCCGTAATCTCGGAAGGAGTTGTAGCTAAGGCGGCTATGGCAGCAATCGTTGGGACCAGCTCTCCCGCTTCTGACATATCGGCCTTGATGCCAAGAATCTGCCCAGTCCCATTCACTTTCAGAGTCGACCCAGAGAGTGAAACCTCAGCTCCCATTCGCTCCAGAAGACTTCTAAATTCATCACCAACCTGAGTCGTATTGGTTGGCCAACTGCCGACTCTAACCTCTGATTCAGACACTAGAGCAGCTGCCAGAAAAGGCCCCGCGTTAGATAAGTCAGGCTCAATAGCCACTTCAATACCAGCGAGCTCACCTGGCTCAACTCTCCAACTGGTTTGTGAAGTGGCAACTGCAGAGACGTTTCTATCTCGCAGACATTTCAGAGTCATATCTATATGCGGCAAGGATGGGACACTTTCCCCGACGTGAGTTAGCGTCAGCCCCTTTTGAAAGCGGGGTGCTGAAAGCAGTAATCCCGAAACAAACTGTGAGGATTTCGAAGCATCAATTTCTAGCTCACCGCCAGTCACCAAACCGTTTCCGATCACGCTAAACGGAAGAGAGTGGTTTTCTGATTCGACTTTAACGCCAAGTTTTCTTAGAGCATCAATGGTTGTAGCCATCGGTCTTTGCCTAGCCTGAGGATCACCGTCGAATTCAACTTTGCCATTGGCCAGTGCTGCGACAGGCGGGATAAATCGCATGACCGTTCCAGCCAATCCGCAGTCTATGCTCGTGCCACCGATTAGTTGTTTGGGTACAACTCTTATCGAGTCAGCCTGGATGTGAATCTCTGCACCTAGATTCCTAAGGGCCTGAATCATCAGTTCGCTGTCTCTAGAAATAAGTGGACTAACTAGAACTGAATCTGAACTGGCAAGAGCCGAGAGAACAAGCTCACGATTTGTCAGGGACTTTGATCCGGGCAGGCGCACCTCAGCGCTGAAACCTTTAGCGGTTGGGGCTGACCATTTCGAACTCGACACTCATCCAAGATACCCGTGAAGGGCTTTACAGGCTTTAGTTTTCGCCTTTCACATCTTCCACGCCTAGACTTCACCTGATGAGTGATAAGTCGGCCAAGCTGAAAAGCTTCGAAGAGCAAGCCCTACCGCTAATGCCGCAACTTTTTGGTGCTGCACTGAGATGGACTAGAAACCCCTCAGATGCAGAAGATCTGGTTCAGGAGACCTTTGCCAAGGCATTCTCCGCCTGGGACAAGTTTGAGCAAGGGACAAACCTCAAGGCATGGCTGTTCAGAATCATGACCAACACCCACATCAACCTCTACAACAAGAGGGCTAAGGACCAGGCCAAAACCGCCCTGGATGATCTAGAGGACTGGCAGGTGGGAGGGGGCGAGTCCCTCACCTCGGTCACAACCCGCTCAGCTGAGGCCGAAGCCTTAGACAATATGCCCGCCCAAATCATCAAAAATGCCATGAATGAGCTTCCAGACGAGTTCCGGATGGTGGTCTACTACGCGGTCGTAGAGGGCCTTCCTTACGCGGAAATAGCGGAAGTTATGGAAACTCCGGTCGGAACTGTCATGTCTAGGCTCCACCGCGGGAAGAAAATGCTGAGAACTTTGTTGCATGATTACGCCAAGCAAGAGGGCTATTCGACTGAGGAGGTGCCGGAGTGAAGCAGGTCGACTGCGAGGAAGTAAAGCGCAACGTCCATGAGTTTCTGCACTCCGAGCTGCAGGAGACCGATCTGATGGACATCACTGCCCACATCGCCAACTGCGATTCCTGCGAGCAGCACTATGACATTGAGGTGGTTTTCAATCAGGTGATCCAGCGCTCCTGCGATGAGGCACCAACCGAAGAGCTAGCAGAGCGAGTAAAGCAGCGTCTTCGTGAAATCCAGGGTCACGACTGATTCTCAGTCATCCCCAACCACTCGAACCAACCCTTATTCAAAACCAACCAGGCAATTAGTCCGTAGCCAACTTGGCCCGGCAATCTTCGTGGGTGAGAGGCGACCTCTTGCAAAAATCCCTCATGGTCCTTTAGCGGGGAATAGCAGTCAACATACTTCAGCTGCCTTCGCTTAACTACATCCGCAAATCCTGCGTTCAACTCTCCAACTTCGCTGTCGTATTCTTTGACGCCAGTTGGTGCAGGTCCCACCACGAAAACTTTCACGCCTTCTCTGATTGCATCGTCTAACAAACTCGCGAGGTTTAATCGAGAGCGAGAAAAAGTGGTGCCGGCTTGAATATCTCTTGAGCCCGGTGCTACCACCAGGTAGTTTTCTGTCTCACTACTGAATCTGGGCAGCGCTTCACTCCGCCATCTTTCAAGAAGTGCGCCTGTGGTTTCCGAAATCTTTGCCAGTGGAAAGAATGCAACATCTTCACCCTGCGGCAGTCTTGCTTGAACGCGGCCGAGCCAACCAAGACCTTTGGGATCTCCGGCTCCGGTGAGAAGCTCGTCGCCCAGAATCACCACTCTGATCGAGCGCATTAGTCAGCGAACGCCCTGGCAATTACATCGGCCTGCTCGGCAGCGTGACGCTTGCTGGAACCGGTGGCAGGTGAGGCGGACGCAGGTCTAGAAACAACCTTGAAGTTGATTCCGTAGCGCGACATGAATAGTCCCATGTATGTCCAGGGACCCTGGTTAGCTGGCTCATCCTGCACCCAGCGCAGATCGCTGGTTGCGTACTTCGCAATCGCAGCCTTCATCTCTTCAACCGGCGTTGGATACAGCTGCTCGAGACGAATGATTGCGGTGTCTTGCGTGCCACGCTTTTGGCTTTCTGCCAACAGCTCCCAGTAAATCTTTCCTGAGCAGAAGAGGACCTTCTTCACACTCTGCGGATTCAGCCCCTGCTGATCTTCGATCAGCGGCAGGAATGATCCTGATGTGAAATCAGCCACCTCACTTGATGCAGCCTTTAGTCTCAGCATCGACTTGGGGGAGAAAACAATCAGGGGTCGCTTGGGGTTTGCGTATGCCTGTCTGCGAAGCAGGTGGAAGTGGCTGGCAGGTGTTGATGGCTGGGCCACAGTCATATTGTTCTCGGCACACAGTTGAAGGAATCTCTCAATTCTTGCCGAGGAGTGGTCTGGTCCCTGGCCCTCATAGCCATGGGGAAGAAGCAGTACCAAGGAGGAATGCTGCTGCCACTTCTGCTCGGCAGATGAAATGAATTCATCGATGATGGTTTGAGCGCCGTTGGCAAAGTCTCCGAATTGAGCTTCCCAGAGCGTTAGGGTTTTCGGATCTTCAACCGAGTAGCCGTATTCAAATCCCATTGCCGCATATTCACTCAGTAGCGAGTTATAGACCTGGAATCTGGCTTGCTGCTCAGATATATAGGCCAACGGCATCCACTCCGCGCCAGTCTCTCTGTCAAAGAAAGTCGCATGGCGCTGAACGAATGTTCCGCGTCTTGCGTCCTGGCCGGCCAGACGAACATTAATTCCCTCAAGCAGTAAAGAGCCAAAGGCAATAAGTTCGCCGAAGCCCCAGTCGATGCCACCATCGCGGCTCATTTCAACTCGTTTTTGCAAAAGCTGGGCAAGTTTTGGATGGACGGTGAAACCCTGCGGAAGATTGGCGTGGGCGTTACCTATTGCCTCGACGATTTCTCGAGGAATTGCGGTCTGATGCTCAATCGCCTGCTTTTCACTTGCGGTCGTTCCAATACCCACCGGTCTTTCGGGAAGCCCAACCGGTTCCGTCATGGCCTGGTGAACTTCAACGAAGGTGCTCTCTAGTTTGGCTTGGAAACTAAGGTTCGCCTGTTCAAATTCTTCCTGTGTGATATCACCTCGACCAATCAAGCTCTCCATATAGAGAGTGCGAACGCTGCGCTTGGCTTCAATCAAGTTGTACATCATTGGCTGAGTCATCGAAGGGTCATCACCTTCGTTGTGTCCGCGTCTGCGGTAACTGAGGATGTCAATCACCACATCTTTATTAAACGTTTGCCTGTAGTCGAAAGCGATTTGGGCAACTCTGACCACAGCTTCGGGATCATCACCATTGACATGGAAAATCGGCGCCTGAATACCCTTGGCAAAATCTGTTGCGTATACGGAGGTGCGAGCATCCTTGGGAAGCGTGGTGAAACCAACCTGGTTGTTGACGATCAGGTGGATAGTGCCGCCAACCTTGTATCCCTCAAGCTGAGAGAACTGCATGGTCTCGGGCACGACGCCTTGGCCAGCAAAGGCGGCATCTCCATGAATCAAAACCGGCATAACCGGGAAGCTCTCTGGGTTACCCAGGCGATCTTGCTTGGCACGCACAATACCTTCGAGTACCGGATTCACAGCCTCTAGGTGTGATGGATTGGCAGCGAGGTAAATCTTCAGTGGATTGCCCTTGGCTGACGTGAATACGCCATTGGTTCCCAGGTGATACTTCACATCTCCTGAGCCCTGAACCCCTTGGACATCTGTCGATCCCTCAAACTCTCTAAACACCTGGCCGTAAGTTTTTCCAGCAATGTTGGTAAGAACGTTTAGTCTTCCGCGGTGGGCCATACCAATGGCAACTTCACCCAAACCTGCATCAGCTGCGGATTGCAAAATCTCATCGAGAGCTGGAATTAATGATTCACTGCCTTCAAGAGAGAAACGCTTTTGACCAACAAACTTGGTTTGGAGGAAGGTTTCAAAAGCTTCTGCCTCATTCAGCTTTCCTAGGATTCTCAGCTGTTCTTCCCGAGAGGGTTTTAGATAGGGAACCTCAAGATGATCTTGGAACCACTTGCGCTCATCTGGGTTTTGGATGTGCATGTATTCGATACCAACTGTTCTGCAGTAGGTATCGCGCAGAATTCCAAGTATGTTGCGGAACTTGGCTTTTGCTCTTCCGCCAAAACCTCCGGTCTTAAAGGTTCGATCAAGGTCCCAAAGCGAGAGTCCGTAGCTTCGAATATCTAAATCTGGGTGCCAACGCTGGACGTATTCAAGTGGATCGATATCCGCAATTAGATGTCCGCGGACGCGGAAAGCATTGATGTATTCCTGGATTCTGGTGTTCTTGCCAGACTGATCTGCAAGATCCCAGTGGAAGTCATTGACCCAGACCACGGGGGTGTAGGGGATGCGCATATCCGAGAAAATCTTGACGTAGAAATCTCTCTCACCCAGCAGCAGCTCTTCAACAGTCTTTAGAAACTCGCCGCTGCCAGCTCCCTGGATGACGCGGTGGTCATAGGTGGAGGTGAGGGTGAGGATTTTGCCGATGCCTTGCTCAGCTAGCATCTCTTCGGATAGACCCTTGAATTGTGCCGGATGCTCCAAAGCACCAACTCCGATGATGCATCCCTGACCCTTGGTAAGTCTTGGGACAGAGTGGACCGTTCCTATTCCACCTGGATTTGTCAGCGAAATAGTCGTGCCGGCAAAGTCATCGGCAGTTAGTTTGTTTTCTCGAGCGCGATAGACAAGATCGTCATATGCGCTAACGAATTCAGCGAAATTAAGTTTTTGCGCGCGCTTGATGTTTGGAACGAGCAGTGCTCTGGTTCCGTCAGGCTTTGGTATGTCAATTGCCAGACCCAGGTTCACATGAGCAGGAGTGATTGCCGCTGGTTTTCCATCCACTTCTTCGTAGAAGACGTTTTGGCTTGGAAATTCCTTAAGTGCCTGCACTACCGCATAGCCGATGAGCTGGGTGAAAGATACCTTGCCACCACGCGTGCGCTTGAGGTGAGAGTTGACGACGATCCGGTTATCTATCAGAAGCTTTGCTGGAATCTGTCTAACGCTGGTTGCGGTAGGGACACTGAGTGAGGCATCCATGTTTGATGCAAGTGTCTTGGCCATACCTCGAAGGATGTTTACCTCAGCTTGCGCCTCTTCTTCGGAGTGAGCAATTGAGATAGAACCGGTGGCAGGAAGATTTGCTGGAACTGGAGCGGAGATTGGAGCGGAGACAACTGTCTTGGCAACAGGCATGGTAATCGACTCGGTGTTTGTAGTCGTCGCCGGCGGTGGTGTTGGAGAGGATGCTCCAGTAGCGGCTGGCTGGTAGCGCTCGAGGATGGGGAGCCAGGACTTATCTACGGAGTCTGGATTTT
The DNA here is from genome assembly GCA_040402595.1 of Aquiluna sp. GTDB lineage: Bacteria > Actinomycetota > Actinomycetes > Actinomycetales > Microbacteriaceae > Aquiluna. The sequence continues at coordinate 24,518 of JBBAMI010000007.1, forward strand.
CTTGCCACTGGGCATACATTTCGGCTACTAGCCACTCGTTTGCGCCAAAATCTGACTGTGAATTGCCGTTGGTGTTCGAGGACAACTTTTTCCCTTAGTTTGAGGGTCGGAACCCCTAAAGTCTAATGAATCAAGGGGGGCTATAGTGTTGTCTTGAAATGGAGCACGACAAACGTAGCCTGCAGGTGATTGCTTGAGCGATTACCTGCTCCTTTTATTTGGGGTTTTGCTGGTTATCGGCACGGGTCTTTTCGTGGCCAGCGAATTCGCCATTATCAATCTTGACCGAGTTGAGCTCGAGTCCAGGCGCTCCAGCGGTGAAAAGGGCCTGGATCTATCGATTCGAGCCGTAGCCACCACAGCCACCCAGCTTTCGTCTGCGCAGCTCGGTATTACCCTCACAGTCCTGCTGACCGGTTTCGTATCTGAGCCGGCGCTGTCCAGACTTCTCTATCCCTCTTTGTCCACACTCGGAATAAGCGCAGCAGGGACAGAAATTTTTGCCACTGTTCTTGCCATGACTATTGCAACAGTGGCATCGTTTTTGTTCGGTGAACTAGTCCCGAAGAACATGGCACTAAGTGAACCTAAGAAAGTTCTCAAGGCGGTGGCGCCTTTTCAAATTGGTTTCACTTTTATTTTTAAGTTCTTGATTGTTTTTCTAAATAACAATGGAAACTTCATCCTTCGCAAGGTGGGAATAGAACCGAAGGAAGAGCTCTCTGTAGCTCGAAGCGCGGAGGAGCTCACATCTTTGGTAAGGCGTTCAGCCTCTCTGGGGACACTTGAGAGTGACACCGCCAAGCTGATTGAAAAAACTCTGACACTTACTTCTCTGCTTGCCAGCGACATTATGACGCCCAGGCCGCAGATGCATACTCTCGAACGTGAACAGAGCGCTCAGGATTTGGTAAATCTGGCGCGGGAAAGTGGTCACTCAAGGTTTCCAATTTTGGGTGAAGATTCGGATGACATTGTTGGTGTTGCACACGTAAAGCAGGCTGTTGCAATTCCTCTCGAACGAAGAGCGCAGGTCCCTGTGACCGCAATCATGGTTGAACCTGTCAGGGTCCCAGAGACAATGCCGCTGGATCGGCTGATACTTACTCTTCGGGGTAGAGGATTGCAGTTTGGGGTAGTTGTCGATGAATACGGCGGCACCGCCGGAATTGCAACACTGGAAGATGCAGTCGAAGAGCTAATTGGTGATCTCTCTGATGAACACGATCGAACCAAGGCACACATCGTTCAATACTCAGATGGTTCAGCTTCCTTTAGTGGGCTAGCAAGACCTGGTGAACTTAGGGAAATCGGACTAAAGATTTCCGATGACGAGGACTATGACACCATCGCTGGATTTGTCATGAGTGAGCTAGGCAAGATTCCGCAAGACGGAGATGTTGTTGAGCTTCCGACCGGTCAGCTGAAAGTCATTCGCATGGATGGACGAAGAGTTGACCGCATAAAGTATCAGCCCGCAGAGGAAGACAATGACTGATCTTTCGGGCCTAGTTTGGCTAGTTGTGCTTTTGATTTCTAATGCATTTTTCGTGGGATCAGAGTTTGCTGTCATTTCCGCAAGGCGCGCACAGATTGAACCACTGGCGGACAAGGGCAATCCCGCAGCAAAGGTGACCCTTAAGGCGATGGAAAATGTTTCTCTTATGCTTGCCACCGCGCAGCTTGGCATAACCGTATCTTCGCTTTTGATTTTGGTTGTGGCCGAGCCTTCCATCAAATACATGCTGGAGGATCCGCTAAGTGCAATTGGTTTTGATTACGCCACAACCTCTGTGGTGAGCTTCATCATTGCGCTACTTCTGGTGACTTATCTACACGTGGTGCTGGGGGAGATGGTTCCTAAGAACATCGCAATTTCGGTACCTACATCCGCAGCTCTAATTCTTGGTCCAATGCTCTATTTTGTGGCACAGGTAGTGAAGCCGGTTGTCTGGGTTATGAATCAGATTTCCAATGGAATCCTCAGAGTATTTGGTTTCACTCCTCGCGACGAGGCAAACTCTGCGTTCACCCTGGAGCAGGTGGAAGACATTGTTGAGGAGTCTCAGCGCAGCGGCACAATTGCCGATGCCTCTAAGACGATTTCAAATACTTTCGAGTTCACAGAAAAGACTGTTGGAGATGTTAAACATCCAATTGCTTCTCTTGTGACCCTGCCACCTGATGCGACTCCCGCAATGCTGCAGGAGGCCGTTAGTGAGCATGGATTCAGCAGGTATCCGGTGAAAAGTGAGGCTGGAGATTTGGTTGGTTACTGGCACATCAAAGATGCGCTAATTGATGATCCAGAAAGACTAAACAAACCACTGCAGTCAAAGAGAATGAGAACTCTGATTTCTGTCGCCGAAGCCGCTGAGCTGGAAGACGCTCTCGCTCAGCTCAGAAAATACGGAGCACACGTCGCCAGAACATTTTCAGCAGACGGAAAGATCACGGGCTGTTTGTTCTTGGAGGACATCATCGAAGTTTTGGTCGGTGAGATAGAGGACGCCACTAGGCGCTAGGCCACATTCCTCTGGTGTATTGATCTGGCCAAGGAACCTCTACACCTAATTCATGAGCGGCTCTGAGAGGAAAGTAAGGGTCTCTGAGAAGTTGCCTTCCCATCATCACAACATCAACTTTGCCTGAAGCTACAATTTCCTCGGCTTGTTTGGCGTCTGCTATTTGTCCAACCGCAGAGACATTGGCACCGGTGGCCCTCTTTGTCCCCTCGCTAAAGTGCACCTGATAGCCGGGTCCAATTGGAATTTTTACTCCCATCACTAGACCTCCAGATGAAAGATCAAATAGGTCAGCTCCACGCTCATGAGCCCAAGCGGCAACCTGATTGGTTTGCTCTTCGTCCCAGCCGCCGTCGACATAGTCAGTTGCACTAAACCTAATCATCAGCGGTGCATCACCAATTTCAGGGCGGATGCTTTCGACAATCTCGAGCAGGAATCTAGCTCTGTTTTCAAGGGAGCCACCGTATCTGTCATCGCGCTTATTGGTCAGAGGTGACAGAAACTGATGCAGCAGATACCCGTGAGCTGCGTGAATTTCCAGGGCATCAAAGCCACTTTCCATCGCAAGGGCAGCGGCCACGCGATAGCTATCGACAAGTTTTGGAATCTCTTCGGTCTCAAGTCTTCTCGGTGCTTCATAGCCTGGAAAAGCCTCATCCGTGGAGGAGTAAGACTGCCAACCGCCATCTGAAATGGGAACGGATCCAGTGCCGGACCAGCTTCTGTAAACAGAAGCTTTTCTCCCGGCATGGGCAAGTTGAATTGCGCTGGCAGCTCCTGCTTCACGGATGAAGTCGGTTACCCTTTTCCACCCTTGAACTTGGTCTTTACTCCAGATACCAGGGCACCATGGAGAAATTCGCCCCTCAGCAACAACGCCACTGGCTTCAGCCATCACGAGACCCGCTCCACCGATTGCTCTAGAGCCAAGGTGAACAAGGTGCCAATCACTGACAACACCATCTTTGTTCTCGCAGGAATACATGCACATTGGCGAAACCCACAGTCGGTTTCTTATTTCAAGATTTCGAATCTTGATAGGAGAAAACAGCTTGCTCATCGGTTGAGTTTTTCCAATCTTGGCCAAGACAAAACAATAAACAATCCGAGCACTGCGCCCCAACCAATTGCGTAATTAAGCGGAATGGCGAGCGTCAGAAGTCCAATTATTGACGGACCGGCGAGGCCTCCGATGTAGGTGATTCCGACCACCCGGGCCATATTTCGGCCCTGGTGTGAAACCTCTCCAATCTCTCCGCCGGCGGCAAAAAGTTGCGGAACTACACCAGATATTCCAAGGCCAAGCAGGAACCAGAAGAACAGGGAAAGAGAAAGATTAGGTGCGATTGCCTGCAGTCCGATTGCCAATGTTGCCGCTAGCGATCCCCAAACAATGATGAATCCACGACCTTTTCTTTCTACAATTCGGTCAATGAAGATTCGCCCCGTGATCATTCCGATGTTGAAGGCAACCAGACCCCAGGCCGCAGTTGCCACATCCGTTTGCTGAATATCCCTGAGATACAAAGCCGACCAGTCGTGGGCAACTCCTTCGATGATTGCTCCGGATGCACTCATTAGTCCAGCAAGGATCACAAAGCCCAGCACTCTTCTGTTTTGCTTCCCAAACTCTTTATCCTGAGTCTTGTCGCTGCTTGCGACATTGGGCTTATCTGGCAAAAGCCAGGAGGCCATGAAGAATCCTGCAATCGCCAAGAAAACTCCCACCACCGTCAGCGTTTGTGACTGCACGAATCCCGAACTGATGGTTGCAAAACCAAGAGCTGCTCCAACCAGTCCACCAACTGACCAGAACAGATGGAAAAAAGTGAAAATAGCTCTGCCGTTTTCACGCTCGACATGCAAAGCTGCGGCATTCATCGCTACATCCACTCCTGCAATCCCAAAGCCAAGAAGCAAGATGGCAAGGCCGAGGGTTAGAACATCACTGGCAAAAGCTGGTCCGAGTAGCGAAAGACCCACCGCAACTCCACCAATCCGAGTGGCGGTTTTAGATCCGATGTGGTCTACCAAATAGCCAAACAGTTGCATTGCTATAAATCCACCTAGCCCGCTGAACATCAGCAGGGCTCCAAGAACGGAGTAGTTGATGCCAACTGATTTCTCAATAAGTGGGATGTGCACTGCCCACAGAGCAAGTGAACTACCACCGGATAGAAAGAAGAAACAGACAGCTATTTTTGAGCGAAGCAGATTCACACGCTCAACTCTAGGGGAGCAGTTGCCTTAGCCTTTCGCCAACGGCCTTTGTTTCAATCAGAAATCCATCGTGACCGAATTCACTCTCGATCACATGCAACTTGCCACCTACCAACTCTCCCGAAACGCAATCGGCAATTAGCTGCTGGCCACTGAGGGGAAATAGACGATCGTTCATTACTCCAAGCACCAGAGTCGGGCAGGCTATTGATGCAAGGGCCTTTTCGACTGACTCGCGATCTCTACCAACATCATGGGAATTCATAGCGCTCACCAAAGTGATGTAGCTGTTGGCATCAAAGCGTCTCACAAACTTGTTGCCGTGAAAATCCAGATAGCTTTCGACAGCGTATTTTCCGTGTTCGGTAAGAGGACTTACCCGAGATTGCCAGCTGCGGCCAAATCTTTCGTTGAGCTCCTGGGGTGAGCGATAGTTCAGAAGCGCCATGCGGCGAGCTAAAGAAAGTCCCCGGTGGGGACCAAAACCAGGTTTGGCATCGTAGTAAAGACCTCCCTGGAAGTTCTCATCAGACCGTATTGCCTCCAGTTGCACAGTGTTCAGAGCAATCTGATCGGCTGTTGAAAAAGGCGGTGCTGCCAGTACGCCTAGTTTTTTGATTCTGTGTGGATATTCGATTGCCAACTCCAGGGCATGCATTCCAGCCATCGAGCCGCCAACCACAGTGAAGGAGTCAATTCCTAGCTGATCCATCAGAATTGCAAAGGCTTGTGCCTGGTCCCTAATTGTTAGCTGAGGAAATGAAGGGCCATATTCTTTTCCAGTTGAATCAAGTGAACTGGGTCCGGTGGAACCCTGGCATCCGCCAAGGGCATTCGGTGTAATCACAAAGTACTTACCGGTGTCGATGGCAAGTCGCTCGCCAATAACTCCATTCCACCAACCAGATGTTGGGTGACCTTCTTTGGCAGGCCCAATTGTGTGGCTGTCACCGGTCAGCGCATGCAGAACTAGAACGGCGTTGTCTTTTGCTTGGTTGAGCTCTCCCCAGGTTTCATAAGCGAGTCTTGCTCCAATAAGCTCTGCACCTGATTCAACCTTGATATTGAAAGCAGATGAGAACTTTCTGTCGCCCACCGGATCCCCCACGATCCAAGCCCCGGTTGCTGGGGGCCTCCCAACCAGCTGACGACGCTGCTCTTCGGTGATGAATTCCGAAGGAGCTGAGTCCTCGGATATTTGAAAGTCCATTGCTAGCCCAGGTGTTTGAAGGCAAGCGAGGCTAGAAGGGCGGAGCAGAGGGGTAGCACCGAGTCATCAAACTTCGCTTTAGCTGAGTGATTGGTAGGAGCTTTGGTGTGGTCAACATCGGGTGGGCAGGCACCAACAAATATGAATGCTCCCGGAACCTCGGCCACGATTGAGGCGTAATCTTCACCACCAGCAATCGGCTTCTCCATGGTCATGTAGCCCTTGTCACCAACAAGCTCTTTGGCGATCCCCTCCACCGTTTTAACAGCGTCTGCGTTATTCATAAGAACCTTGGTGGCTCTTCCAAACTCAACCTCAGCTTTGACACCAAACCCCTCGGCAATGCTGTGGATCAGCTTTGGGGCAAGTTCGTGCAGCTTTTTTGTGTTCTCTTCGGAGAAAGTCCTCACAGTTGCTCCAAAGCTGGCGCTGTCTGCAATCACATTCGTGGTTGCATCATCGCCTGCTCTAATCCAGCCGACATTCAGAATCACTGGATCGAACTGGTCGAACTTTTTGTTGAGCAGGCTCTGCAGGGCGGAGATGGATTCAATCATTGGGGTGACAGGATCTTTGCTCAGCCACGGCATCGAACCATGTCCACCAGAGCCGTGGAATGTGACGTGAAGATCTCCGGCGCTCGCCATCATCGGTCCACTCTTGGATGCAATTAATCCTTTTGGCATCGCTGTGAAGACGTGCAGGCCGTATGCGGCAATCGGTCTAGAACCCGTGATGTCCAACATGCCTTCTTCAATCATGATGTCAGCACCGTGGTGTCCCTCTTCACCGGGTTGGAACCAGACGATTACATCTCCATTTAGTTTGTCCTTGTGCGTCGCCAAGAGATGGGCAGCACCAATAGCGCCGGCCATGTGAAGGTCGTGACCGCAGGCATGCATGTAGCCGTTGGTTGATGCGTAGTCGAGTCCGGTCTCTTCAACCACCTTGAGTGCATCCATGTCAGCCCTTAGCAAAACCGTTGGGCCGGGTTTTCCTCCTTTTATATGAAGGACTATGGAAGATAGAGACTTACCTAGCGTTATTTCACCTAGACCATGTATTGATTCAAGAATGCGAGCCTGTGTCTTTGGCAGATCCAGCGCAAACTCAGGGATGCGATGGAGATCCCTTCGGATGCCAGTGAGGGTCTCGGCATATTTGCTGGCTTCGCTTAGAAGTTCGGCAGGTGTGGGCATTTTGGTCTCCTTCTTCTGCAATCATCTTTGCACTTTTACTATTGGCTCATGTTCGATTCTGTCCACCACGACTGGCTACCGCTGTTCAATGCCCAGCAGGGTCTGTTGACGGAAATCACCTCAAAGCTGAAAGATTCGTATGTTCCCAGCCCGAAGCAGATATTTCGGGCGTTTGAGCTTTCTCCAAGGGATTACAGGGTTCTGATACTCGGCCAGGATCCGTATCCAAATCCCTCCCACGCGGTTGGACTAGCTTTCGCGGTTCCCCATGGCACCTCGCCCCTCCCACCTTCTCTGCAAAACATTTTCAAGGAACTGGCTGATGATGTTGGTATCAACAATCCCAGTGACATTGCAATCTGGCAGCGTCAAGGAGTGATGCTGCTGAATAGGCACCTAACCACTCGGCCCTTTGCAACCGGAGCTCACTTCGACCTTGGTTGGGAACGGTTCACCACTGAGGCTGTCAGGTACCTTTATCAAATGAGGGAAGAGAAACTTGTCGCAATTCTTTGGGGCTCGAAGGCGCAAGAAATTGCACCAGTGATTCCAAATGCCAAGATCATAAAATCTCCCCACCCATCACCACTTTCCTCATACCGAGGCTTTTTTGGTTCTAAACCTTTTTCCAAGGCAAATGCTGCTCTTGTGGAGCTTGGAGAAAAACCAATTGACTGGCGCTGCTAATGGTTGATTCCGAAACCAGATGGCGAATTGTTAGAAAACTTAGGCAAAAGCCAGAAAAAAGTGAGCTTGAAATCCTGGTTCGGGATGCAACGCAGTCTGATCTTCCGCAGGTAAAGGACATCTACAACTTTTTCATCCAGAACACCGTTATCACTTTCGATGATTCACCGCATGATCTTGGCTTTTGGCAAGAAAAGTTCGAACATCTGAGCAAGCTTGGCTTTCCATTCCTAGTTATGACTCGTGGCGCAGAAGTACTCGGTTTCGCCTATGTTTCGCCTTGGCGCCAGCGCACTGGCCACATGAAAATCGTTGAGAACCAGATTTATCTTGCCCCTGCTGCAACTGGAAAAAAGCTAGGAAGCAGACTTATGCAAGAGCTGCTTAGCGCGTGTAGAGACTTTGGCATTAAGGAAGTCATTGCTGTTATTGCCGATAGGGGAGCTGGGGCATCTTTAGCACTGCATAAAAAGCATGGCTTCACTGAGCAGGGTCACTTGGCTAATGTTGCGCAGAGATTCGGAAGACCCATCGGGAGTCATCTCTTTTCGCTAAAGCTTTAGTCAGCGAGAAGTACTTCTTTTACCTTGGAGCGCAGCACAACCAGTGCTTTGTTTGAAAGGCCCTTGCTGGTGATAACTACATCCGCGCGATCAAAAGTTGAGAATGATGAAAAGCCTCTAACTCCCCACTTAGTGTGGTCTGCAAGAACGACAAACTTAGCGCTTCTTCTAATCACTTCCCGATTTGTTTCTGCCTCAACTAAGTTGGGAGAACTAAATCCAAATTCGCTGTCCATACCGTGAGTACCCATGAACACAATGTCGAGATTGAATCGCGAGAAAACTTCGGTTGCGATGTTTCCAACTAGGGAATCCGTCGGTGTTCTTACGCCACCGGTTAGCACGACTGTCTGATCAGCCCTTGGCTTTTGTGCGAACAGATCGGAAATTGGAACAGAGTTGGTAACGATTGTCAGAGATGGAACATCTCTTAGTCTTTTGGCGAGTGCGTAAACGGAAGACCCTCCCATTAGAGCCACTGCCATGCCTGGTCTAACTAACTCAGCTGCCAGAGCGGAAATGCCCTCTTTGGCTTTTTGCTCCTTCATGGAGTTAGCAGCAAACGGGGGCTCCAGAGTCAGGGACAACGTGTTTGCTGTTACGCCCCCGTGTACCTTGTCGACTAGTCCCTGAGCGGCCAGTTGCTCAACATCGCGGCGAATTGTGACTTCTGAGACCCCGAGAGCCTGCGCCAAATCAGCAATTCGCCTGGCACCTAAGGTGCCAACCTCCTCGAGGATCTTGGCTTTTCGCTGAGCAGCGAGCATTTGACACGTCCTTTTCCTGGCAAAAGGTTAAACCCGATTTACGATTTTGCCCGAATTCTTACTAACGGAATGATTACTTTTGTCGTTTTTATTTCGAAAAGTTTGGGAATATTGGACCAGTTCGTTCAGACCCAATCAAACAGGGTCTCGCAAGGTCGGTTTTTGAGGGTCGGATCGAGCGGACAGGCTTTTCCTCAAGGGGAAAAGCAGACAATTGAATAGCAACTGAGAAGTTACTGGACGGGGTCTTTACTCCGTCCAGTAACGGCTATCAGACTAGGAAGATGAAGGTTTCTGTGTTTCCCCCTGCCGTTATCACTCAAGCTGGCGTGAGCTTGGTGATTGATTTTGCGGATGGGACTCCTCACGTTCTGCACTGGGGCAAAGAAATTAATGCCAGCACCCAGGACCTTCGAAAAGCACAGACCGAACCAACTGCTCATGCCGAGCTCGATGCTCATCAATTTCATGGCGTTTGGCGAGAGAACGCTAGGGGAAATACTTCACGCCCAGCAATTCTTGGTCACAGATTGGGGAAAGATTTCTCGCAGAAGTTTTCTGTGATCTCAGTTGAAGCAACTGAAACGCGTGTGTTGGCTGTTAGCCAAGATTTGCAAGCAGGCTTAGAAGTTGCCATCTCATTTGAGTTTGTGGGAAGTGGCGTACTCGAAGTAAAGCAGTCTGTCAAAAACTTAGGAACCGAGCCTTTTGTGCTTGACGCCATTGAGGTAGTAATGCCACTGCCGGATCGAGCAAACCAGAGCATGGACTTTGCCGGAAGATGGATCAAAGAGCGTCAGCCGCAGCGCAGGCAGATTCAATCCGGTTATTGGGTTAGGGAAGTGCGCGAGGGTCGCACGTCTCACGATTACACAATTTTGCAACTTGCCATGACTGAGGCATCTGATTACCAATCGGGTGAAGTGTGGTCACTCGGTCTTGGTTTCTCAGGTAACTCAAGGCATGCCATTGAGCAGGCCCAATCGGGCAGAAAATTTATCTCCGCCAGCGAGCTACTGCTACCTGGCGAGATTATTCTTCAGGCTGGCGAGAGTCATCACGCTCCTAGTGTTTACGCTATTTATTCGTCTGCGGGTATTGATGGCATTTCAGATCGAAGCTACAGCTGGCTGAGGTCAAGGCCTCAGCATCCGCGCAGCCCAAGGCCAATGACTTTGAATGTTTGGGAAGCGGTCTACTTCGATCACAACTTTGAAAAACTGTCCGAACTAGCTGATGTTGCTAAAGAAATCGGAGTCGAAAGATTTGTTTTAGATGATGGTTGGTTTGGTGCTCGACGCAATGATCGAGCCGGATTGGGAGACTGGCAGGTCTCGCCTGCTGTTTGGCCAGAGGGGCTTGGAAAGCTAATCAAGAAAGTCAAAGACAGCGGAATGCAGTTTGGTCTTTGGTTCGAAGGCGAAATGGTAAATGCGGATAGCGATGTATACCGCGAGCATCCAGATTGGATTCTAAAGTCGCACGACCGGATACCCCTCGAAGGAAGAAACCAGCTGGTGCTAGATCTGACCAATCCGGCAGCTTACGAACATGTTCTCAGTTCCGTTGACAAAGTTTTGAGCGAGAATGCAATTGACTACATCAAGTGGGATCACAATCGATTCCTTTTGGAACCAGCGAGCATGGGAAAGCCTGCCGTGCATAAGCAGACCCTGGCCATTTATCAACTCTTCGGCGAACTAAAGCAAAGACACCCCCAACTTGAAATTGAATCGTGCGCCTCTGGTGGTGGCCGAATAGACCTGGGTATGGCTCAGATTGCGGATAGGTTCTGGACCTCTGATTGCAACGATGCGCTGGAACGTCAGCACATCCAGCGATACACCCAGATTGCTATTCCTCCGGAAATGCTTGGCAGTCACATAGGACCAACCCAGTCACACACCACTGGCCGAGTCCACTCCCTCTCTTTCAGAGCCATCACTGCGCTCTTCGGACATGCCGGACTCGAGTGGGACATCACGCAGACCAGCGCTGATGAGAGAAAGCAGCTTAAGAGTTTCGTTGATTTTTACAAGCAAAAACGAGCTTTGATACACAGTGGTCGAATCACAAGAGCTGAAATCGATCAGTCAACATTTGTTCACGGAGTTGTGTCGCAAGATCAAGCCGATGCGCTCTTCGCCTATGTGACTCTCGCTGCTGCATCCGGTTCTCGCCCTAACGCAATTTTGCTCCCAGGCCTGAAGCCACGTGCACACTATCGCGTGAGGGCAGTTTTCCCCGCGGGAGAGCCAACCTATCTGCAGCGCACCCAGGTTCAGTGGCTAGAAGGTGTTGAACTAACTGGCGAGGCTCTAGCATCGGTGGGTCTTCGACCTCCAGTTTTGTTCCCCGAAAATGCAGTGCTGATTGAAGTAAAGGAGAGCTGATGCTCAATCTTGGAAAGCTCCACTTTGGAGGCGACTACAACCCGGAGCAGTGGTCAAAGGATGTATGGCAACAAGACATCGAATTGATGCAAAAAGCTGGGGTGAATCTAGTTTCCTTAGGAATCTTCTCCTGGGCCAAGATTGAAAGACGAGATGGCGAGTATCACTTCGACTGGCTAGACGAGGTTGTTGAGCTGCTGCATAAAGGCGGCATTGCGATTGACATGGCTACCGCCACCGCTTCTCCACCAGCATGGCTAACAAAAGCGCATCCAGAAATTCTTCCGGTGAACTTTGACAGTGTTCGCCTTTCTCACGGTGGTCGTCAGCAGTATTGTGCTGCGAGTGGTGCATATAGAAGTAAAGCTTCCGCGCTAGTCGATCAGATTGCATCCCGGTATTCGAAACATCCAGCGGTAGTGATGTGGCACATAAACAATGAGTATGGTTGCCACGCACCCTATTGCTACTGCGACCAGTCAGCTAAAGCTTTTGTTGAGTGGCTGAGAAAAAAGTATTCGAGCATCGAAGAGTTAAACGATGCCTGGGGAACTGACTTCTGGTCTCAGCGTTACTACCAGTGGGATGAGGTTGTGGTTCCTAAGAGAACTCCTGATGGAACCCACCCAAACCCAGGCCAGCAGATGGACTTCAAGCGTTTTTCGTCAGATGTGCATCTCGAGCTTTACAAAATGGAGCGAGACATTATTCGTAAGTATGACTCCGTAAATCCAATTACTACAAACTTCATGTCTATGAAGTTCACCTATGCCATGGACTACTTCAAGTGGGCAAAAGAAGTTGATTTTGTTTCAACCGACCACTACCTAGCTCAGCATGATGAGCTCAATCACATCGATCTAGCCCAGCAGGCGGATCTCACCAGAGGTTTTGCTAATGGAAAGCAGTGGCTGCTGATGGAGCACAGCTCGTCTGCGGTGAACTGGCAGCCTCGAAACTACGCCAAGACTCCCGGTCAGGAGTTTAGAAATAGCGCCAGTTTTGTTGCTCGCGGTTCCCAGGGTGCGATGTATTTCCAGTGGCGAGCATCGCAAGCCGGAAGCGAGAGATTCCACTCAGCTCTAGTCCCGCACGCAGGCGAGAACACAAGAGTGTTTCGAGAGATTAGCGAGCTGGGAGAGTGGATGAAGCAGCATGCTGATGTTGCTAACTATCCAACTGATCGGGCTGAGGTTGCGATGGTTTATGACTACGAGCAGTTCTGGGCAATGATGCAGGCGAATCTGCCAACTCAGGACATCAGCTATTCGGAGACTGTGGCCAAGTGGTATCGGGCTATGTGGGAAAACGGTGTCCGAGTTGATTTTGTGCCTGCGGATGCGTCGGTTGAGCTGCTAAAGAACTACAAACTGGTGTTGATGCCGATGGTTCACATGCTCAGTGATAGCGAAGAGAAGGCATATCACGATTACGTTTCGGCAGGTGGCAACTTGGTGATTGGCTACTTCACCAACGTCGCCGACAGAACGTTGAGAGTGAAATTGGGAGGCTATGGCGGGAAGCTGGTCAAGGAACTCGCTGGTGTTTATGTTGAAGAGTTCTATCCCCTTCGGGAGGGTCGAGGATCTTTGAATAACGATTACAAGATTGAGCTGTGGAGTGAGCTAACCACAAATCTTTCAGCTCAGGTCATTGCTAAGTTCCAAGATTGCGATGTCGATGGTTCTCCGGCTCTTACTGTTAAGAAGCACGGCTCCGCCAGAGTTTGGTATCAGGCCACCGAGCTAAAACTAGGTTCACAGAGAAAGTTCTTCAAGCAGATTCAGAAGGACCTTGGAATAAAGAGTGAGGGTGGAGAGGACTCGGAAGTAATCCGCAGGGGCCCT
>JBBAMI010000007.1:38031-44276 GCA_040402595.1 Aquiluna sp.
TTGTGCGGGTGAAGGGACTTGAACCCCCACGCCTCTCGGCGCCAGAACCTAAATCTGGTGCGTCTGCCATTTCGCCACACCCGCTGGGACCTCAATAGCCTAATGGCTTTCTTGGTCTGTGGAGAACTCAAAGCGAAAAAACACCTCAGCTGAGATTGTTCTCAGCGTGCAAATTGCTCCAATTCTTGAAAGATCTCGACAGCTGGTTCGTCAACGCGGTTTTTCTCCGTCTGAAGCAGCGCAAGTTGCCATTGATGAATACGTTGAGTTAGCTGATTCGCCGGTTGAAGAATTCCAATTAGCGGAACAGATTGAAATTGAACTTACTGGCTTTGGATTACTTCAGCGATATCTAGATGACCCATCGATTGAAGAGATTTGGATTAATCGACCAAATCAGATTCACTACTTCTCAACCGCTGGTCACCGAATTGATGAGGTTTCTCTCTCCCAGGAAAGCATTCAAAACCTTGTTCGGCGAATGCTCCGACACTCAAGACGCAAGCTCGATCGACTCACGCCATACGTCGATGCAGACCTACCCGATGGCTCAAGGCTTCATGTGGTCATCCCAGAAATCACTCGTGAGAATTGGGCCGTAAATATTCGAAAGTTCTCTAAGCACCGACTAACAATCACGGATCTGGTCAACACTGGCGCGATGTCTAGCGCACAGGCCGAGATTCTTTGTCAGGCAGTCAAAGCAGGTAAAAGCATCCTGGTGAGCGGGGCAACCCAGGCCGGAAAAACTACTCTGCTCACAGCATTACTGAACGAAATAGACCATGCTGAGCGGATTGTCTCTTGCGAAGACACCTTTGAACTGTCATTAGATCACGACGACTGGGTTGCGATGCAAACCAGGCCTGCAAGTGCCGAGGGCAGTTTTGAAATAGGGCTAAGGGAATTGGTTCGACAAGCTCTACGAATGCGTCCAACACGACTGGTGATTGGTGAGGTGAGAGGGGCGGAAGCCCTCGATCTGCTAGTCGCACTGAACTCTGGAATACCAGGAATGGGAACCATCCACGCGCGCAGTGCACGTGGGGCAATCGAAAAACTACTTACTCTTCCGCTACTCGCGGGCGAGAACATAACCGATCGCTTCCTTCGACCAACTATCGCTTCGGCAATCGATCTGATTGTTCATTGCGAAAGGGACGCGGAGGGTAACCGTCGAGTTAGCGAATTACTGGAGGTGGCAAATGAAAATCTGGCGTGAGCTCGTGGAGTCAGCTGGTCTGAGCATGAGTCCTACCAACGCCCTGGCCTCATGCCTGAGCATTTCAGCACTGATTGGCTTAGCTATCTTTAGCTTCACCTCGATAGTCGGCTTGGCTCTCTCAATCGCACTTTTAGCACTTGGAATACTTCTTGAACTCATTCGTTCACTTGGCTCTTCTCGCCAGCGTGCTCTCGAGCAGATTTGGCCGGGAATCTTTGATCTTCTTCGATCAGGCGCTGAGGCTGGTCTCACAATCGAGGAACAGCTTGAATACCTCGCCGGGAATTCGCCAGCTGCTCTGAGGAGCTACTTCGTCCAACTAGCTCAGGATCTTGAGCGTGGGGTCGAGCTCGAAAGAGCCCTGGGTAAGTTCCAGTCCTTGGTTGGATCGCGAAGCGGCGACTTTTTGGCTCTTGTGCTACTCATCACATCCGAGCTTGGTGGCAGAGGCGAGGCCGAAGTTTGGGCAAAGGCAAGTCGCGAAGTTAGACAAGAGCAGCAGCTAATGAACCAGGTCAGAGCCAAACAGGGCTGGGTTCTGGGAAGTGCGAAGCTAGCAGTACTAGCTCCCTGGCTGATTGTTTTTGTGCTTTTGTCACTTGAGCAAAATCGCGAAGCTTACGCAACAGCTCAGGGATCGCTAGTCCTTCTCCTAGGACTTCTGCTGAGCACCTTCGCCTATTTCCTAACCTCAGCCCTGGGTCGCCTTCCTATGCCTGGAAGGATTTTCCATGTTGGCTAAGCGACTTATGCTTTCGCATGAAGACATCGAAGGCAAAACGGGCTTTTTCAAACACGCTGTTCAGCTGATGCGCCTGCGCCTAAATAGAACTGACCAAAATCTGGAATATCAGGCGACAGATTTCATTCGCGCTCTGTCACTACTGAGCAGAAACGGTGTCCCAATCGTGGTTTCAATCACTTGGCTTTCTTCAAAAATCGAGGGACAGATTGGAGTCATTGTCAAAGCGGCAGCCAGTGATCTCGAATTAGCTGCCGACCTAGATCAGCTAATTGCAAGCTGGGAAAAACTCCCCTCGACTTTGATGGTGGAGCTGTCACAAAAACTTAGGGTTTCACTCGAGCGCGGTACTCCAGTTGCCCAGCAGCTTGAACAACTTGCCCAAACAGCTATCAGTAATTCACACGCTCTGCTACTTAGAAAAGCAGGCAGCAATGAGACCAAGATGCTGATTCCGACCATTTTTCTGATACTGCCAATCACCATCTTCTTCACCATTTACCCATCGCTAAGTCTTTTGAATTTGAAATTATGAAAGGAAAGAAAAATGAAAAACCTAATCCAGCAAGAAAAAGGTGACGTCCCAGGTTGGGTCTTGATAACCCTAATGACCGCAGGTCTGGTGGTAGTCATCTGGGCATTTGCGGGACCTGCACTCCAGGGGATATTCGATGAGGCTCTGGATCGCGTTGTTTCGTTCTAGCTCAAGGGGAAATGCTGTTGTCGGAGCGATCGTCAACATTACGTTGGCGACACTTCTCACCTTGAGTGTGTTAGCACTGGCACTGAGTGCCTATAACACCTTGCTCATCAGAGATGCAGCGGTTAATGCGGCAGGTCGACTAGCGCTGCCAGAGAGTCCATCGCAGCAACCATATTTGCAGCGCCTCCTAGATGATTCGCTTCCAGAGCTGGCAGGAATTGAAGTCACTGAGTTAGAAAACGGTGATCTGGTCGGATACCACATTGCGTCAAGGCTTCCACTATTTGGTTTTTTGAGCTTTTTATCTTCAGATGCGGAGGTGCTGGTTGCCAAAGAGAAGATCGGATGAGGGTTCAGGGCCGCTCGAGACAGTAGCCCTGCTGGCGCTTCTTCTGCTTCCTGTCACACCAATGCTTCAACTGTTTTCAGTTGCCTTTGACCACATCGCCGCCGAGTCAATTGCCAGGCATGCCCTCCGCTACAGCATCCTGCATTCCAATGAGCAAGACATTCGACAAACTGCCCAGCAGGCAGTCAACATGCTGGCCAGCCGTTGGGAGAGAGTTGCCGAATTCCAAATTGAATGCGGAAGCTGCACTAAAGGCTCACTTGTTGTTCTGAGCGTTGTTGTCGGTAAGGCTTCCGCCACTCAAGTTGCTGGACTGGAACCCAGATGAGCGAACAGGGTTCAGTAGCGCCTTTGGCCGCTACCTATCTCGCACTAATTCTGTTGAGCTTGCTTGGTCTTTTGAGCGTTGCCACCGCAATGCTCGCATCCCACAGAATCCAAGGAGTTGCAGACTTTGCTGTTTTGTTTGGTCACGATAGATCAGTAATCGCTGGAATACCTCAGCCCGCAAAGCTTCGCCAGCAAGTTTCAGTATTTGTAAACACTGCGCAGAGCGCTAAGGAGCTTGAGATCACAAAACTTCAAACTTGGGTTGAGGATGGAGTGTCAAACGTAAAGCTTTGCGCCCGTTTTCAAGACAGCCTTGGTTTGCAGCTGAGCTCCATGGAAATCTGCCGTCAGGCAAGCGCTAAGAGTTTTCTAATTCTTTGATTTGTCGGGCGCATAAATTGGCAAATAGCGCCAGAACAAATATGCTCCGACAAAGTTGAGAAGTCCCGTCGCAGCTAGAGCAGGCGCTAAACCAACCGCCGCGGTCAGTCCTGCAATCATCGCTGGCGCAACTGCCACACCACCGGATGTGAGCATTCGGAAAGAGGCTAAGAATTCATTTCTAGATCCGCTGGGAGCTAGGTCTGCACCAAGAATCATGTTGATTCCAGCTGAAAGCGCATTTGCTAGCGATGTCACAGCTGCCAATATCCAAAAACTCGTCAGGTCAGTAACCATAAATGCGAACAGATACGTGAAGCCAAGCGCTAGCAGAGTAGGGACCGAAGACCAAAACTTTCCAAATTTATCCATCACAATTCCCGAAAGATAGAAGAGTGCAAAGTCGATAAAGCCCGTAACCCCAAAAATAAAAGAACTGGTTGCCGGATCGATAGAAAGAGAGACAGCCAGCAGCGGCAATCCAACCAATCTGATTGTTCTACCCGAGCTGATGATTGCCGAGGCTATGCCTAGAGTTAAGAGTTTTCTTGATTCCCGTTTTGCAACCTGCCAGACATTTCCCTCTTGGCCAGAGGGAGTGGTTCTTAATCTGTGAACGGGGACAGAAAACACCGCTGCTCCAGCAACCAGGCACATCAAAGAAACTGCTAGGTAACCCGATTCAACTCCGTAGAGGGCAATAAACGCAGCGCCAATTACGGGTCCCACTGCCATTCCTCCTCTGAACATGCCCCCAAGAAGCGACATGGACTTGGGGCGATGCTCCGGCGGCACCAGTTCCGCCAAAACCGAGTGTCTGGCAAGTCCAAACATCGAGTGGCCTGCTCCGAATATCAGCGCCGCCAACAAAAGCGAGCTGTAGCCAAGGTGCATAAACGCAACGGCTCCAGCAACAACTCCAAGAACAGATCCCATAAGCATGGTGTTTCGCTCACCGATTTTATTGCTGATAAAGGATGCGGGTACTTCAAATATCAGAGTGCCAATCATGAGCACAGCGGCAACCAAACCTGCCTCGGCGAGCGAGTTTCCATATGCAACAGCTGTCACAGGAAGAATCGGAAGAAGTGCACCCTCAGCCGCAGTAATCAGGAATGACGGCAAGTAAATAGGCGCAGCAAGGCTTCTCTTCTTGAAATCCCCACTCATACCTGCCTCGCTCTTCCTAGAAGAGATCCGCCAATAATCAGTGCCGCAGATATTGCCAAAAGCCAAGATGCTGCCTGCCCGGTGACAAACAACAATAAACAGGTTGACAGAAGCGGTGTGAGAAATGAGAGAAGACCAATTTCTTGAGGGTTACCTCTTTTGATTGCATAGTCCCAGAAATAGAAAGCAGCGCCCAGTGGTCCGATTCCTAACAGAACCAGAATCATCCATTCAAAACTTGAAAGTGATACCTGCGTCTCAAAAAGAAAGTGCATCGCGAGCGAGAGGATTCCCGCAACCAAGGCGAAGAGCCCAACCGCAGGAGTGGGGAAACTACCTATCCGATTAGTTACTAGCGAGTAGGTTGACCAAATTATTGCCGCAAGAAAAGCAAAGAGGTATCCAGGATAGAAGACACCATCTGATGAGGAGCCGGAGAGGATGGCAAGTGCCGCCCCCAAAAAACCCATCAGGCCACCTAGAACCATTCGGATGCTGAGCTTTAGCTTGTTACTGAAAAGTGGTGCTAACAAAACTATGAGTAGTGGCCATAGATAATTCACCAGGTTTGCCTGCACGCTTGGAGAAGAACCCAGTGCAAAGAACAAAGCTGCGTGATAACCGAATAACCCATAAACACCCAGCAGGAGAATCTTTGGTCTAACCAGTAGCTGCCTGGGTTGAAAGCGTGCCAGTGGCAGGGCGATGACCGAGCCGATTAGAAGTCCAATTCCGGTCTTTAGAAATACTGGGACATCAGGAATCAAGGTAGCCAGCGATGCCAGGGAGGACCAAAGGACTATGGCCCCCAGGGCCGCCAGTCTGCTATTCACCTGCACAGGCTATTGCCAACCTCTGCCCAAAACTCAATGATTTATGGCCCTCAGTCCAAGAAAAGTTACCGAATAGAAACCTAATCCTGAGAATCGTCTGAGCCCCAGGCGTAGTCTGAGAGAACAGGCAAAAGCATTGGAGATTTGCCCGTACTTCGAAGGAGAAACATGAAGAAATTCCGCGGAACCGCACTCGTTGCGGGTGCGGCTGCTTTGGCTCTAACCATCTCTGGATGTGCAGCGCCCGAGGAACTGACACCTGAGCAAGAGCTTGCTCCACAGATCACTGTCGGCTGGAACGACATTATTGATCACTTCAACACGGCATCAGCAGCAGGAAACAACGTTGCTAACTCACTGACCACTTACCTAACTGGTTCTGGGTTCAACTACTACGACAACACACCAGCTCTGGTGAAGAACACTGATTTTGGAACCTATGAGGTTGTAAATGAAGACCCACTGACTGTTCAGTACACCATTAATGAAGGTGTCGTTTGGTCAGATGGAAC
>JBBAMI010000007.1:44376-49726 GCA_040402595.1 Aquiluna sp.
TACAACTGGGGCCCAAAGCCTAAGTACGAGCGAATCACGATTCGTCAGATTGCCGACTCGACCGCCGCTATTCAGGCAGTCGACAACGGTGAAGTTCAGATTGCATCTGGTCAGCCAACCGCTGACGTATTGCAACTTGTTCAAGCTCTACAGAATGCAAACTACGAATCCTCTGAAGAAGGCGCTTACGAGCACATTGACCTAAGCGTCAACAACGGTGGTCCTTTCGATCCTGCCAGTTACGGCGGGGATGCCGAAAAGGCCCTGAAGGTTCGTCAGGCATTCCTTCTCTCAATTCCAAGAAACGAAATCATCGAGAAGCTAATCAAGCCGCTCAATGCGAATGCAAGACTTCGCACCTCGGTGCTCTTCATTCCTGGTGCCGAAGGGTATGACACAGCAGAGTCCTACTACTCGATGTATCTAGGAACTGACGAAGAGAATCGTGAAAAGGCAAAGGCTCTACTAGCTGAAGCTGGAGTGAGCGGACCAATCGAAGTTGGCTTCTGGTATCCAGAGGGCAACGTGCGTCGTGGTCAGCAGTTTGAACTCATCTCGCTTTCAGCGGGTCAGGTTGGATTCACCCTCGTTGATGAATCAGAACCAGACTGGGTCTTCACCGAGAATGTCTACCCTGAAACCAACCCACACGATGCCACCATCTTCGCCTGGGCTGCAACATCACTGGCTGTTACCGGTGATGATCAGTACCTGGTCCTAGAGGGTCCATCGAACTGGACTGGTTACAGCAATGCAACCGTGAAGTCGCTTCTGGATGAGCTGAACGTTGCAATCAAGAAGGAAGACCAGCTACGCATTCGCCTTGCTATTGAGGCGGAGCTAGCGAAGGACGCTTACAACATCACCATCTTCCAATTCCCAGGTCTTACCTGGTGGGATAAGTCGGTGACTGGCGTTAGCTCCAACCTGCTGGTTCCTTACTTCTTCTGGAACTTCTGGAACTGGTCAGCAGTCCAGTAACAGCTAGAAGTTAAGTTGCTCAGGGGTTGCCTCTTTCGAGGTAACCCCTGAGTGCAACCACAAGGTATTCATGCTCAGTTTTATTGCAAGACGATTAGCAGCCACGCTGCTGGTCCTTCTTGCCGCGTCGTTTGTTGTCTATCAGCTGACCGCTATCAGCGGAGATCCGCTCACTGAGCTTCGGGGATCAAGAGATCCAAACATCCAGGCTCGAATTGCGTATCTAACAGATGCACTGCAGCTAGATGTTCCGCCGGTGCTGCGATATTTCCTATGGCTCGGGGGAGCAGCTGGCTGTTTGGTGGGTAGGTGTGATCTAGGCATAGCCATATCGAAAAGCGAGATGCCGGTTACCGACGCACTTGGCTCAGCGATGTTCTCTACCCTGCAGCTGATTACCATTGCCACGATTCTTTCGATTCTGATTGGTGTTGCCGTTGGGATGACTACGGCCCTGCGTCAGTACTCAGGCTATGACTACACCGTTACTTTTTTTGCTTTCGTCTTCTACTCACTTCCGATTTTTTGGGTGGCTGTTCTTCTTAAGGAATATGGCGCCATTCGATTCAATCGTTTTCTCGGGGACCCCGTAATTCCAATACCGTGGCTGATTCTGATCGGAGTGGGATTTGGTTTTGTCTTGGCGGCCATTGTCGGCGGAAGCTTGATACGAAGGCTTAAGGTTTTGGGATTGGGAACAGCGCTCGCTATTGCACTGCTGGTCACGCTGAACCTGACCCAGTGGCTGAAGAACCCTGCCCTGGGACCAATTGGTGTGATGCTCCTGGGAGCCCTGGCCTCAGCTCTAGCCCTGATGTTTACCACGGGCCTCGAGAGCCGGCGTTCGACAATTGTTCTTCTCGGGTTACCGCTTGCAACCGGTGCGCTTTGGTTGCCAGCGCAGTACATATTTTTCTATCTGCCCGCTCAGCTAGCAATTCCTGTGACTCTTTTGCTGATGAGCGCTGTTGGGGTTCTGCTAGCAATCCTGATTGGAGCCGATGCCAAAAAGGAACTCGCTCGAACAGCCGGAGTAGTTGGTTTCTTAGGTGGACTGTTTTTGGTCATTGATGAGGCACTTCAGTACTGGGGTCAGTTCACTGCTTTATTGCCCATGAGAACGGGCTTTATCTCCACAATCGGTGCTGTTACCCCCTCGATTGCTCGCGAGGAAAACCTCTGGCTCAACCTGCTCGATAGCTACTCACATTTATTGCTGCCGACCATTGCTTTGATGATTGTCTCTGTTGCTGGTTACACCCGCTACTCGAGAGCGAGTCTTCTAGAGGTTCTAAATCAGGACTACATCAGAACCGCTAGATCAAAGGGTGTGGGGGAGCGCAGGGTGGTGGTTCGCCATGCCTTCAGAAACGCCATGATTCCAATCACCACCATCATTGCCTTCGATATTTCCGGTCTGATTGGCGGAGCAATCATCACCGAGCGAGTCTTTGCCTGGGAAGGCATGGGTTCGCTCTTCAACCGCGGCCTGGCCGCAGTCGATGTCAATTTAGTTATGGGCTTCTTCCTAGTCACTGGACTATTTGCGGTGCTGGGAAATCTTGTTGCCGATCTCTTATATTCCGCACTTGACCCAAGAATCAGGGTGCAGTGATGGCTAAGAAAAAATTTGATCTGAATCCCGAAGCTGAACTCACACAGCGGGAAACCGAAGGCCTATCTCTTTCGGCAATAGTTAGAAAACGCTACTTTGCCCACAAAGCCGCAATTACCTCTTTAGTGGTTTTAGGTCTGATTACACTCTTGGCTTTTACATCGGTAGGCGTGGTGTTTGGGGGCACCGGAAACCTCGTGACCGATCCCAACACTGGTCGGCTAGTCATTGATGGAATCAGGATTCCAGGTTGGTGGAAATACAACTGGTATGAGAACTATGAGGTTCTAAATCCTGGTGGTGCTCCTACCTTCTCTTTATGGCCCTTCGCTATTGGGGAGCATCCTTTTGGGCAGGACACATTGGGCAAGGACATCTTCGCCAGAGTTATGCGTGGTATTCAGCAGTCGCTCACAGTGATTCTTCTGGTCGGCGTTATAGCGACAGTCATTGGTGTGGTCGTGGGGGCGGTCTCTGGTTTTCTTCGCGGCCGGGTCGATTCACTACTGATGAGATTCACAGATGTAATCATCATCATCCCAACCCTGGTGCTTGGTGCAGTGTTGGGAAGAACATTCGGTGGTAACGCAATTGCTCTAGGACTGCTTCTTGGATTTATCGCCTGGACAGGTCTGGCTCGCTTGGTTAGAGCAGAATTTCTTTCCCTTCGGGAAAGAGAATTTGTTGATGCTGCCAGGGTTGCGGGAGCTTCAACCTCGCGAATAATTTTCAAGCACATTTTGCCAAACTCCGTTGGAGTCATTATCGTCAATGCAACGCTGCTGATGTCGGCAGCAATATTGATTGAAACCTCCCTGAGCTATTTGGGATTTGGAATCACCGCACCGGACATTTCACTGGGGCAAATCATCAGCGAATACAACGAAGCATTCAAGACAAGGCCCTGGCTGTTTTGGTATCCAGGACTGTTTATTGTCGTTATCGCTCTAGCCATTAATTTTGTGGGAGATGGACTGCGCGATGCATTTGATCCGCGCCAAAAGAGATTGCCCGATGCTAAGAGGCTGCTCGATGAAGCTAAAGAATTGTTTGCTAGCTTTAGAGCAAAATCAAAACAGCGTTAGTTACTAGTAGTAGAAGAAGAACGAACAACTTTGCCTTACTCCAGGTAGTCCTCGTTTGCTCGTTTGATATCTGATTGCGTTTTTCTTCCCAAAGTGTTCGTACTCTGGCAGCCGCAGCGCCGGAGTCAGTGTTGACTAAATCACCCGGCCTGACGGTACCGGCGAGGTAAGTGGTCTTTGGAAGGTGCTCTCCTTGGTCTTTACTCGCTAGCAGTCCTGTGTGCCTCCCTGGTGCTGGGGCTGACCAAGCTGTGTATTTGCGCTCCTCGGTGAATAGCTCAAGGGCCCAGCGGGTGTCGATCCGCACTATCTGAGGCCAAGGTATTTCGTGGGTCCTAAGAAGGTTAACGATTGTTACGCCCTGATCAGAGAGCGTTATGTGGGGTTGCCAGAACAGTAGCCAAGCCATATAGATAAGGAGCGCGGAGAAGGCAAGACTGCTGCCGTGCGACCCGACATCTGCTGAAAACAGCGTATTTATAAGGCCGAGAGCCACCACAGCGATCAGGACGAGGGCCAGAACCCTGCCAGATTTAGACCCTATTTGTTCCTTATTCATACCCATCTGACCCCCAACAATTTCGCAACCGCTTTCAAGCCATTTCTAGAGCTAGGGGAGGTGAAATTTGGGTTAACCATTGACCAATATTCTCGCTTATAGTTTTACCCAATTGACTTTCCCCTCATTGGTGGAAGCAGGTCAACTACTAAAGGAGACAGTAATGAAACTATCGCGCATCGTGCGCTGGAGTGGAGCTGCTGCGACTGCTGCCCTTTTGGCAACCTCGCTTGGTATTGCACCAGCGTCTGCTGCCACCAAGGACACTGTTCGCTACGTTGGATCAAACACGCCAACTTCGCTGAACTCTGCTCACCGTCAGCACAACCTCGTTGAGAACGGAGTTATCGCCGCACTTGTTGGCGATGGCTTCAACTACTACAACGACAAGGCACAGCTTCTAAAGAAGACTGGCTTTGGAACATACACCCAAATCTCGAAGAGCCCACTAAGGGTCAGGTACACAGTTAAGCCAAACCTTGTTTGGTCTGATGGTGCGCCAATCGACGCATATGACGTTCTTCTTTCATGGGTAATCTCTTCCGGTCTATACGACAACCCTGCAACTGGAACCCTATGGGACTCTGCAGGTAAGCGCAGCGGAACTGAGAAGATCACCAAGTTCCCAACCATTACTGATGGTGGAAGAACAATTACTTTTGAATACAACGAGTTTGTATCTAACTGGGAAATCCAGATTGGTCTTGGAAAGCCAGTACACGCACTGACGCAGCTTGCTTATCCAAACGACACCAACCAGGCAGCAAAGGTTCGTTTCTTCAAGGCAGTTCGTGCCAAGGACTGGACCACTCTAAAGAGAATTGCTGACCAGTGGAACACTGCTTACAACATTCTTAACACCACAGGTGTTACTGCAAGCACTAACCCGAAGCTACTTGTATCTTCTGGTCCTTACATGGTCAAGGCCGCTGTTCCTGGTAAGAGCGTTTCCTTGGTTCCAAACCCACGCTACTCTTCGGGTCCAAAGCCAAAGATTCCAAACTTCCAGCTAGTTGTTATTAACGACGCAACTGCAGCCGCTCAGGCACTTGTTAACGGTGAGGTTGACGTTATGTCACCACAGCCAACCAAGGAAGCTGTTGACTCGCT
>JBBAMI010000008.1:0-45125 GCA_040402595.1 Aquiluna sp.
AACAAGCCCAGGCGCAAGCGCTAACACTTGAGCTCGATGAATCAAAGAAGCAACTGGAGGCGGTTGAGTTAGAAGCCAAGAAGCTCTTTGACGAAGCTCAGGCTGCAGCCGATGCTGTAATTAGAAAAGTAAATTCAACAGAGCGCGAGCGAGCAACCATGATGTCGCAGCTCGCTAGCCTGCAAGATAACGCAGCCGATCTAGAAAGGCAAAGACGTGAAGGCCTGGAGGCTGAGCGCAGACAGAATCTAGTAAAGACCGCCCCAACCGCCCCAGAGCTCTATACAGTCGGTCCACCAAACGAAGATCTGGTTGAAAGAGCAATTGCATTTGCCAGAGAACAACTGGGAGAAAGATATGTTCTTGGCGGTGCTGGGCCAAATGTTTGGGATTGCAGCGGTATCACGATGAAGAGCTATGCATCGGTTGGTGTCTATATCGGTTGGCACTCTGCTACCGCTCAATACAACGTTCTGGCATCTCAGAAGAAACTGGTTCCATTCCAAAATGCCCAGCGCGGAGATCTCATCTGGTGGTCAACCGAGGATGCCTTCTCGGGAGATAAGTATCACGTCGCCATCTACCTAGGTGATGGCATGATGCTGGAGGCACCTAACCCAGCGAGAACAGTGCGCATTGTTCCGGTTCGCTACGGTGAACTTTGGCCATACGCGGGTCGTCCTACAGCAACCAGCAACTAGTAGTCGCCCACTTTCTGATAGAGCTTGGCAATAATCCACCATTTGCCGTCAATCTTTAAAAAGTTCAGGTAGTCCTGCATGATGCCGCCGAACTGATTGAGCTGAACCTTGGCCCAGGCTGTGGTGTCGGAGATCTGATCGATCTCCAAGATCTCATCTTTTCTTGGGTTACCAAGCTCTCTTGGAGATTTGCGGTTACTTACCTGCTCGCGATAAAGCGCGTAGGGACGAAGAACTAACTCTCGATCCTGGGTTGAGTAGAGGGTGCAGTCTTTGTGGAAGACCTGGTCAAACAGCTGCATGTCTTGAGCGTGAATGACCTCGAAGTAGTCATCGAGAAGTTTGACTAGGCCAGTGTCGATACTCGCTGTCTCAGGAGATTGCATTAGCCCTTGTAGCTTTCGTAGCCAGCTGCCAAAACTTTTTCTGCAGCGGCTTTGTTCTGCCAGCCACCGAGCTTGACCCACTTGCCTGGTTCGAGATCTTTGTAGTGCTCAAAGAAGTGCTCGATCTCGGCCTTGGTTGCCTGTGGAACATCCTGGATGTCCTGGATGTGCTGCCAGCGTGGGTCTTTAGACTGCACGCACAAAATCTTTTCGTCCTGTCCACCATCGTCTTCCATCAGCAGCATGCCTACTGGTCTGACTTTGATGTGGACGCCTGGGAAAACAGGGTAGTCAAGTAGCACTAGAGCATCCAGCGGATCGCCGTCTCCACCGAGGGTGTTTTCAAAAGCTCCGTAGTCGACCGGGTAGACAAAGCCCGTGAAGAGGACTCTGTCGAGCCAGACCTTGCCGGTTTCGTGGTCAACCTCATACTTGTTGCGGCTACCACGGGGAATTTCAATAACTACGTCGTGTGACAAGGCTTCTCCTAAATAGGCTTTGTGCAACAAGATTAGCGAATGGGACCAATGGTTATCAGAGCGCGCCTCACCCCGCAGGTTGCCGCTACCCGCCGGGCAGTCAGGGAGCTATTTCAAGACCTCGCTCCTGGCACCACCATCTTGGTTGCTGTTTCTGGCGGGGCCGATTCCTTAGCGCTGGCCAGTGCCGCTGTCTTCGAAGGGAAAAAGCTCAAGCTGAATCTTGCAGGAGTAATCATTGACCACGGTCTGCAGGCTGGAAGTGACAAGGTGGCGAAGAAAGCTAAGAGTAGGTGCGAGGCACTTGGTCTTGAGCAAGTAGTAATTGAAAAAGTCTCTGTTCGAAAAACAGGGGATGGCCTTGAGGCAGAGGCCAGGGAAAGTAGATATAAAGGAATCGAAAAGGTAAGAGCCAAGCTTTCTGCCAGCTGGGTTCTTCTTGGCCACAATCTCAATGACCAGGCAGAAACAGTTTTGCTTGGTCTTGCTCGTGGCTCAGGCCTTCGCTCGATTGCCGCTATGCCCAAGATCGATCCTGAAAGAAAACTCCTCAGACCCTTTCTTGACATTCCTGCGGCTGATCTTCGTAAGGCCTGCCAGGACCAAGGGATTGAGTATTGGAATGATCCCCACAACAAAGATTCAAAGTTCCTAAGAGTCAGGGTGAGGAAGCTGGCTGAAAATCTTGAACAGACACTGGGGCCTGGGTTTGCATCGGCGCTCGCTAGAACAGCTGAGATTGCTAGGGAATCGGATGAAGCCCTGAGTGAGCTGGCCAGGGATCTTGTGACCAGAGCCAAGGTCAAGTCTTCAGCCAAAGAGGCTCAGTTTGAAATCGAGCCACTGAAGCTGGCCCCTCAGGCGCTAAGGCGAAAGGCCCTTCATTTGATTTGCCAAAACGCAGGTGCGAAGAATCTTTCGAGGGCCCAGATCCTGCAGATTGAGCAGCTGATTACCGCCTGGAAGGGACAGAAATCCAGCGTCATTTCTGGCATTACAGTAGAGCGGGTGGCCAACCAGTTGGTTGTGACAAGTCGAAGAAACCCAGGAGCTACGTGCAGCTAAATCACCCCGATATCCAAGAGGTATTGGTTACCGCCGAGCAGATTCAATCTCGAGTGGCCGAGCTTGCCCAAGAGATATCTGATTTCTATCGGGACCGCAATGTCTTACTGCTGGGCATATTAAAAGGAGCGGTTCCGTTCATGGCGGATCTATCCCGTGCTCTTTCAATTCCGGTGCAGCAGGACTGGATGGCAGTTTCTTCCTATGGTTCAGGAACTGTTTCATCGGGAGTGGTAAGAATTCTCAAGGACTTGGATGCAGATATAAAGGACAGAGATGTCCTGATTGTTGAAGACATCATTGACTCCGGGCTAACCCTGTCCTGGTTGAGCGCCAACCTAAAAGCCAGGGGAGCCGCCAGCGTTGAAATTGTCACCCTTCTCAGGAAACCGGAAGCTGCGAAGGTAAAGATAGCTGTCAGATGGGTCGGGTTTGATATTCCGAATGCTTTTGTTGTCGGTTATGGACTCGACTACAACGAGAATTACCGCTCACTCGATGGAGTGGGAATTTTGTCACCGTCCGTTTATAGCTAAAGGTTTTTGATGAGCGAAAAGAAACAAGAGAACCAGGCCAAACTTAAGAAGTTTCTGAGAGGTCCCTGGCTCTGGATTGCGATTGCGCTGACAGTTGTTTTCGTCGGAAGCTCCCTGATGAACACCCAGCAGTACACGAAGGTGGACACTCAGGTCGGACTAGAGATGATTTCCTCTGGTCAGGCTGAGAAGGTAACCATCTTTGATGGCGATCAGCGCGTGGACGTAATACTGCGAAATGAAGACGCTGAATACGGCAAGATGGCCCAGTTCTTCTTCGTTTCCGGTCGCGCTGAAACTGTTGCTGACACAGTTGCACTCGCTCAGATCTCTGAGGGCTGGACTGATGAGGTTCCATCCACTCCGTGGATTCTTGCCCTGCTGGGATCACTTCTTCCGTTCATCATTATTCTTGCTCTGTTCTGGTTCCTGATGGGCTCGATGGCCGGTGGCGGCAGAGGCGTGATGCAGTTTGGTAAATCACGCGCGAAGCTCGTGAACAAAGAGATGAGCAAGATCACCTTTGCCGATGTTGCTGGTATTGACGAGGCCATCGAAGAGCTCAATGAAATCAAAGAGTTTCTGAAGAACCCTAAGAAGTTCCAGGACATGGGAGCCAAGATTCCTCACGGCGTACTTCTATATGGCCCTCCTGGAACCGGAAAGACACTGATTGCCAAGGCTGTGGCGGGTGAAGCGGGAGTTCCGTTCTTCTCAATTTCTGGTTCTGATTTTGTCGAGATGTTCGTTGGTGTGGGTGCTTCCAGAGTTAGAGATCTGTTTGAACAGGCTAAGCAGGCAGCGCCTGCAATCATCTTCGTTGATGAGATTGATGCTGTTGGTCGTCACCGCGGAACTGGAATTGGTGGCGGTAATGATGAGCGTGAGCAAACACTCAATCAGCTGCTCGTCGAAATGGATGGATTTGACACCTCCACCAATGTGATTCTGATTGCGGCTACCAACCGACCAGATGTTTTAGACCCAGCGCTACTGAGGCCAGGCAGATTCGATCGCCAGGTCGGGGTTTCATCACCGGACCTAAAGGGTAGAGAGCAGATTCTTGGCATTCACGCTAAGAACAAGCCGCTGGCTGCAAAGGTTGATCTGGCTGTTGTGGCACGCAGGACCCCAGGCTTCACGGGTGCAGATCTAGCCAACGTCATGAACGAAGCGGCACTTTTGGCCGCCAGGCTCGACAAAAAGGAAATTGATGATGCCACCATCGACGAGGCAATCGATCGAGTAATTGGTGGACCTCAGCGCAAGAGCGCGGTGATGAAAGATCACGAGAGACTTGTCACTGCCTATCACGAAGCAGGACACGCGCTAGTTGCGGGAGCATCAAATTACTCAGACCCCGTGACGAAGATCACCATCCTGCCTCGTGGAAGAGCTCTCGGCTACACCATGGTGATGCCAATGGAAGACAGGTATTCAATAAGTCGCAATCAGCTGCTTGACCAAATTGCTTATGCAATGGGCGGAAGAATTGCGGAAGAGATCGTTTTCAAAGATCCAACCACCGGTGCCTCTAACGACTTTGAGAAGGCAACCTCAATCGCTCGCACCATGGTTACCAAATATGGAATGAGCGCTAAGGTCGGTTCAATTTCTCTAGGTAGCGGGAATGCCGAACCATTCCTCGGTCGCGAACTCGCTACCCACCGTGATTGGTCAAACGAGATGGCGCAGACAGTTGACAATGAGGTTCGTGGAATTCTTGACTCAGCAATGGACGAGGCCTACAAAGCTCTGACAGTTAACCGAGGAGTCCTTGATCGCCTGGCCAAAGAGCTGCTGGAAAAAGAAACCTTGAACCAGGAGCAGATTGCTGAGATCTTCAAGAGCCTAAAGAAGCTTCCAAAGCGTGCCACCTGGCGCTCCTCCCAAAAGCGAGGCATCAGCGGCAAGGGACCAATTGCGGTTCCCAAGAAGCCAGAAGAGAAAGCCAGCAAGAAAAAGGCCTAGCATGCAGACCGAACGAATTCGTCAGGCGGTTCGTGAACTACTGATTGCAATAGGCGAAAACCCCGACAGGCCAGAGCTAGCGCAGACGCCGCAGAAAGTTGCCGAGGCTTACGCAGCCTTCTTCAGGGGACTAGACCAGAATCCAGCCGATGCGCTTCGAGAAACCATGAGCGCTGAGGGAAGCGAACTGGTGATGCTGAAAGACATCGAACTGGTTTCAATTTGTGAACATCACCTACTTCCATTCACAGGCGCTGCACACATCGCTTATCTACCAACCAGCAAGATCGTTGGTCTTGGCAGACTTGCCAATCTGGTTGAGATTCTTTCGGCAAGACCTCAGCTGCAGGAAAACCTAACCAATCAGATTGCAGATGAAATTGAAAGATCTCTTTCACCAAAGGGAGTCCTGGTTGTTATTGAAGCAAAGCACCAGTGCGTGGCATCACGCGGAGCAAGGCAGCCAGAGGTAAACACAATTACTCTCGCCTCTCGAGGAAGCTATAACGATGTCAATCAGCGCCAAGAGGCGATGAATCTTCTGTCGGTTTCTGCGTGATGTGGCAAAAACCAAAAGTCATGGGTGTGATTAACGTCACACCTGATTCTTTCAGCGATGGCGGACAATTCTTTTCAGTAGATTCGGCTCTTGAGCAAGCACGACTCTTAGTCTCACAGGGCGCTGAAATTTTGGATGTCGGTGGTGAATCAACAAGACCCGGTGCCAATCGAATAACAATTGAAGAGGAACAAGCTCGAGTTCTGCCGGTCATTACCGCCATCAAGCAAGAGCTAAAAGTTTTGGTTTCTATCGACACAATGAATAGTGAAACGGCAGTCGCAGCTGTAAAAATCGGAGCAGACATCGTCAATGATGTTTCCGGGGGACTTGCTGATCCCAAAATGTTTTCTGCAATTGCATCAACTAACTGTCTGTATGTTCTTGGTCACTGGCGAGGATTTTCGGATGTGATGGACCAAAGAACTCAGTATTCAGATGTTGCCAGAGAGGTGGTTGGCGAGCTTGCGGAGCAGGTCTCGGTGGCGGTTGCCAGCGGTATCTCTAGAGACCGCATCATTGTCGACCCAGGACTTGGTTTCGCCAAGGATATGCAGCAGAACTGGGACCTGGTTGCCAGGCTGGATGAGCTAAAGCAACTGGGGCTTCCGATCTTGGTTGGAGCCTCCAGGAAGCGTTTTATTGCGCATGCCCTGGACAAGGAAAATCCGCAGGACGTTGATCACTCCCGGAGAGATGTGGCCAGTGCCGTGCTCACAGCGTTGCTGTTGCAGCGCAAGCTCTGGGGGGTAAGAGTCCACAATGTTCAGGCAACAGTTGATGCCATTAGCGTTGTCTCAGCACTCAAGGAAGCGCAGAAGTGATCTATAAAGTTCGCATCGATGGTCTGAAGGTCTTCGCCTATCACGGCGTAATGCAGCATGAAAAAGATTACGGCCAAGAGTTCTTTATTGATGCCCATCTTGATGTTGAGGCGGGGGTTGAGGACAAGATTGAATCAACTGTTTCTTATGCACTGGTGGCCGATGAGCTTGTCAGAATCTCCACAACAAACCGCTTCGATCTGATTGAGTCTCTAGCAGCAAAACTTAAAGATCATATTCTTGCCCTAGATCCAAGAATTATTCGAGTGACAATCACTGTTCACAAACCCTCGGCTCCCATTGGGCACGAGGTTAGAGACATTTCAGTCAGCGTTTCTGGAGCAAAGAGTGAAAACTAAAGCGGTAATCGCTTTGGGCAGTAATCTCGGTGATCGAACACAGACTCTAAATCTTGCTCTCAGTCAGATCAAAAACTTTCCGGAAAGTAAGTTTTTATCTGTTTCTTCCTTTCACGAAACTATTGCGCTGACGGAAGCAGGCGAGGATCAGAGCAAGCCGAGCTATCTGAATGCGGTCTGTCTTATTGAAACTTCTCTGGATGCTCATGAGTTACTTGGTTACTGCGCGGAGGTTGAGGCTAATTTGGGAAGAACCCGTGGGGAAAGATGGCAGGACAGAACTATTGATCTTGACATAGTTGCCTTTGGCAATCAGTCAATTGAAACAGGCGTCCTCACTGTTCCCCACCCCCGAGCGCACGAAAGACTATTTGTCCTACTTCCTTGGCAAGAGATAGAGCCTGATGCTGAAATAGTGGGTAGAGGAAAAGTTAGCGACTTGATTGCGAGGCTAGGGTGAAGCAGATAAGTCACAGCTACCTGATTGCTTTTGTTGGAATTGGTTTTGTCGCAGGCATCTCTTCGTCTCAGCTGATAACTAGCGTTGGCCAGAGTTTTCCCCTGAGCCCGCTGAGTCTTTTGATTTCTCTTCCCGTAATTGCGATCATCATGGTTTTGGCCACGCTACCTATTTATAGGTATCGAAGGAAAAGTGAGAAATTCACCTCGGGCCCAAGGCCAACCAGACCCAATCCCTTTTTTGCCTACCGAGCCCTGGTTTTTTCAAGAGCCGTAGCGCTAACGGGTGCGCTTTTCGCCGGTTGGCATTTGGGGCAGCTGGTTTGGCTTCTCACCTTCAGCGTTGCCCCATCTCAGCTTGTGATTCCTACGCTCTTTGGCCTGATTGGCGGGGTGACTATGCTCGGTGGCGGGTTGATTGGCGAGAATAATTGTCGAGCACCCAGAGATCCAGGCGAGGGGACAGAGTGAAGATAGGCGTTATTGGCGACGAGCCAGCTGGCCCAGTTCTCGCTAAGGCTTGGGCCAATGCAGGTCACGAGCTGATTGGCGTCTTTGTTGAAACCCCTAAGGCAATCGATCGCATCGAGGCAATCCTTCCCGATGTCCCGATTGCCCCCATGGCTGCCGTTGTTGAAGCAGCGGAGCTCATCCTGCTCGCCGTTCCACACGATGATATTGAGCTAACGGTTGCTGGACTTGCTGACATGGCGCTGTTTGGTCCGAGAAAGATTGTGGTTCATCTTTCTCCACACAGAGGCTACGGAGTTTTAGCAGATGCTGCGCAGCAGGGTGCTATTCCAATTGCCATGCATCCACTGATGCATTTCACCGGAACCTCCATGGATCTGAGTGTGATGAAGGGCGCAACTTTCGTTGTCACTACTCCAGATACTTTTAGTGCAATTGCACAAGCGCTCGTGATTGAAGTTGGAGCCGAGCCATTTGAAATCAAGGAGTTTCAGCGAGATTCATATGCTGAGTCTTTCGAGGTCGCGAGAGACTTTTCATCGCTAGTTGTTCAGCAGGCCATGGGAATTTTGGCAGAGGCTGATGTGCCTGATCCAGCAAAGCTTGTTGGACCGGTTGTGAGAAGCGCCATTGAAGATGCACTTGCCCTACCTGTTCAGCCAATAGATCCCAGAGATGTTTAGATGCTGCTTTGTCACACAAACAAAGAACTTGAAGCAGCGGTAAGTCAAGCAAGGGAATCGGGAAGAACAATAGGTTTTGTCCCGACCATGGGTGCGCTCCATGACGGGCATCTCTCACTTGTGAGGAAAGCTCAGCAGGATGGACATTTCGTTATTGTCTCTATTTTTGTAAATCCCCTGCAGTTCAATCAACCAGGTGATTACGAAAGCTATCCGCGTTCAATTGGAGTTGATGCCAGGCTTCTCACCGATGCCGGGGTTGATCTGCTTTATGCGCCTTCAGCGCAGGAAATCTACCCGCCTTCGCTGAAGTTGAAAGAGCCAGAGGTTGGAAGCCTGGGCGAGAAGTTCGAAGGTGAGATTAGACCCGGTCATTTTGCTGGAATGCTGAAAGTGGTTAGCCGTCTATTTGATCTGGTGGGACCTGACGCTGCATACTTTGGCCAAAAGGACGCTCAACAACTCGCCCTTGTTAGACAAATGGTTAGCCAGCAGATATCGGAAGGCTACCGAGAACCAATGCAGGTGATTGGTTGCCCAACAGTTAGAGACGATTCGGGGCTAGCCCTCTCCAGTCGAAATATTCGACTGAGCGAGAAAGAGTTGGAGGTTGCCAGGACGATCAGCAAGGCATTACTTGCTGGCAAAGCCGCAGGGCCCAAGGCCACTGATGTCACTTCCGCTGCTGAAGCTCAGCTAAGCGGCGAGGCTAGACTTGAGTATCTGGAGCTGGTAAATCCAGCAACTTTCGAGAAAGTCGAAGCTTCTCCCGGGCTGCTCATCATCGCCGCCAGGGTTGGTGAGACAAGGCTGATCGACAACCTGATGATTGGCGAAGATTGAGCGACGAATACGAATCCGAACTCCCGGAGCAAATTGCCTTCCGCATGGCAAAGCGGGAGAAGCTCAACAGTGAATCCAGTGCCTACCCTGCTTCTCTTCCTGTCACCCACACCATCGAAGCCGTAAAGGCCAAGTATCCGGGGCTCGAAGCTGACGTTTCAACCGGTGACGTAGTTGGTGTCGCTGGACGAATCATGTTCCTTCGCAACACCGGAAAGCTCTGCTTCGCAACCTTGCAGTCTGGAACCGGTGAGCGCATCCAAGCAATGATTTCTCTAGACAAAGTAGGCGAAGAGAAACTAGAGAGCTGGAAGGAATTGGTTGACCTTGGCGATCATGTTTTTGTTCAGGGTGAGGTAATCACCTCTAAGCGCGGTGAGCTCAGCGTTCTTGCAAATGACTGGCTGATGTCAGCTAAGACGCTTCGGCCAATGCCTAATCTTCACAACGAACTGGAAGAAGAGTTTCGCGTTCGTCACCGCTACATCGACCTCATCGTCAGAGACAGAGCGCGCGAGGTTGTTAAGATTCGTTCGCAGGTGATGCAATCACTTCGCTCAACTTTTGCCAATCACGCCTTCACTGAAATTGAAACTCCGATGCTGCAGGTAATACACGGCGGAGCATCTGCCAGGCCATTTAAGACTCACTCCAACGCTTTCGATACCGAGCTTTATTTGCGCATTGCGCCAGAGCTCTTCTTGAAAAGAGCTGTGGTTGGAGGCCTTGAAAGAGTTTTTGAAATTAATCGCAACTTCCGAAACGAAGGTGCTGATAGAACTCACTCTCCAGAGTTTGCAATGCTCGAAGCATACGAGGCATATGGTGACTACAACTCCATGATGCAGCTAACCCGAGAGCTAATTCAAAATTCAGCCCAAGATGTTTTTGGTACACATCAGGTGACACTGGAAGATGGCGAGATAAATGATCTCGGTGGTGAGTGGAACAGAATTTCTATGTTCGGCTCGCTCTCTGAGGCTGTAGGTCAAGAAATCACCCCTGAGACACCAATTGCGGAACTCAAGAAAATAGCCGACAAGGTTGAAATTGAAATCGACCACCCGCTGCATGGAAAGTATGTCGAAGAGCTGTGGGAGCACTTTGTTAAGCCAATGCTCAAGACCCCAACCTTTGTTCTCGACTTCCCAGTTGATACCTCTCCTCTGACTCGCGATCACCGCTCAGCCAAGGGCGTTGTTGAGAAGTGGGACCTTTATATAAGAGGCTTCGAGCAGGCCACCGGCTACTCCGAGCTGGTTGACCCCGTTGTTCAAAGAGAGCGCTTTGTACGCCAGGCTGAGCTTGCGGCCAAGGGTGACCCGGAGGCTATGCGCCTTGATGAAGAGTTCCTGAAGGCCCTGGAGTTTGGAATGCCACCAACAGGAGGAATGGGGATGGGCATCGACAGACTGCTGATATCCCTAACCGGCTTAGGCATTCGGGAAACAATTCTCTTCCCACTGGTTAAGTAGTTTCATAATGACCGGCGATCTTCTAGTTGATGCTCTGATATCCCTAATTCCCCCTGCCCTGGTTGGGGTTTTGTTCTGGGTGATGCTGCGCTCAATCCTGAGAGCAGACCAAAAAGAACGCGACACCTACGCCCAGATTGAGGCTGAGGAGCGAGCTAAGCGCGAAAACGCCTAGGGCGAACACCCCTAGTTTCTAGGGGATGTGAGATTTAGCATCTCTTTATTAGCTATTGAGAGGTGCTCTACTTGTTCGAGAAATTTACCGACAAGGCCAGAAGGGTAGTTGTGCTTGCCCAGGAGGAAGCCAAGCTACTCAACCACAACTACATCGGAACCGAACACATCCTGCTTGGTCTTATCCACGAGGGTGAAGGTGTTGCTGCTAAGGCACTGGAAGCTCTAGGAATCAACCTCGAGCAGGTTCGCGAACAGGTGCAGGACATCATCGGCCAGGGTCAGCAGGCACCGAGTGGTCACATTCCATTTACCCCAAGAGCTAAGAAAGTTTTGGAACTATCACTGCGTGAAGCTCTGCAGTTAGGTCACAGCTATATCGGAACCGAGCATCTACTTCTTGGACTTATTCGTGAAGGCGAAGGCGTTGCCGCTCAGGTTCTGACCAAGCTTGGTGCTGACACCAACAAGGTTCGTCAGCAGGTTATTCAGCTTCTCTCTGGTTACCAAGGAAAAGAAACCGTTTCCGTTGGTGGAGAAGTAAATCCTCAGCCCAAGGGTTCTCAGGTTCTTGATCAGTATGGAAGAAACCTAACTCTTGCCGCAGCTGAGGGAAAACTTGATCCAGTTGTTGGACGTGAAAGAGAAATTGAAAGAGTCATGCAGATTCTTTCTAGAAGAACTAAAAACAATCCGATTCTGATCGGTGAGCCAGGCGTTGGAAAGACTGCAGTCGTTGAAGGACTTGCCCAGGCGATTGTTTCGGGAAATGTTCCAGAGACTCTGCGTGGTAAGCAGCTGTACACACTGGACATGGGCTCCCTAATTGCCGGTTCTCGTTACCGCGGTGACTTTGAAGAAAGACTCAAGAAGGTCACCAAGGAGATTAGAACTAGAGGCGACATCATTACCTTTATTGATGAAATCCACACTCTGGTTGGCGCCGGTGCTGCTGAAGGTGCAATCGACGCAGCTTCCATCCTGAAGCCAATGCTCGCCAGGGGAGAGCTTCAGACAATTGGTGCTACGACCTTGGACGAATACCGTAAGCACTTCGAAAAGGATGCTGCGCTGGTTAGACGTTTCCAGTCGGTTCAGGTATCCGAACCAACCCCAGCTATGGCCATCAATATCCTCAAGGGCCTAAGGGACCGCTACGAAGCCCACCACAAAGTGTCGATCACTGATGGTGCAATCGTTGCTGCTGTTGCGATGAGCGACCGCTATGTCTCGGACAGATTCCTGCCAGATAAGGCAATTGACCTTATTGATGAAGCGGGTGCGCGTGTTCGCCTGAGCTTCCTATCCTCACCACCAGAGCTAAAGGAAATGGAAGACAAGGTTGCTGCAGTGAAAGCTGCCAAAGAGCAGGCAATCGCGGATCAGGACTTTGAGCTCGCCGCCGCTAAGCGCGATGAAGAGAAGAAGCTGACGGCCGAAAAGATGAAGCTGGAGAAGCAGTTCCGCGAGGGCAATGTTCAGGAAACTGGAATTGTTGATGAGGGACTGATTGCCGAGGTTCTCGCTCAGGCGACCGGCATCCCTGTCTTCAAGCTCTCTGAAGAAGAAGGCGCGAAGCTGATATTTATGGAGCAGGAGCTTCACAAGCGCGTAATTGGTCAGGAGGCTGCAATTGCCGCACTGTCCAAGACAATCCGCCGTCAGAGAGCAGGACTAAAAGATCCGAAGAGACCATCGGGATCGTTCATCTTTGCTGGCCCAACCGGTGTTGGTAAGACCGAGCTTGCTAAGGCACTGGCCGAATTCTTATTCGATGATGAGGACGCAATCATTGCTCTAGATATGAGCGAATACAGCGAGAAGCACACTGTTTCCCGTTTGTTTGGAGCACCTCCAGGATTCGTCGGTTATGACGAGGGTGGACAGCTAACCGAAAAGGTTAGAAGAAAGCCTTTCTCCGTCGTGCTGTTTGATGAAATCGAAAAGGCGCACCCGGACATCTTCAACTCCCTGCTGCAGATTTTGGAAGAGGGAAGACTTACCGATGGCCAGGGTCGAGTGGTCGACTTCAAGAACACCATCATCATCATGACCACGAACCTCGGTACCCGTGAAATCTCACGTGGCGCTCTCGGCTTCACCCTTGAGGGTGACAGCAAGAACGACTACGACCAGATGAAGTCGAGGGTGAACGAAGAGCTGAAGAAAAACTTCAAGCCTGAGTTCCTAAACCGTGTTGACGAAACAATCGTCTTCCCGCAGCTGACTCGCGAAGAGCTCATGCAGATTGTTGACCTATTCATCAAGCGTCTGCAGCTAAGACTTGATGAGCGTGACATGAAGCTGACTCTGACAACAGCCGCTAAGGACAAGTTGATTGAGCTCGGTTACGAGCCATCACTAGGCGCAAGGCCATTGCGCAGAACAGTGCAGCGCGAAATCGAAGATGAGATCTCGGAGAGAATCCTGACCGGTCACATTCAGAACGCTCAGGACATCAAGGTCGACTACGTCGATGGCAAGTTTGTCTTTGAATCAAAGACACGCGAGCCGGAAGTGGTCGCATAACCTTTGGCTGAAATTCAGCGCTACCGCGTCCTCGAAAACCACTCGGGTTTCGAAGTGCGTGACTACGAGCCTCACACCATCGTCGTAAAGCCAATGGCGGGCGATATGGGATCAGCCAGCTACAGCGCTTTCGGTTATCTTGCGGGATACATCGGCGGAGAAAATGAAGCCGGCCAAAAGATTGCAATGACCGCCCCGGTGCTACAGCAAAAACGCGGCAGTGGCTTTGATGTCTCTTTTGTCATGCCGCACGATCTCAAGAATGCGCCTAACCCCGTCCGATCTGGGATGCGAGTTGAGAAGGTTGAAGGCAAGCTGATGGCTGCCAAACGATTTTCTGGAAGCGCAAACGATGCACTCTTTGAAAGAAAAGGGCAGGAGCTGATTGCTCAAGTAAGTAAGGCTGGCTACAAAGTCATCGGCGAGGTTCTCTATGCCCGCTATAACGGTCCTTGGACGCCACCTGTTCTTCGTCGCAACGAGGTTTTGGTGGAAATCGAGCGCAACTGAGGCAATAATTGGCGGATGCTTTCAGTTCGTTCTGCCACAACCTCGGACGTTGTTGCCATTCGGCAAATAGCAAGCCCGCTTGTTGAAAAACGCGTTCTGCTGGGGAAAGAACTGGTTGAGCTCTATGAATCAATCCAAGAGTTTGTAGTTGCCGAGCTTGATGGCCAGGTAGTTGGTTTTGGTGCTCTGCATGTTTTCTGGCAGGACCTGGCTGAGGTTAGAACGCTGGCTGTTGAAGAGTCTGCCCGGAGCAGGGGAGTCGGAGCTGCGATCCTCACGGAGCTAATCGAAAGGGCAAAGGAGCTCGGCATACATCGCGTCTTCTGTCTAACTTTTGAGACAGGCTTTTTTGGCTCTCACGGTTTTGTTGAAATCTCGGATGTTCCGGTCGACCCGCAAACATACGCTGAAATGGTTAGAAGTCATGACGAGGGTGTGGCGGAGTTTTTGGATCTGGCGAGAGTTAAGCAGAACACGCTTGGCAACACCAGGATGTTGAAAAACATCTAGCTAGATTTAGTTCGTGCCAACTCAAGAGCAAATCTTTCGTCGCAGACGAGCACTCGCCGTTGTCGCACTTGCAGTTCTGGTGTCATTGATTTGGGGCATTCCACAGCTATTCAGAGGCCCAGCAGCAGATGTTCTTGTTCCCGATGAGACGGGCAATCAGCCAATTGGCAATGTTGCCGAGTGTGCTCCAGGTGTCGTGGCAATTGAGGTCATGATCGGACGAATCGTTGAAACAGCAGATGATGGCACTCAGACCAAAGAGACACTGAACGCTTTCGGGGTAACAACTCTCCCCGCCCTTTGGTACAAAATCACTAACAACAGCCAAGCAGATTGCTCATTCAATGTCGGGCCACGCGTCACCTTCTACACGATCTCATCGGGTGATCAAACTTTCTGGTCGTCCAAGGATTGCAACCGCGAGGGACTTGAGGATGCAGTGGTAGCTCTTGCAGCTGGACAAACCCTGGAGGCAAAAGCCAGCGAGTGGGAGAGGTCATACTCATCTCAAAATGGTTGCAGCCTGGAGGGCAACGATGCAGTTCCCGCCGCCGGTGCAACATATAAGGTCAGGGTTGAGGTCAACGGCGTTTTGTCTGAGGAAAAACGCTTTATTTTGAACTAAGTATTTAGCAACCTAGACTTCCTTTCCCAGGGAGAAATCTTGAGAAAACACTCACACGAGCTATGGCTGACGCTAATGGTTTCGCTCGGTGCAAGCGCTATCTATTCGCTTCTCAGTTTGCTTCGCAAACTAACCAGCGAGCAGGGGTTGGCGGGTTCTACTGCAACCATCAACCGACCGTTAGCCGAGGTTGAGTGGCTCGATTTCATTTCTCAGCTGGCTAGCATCACCTTGAGCTTGGTGCCGGTTCTTCTAGCCCTTTACTTTCTGAGACTTGATGGCATCTCGATTGGTTTGATTCCTAGAGCGAAGGACTTTCTACTTGGTCTTGGTCTTCCTTTACTGATAGGCATTCCTGGAATTGGTCTTTATGTCCTTGCGGTTCAATTAGGAATTACGGCAAAGGTGATCCCAAGTGCTCTTGGTGATTACTGGTGGACACCACTGATTCTGTTTCTTGCGGCTTTGAGAGCGGGCCTGCAGGAAGAAGTGATAGCGGTCGCATTCTTGGCAAAGAAGCTGCAGCTAATTAGACCCGAGATAACTGTCTTGGCAGTGGTCCTGATATCCAGTCTCTTTAGAGCCAGCTACCACCTCTATCAGGGGTTCTCTGCTTTCATTGGAAATTTCATCATGGGGTTGGTCTTTGCCTACTTGTTCTTTAGGGTCAAGCGAGTAGCTCCACTGGTTATTGCTCACACAGTCATGAATACAGCAGTCTTTATCGGATTTCCCCTAGTTGCTCCGTATCTTCCAATCTAGGATTTGAGTGTGCAGAAGCTAAGAATTTGTTTCTTGGGAACCGGTTCCATGGGATCCGCAGTCCTCAAGGGACTTCTCGCATCCGGATATGAATCCAAGCTAATTTCTGCGACAACTCAGTCTGAGCAAAGCGCTAAGAACTTAAGAGCGCTTGGCGTCAGCGCTTTGTCACTTGAGAGCTCACCCGACGCAAACGTGCTTTTGTCCTCAGATGCTCAGGTTGTTGTTCTTGGCGTGAAGCCCTACAAAATTGCTGATGTTCTAACTGAGATTCGGGATGAGCTTCCAAAGGATGCAGTTGTCATTTCAATGGCTGCTGGCATTGAGCTTGCAACCATGGCTGAGAAACTTCCTCAGCATCCAAATCTGATTAGGACTATGCCCAACACTCCCGCTCTGGTCGGCAAAGGAGTAACTGGTGTAGCAGCAGCAG
Organism: Aquiluna sp.; assembly: GCA_040402595.1. Lineage (GTDB taxonomy): Bacteria > Actinomycetota > Actinomycetes > Actinomycetales > Microbacteriaceae > Aquiluna. Next base: position 16,355 of record JBBAMI010000008.1, read on the forward strand.
CAACCGCTTCGGCGGCTGCCACTGAAACTGCTATGAATCTTTTCCAAACAGTTGGTGAAGCAGTTCAGCTCGAGGAGTCTCAGATCAATGCCCTCAGCGCCATTTCCGGCTCAGGTCCAGCCTGGCTGATGTTCATTGTTGAGAAGTGGGAAGAGGTGGCTATTGCCAGGGGCTTTAGCAAGGACCAGGCTGCCACTTTGGTTAGATCCACTCTGATTGGCTCGGCTGAACTATTGGCTCAAACGGGCGAAGAACCAAGTGTTCTTAGAAAGAATGTGACCTCTCCGGGTGGGACAACCGAGAAAATTATTGCCACTTTAGAAGACGCGGACCTCGCCAAATTGTTTGACCAGGCCCTGCAGGCAGCTGTTAGCAGAGCCGATGAAATTGCCAGATCGAAGGGTTAGGCTTGTCACATGGCAGATATCTTTGAAGCAATTGCAGACCCAACCAGAAGAAAAATAATGGAGCTGCTACTAACCGCACAGGTCGGTGGCCTAGAGCTCACGGTGAATGATCTGGTGAAGCAGACCAAGCTTGGGCAACCAACCGTGTCCAAGCACCTGAAAACCCTGCGAGATGCAGGACTGGTTGCAGCTCGTGAAGATGGCCAGAAGCGCTTTTACTCTGTCACTCCTGAGCCACTCGAAGAAATCGAAGACTGGCTGATTGAGTTTTTATCACTCGACTTTGAAGCTGAAGAGGAAGAGGGCCTGGCTGCATCATTTGGTGATGCCGGAGCGAAGCTTGGAACATGGCTGACTGAAAGGGCTGGTTGGCTTTCCGAGCAGGTCAAAGCCAAGGTGGTTGAGCTTGATCTAAATGTGGATCCCAAGGAACTTGGTAGACAGTTGGGAAGAAAACTTGCAGACGCCAAAGTTGAGACTGAAAAGAGCGCCAAGGAATTCGAAAAGATAGCTCGTCAAAAGCTCGATGAGGTTGTAGAAGATGTCCGCACAGAGGCGGCCAATGTAGCTCGTGATGTGAAGAGCAGAGTTAAGAAGGAAAAATGAGCGACCAAGATCTTCGGAAATTTGCCGAGAAGCGACTAAAGAAGAAGCAGGACTTCAGATCATATCTAGGCGTTTACGCTGGTGTTTCTGTTCTTGTTACAGCTGTGTGGTTTTTCACAACTCCCAACGGGCCTTTCTGGCCTTTCTGGGTGATGTTTGGAATGGGTATCGGGGCAATTTTCGCGGGGCTGGATGCCTATGGCGTGACTGGTCGCAAGCCCATTACCAGCGATGATATTGATGCTGAGGTTGAGCGGCTCCGTCGCAAGGGCTAGACTTTGGTCCATTGCCCAGTCGGGTAGCAAAGCACTGAGAGGTTTTTAGTGGGTTCGATTATCAAGAAGCGCCGCAAGCGCATGTCGAAGAAGAAGCACCGCAAACTGCTTCGCAAGACGCGCCACCAGCGTCGAAACAAGAAGTAGTAACAAGCCCGCCCACGAGGCGGGTTTTTACTTTCTAGCCAAGCTCACTTCGGTGCTGGCGGATGACTTCCCAGCCAGCTGCCGATGCATATTTTCTGAGCATTGGGTCAGGATTCACAGCAACCGCGTGACCCACTGCTGTCAGCAAAGGCAAATCGTTCAAGGAATCTGAATAACCCCAAGACTCTTTAAGGTTGATTCCACGCTCCGCAGAGAGTTTCTCAACGGCTTTGAATTTGTCTTTGCCGTGTAGCGGATCGCCAACTAACTCTCCTGTGAGGACGCCGTCCTTGTGTCCAACGAGTGTTCCTAGGGCGCCAGTCGCACCGAGATCATTGGCTATTGCTTGAACCAGTTCAACTGGCGCTGCCGACACCAGCCAAACTTCGTGGCCTTCGGCTAAATGATGATTGAGTCTTTCAACTGATCTTGGCCACAGTCTTGGCTTTATCTCGCTGACATAGACCTGATCAATTAATCCCTTTAGCTCTTCGACGCTGTGTCCTTTGGTGAGGCTGAGTGCTCGATCCTTGATGTCAGCCATTTTTGAATTCTTTTCGCCTCGGCGAATAAATCTGAGGTGTTCCCACATGAAGCGCCAGATGTCTCTTCGCTTGACACTTCCTCCGGCAAAGGCGACCTTGCCAAAGAGAATTGATGTTGAGCCTCTAACCAGGGTGTTGTCGACGTCAAAGAAAGCAGCTACTTTCTTCGGTCCTGAGCTCTCCTGCGGCACCGGCTAAGTCTATTGGCTTGGCAATATCACCTAATCTTGACTTATGGCTGTTCAGGTTGACTTAAAGCTCATCACACGCAAGGGCTGCCATTTGTGTGAAGCGGCAGAAGCCGATTTAGCAAGAGTGATTGCTGGTTTTACGGCACTGAATCCCGATAAGCCCTACACCGTTGAAGTTCTTGATGTCGACGGTGATCCAAAGCTGTATCAACGCTTCTCTGAAGAGGTGCCGGTGCTTTTGTTGAATGATGAGCAGGTGGCTTTTTTCCAGATAGATGTGGAGCGAGTAATGGCAAGGCTCAACTCGCTATGAAGCGCTTTCTGATCTGGGTGATAAAGAACTTCTGGTTTCCAATCTTGCTGCTTATTCTTTCTCTGCTGGCTAAGCGTTACCCCTGGGCAGCCGAGGTGCATGGAAAGCTCAAAAAACTCCCCTAGTAGTTGTTGCATTATTACTACATAGTATTTATACTACATGCGTGGGTAGAAAACCAAAGTCTGATGAAGACCAGGTAAGCAACCGGGTCGAAGACTTTCGCACGCAAGTGGGACTCAGTCGGCAAGAGCTTGCTGAGCAGGTTGACGTGCACTACCAAACAATCGGATACATCGAACGCGGTGAATATTTGCCATCTTTGGTCTTGGCGCTTCGCATCGCTTCGGTCTTAGGGGCCAGTGTCGAGGAGATCTTCTGGCTTGAAGAGGAAAACAAATGAATGAGCTACTAGTTGTCTTTTATATTTTGGCAACCCTTGCAGTTGCTTACCTGTGGATCTACCCAACATTCATAGGTAACAATCTCAAGCTGATGGCCTGGGTCGATACGGTGGTGACTTCGGTTCCCATCGCTATCTCGGCAATCCTCTTCTGGCAGTCAGATCCAGTTTTTAATTTCTTCGGCTTTGAGCTCAGTTGGTTCTTCTACACATTGCTCATCCTTGTGATTATTGAGACGCCGATTTTTATTCTGTACCTCAAGGCCAGAGGCCTTAGTAAGGAGTACTGGTCTTATCTGAAGTCATCTTTCTCTCTCTCCGGGGCAGAATCAGGTTGGACGGCCCCATCGAAGTCTGTGCAGAAGCAGTTGAATGACACAAGGTGGGATGGCCTAAGGACTTCCGGAGCTAAAGTCTTCCTGCTGGTTGCTTCAAACCTCGTGATGATACTTGGTTCAGTTTTCCTGTTTACCGTAGGAGATACACCACTAGCTTCCTATTTACTAATCCACATCCTTCTGGTTATTGTCTCCTGGTTCTTGCTGCGCAAGTCCGTGAGGCTGGTGGCAGATGCGCCAGATGAGGCTTTGGACGAAATGTTGATTCAACAGCGAAATCGCAGTTACCTTTGGGCATACCGCGTATTAATTTCTCTTCTGTCAATTGCCGTTGTTGTTCTGCTCGTTCTTGTAGCGATTCTCGATTCAGCACCAGACTCAGATGGCTTCAACTATCTAATTGCTGTCACTTATCCGCAGGTGCAGGCGATTGTCTGGCTAATTCTTGGCTACACCTGGATGCTCCCATCCATGGTGATGCTAACCCTTGATCTAAAGAGAGAAAGAGAAAAAAAGTGACCAGTACGACCGCGAGGGATTCCTTCCCCGATATCCTTCGAGGCTTTGCTCTGTTTGGCATAGCGCTAGTTAATATCCCGCTACTTTCAATCGATGCACTGCTCTCTTTTGAAGGCGCAGACCTAACGCAGCCTTCGAACTTTGCTGCAGCCTTCATCGTGATGACCTTTTTCCAGGCCAAGTTCTATATCCTTTTCTCCTTTCTATTTGGTTACTCCGCTCACTACGTAATCAAGGGGGAGAAGGAAAATCGGCGTCGCTGGATTGGGCGCTCAATAGGCCTAATCCTCCTGGGAATCCTGCACTTCACCTTCTTTTTCCACGGGGACATCCTTTTCCTCTATGGCCTACTTGGGCTACTGCTACTGGCGCTTTATTTCCGAAGCGACAAAGCCATTCGCGGCTGGATTAAGGGCCTGTATATCGGAATAACTGTCCTGTATCTAGCCCTTGGAGCACTCACATGGATTGGTGAGGCACTGCTCACGGCAAAGGGGAAGACACTACCTGGTGAAACTTTCTCGCCGAGTTTGAACGAGGCCCTTCAGTCAGGAACGTTCCTTGACACTGTTGGTCCTCGAGTTGAGCTTTGGTTGTTTGCCGCACCAAATGGAATACTCCTGCAGGGGCCGCTTGTCTTTATTGCTTTCCTCGTCGGCGTTTTGGTGGCAAGAAAAAATGGTTTAGTTTCGACTAATCCCAAACTCATGAACCGATTGATGCTTTGGGGACTGCTAGTTGGTCTACCAATTCAGGCCTTCGCCGCCTGGCTGTTTCTCACAAATGCCATTGGCCAAGACAGCATCGGCATCTACCTGATTTCGCTATTCATAAATCTTCTAGGCGCACCCCTTCTATCAGCGGCCTACGTCGCACTTCTTTGGAAGATTGCACAGAAGCTAAAGCTGGTTCCTTTATCATCGGCAGGGCGAATGTCCCTGACGGTTTATCTCGGGGAATCAGTAGTTGCAGCAACCATCTTCTCTGCCTGGGGCTTTGGTCTTTTCGCCAAGCTTGGAGTAGCGGAAGTGGTATTGATTGCTGCAGGCACCTGGTTGGTATTAGCCCTGCTGTCTGTGGTTTATCTGAAGTTCAGGAACAAGGGACCCATGGAAACTGTTCTCACGGGCTTCTCAAAACTGTTTGAGAGGAAGTCATGAATCTAGAGCAACTTGGACTACTTGGAGTTTTTCTTGCCGGGGCGATTCCCTGGTTCGAAGCTATTGCGGTTGTGCCGGCCGGAATCATTTTTGGGCTAGATCCAATTCTGGTAGTTATTGCTGCTGTGGTTGGCAACGCCAGCACGATCTTTCTATTTGCTTTTGCGGGTTCGCAAATTCGCTCCTGGCTACTGAAAAGGCGCGAGGCAAAGGGAAAGGTTGGAGAATCAAAGCGCTTTGCACGTGCTCAAGAGGCTTTCAACAAGTGGGGTGTCTATGGGATGGCCCTCCTCGGACCGCTTCTAATCGGCACCCAGTTTGCCGCCGCTGTTTCTGTGGCCGCAGGCGTGAAGCCGCTGAAGAGTGCGCTTATCGTCACAGCGGGAATGGTTTTCTGGGCAGTGCTGATTGCCTGGGCGCTAGTGGCAATTGGCGTGGATCAGTTCCTAGAAATTCAGAGGAACGCCTAGGGCTGAAGCCTGTTTGGTCCTCGGAATAAGAAGCTAGCCTCGCGAATATTTGGAAGATCCAGAAGCAGCATTACCACTCTGGTCAATCCCATTCCAAAGCCTCCGTGTGGAGGTGCGCCATACCTAAAGAAGTCGATGTAGAAGGACAGACCCTCTGGATCTAGACCCTTGTCTTTGGCCTGGGCCTCTAAAACCTCAACTCTGTGTTCGCGCTGAGCGCCAGTTGTGATTTCAGTTCCCTTCCAGATCAGGTCATAGCTGTTGGTGAGGGTCGGCTCATCCTTCTTTCGCATGTGATAGAAGGGCCTGATGTGCTTGGGGTAGTCGGTCAGGAAGACAAAGTCATGCCCTAGTTCTTCCTTCGCATACTGAGCAATTTTTCTCTCGCCCTCTGGATCCATATCGCCATCAGTTCTAGGAACTTTGTATCCTCTGGCTTCGACAATCTTGTGTGCCTCGGCTAAGGGAATTCTCGGGAACGGGGTCTTTGGAACCTCAACATCGATTCCATAGTGCTGCTTGATTTCCTCGCCGTGCTTTTCCTTCACTGCGCTGATTGCCCGAACCAGCAGCTGCTCCTGGAAGTTCATGACATCTTCGTGAGAGTCAATCCAGCTCATCTCCATGTCTACCGAAACGAATTCGGTGGCATGTCTGGATGTGAAAGAAGGGTCCGCTCTAAAGACAGGACCAATTTCAAAAACTCTGCCAAGACCTGCGGTCATCGCCATCTGCTTATAGAACTGTGGGGATTGGGCGAGGTAGGCGTGTGTCTCGAAGTATTCGAGCTTAAACAATTCTGCGTGTGACTCAGATGGCGAAGCCATAAGCTTCGGAGAGTGAATCTCGACAAAGTCATTTTCTAACCAGTACTGTCTCCAGGCCTGCTCGATGGTTGTCTGAACTCGCATCATCAGGTTTAGTTCTGGTCGACGAAGGTCAAGGAATCTCCAGTCGAGTCTTTTGTCGATTGACGTATCCTCAGCTATTGGGCTATCTGGAAGCGATCTGGAGACAATCTCCATTGAGCTAAGGAGAATCTCAATTCCACCAAGCTTGACTCTCTCATCGTGCTTTAGGTTTCCCTGAATGATGACAAAACTTCCGTGGCTGAGGGATGAGACCTGATCCGCTAACGAATCCTCATCAGCCTGTCTGGGATAGGTGACCTGAACTGAACCTGACTCATCCCTAATGATGATGAACTGGATACGTTTTTGATCTCTGAGGGTTTCCACCCAACCAGCAATCGTCACTGGGCCATCCTGGGCTTTGCCAAGGGAAGCTATCTTCTGGCGATTGAGCATCTGAAATCCTCTGAGAGTGCGCTGAGAGCGGTGATTAGGAAAGTTTAGCGAAGGTAAACTTGGCCTATGCCCGCCCGTTTGCACTTCGTTCGCCACGGTGAGGTATTTAATCCCAAAGGCCTTCTTTATGAGCGCCTTGAGGGATTCCCCCTAAGTGATCGGGGGGAGCGGATGGCCCAGGCGGCAGCCGAGGAGCTGGCTGGTTTGGGAAGAGAAATTGGCGACTTATATGTCTCCCCGCTTGAGCGAACCCGCCAATCGGCAGCACCAATTGCGCAGAAGTTTCAGCTACTTCCAAAGATTGAAGAGCGAATCATTGAGCCTTGGAACAAGCTTCGTGGCTATCCCATGGGAGTCAAGGGATTGATTGCCAAACCCGCGCTCGCCATACATCTTTATAACCCGCTGAGACCCAGCTGGGGCGAGCCTTACCAAGAGATTGCAGCAAGGATGTCTCAGGCAGCACTGAGTGGCTTCGAAGCTTCGCAAGGGGCCGATGTTGTCTTTGTTTCACACCAGCTACCAATCTGGATGACTTATCTCTCCGCCAGTGGGCTGAGTCTTCCGCATAACCCAAGACAGCGGCGATGCTCACTATCTTCGATCACCTCGTTTGAGGTTGAAGATGGAAAGCTAATTCCAGTTGATTACCGCGAACCGGGGATGAGTGTTCTGAGGGCAAGCGCGTGAAGAGGATAGTTGCAACTCTTCTCCTTCTTACTCTTCTGAGCGGCTGCACATCAGATCCATTAGCCGAACAATTTAGATCTGGGGATAACAAGAACTACATCGCAGGCGATGGAACTGTCACAGAGTTTGCAGTTTCGGAGCGTCCTTCTGTTTCTGCGTGGAGTGGAATTACTGAAAGCGGCGCTCGCCTTGATTCCTCTTCGCTTGAAGGTTTTGTGGTCGTTATGAACTGGTGGTATGCAGCGTGTGCTCCTTGTCGAGCGGAAGCTCCAGACCTTGCCGCTCTAAGCGAAGAGTTTGCAGATCAGGGCGTTCAGTTTGTGGGAGTGAATGTTCGTGATACTGCTGAAACAGCACTCGCATTCGACCGACGATTTGGAATCACCTTTCCATCAGTTATGGATCAGCAGACTGGTTCTGTGTCGCTTGCTTTCTCTGGTGTAGTTAGCCCCCAGGCTGTTCCCACCACACTGGTGATTACTCGGGATGGGAAAGTGGCTTCTCGTGTGCTCGGCAGAATTGATAAGTCTGTTCTTCGTGAACTCATTGAAACGGTGGTTCAAGAATGAGTCCCGGTGAACTTGTCCTATCGGGCTCGATGCTTGTAGCAATTCCTATTGCTCTGCTTGCAGGAATTCTTACTTTCGTAAGCCCGTGTGTTTTACCGCTGGTGCCGGGATATCTAGGTTTTGTTTCGGCCAATGCACGCTCCAAAGTGGTCGTAGGAACAATGCTCTTTGTTCTTGGCTTCACCGCAGTGTTTGTAAGCCTGGGCGTTCTAGCGGGATCCGCTGGTTTAGTTTTCTGGGTCCGAGAGCCGCTGGTGCAGTTGATCTTGGGACTACTCGTAATTCTTTTTGGAGTCGCTCTGCTAGGGGGAGTTGGTTTTCTTCAGAGGACGGTCAAGCTTCCAAGCCCCAAGGTTGGATTGGCAGGAGCTCCGCTTCTCGGAGTGGTGTTTGCCCTTGGTTGGACCCCTTGCATTGGCCCCACTCTGTCGGCTGTCCTGGTGCTGGCAAGTGACGCGGGAGATCCGGTGCGCGGTGGTGTGTTAGCAACGGTCTACTCGTTAGGAATCGGTATTCCATTTCTACTGATTGCAGCCGGTTTTGGATTTGCCGCCAGAAGCGTTGAGTTTGTCAAGAAGCACATCAGAGCGATCAATATTTTCGGTGGTTTGGTGCTGATTGCTCTTGGAATTTTGATTGCAAGTGGGTTGTGGTTGCAATTCACTAATTGGTTGCAGGTGGTGAACAGTGGCTTCGTCCTCCCGCTTTAGTCCAATTTTTTGGTTGCGCTGGTTCTGGCGACAGCTCACCTCGATGCGCACAGCTCTCTTCCTCCTTCTACTTTTAGCGCTGGCAGCAGTTCCGGGCTCTGTCTATCCTCAGCGCAGCGCTGACCCAAACGGCGTGAGACTTTACTTTGATCGTGAACCTGAAACAGCAGCTGTTCTTGATTCACTGCAGCTGTTTGATGTTTATACGTCCGTTTGGTTTTCGGCAATCTACATACTCCTTTTTGTTTCTCTGATTGGATGTGTGGTCCCAAGAACCAAGGTGCATCTGCATGCGCTGATGTCAAAGCCGGTAAAGACACCCGAGAATCTCTCGCGCATGCCTGCCTATCTGATTTCCGAGAAGAAAATTGAAATTGAAAAAGCGGCCGAAGTATTAAGAAAAAGTGGGTTTAGAACCTCGGTTCAAGGAAATTCTGTCTCAGCAGAGAAGGGCTACCTAAAGGAAACCGGCAATCTGATATTTCACTTTTCTCTGCTCGCCGTCTTGCTAGCAGTTGGAATCGGCGGCGGCTTCAGCTATAGCGGGCAGAGGGTCTTGGTTGAAGGCGATACATTCGTAAACAATCTCGCCAGCTACGATTCTTTTGCTCCCGGCCCACTTTTCTTTGAGGGGGAGCTTCAACCATTCAGTCTGACCCTGGACAAATTCAATGTCGTCTATGACCTTCAGAATCCACAGAACCTTGGTCAGCCCATTGACTTTATTGCCGAGGTGACTTTGGCTGATGGGGCTAATGAGCTCAGCTCGGAAGTCAGGGTTAATCATCCGCTGCCTGTTCCCGGGGCCAATGTTTATCTGACAGGCAATGGCTTCGCACCGGTAATTACCGTCACAGATGGCCAGGGCAATGTTGCTTTTTCAGGACCCGTCATCTTCCTCCCGCAAGATGGCAACATGACTTCCCTGGGAGTAATCAAAGTTCCAGACGCTCTTCCCGAGCAGATTGGAATGATTAGCTTCTTTTATCCCACAGTTGCAGAACTGGAAAGCGGTGCTTACACCTCTATATATCCAGACCCGATTGATCCGCTGCTAACTCTGAATGTTTACACAGGAGACCTAGGCCTGGATTCGGGAATTCCAAGAAACGTTTATGCGCTTGATGTCACAAATATGGAACTTGTTGCGGGAAGAGAGGCTGCAAGCCCGGCCATTGAGCTCACTGTTGGTCAGAGCGCTCAGCTTCCCGAAGGACTAGGTTCAGTCAGATTCGATGGACTGCTTCGTTACGCATCGGTGGATATCGCATTCAATCCCGGGGGAATCTGGGTTTTGATTTTCTCGTTCGTTGCACTGATCGCAATTGTGATTTCCCTGAGTATTACGCGAAGGCGAATTTGGGTGCGCGTAGGTCATGAGAGAATTGAATACGCAGGTCTTGCTAGAGGCGACGATGATCAGCTGGACCAGATTCTTAAAGAACTTCAAGAAGAAATAGAGAGGGTGAACAAATGACAGTCATGCTGAATGAAGAGCTGTCCCAGATCTCCCTTCTATTTGTTTCAGCCGCTATGGGATTCCTAGCAGTAGCCCTGTTGTTGTTTGCGTTCCAGTTGGCAAAGCTAAAAGAGGACAGCACTCAGGACAGGTTTGAAAAGTTCGGATTTTGGCTGCTTGGCATTTCCACAGTTGTCCTAGGTGTTGGGGTTGTTCTTCGAGGAATAGCTGCCAACAGAGTTCCTTGGGCAAACATGTATGAGTTTTCCATTTCAGGTGCACTGATGATTCTGACTGTCTATCTCATGTCCCTGAAAGTCAGGGATGTCAGATACATCGCTACCTTCATTAGCGGTTTTGTACTAATCACACTGTTTGCGGCAGTCAGTCTTTTTTATGTGGAAGTTAAAACTCTGATGCCAGCTCTGCAGAGCTACTGGTTGGTGATTCACGTGGTTGTGGCAATCCTGGCGACAGCATTTTTTGCGATTGCTGCTGGATTCCACATCTTCTACTTAATCAAGGCAGCAGGCTGGGGAAAGACCATGATGGACCGCTTCCCCGATCTGCGCCAGCTGGAGCGAATCGCCTATCGGTTCAACATGGTCGGCTTTGTCTCTTGGAGCTTTACCCTTATCGCTGGCGCAATTTGGGCCGAGCGGGCCTGGCATCGCTACTGGGGCTGGGACACCAAAGAGGTCTGGACGTTTATCATCTGGGTTATTTACGCAGGCTATCTGCACGCAATGGCAACCAGAGGCTGGACAGGCAAGAGGGCAGCTTGGCTAGGACTAATTGGATTTTCTGCGGTGATATTTAATTTCACCATTGTGAATCTCTTCTTCAAGGGACTGCACGTCTACTCGGGCCTATAGAAGTGCGAAGCACCTTTCGATTCGTCTTACCCACCAGTCTGTTCGCTCTTCTGAAGCGGAATATTTCTGAATCAAATCAGTATCGGGTTCAACGTTCCTGATTTCGATGTTTCCATCTGTGGCAATCAGTGGCTGGTGAGTTACGTCGCCTGCAAGCAAACTAGCCGTTGCCAAACCACAGTCATATTTCAGGTCTGACATTGCACCAGCGAGGTAAAGACCGTGTGCTAATCCGATTGAGCTTTCAAGGGCTGAGCTAACTACACAATCCATTCCAATTTCATTTGCTATTGAAAGTGCCGGTTGAATTCCACCTAACGGTTGGACTTTTAGAACCGCAATGTCTGCCGCCTCTTCTTTGGCGACAAGATAAGGATCACTCGCTTTTCGAATTAGCTCATCGGCAGCTATCTTGATTCCAATTTCTCTTTTGGCAAGTTCCTGGCGTAGATTGCGCATTTCTTCAATTGTTGCTACCGGCTGTTCAAAATATTCAATCGCTTCTTCGCGCAGTTCTTCACACATCGAAAGTGCCTCAGCGAGCGTAAGAGCTCCATTGGCATCAAGCCTCACTAAGACATTCGGATAAAGATCAATGACCCTTCGGATGCGCAATAGGTCTTCTGCGCGACTTTGGCCAATTTCACCAACTTTTATCTTTACGCAATTGAAATTGCCAAAGTTCCTAAGTACTTCTTCTACTTCCTCAGTTGCAACCGCGGGCAGGGTTGCATTCGTTGGAATAACGCTTCTTTGCAGAGGAGGGAGCGGGTCATTGGCCCAACTGAGAGCGGCCTTAAGCCAGACAGCTGACTCGGCATCCGAGTATTCGACAAAAGGGGAAAACTCGCTCCAGCGAACCCCTTTGAAGATTGCAACTTCGCGGGTTGTGATTGAGCGGAACTTACTGCGCATGGGCAAGGAAAGGATTGAGATATCGGTGATATTCATGCTCGCCACTTGATTAGTCTAGGAGCATGAAATTTCAGCCTTCCGCCCCCTTCGACCCTGCCATCTGGCAAGAGGTTGCGGGTTTCGAGGATCTCAGTGATGTGACCTATCACCGCCACAAATCCCTGGGCGTGGTCAGGGTTGCTATCTCAAGACCTGAGGTCAGGAATGCTTTCCGTCCACAAACAGTGGACGAGCTGTATCGAGCATTAGATCATGCCCGCTCGTCAGCAGATGTTGGAGTCGTCCTGCTCACAGGCAACGGACCTTCCCCCAAAGACGGTGGCTGGGCATTTTGCTCAGGGGGAGATCAGAAAGTTCGCGGAGAAAGCGGATACGAGTATGAACCAGGGGGAGCAGGTCGCCTGCATATTCTTGAAGTTCAAAGACTGATTAGATTCATGCCCAAAGTGGTTATTGCTCTTGTTTCTGGGTGGGCAGCGGGTGGAGGCCACTCGTTGAATGTTGTTTGTGATTTATCAGTTGCATCACTGGAGCACGCTAGGTTCAAACAAACAGATGCTGATGTCGGATCTTTCGATGCCGGTTATGGGTCTGCGCTGCTAGCTCGGCAGGTTGGTCAAAAATTCGCCAGGGAGATCTTCTTCCTGGGGGATGAATATGATGCGAAGAGAGCCTATGAGCTAGGAGTTGTAAATCGCGTAGTTCCCCACGCAGAACTCGAAACTACTGCAATTGAGATGGCGAAGAAAATTCTCGCTAAGTCTCCAACTGCAATAAGAATGCTTAAATATGCATTCAACCTTCCAGATGATGGAATGGTAGGTCAGCAGCTCTTCGCAGGAGAAGCAACGAGACTTGCTTACGGAACCAAAGAGGCTAGAGAAGGCAGGGATGCATTCCTTCAGAAGCGCTCACCTGATTGGTCTGAATTTCCCTGGCACTTTTAAATGAAACCGCTACGCGCAGTTAGTTCACTCGATACTTTCGCAGCCCTGCAACTAATGACGCAGGTTGTTGACAATGAAGTTGCTGGATTCATCGCTACAAATGAAATTCCTAATAATCTGCCTGCAGAGGTGTCTGATGACATCGGGCTCATTGTTGAAAGCTCTGGGTCAACCGGTGTTCCAAAGCGAATAGAAATTCCACTTTCAGCGCTCAAGCACTCAGCGCTTGCATCGGCCGCTCGTCTTGGCGGTGAAGGTCAGTGGCTATTGGCATTGCCAACTAATTTCATTGCGGGTGCGAATGTTCTGTTTAGATCGGTGGTGGCTGACACTCAACCGGTGATGATCAATACACGAGTTCCCTTCACAACTGAGGCATTTATTAGAGGCGCATCTTTAATGGAAGGATCTCGTCGCTACACCTCTCTGGTCCCAGCTCAGCTAGCAAAGCTGGCTGCTGCTGCAGAAGAAGATGCCTTTGTCTTTTCTATGCTTCGCAAATTTGATGCAATCTTGGTTGGTGGCCAGCAGCCGAATTGGTCAGATGTTGAGACCCTAAGAAGCAAGGGAATCAACATAGTTGTCAGCTATGGAATGACAGAAACTAGCGGGGGCTGCGTCTATGACGGAGTGCCACTTGAGGGGGTTTCCTTCAAGCTGAAAGAGGGCGCTATAGAGCTTTCCGGGCCAGTGCTCGCCAAGGGTGTTGGGGAATGGTTTACAACGAATGACCTGGGTGAAGTTGTAGATGGGAAGCTGAGTGTTCTAGGACGCTCAGATCGAGTGATTGTCTCGGGCGGTATCAAGGTTGCCCTAGACAGGGTTGAGCAGGTGGCAAAACAGATACCTGGAGTAGAAGCTGTCTGCGCAGTTGCAATTCCAACCAGCTGGGGAGAGTCAGTTGCCCTTGTCTATGTTGGCAGCCCAGAAGCCGAGTTTTCCTCGTTGGCCGATGCCATCTCCATAGCGGCTAAGCCGCATAAGGTCCTGCGCGTTGATGAAATTCCGAGACTAGGTAGTGGAAAGCCAGATTTAATTCGATGTCGACAGCTTCTAGCAGATTAGTCTTTGCAAATGCTAATTAGAACCTGGATTACCGGCGCGAGGGTAAGGACGCTACCTCTTGCTGTTGCGCCAGTTATTTTGGGAAGCGCTGTTGCTTCAACTATTGATCGTTTTAATTTTCTGCTAGCCATTCTTGCGATGCTCGTGGCACTACTTCTTCAAATAGGTGTGAACTACGCCAATGATTACTCTGATGGGATTCGAGGTACAGATGCAATTCGAACAGGACCTGCACGAATTACAGCTTCTGGGCTCGCCAGACCTGATTCCGTAAAGCGAGCCGCATTCATTTGTTTTTCTCTAGCAATGGCCTGCGGTTTGGCTATCGTCATTCTCACGCAGCAGTGGTGGCTGGTTGCAATTGGTCTGCTATGTGTAGTCGCAGCTTGGTTCTACACAGGAGGCAAGCAGCCCTATGGATATCACGGACTTGGAGAGCTGGCAGTATTTGTTTTCTTTGGACTAATTGCAACTGTTGGCACTAACTACATCCAAACACTCATATTTGATCCGCTTGCGATTTTGCTAGGTGGAACATTTGGTCTGTATGCCTCCGCTGTACTAATGGTGAACAATATCCGTGACCTTGAGACAGATTCGAAGGCGGGTAAAAGAACTCTTGCGGTAATAGTTGGTCCAAAGGCAAGCAGGGCGCTATTTCTGCTAATGGTTTGGATTCCGGTTGGAGTTAACTTTTTACTTATCTTTGTTTATCCCGCAACAATTCTGGGAATGCTTAATCTGCTTCTGCTTTTACCAATCACCTTGATTATTTTGGAGAGTCGAAACACAGGCGAGTTAGTAACGGCCTTGAAGCTAACGAGCTTGGCGGGGTTAGGGTTTGGTGCTCTGGTCGGAGCCGGGATCTACCTGGTCAACTTCTTTTGAGTCGAGCAGTGAATCTTCGATTTCCCCCTGCTTGTCGTCATATTTCCCTTGCTGATCTCTAACGAGCTTTTTGGCTACTGACTGGCTTAGGGCATCCCGTTGTCTATCAAGCACCAGTAGCGAAATGGCAAAAGAGATGGCGGCGGCAATAATTGCGGCAAAAAATGGGTTGAAATCTAAGGCAAAAAGTATGAAGAAAAGACCAAAAAACATGCCTAGGCGGATAAGTGTGTAGAGAAGCCAAGGGTTTTTCACACCCCCAGTCTATGAGCAGGAAAAGGGAACTAGGGTTGAAGATATGACGAGAGCGGCCATCATAACTATTGCCTTTTGGCTCATTTGGACAGTATTCACAACCGTTTTTGCGGCCAGTGCCAAGAAGAACGAGGTTCGAGCACTTCCAAAGTGGCTATGGGTATTGATTTGCCTATTCGTTCCATTCTTTGGTGGACTTCTATATCTAATGGTCGGACGCCCGCTGCGCAGAGGTGATGCTGGAGGTATGGGTGGTAAAGGCAAGACAGTTGCGCCCGATGACGACCCTAACTTCCTGAGGGATATCAACAAGAAGCTTCGAAAGAAAGACGAAGACGACAAGAAGTGAGTTCCCAGTCGATTGCCTCGCGTGTGGTGGCAACACTGAACGCGAATGGTGTTAGTGACTTTTTCTTATCACCTGGCTCGAGATCTCAAGGTTTAGCAATAGCTGCCAAGCAACTCGAAGATGCCTCTCTGGCTCGTCTCACTGTCAGACTTGATGAGCGCAGCATGGCTTTTACTGGCCTTGGTATTGCGCAAGCGACAAAAAAACCGGTGGCGCTAATTGTTACGTCTGGTACGGCGGTAGCAAATCTCTTTCCAGCTGTTCTCGAGGCATATCACGCCTCCACTCCTTTGATACTTCTCACTGCAGATAGGCCTGCAAGGCTTCGTGGAAAAGGCGCTAACCAAACCACCAACCAGATAGACATATTCGGATTTGCTGCGAAGTGCTTCGACATACCGATTGATGTCACAGAATCAGATGCTGAGAGCGTAGTGCTGCAAGCGCTAACAGAAGTAGCGCTTGAGGGAAAGCCTGTGCAGATTAATGTCCAATTTGATCTTCCTCTTAGCTCGAGCAGTCCAAATGCCAAAGATCTTGTTGGTAACTCGAAGAAGATAAAGAATTTAGAGAAGGCGACGACTGAGCTCGCTGTCCCAGTTGATAACCACACGGTGGTAGTTGCAGGTGCCGGGGGTGGAAGGGCGAGTGAATTTGCGCTTGCCGCTAATCTGCCTTTGCTTGCAGAGCCAAGTTCGGGTGCTCGACATGGAAGAAATGCGGTTGTCAACTACCTCGCTGATCTTGAATCACTGAAAGGTGAAGTTCGAAAGGTAATCGTCTTTGGTAAACCAACTCTCTCTAGGGCGGTCCAGAGGCTGATTTCCGAAGCCACGGTTTATGCGGAAGTTAGTCGCTACGGCATCTTTGATCCATTTGACAATGTCATAGCGTCTGCGGACAAGCTAATTCCAGAAGGCCGTGCCGATGACAGTTGGCTCGCTAGATGGAATTCGACCTCGAGTTCTTCGGCCAGAGAAGAGTTTGTTCAGTATGTTTGGCAGCGCAGTGATCGACTTGTGCTTGGTGCGTCTGACCTAATTCGCGTATTGGATTCCGCTGCTCAGGCCAAAGACCTGGAAGTTTTTTCTAACAGGGGTTTATCCGGCATCGATGGAACTGTCTCTACTGCAATTGGAATTGCCATGGCTTTGGGCCAAACAACCGCCCTGATTGGGGATCTAACCCTGCTGCATGATGCAGGGGGACTAAACAAGACAGATTTGCCTGAGCTGGAGCTTCGTCTGGTCGTCGGCAATGATCATGGCGGACACATCTTTAGTCGTCTCGAGGTGGCCAAAGAGATTGACGGCCCAAGCTTCGAGAGACTTTTTAATACTGATCAAAGGGTCGATATCGAGGCCCTAGCGAAAGCGTATGGGTGGACTTATGCGAAGTGTCGCAGCATCACTGAACTTGCCAGGGCCTGGGAACTTACCGGAAGCGTGCTAATTGATTACGAATTGGTTGACTGAAAAGCCCAACGGACAGCTTTGAACTTCAATTCTGTTTCGTCGAGTTCCGCCTGCGGCGTGGATTCACTGACTATTCCACAACCCGCAAGCGCTCTAACCTGATCTTTTTCGATTACTCCACCCCGAAGAGCAATCGCAATTTCTCCAGAACCGTTAGAGCTGAGCCAACCCACTGGACCGGCATAACCGCCGCGATCAAACGGCTCCAGTTCCCTAATGAGTGCAAGGGCCTCCTCGCGCGGAGTGCCAGCTACTGCAGCAGTTGGATGAAGTTTTTGAATCACATCAAGTAGTGTGTATTCAGGTCTTAGTGTCCCTCTCACATCGGTGGCAAGGTGCCATAAATCAGGTAGCGCTAGCGAAAACGGCTCTTCGTCAAATTCGACACTTTCACAAAATGGTTTTAGTTCATTCACTAGCGACTGGACGGCGTAAAGATGCTCGTGCTTGTTCTTTAGTGAGTGTGCAAGACCATCGGCGATGGCTTTATCGACATCCGGATCTGTACCACGTCCTGCAGTTCCCGCGAGAACTCTTGCTGATACCTGTCCGTCTTCAGCTTTGAGAAGTAGTTCGGGAGATGCACCAAAGACATTTCCAATTTTGTATGTCCAGCAATCCGGATAACGCTTGTGAAGTCGCTGGAGAGGCTCGCCTAAATCTGGCTCTGCAGAAATTGGAATAACCAGGTCTTTGGCCAACACTACTTTTTCGATTTTTCCTGATTCAATCGCTGCCAACGCTCTTTCTACTGATTGAAGAAATTTCTCATCAGTCTGAAGACCAGTTCTGAATTCGCCATGCACCGGGCTGAGACTTTCTGCTCCAGCTGGTGCATCGCAAGTAATGAGAAAACAAGCTTTGTCGCTAAGCACATAAGTCTCAGCAGGAATCACCAAGATTGACTCTTCCCGACTGGCAGGGTCGAAGGTGATTGATGTCAGGGCAATTAGTCCTGGGCTTTCTGGATCTGCGCTGTCGATGATTTGTGCATCATCGAGAACTTTCCTCCAGCCGTCTGCTAACTCTTGTGTTCTGTTCTCACCAGTTGCCGAAATGCGCAGAGCTTGTCCGGTGGCAATGATTTGGTAGTCCTGATGGAGAAAAACCTGCTTGCCGCTCAAACCAAGCTCAGGTTTAGTGATGCGCTCTATGCGCGCGACAACAGGCATCTATTCCTTAGCTCTAAGTTCCCTGAGAGATTTAGCTTCCTATAACCGAAAGCTTCTAGGCTTCTAATAGAGATTTTAGGCGGAAGGAGAGGCATGCGAAAACTGGCCTTGATAGTTCTCGCTTTCGCCTTTACTTCGGGCCCTGCTTTGGCCAATGAGCTAGACAACACCTCTGATGAGACAGAACAGGTGATTCCACCCGCAGTGGTCGATGATCAGGTTCCAACAGCAACGAATCCACTGAATTTGGGTGAAATCGAGATAACCACCAAGACACCTGCGGATGAATTCATTACTGCAACTACACCTCTATTGGTTGCTCTAATGCTGGGGTCGGTGGGCCTGGTTGCCTATACGCTTATCAGCCAATCGGGACGCGAATCCTCGCGATTAGACTAGGCAAGTGACTAAGGCCGACCTAACCAAATCTCCTCAGGATGTGTCGGCCATGTTCGATATGGTCGCAAAAAATTACGACCGAACCAACGATCTGCTCTCCTTCTTTCAATCCAGAATTTGGCGAAGAGCGACAAAAAAGGCCGTTAGTCCAAAGCCCGGTATGCGCATTTTGGATGTCGCAGCAGGCACTGGAACTTCTTCGCAAGCGCTCTTGGTGCCTGGCGGAGAGGTTGTTGCAGCTGACTTTTCAAAGGGAATGCTCGAAGAAGGAGCGAAGCGTCATCCAGATCTAAAGTTTGTCTTTGCCGATGCCATGAAGCTTCCTTTTTCAGATGGTGAGTTTGATGCTGTGACAATTTCATTTGGACTGAGAAATGTTCAAAATCATCAGGTTGCCTTGGCCGAGTTTTCCCGGGTCTTGAAACCAGGCGGACGGTTAGTGGTCTGCGAATTCTCCAAGGTCAAGGGGCCTCTTGGGACTGTCTATCTTTGGTATTTGAGGAATATCCTGCCGCTAGTGGCCCGGGTATTCAGCAGCAATCCAGATGCTTACACTTATCTTTCTGACTCTATTGAGGCTTGGCCCAATCAAGATCAACTGAAATCAGATATTGAGCGAGCTGGCTTCAAATCGGTGAAGTACCAGAACCTAACATTCGGTGTTGTTGCTCTGCACACCGCGGAGCGTAAATGACATTACCTAAGTATTTTGCTGGAATAACCGACAAGAGTCTTCTGACATCGGTGGAAGCAAAGCTGGCGGAAGTCGAAAGACGCATTCAACAAGCCACCACTCACACTGAAGAAGTTATTGGTTCGATGTCAAATCATCTGGCTAAGGCAGGTGGGAAGAGACTCAGACCAGCTCTATTGATTCTTACAGCACATCTTGGCGATCCAGATTCAGAAGAAGTGCTGGACGCAGCAGTTGTCATGGAGATTACACATCTTGCAACTTTGTATCACGACGATGTTATGGATCAGGCTGAAACTCGAAGAGGTGTAACCGCAGCCCAGAAGGTCTGGGGGAATAACCTAGCTATTCTCACCGGTGACCTTCTCTTCGCACGTGCTTCAAACATCGTTAGCACCCTGGGGGAGCGAGCTTTGAAGATGCAGGCTAAGGTCTTCGAGCAGCTTGTGCTTGGTCAATTGCACGAAACAATTGGGGCTAAAGAAGCTGAACCAATGCAGCATTACCTAGATGTCATTCGTGACAAAACTGGTTCGCTGATCGCACTTTCCGCGCAGCTTGGAGCGCTACTTGGAAATGCGGAAGAGAAGTATCAGAAACCACTCGGTGAGTATGGGGAGCTCATGGGAATTGCATTTCAGCTTTCGGATGACCTGATTGACATCCGCTCAACTGCCAGTGATTCAGGAAAGCAAGCTGGAACCGACATTCTGGCCGGTGTGCCCACTTTGCCGGTAATTCTTCTTGCCAACAATAAAGATGCTGCTTCTCAGAGTCTGCTTAGGCGTATTCAGGAAGCTGATGTCGAAACCATCCAGGGGGTTTTGGACGAGCTTCGCTCACATCCAGTGATGTTAGAGGCAGAGGAGTACACCAATAACTGGGCAACCAAGGCCATCGCTGCGATTGACTCGCTGCCAGCTGGTAGCGTGAAAGCCGCATTAGAGGCCTTCGCCAAGGCCATGGTCAATCGCAAAGGATAGTTTCCACAGAGCATGCCAAAGCTTCGTCTCGCTGTCATCGGTGCTGGGCCAGCAGGTATCTACGCATCGGATCTAATCATCAAAGCCCAGCGAGACTTTGACGTATCAATTGACCTGTTTGATCTTCTCCCAGCACCCTATGGACTTGTGCGCTATGGCGTTGCACCAGATCACCCTCGCATCAAAGGAATTATCCGCGCACTCTACGAGGTCCTGGACCGCGGAGACATTCGATTCTTCGGCAACGTCAAGTACGGAGTTGACATAACTCTCGAGGACCTTAAGCGCCATTACAACGCTGTGATATTTGCAACGGGTGCTATCAAAGACGCCGACTTAGATATTCCAGGCATTGAATTAGATGGTAGCTACGGTGCTGCCGACTTTGTGAATTGGTACGACGCCCATCCTGACTTTCCCCTTACCTGGCCACTAGCTGCCAAGCAAGTTGCCGTCATCGGAAATGGAAACGTTGCTTTGGACGTAGCTCGCATCTTGGTGAAGCTTCCCGATGATCTTCTCTCAACTGATATCCCAGAGCATGTTTATGAAGGACTCAAGAAATCTCCGGTCACCGATGTTCATGTTTTTGGAAGAAGAGGACCTGCGCAGGTTAAGTTTTCTCCCCTTGAGCTTCGCGAAGCACTCCATGTCAATGGTGTTCAGTCAATTGTTTATGAAGAAGACTTCCAGTTTGACGAGGGCTCAGAAAAAGCTCTTGAGTCAAACAATCAAATTCGAGTGATGGTGAAGACCCTGCAGGACTTGAAGGACAATCCGCAACCCGTCCAAGAGCGCAGGCTGCACCTTCACTTCTTCCACTCGCCTGTGGAAGTAGTCGGAGAAAACGGCAAGGTTTCCGCCATCAAGTTTGAAAGAACCAAACTTGATGGCACAGGCAATGTGGTTGGCACTGGCGAGATGGTTGAGTATCCAGTCCAGGCCGTCTATCGCGCGGTTGGATACTTTGGAAGCGAGATCGATGGCATTCCCTTCGATCAAAGGTACGGA
Organism: Aquiluna sp.; assembly: GCA_040402595.1. Classification (GTDB taxonomy): domain Bacteria; phylum Actinomycetota; class Actinomycetes; order Actinomycetales; family Microbacteriaceae; genus Aquiluna. The sequence goes on from JBBAMI010000008.1 coordinate 37,492, forward strand.
GTTATCGCCAATCAGGAGGGACGAGTTGTTGATTCATCAGGTCGGCACATCCCGGGTGTTTACTGCACCGGTTGGATAAAGAGAGGTCCCGTAGGACTAATTGGCCACACCAAAGCGGATGCTATTGAAACAATTGGCCATCTGATTTCGGATCAGGTCAGCTGGTGGAAGCCAAGCGAACCCTCCGAAGAGCAGATTCTCAACACTCTTCGCCAAAGAGGCGTGGACTTTATGGACTGGAGCCAGTGGCTCAGAGTTGACAGTGAAGAGAAGCAGCAGGGACAAAAACGGGGTAGAGAGCGACTCAAGCTTCACGACCGCAAACAAATGATGGCAATCTCAAAGGAGCAGTAGTGCAGAGATTGCCAGGGGCTCGCCTCAGAAAAGCGCAAATCGCTTCGCTTGCAACATTCATTCTGATGGGTCACTCAGCTCTGGCATCGGTCGCCTGGGTTCCCGAGTTCATTGATCGCCTCAATGTCTCCTTCGTAACCTGGGGAACAATCATCGGCTTCAGTGTCATCGGCTCCATAACACCACTGCTATTTGCCTCTCGACTGATTATGCGTTTTGGCGCAAGGCCCATCATTCGTTTTGCTAATTATGGCGGGATGTTCATGCTGGTTTCACTGGCTTGGACCAACAACCCCGCGCTCTGGATGATTCTGAACATCTTCTTTAACTTTTTTATGTCGCTGATGGGCGTTGCGGTTAATTCGAGTGCGGTGCTACTTCAAAAACAAATAAGCATCAACATTATTGGCCGCATGCATGCTGGCTGGTCACTTGGTGCGGTTGGTGCTGCTATCACCGGAGCTGTTTCAACGGTCTATCTGACGCTTGATTTGTTTTTACTAATTGTCGCCATCTGTACAGTTGTAGCCCTTGAGTTTTGCCTTCGCTGGCTCTTGAGTCCTGAGGAAGACGGCCATAACGAAGAGAAGGCGTCGGTAGTAAAGCGAAAGTTCTACGAGATGCCTTCACAACTTTGGCTTTTGGCATTTGGACTTTTTGCAGCTATCTATCCAGAGGTAGCAGTTATCGACTGGGCAGCAGTATTTGCCAGAGACGTTCTAAATGCTGAACTTGCACTCAGATCAATTCCATTTGGTGTTTTCATGATTGGAATGATTATCGGCAGGCTGTCGATGACAAGACTTGCTGAGAAAATGCATCCACACACAATGGCTTCGCGCGGTGCGCTGCTGGCCGCTGTCGCGTTGGCCGCCGCCGCACTATTTGCAGGGCCTGTTGCTGATAATGATCAGGTTGCAGGTTTGGTCCTAGGGTCGCTGCTTTGGGGTCTGGCGGGGTTAGGGCTTGCTCCTGCTTCCCCGGCATTTTTCTCTGCGGCCGGTCACATCCCAGGGGTTTCAACAGCCTGGGCGGTGAGCAGGTTGAGCCTGTTCAATTCGTCGGTAGCAATTTTTGCCAAGGCTTTCATGGGGGCCTTGACTGAGGGAGTGGGTTTGGCAAACGCCTTCTTCTTCCCAGTTGTTTTGGCACTCATCTCAGCCGTCATCGCAGAGCAGTTTGCGAAACGGGCGCGAAAAGCCGACCTAGAAGCAGCAGCCCCACCAACCGGGCCTATTTCTATCGTTCCCGATGCCGAGGCTAGGTAGTGTGAGGGCATGACCCTGATGAGGATTACCAATTCGCCTCGTGACTATGCGTGGGGTTCTACTGATCTCATCCCAGGCCTGCTTGGGACACAGCCGGATGGTAAACCGCAAGCGGAAATATGGTTTGGAACCCATCCCTCATCAGAGTCAACAGTTGTCGATGAAGCAGGGGGCAAACTCTCTCACAGAGTCGGTCAATTGAATTTTCTCGTCAAGATTCTTGCTGCCGCTAAGCCACTTTCTATTCAAGCTCATCCAACAAAAGAGTGGGCTGCCAAGCGATTCGCCGAAGGTTATCCGGGGTATGCCGATGCCAACCACAAACCCGAACTAATTGCTGCCGTTAGTAATTTCAGAGCACTGTGTGGATTTAGAAAATCGGAAGAGATTTATGCCGATCTTTCGACACTTGCAAAGGCCGATAAGTTCTTCGAGCCTTGGCTCTCTGCTCTTGCAACCGAAGGACTCCGGGGAGCAACCAGCTGGGCACTGAATCAAGAAGCTCACGCAGCACAGCGATTAGTCGAGCTTGCCGAACAAACATCAAGGGCCGATCTAATTGTTGAAATCAACAGTCACTTCCCAAATGATCTAGGACTGTTGGTCAGCTTGCTACTGAACTATGTGGAGCTGTCACCCGGCCAGGCTTTGTATCTGCCTGCTGGAAATATTCACGCATATCTTTCTGGCCTCGGCGTTGAAGTGATGGCAACCTCAGACAACGTCTTGCGAGGCGGCCTCACGCCTAAGCAGATTGACATACCTGAACTACTTGCTATTGCAGACTTCCGTGAGCTACTGAATCCCATCGCTATCCAGAAGCAGCTGATGCAGGGACTAACCGAGTATCAAACGGGTGAAAGAGAATTTCAGGTTTATCGAGTGGAACCAAGTGGCAGCAACCTGCTGGTTGATCTTCGTCTTCAAGGCAGAGCGATTGCTGTTTGCGTTGCAGGTGAAATCACAATCACTACTTCCAAAGAGGAATCTATTGCCCTCAGGCCAGGACAGGCATGTTTTTTCGAGGCAGCAAACTACTTCTCAGTTTTGGGCAGTGGAACTGGTTATCTAGCTTTTGGCTAGCGGTAGTTCACAAACTGTAAATCAACCGGCAGGTCCTTGCCTTTTAGTAGGGCAATTACCTCCTGCAGATCATCTCGAGATTTTGAAGAGACCCTTAGTTCATCTCCCTGAATCTGGGCTTTTACGCTCTTTGGCCCCTCATCTCTGATGATCTTGGAGATTTCTTTGGCGTTTTCTGAGGCGATACCGTCCTTCAGCTTGCAGTTGATTCGATATTCCTTGCCGCTGGCTTGAGGTTCAGAGGCATCCAGGCTCTTGAGCGAAATACCGCGCTTAATCAGCTTTGACTGAAACACATCCAGGATGGCTTTAACTCTCTCTTCTGAGTTTGCTTTGATAACTATGTCTTTTCCACTCCAAGCAATGTCTGCGCCAGTGCCCTTGAAGTCATATCTTTGGGCAATTTCCTTGGATGCTTGGTTGAGTGCATTGTCTGCCTCTTGCTCATCAACTTTGCTGACGATGTCAAATGATGAATCAGCCACACCTACTCCTTTGCTCTGACTGCGGTTGAAGACCTGACCTCTAGATCAATCGGCCATGTGTCAAGTTGTTCGACGTTTGCTAGAGCTCGCTCATCTCCGCTTTCCAAGATGTCGACAATCCAGTTAGCGCCCTGCTCGCCTTGCTCTTTGGTTTTTTGGTTAATAGTTGAAAGTCCATAGAAGACTCCGAGTGGATGGCCATCAAGGCCGATAACTGAAATGTCCTGCGGAACACGAAGACCAAGATCACGTGCAGCCTGAATAGCACCGAACCCCATTTCATCTGATGCACAAAATATTGCAGTCGGTTTGTTTCTTGGATCACCGAGCATCTGCTTGGCTGCGTAGTAGCCACCACCAACAGTGAAGTCTGCTTCCGCCATCCACTGCTCTTGGAAATCAAGGTTCGCATCCAGCAGCGCTTCGTGGTAGCCGGTCTTTCTCAGATATGGCTGGTGAAAATCCATCTCGCTCGCTGGATTACCCGCAATCATTCCAATCTCCGTGTGTCCAAGTGAAATCAAATGCTGTGTTGCCAGTCTTCCGGCTCCTTCGTCGTCGATTGAAATCGAACGTGCTCCAGGGATTGGTCCACCAATTCCAACGATAGGTTTTTTCAGTGCTGTTAGTTTCTCAAGCTCCCTGTCAGATAGTTTCAGGGCAACTGTCAGAACACCATCAACTCGCTTTCGAAGAACAAGGTCTTCGAAGACTCTTTCGCGATGGCTTGCTCCACCGGAAAGAGAATAAAGAGTGACGTCATAACCTCTGCTGACCAGTGCGTTGATGATCCCCTCGAGTACGGCAGAGAAAAACCAGCGGTCAATAAATGGCAAGACCACGCCAATGTTTCGAGACTTACCTGTGGCGAGTGTGTAGGCGGAGGATGATGCGACATAACCCAGCTCTTGAGCGGCCTTGAGAACCCGTTCTCTCGCTCTGGCTGAGACATGGGATTTGCCATTCAGAGCTCTGGAAACCGTTGCAGTTGAAACTCCAGCCCTCTGGGCCACTTCGAAGATCCCGATCATGCAAAAACTGTAAACGGTTATTGGTAGCTTGGCTAGCCGAGGCTTAAATCAGGTATTCTTAGGGGTCGCCAAAGGCGAGGCAAGTTACCCAAGTGGCCAAAGGGATCTGACTGTAAATCAGCCGGCGTGAGCCTTCGGGGGTTCGAATCCCTCACTTGCCACGGAAACCCGCTCCAAAAGAGGGGGTTCTTTCGTTTCTTCGGTGTCACAATAAAGCCTGCCCCACATCCAGAAGGGTTCATTTTGAACGCAATCACCTCTTTTATTACCGGCCGCAAAACCTCATGGGTCACTCTTCTGATCGGACTGATCTTCGTGCTTCTAGCTTTTGGACCCCTTGCTGCTCCAAAGTCGGACACTGCCCCGACAGATGGACTGCCGGCAAATAACGAGACGGTGCTGGTCAATAAGGCCCTGGAGGGTCTGCCAGGAACAGATGGAACAGTGGCGGTAGTGGTTTACTCCTCGGACACCGTCCTGAGTGATTCGCAGAAGACCTGGATCACCGGAACCTTTGACCCAATGAACCAAAGATTTATGGATGGCGCTGGGGATAAGTTCTTGGACTACACCTCCGCAGAATTTAACGGATCAGCTTTTGTTCCACCTGCTGAGATTTCAGAAAATGGCAAAGCTGCCGTCATCACAGTTCCGCTAGATGAAATTGAAGAGGTGGCCGAGCGAGCTGAACGCATGGCTCAGATGCGCGCTGATGCCAAAGAGGGTATGCCCGAAGGTATGGAAGTTCACATCACTGGACCAGAGGGATTCATCGTTGACATCTCTGGCGTGTTTGCAGGAGCAAACTTTACGTTGCTTCTGGCGACAGTAATCATCGTTGCCTTGCTGCTACTGGTCACTTATCGCTCACCCGTGTTGTGGCTCGTGCCGCTGATTGTCATTGGTGTCGCAGACGGCATGGCTTCTCAGATTGCGCCACAGCTTTCCTCAATCTTCCTTGGAGTTGTGGCAGACGGTTCGGTCACTGGAATTCTCTCGGTACTGGTATTTGGTGCCGGTACAAACTACGCCTTGCTACTTATTGCGCGTTATCGAGAAGAGCTACTGCTGAGCGAAGATCGACACGTTGCTATGAACAAGGCACTCAGAGGCGTTGCTCCGGCAATTCTTGCATCCGGTGGAACTGTTGCACTAGCACTTCTCACTCTTCTATTTGCTGAACTCGGTGGAAACCGAACCCTTGGCATTGTTGTTGCGGGTGGAATCGTAATGGCGATGTTTGCTGCACTCGTAGTGCTTCCGGCCGCAATCGTTGTTTTTGGTCGCGGTCTGTTCTGGCCTTTCATTCCGAAGTTTGGTGGCGTAAACAAATCAGACAGCGGGTTATGGGCGAAGCTTGGTCGCGGAGTTAGCAAGCGACCAGTAGTTGTTTCAATTGCAGGTTTTGCGATTCTTGCCATCCTGAGCTTTGGAGCCTCCGGAATCAAGGTTGGCCTTTCCTCAACCGAGCAGTTCAGGGTTGCCCCAGAAGCTGCGATTGGTCAGGACATACTTGCTGAGGCATTCCCTGCGGGAGCCACCTCACCGGCGATTGTCATTGTCAACAATGGCTTTGAGGAGGAAGTTGCAAAAGTCGCTGCCGATGTCCCAGGAGTTGCTGAGGTAACAATCGGAGATTCAAATGCCACGATTACAAAAATCGATGTTGTTATGGATGCGGAGTCTCAGTCGGAGGCAGCGTATGAAATCATCCGAGACCTTCGAGCTGAACTAGGTTCAATTGATGGCGCTGGGGCGCTAGTCGGTGGTCTGGATGCGCAGCGTCTAGACATCAAGGACACCTATGCATCCGATCAGTTGACAGTAATTCCTTTGATATTGGTCTTAGTGTTCCTTGTTCTAGTGATACTCCTTCGTTCACTGGTCGCGCCAATCCTGCTCCTACTAACAGTGGTTGCATCCTTCTTCTCGGCGATAGGAGCTGCCTGGTTGGTATTTGTAAATATCCTCGGCCTTCCAGCTTTGGATCTTTCGGTATTCCTCTTCAGCTTCCTGTTCCTGGTCGCTCTTGGAATTGACTACAACATATTCCTGGTAACAAGAGCTAAGGAAGAGGCAGAGAAAGTTGGCATGAAAGAGGGCATGATCAAAGCCTTGGCCTCAACCGGCGGCGTTATTACCAGCGCTGGAATTCTGCTAGCCGCAGTCTTTGCGGTTCTTGGCGTGCTTCCGCTGATTGCGCTCTACCAAATCGGAATCATCGTTGGTATTGGTGTATTGCTGGATACGTTGCTGGTAAGAACTGTGATTGTGCCTTCGCTTGCATTCATCACCGGAAAGTACTTCTGGTGGCCAAACAAAACACTGGCCAAGAAGAACTAGCTTGCTCTAGAGCTTGATCCAGGCAACTTGATCGTGCTCGAGCACTCCCTCGACCGTTAGGTCGTGCTGAGTTGTCACAAGCAGCTCACCCGCAGGCAGGTTCAATGTTCCGCCAAAGTTTGCAATAACTCTCACGCCAGAGTTGTCAAAGACCAGTGTGGTTTCATCGCACAGGTCTTCGACCCACTTCAGTTCACCAAGTCCCATGTTGAATTCTTTGCGGACCTTTAGAAGTTGTCTGTAGAGCTCAAGCGTCGAACCAGCGACACCTCTTTGCTCACTTCTTGCATACCGGCGATAGTTTTCCGGCTGAGGCAGCCAGCTCTTTCCAGTGGTGTTGAAACCATATGCGGGTTTGTCTGACTCCCAAGGAATTGGAACACGGCAACCGTCGCGACCAACTCTTTCGCCTTTAGTTCTAAAGAAAGTGGGATCTTCCCTGAAGTTTGCATCAAGAGTTGTGTGCTCAGGAAGACCGAGCTCTTCTCCCTGATACATGTAGGAGCTGCCGGGAAGACCAAGCATGAATGCGCTCGCTGCCCTACCGACTCTCTGTCCTCTTGCCTCATCAGGTTGCGGATAGTTAGGTCCAATACCATCGCCCTGCTTTGGAACTTTGTCATAGGCCATGCGGGTGACGTGACGAATTACATCGTGGTTCGAAAGTACCCAGGTGCTCGGAGCTCCAACGTTTCCAAACTCACGCAGAGACTCATCAACTACGTTTCTTAGTTTTGCGGAGTTCCATGGTGTCTCAAGATAAGCAAAGTTAAAGGTCTGGTGATACTCGTCTGGCCTAACCCACTTCGCCATTTTGCTAAGCGGAAGAATCCAAGCCTCGGCACACATTGCCCTGTCGTCATATTCGTTGGCAACCTTGCGGAATCCGCGAATAACTTCGTGAACACCTTCCTGACCCCAGAATGGATGTGGCTTTTCTTCCTTGGGCTCTGAGTCGGATCCAGTCATTGAAGATGAGATTTCTTCGATGTCTGGAAGTGCTGGGTCCTTTACAAGTGAGTGAGCAACATCCACTCGGAATCCGTCGACGCCGCGGTCAAACCAAAAGC
>JBBAMI010000009.1:0-40947 GCA_040402595.1 Aquiluna sp.
CGTCGCCAAAGGCTTTCGCGACAGCTTCAACGTCATTGCCGTCAATCTTGATGCCAGCTGCCGCCCAAGCGGGAGCTCTTTCTGCCACTGTTTCTGTAGCGCTCGCAGCGGAGAAGGGAACTGAGATAGCCCACTCGTTGTTTTCAACCACCACAATCAGTGGCAGCTGCATCACGCCAGCTAAGTTCATAGCCTCGTGGAAAGCGCCGGTGTTTACAGCACCATCTCCAACAACAGCAACAGCAACTGCATCTGTCTTCTTTAGTTTCTTGGCTGCATACGCGTGCCCGACAGCCACCGGCATCCCTGCTCCAACAATTCCGGTCGCAGAAAATTTGAGACTTGGATCCATCAGGTGCATGTGACCGCCAAAGCCGCCACAAAGGCCCGTTTCCTTCTCAAATATTTCAGCCATCATTTTGCGCATGTCGACGCCCTTGGCTATGGCATGCAGGTGATTGCGGTGAGTACTACACATCGCATCATCGGCTCTGAGGAATCCAGCCATTCCAGCACCAATAGCCTCCTGACCAATGGCGGTGTGAAGCTCTCCGTGAATCTCTCTGGTTGGCACGCCTTCCAGGCAGGCAAGCTCAAACTCTCTCATCCAGATCATGTATGAATATCGCTCACGCAAAGAAATCACTGATTACCTCCCGGCTGTGCTTCTTCGAGTTCAATTGCATTTCCTGAACCATCGGATAGATATGCAGCTCTTCCCTCGGAAAATTCAGTGATAGAGCCGAATAGTTTTCCGCCGTTTTTCTCAACGTTTTCAATTGCAGCCTCTAAATCGGAAACTAAGAAAGCGTTGTGCATGCGACCTGGACGAATTGGTAGTAATTGATCTGCATCCTGCGGGATGTTTCTGAACTTAATCAGTTCCAGGACTTGATTGCTAATTGCAGATTTGCACTGAACCAGGTCGGCTCTGAGCCCTGTAACCCCAGTTAGATTTTCAATCAAATCGCTCATGTCCATGGCTTCAAAGACGGGAGTGAAGCCAAATGACGATTCATAAAACTTCAGGGCTTGACCAAGGTCTTCAACTGAAAGACCTGTGTGATGCCAAGCCCAGGCGCTGGTCAACGGATTGCCCTCCAAATCATTTGGGATCCTGCCAGCAACAGAACTAAGGCAAACCCTAACTGAAGTATGGCTGCATCAGCCACTAGGGCGAGCGCCGCTCCAGCAATGGCCGAAACTGCAGCCGCCGAACCAATTCGCAATCCTTGGGACCAGTTGGTGAAGCCGCTCTTGGTGAGGCGCTGAGCTCCCAGAAGAGTCACTGGAATCATCACAATCAGAGACGTTCCCGCTGCCAATTGCTGCGGGAAGCCAAAGAGTGTTACCAGAATCGGCACCAGTATGACTCCCCCACCAACGCCGAGGAAAGAAGAGAGAAGTCCCATGGCAAAGCCTGCCGCCAAATAGCCGATCCCGCTCTGCCAGGAAAACTCGACAAGCCCCATGCTGGTTGCTTCAAAGCTCTGCCAGACGAATCTGCCTGCAACTGCCAGAAGCAATACTCCAAAAGCCAGCTTCAGCCAGCGGTCGTTTATCTTCTTTACAAATCCCGTACCCAGCCAGGTGCCAAGCAGGCCACCTGCAATCAAGATCGGGGCAGCTTGCCAGTTAACTGAGTTAGCAAATGCATAGGTTGTTGCGCCGGTAACAGCAGATAGAGAAACAACAACTAGTGATGTTGCCTGGGCTTTCTTCTGATCAGTTTTGAAAAGCAACACGAGCAGTGGAACCAAAATGATGCCGCCGCCAACTCCAAAAAGTCCGGAAGTCATACCGACCAGCAGACCAATGGCTAAGTCACGAACTAGTGGCGACTTCGACTCAGGCACGTTGTTATAGTAAAGCATTCATCAGGGAGCACTACATGAGCGCCGAAGCTAAACGTGGTGGCATGGGTGGTGGTTTAGTTCCAGGCACCTATCCGCAAGCAGAAGCTATGCGTCCCACCTTGACAGGCGAAAACTGGGCCGTGGTGGCAGGCCACCCACTGGTCTCGCAGGTGGCAGCGGAGATCTTCCTAGCTGGAGGAAATTCTGTCGATGCTGGTGTAGCAGCCGGCATTGCCGGCAACGTAGTCCAAGTTGACATGTCAAACTTTGGCGGCATAGCTCCAATTCTGGTTAGACCCGCGAATTCAAATAAGTGCTTCTCTGTCGCTGGAATTGGTCGCTGGAGTAAGAGCGTCACTCTGCAGGAACTGCTGACGCGCTATGGCGGAAGACTTCCACTAGATGGAGCACCGGCAATCGTGCCCGGTGCACCAGCTGGCTGGCTTAGAGCCCTTGAAAAATTTGGCACGATGAGCTTTGCCGAGGTTGCTTCAAGTGCTATTTCTCTGGCGAGAGATGGCTTCCTACTGGATCAGCGAACAGCCCAGAGCCTTGAGATAACTGGAAGAAACTTTTCCAAGTGGCAATCATCTGCCGATATTTATTGGCCCGGTGGAAAACCTTTGGCAGCTGGCGAAAGACTTCGCCAACCAAAACTTGCTGAGCTGCTGGAGCGCTTGGTTGCCGCCGAGAAGAGTGCTAGCGGAACTAGAGAAGATGGCGTCAGGGCCGCACATCGCGCTTTCTATGAGGGTGAAGTGGCAAAGCAAATCGTTCAGTGGGTGGTTGCCCAGGGCGGCTACCTCACCGAGACAGACCTTGCAGAATTTGAAGCCGAGGTTGATGATGCACCATCAATCTCATTTGGAAATTGGGAGTTATCTTCAACTCCTTCTTGGAGCCAAGGACCTGTCGCTCTCGAGATTTTGGGAATTCTTGCTAACACCTCTGGCTCCTGGCACGAATTGGTGGAGTCAGTCACGCTTGCCTTCAATGATCGAGAAGATTTCTTTGCAGCTCCCGGGCAAATGCAAAAAAGTATTTCTGATTTCCTGAAGAGCGATTACTTCAAATCACAGGCGCAGAAGATTACTGCTGACTCACTACCCGGTCGAACTGGTGGAACGAGCGTTGAAGGGGTTAGAAGCAGCACAACGTCGGTAGTGACAATGGACAAGTCGGGCTGCACATTCGCTGCCTCTCCTTCTGACACTCTCGATGGCGGACCGATCATTCCGTCCCTTGGAATCATGTGCTCGCCCCGCGGTGTGCAGAACAGACTCGTTGAAGATCACCCAAACAAAATGGTTCCCGGTGGAAGACCGATGGTCACACCCGCAGCGCTGATTGGAATTAGTGGTAATGACTCGTGGGGAATTGCTTGCCCAGGAGGAGATGTGATTGTCCAGGCCATGGCACAGGTTGCCTGGAAGGTTACACACGGTCTTACTCTTCAAGAGGCGGTTGAGGCCCCTCGCCTTGCAGCCTTTAACGCACCGAGTGCTTTTCACCCCCACCCTTCGGCGGACCGTTTGGTTTATGCAGAGAGCAGGCTTGGTGATCAAGAGATTGCAAAACTCAGAGAGCATGGCCACAACGTGATTGTCTGGCCAGAATATGAATTTGATGCTGGATCGGTTCAAACCGTTATGTCAAAAACCAATAGTCAGGGTGAAAGAGCTTTGCTGGCAGCTGCGGATCCTCGAAGAAGCGCATATGCAATTGCCAAGTAGGAGAAATAAGTGATTGACCTAAAACAAGTAATTCAAGACACCCAGGATTTGATTCGCATCGATAGTCAAAACCCAGGAATCCAAGAGGCGGCCTGTGGTGAGTGGGTTGGAAACAGACTGAGCGACATTGGACTAGCTGTGACAAGCGAAGTGGTGGAGGGTAATCGCCGCAACTACATTGCGTCAGTTCCTGGCGAGGGTGATGGACCCAGGCTTGTCCTATTGGCTCACATCGACACAGTCCCGATTGGCGGTGGCTGGACAGTTGACCCACTGGGCGGAGAAATCATCAACGACCGCATCTATGGTCGAGGCGCTTGCGATATGAAGGGCGGAGTGGCTGTATCGCTGGGACTGGTCGAAGCACTCACCAAGCAAAAGCGAGGCATGCGAGGCGATCTGGTTTTTGTTGCAACTGTTGATGAAGAGGCCCCTGATATGGCTGGTGCTCAGGCACTGGTGAAAAATGGATTTTTCAGAGCCGACGACCAGGTTCTCGCGCTTGAGCCTTCTGGAACACGACTGAGAATTGCCCAGATGGGGCTGAGGTGGCTGCAAGTCAATGTCACGGGACGTATGGCTCATGCTGGAAGAGCTCACTTAGGAATTGATTCGGCTCACGTAATGTCGAGAATTGTGGATCGTCTGAAGAGCCATGTTTCATCCCTGCCACACGAAGATGAGATTTTAGGAAAGGCCCGCTTCACTTGCGGAACCTTCAATTCTGGAGTTGCCACCAACGTTGTTCCTCCAAGTGCGACAGCTTCCTTCGATGTCCGAATCGTCCCGCCCATGAAGATTGAAGATGTCATCCCAATGGTTTCAGGCATCGCGCAAGAGGTGATTGCAGACTTTCCTGGAGCTGAGTTCTCGGTGAATCCGCTGGGTGCACCAAGACCACCAGTTAGAGCCGATGACGCTTCACCAATTGTCAGTGGTTTGCGCGCTGCCTACCTCAAAGAAGTTGGAAGCGCTCTGCCCCAGGGAGGTGCAGACGGACATGAGGCATACACCGATTCATCGATGGTTGCAGCTCTTACTGGAAGTAAGTCCTGCACAGTCTTTGGACCTGGTTCCACCGACGTTGCACACACCGCAGATGAATTCGTTCCGATTTCGGATTTGGATTTAGTCTCGCGAGTAATGTGGAGGCTGTCGCAAGACTGGTAGCAGCAAACAAGGGAGTTTGAAGATGATCATCGATGCATACAACAACGTCTGGCAGGCAGGCGGAACCTCCGACTACCTAACCGCGGAGTCCTACACCCCAGAAGACATGATGCGCTCGATGGATGCTGCTGGTGTGGACATGGCGGTCGGCTGCTCCCTTGGCCAGATGGTCGACAACAGTTTCATCGCGGAAACTATGCGCAAGTATCCGAAGCGAATCATCGGCTTCGGGCAAGTCAATCCTCGAGCCACCAATGCGGTTGAAACCATCAATGAGTGCGCGCAGCAGCTGGGATTGAAGGGCCTAAAACTTCACCCAACCATGCACGGCTACCACTTTGCGGACCATGGACTACTTGATCCAATCTTTGAAGCAGCGGATAAGAACAAGCTGGTCGTATTGGTGAATGCGCTTGACGACCCCTTCTGCGCACCGCTTTCCATCGAGGAGATTTCTAAAAACTTTCCCAAGGTTCCTGTTCTAATCGCTCACATGGGAACAATCTGGAACGTTAATGAAGCAATTTTGGTCGCCAAACGCAACCCAAATATCTACCTCGAGACCTCCGGCTCTCAGCTGATTGACGTCAAGCTGGCCTATCGCGGTGTTGGTGCGGGACAGATCGTCATGGGCACAGACTGGCCCGGTAGCGACTTTGACCTAGAGAGAGCCAAGATTGCCAGGGCCATCCCTTCGGCATCAGATAGAGAGCTAGTTGAGGGTGGAAACCTGGCCAGACTGCTAGGGCTTGCTTAGAAACAGTTCATGACTGAAAAAACAACACCTGGATTCATCGATGCCCATTCGCATCTGCGATCAACCTCACTTGAGTCACAAGGGGTTGTGCCGTGTACAAATTTAGAAGAAGCTCTGCTTCGCTTCACGGCCATGACTGGGGTCAATGCATTTGACGATGCTTTTGTGGCCAGCGCAGATCTGGTTAAAGCTGGCGTAACAGGTGTTCAGGTTTTCTTTCATACCTTTGCTGAAAAAGATGATTACCTAGCAACGCTTACCGACGTAATTGGCGGTATAAAGAAATCAGGAATCCAAGCGCTAGTGATTCTGGGAATAACCGACCAGGCCGAATTCATCACCAAGGAACTAGAAGATTCCGGACTACTTCCCCCTTGGCTGCCACCAAAACAAAACCTGACTGCTGAGCAGTATGCAGATGTTTTTTTCGAGGCTAAGAAACTCTTTCCAGAAGTGACTTTTGGTCTGGGGCCAATTGCCGGTCAATGGTGCTCGGATAAATTGCTTGGACAAATTGGAGAATTAGTAGATGAGAAAACTCGCATTCACTCTCACCTCTTGGAATCCCCAAGGCAGAGAAACTGGGTTGGTGAAAATCCTCTGCTGAGACTAGACCGATTTGGTTTGCTAGGACCAAAGACCTCCCTTGCTCACGGTGTTTGGTGTGAAGCTGATGACTTAGATCTAATCAAAAATAGGGGCTCGCAACTTGTTACCTGCCCTGGTTCAAACCGGGCTCTAGGCGCAGGAAAAGCAGACTTGGCAATGTGGCAAGAGCACAGGGTTGAATTTGGTTTCGGTCTTGATAGTGCTGCCGCAGAGATCAAGCCGCTCAGGATTGCAACCGAGGCGATGGACCGCGACCTTGCCGAAAGAATTCTCACGAACGGTGGTGAAGCTTGCACCGACCTAAATGTCAAAAGCGATCAGGTCAGCTGGAGTGACTACGAAGGTGGCCTTACCGAGGAAGTTGTAATTGCTGGAAAGACCTTAGTAAGCGGTGGAAAGCTCACCTACGAGTCAGAATATGAATCTGCCCTTAGCCGGATTCAACAGGCCATGCTTAGCGACTCGACAAATCGCGAAGACAGACAGCGACTACTTGATGATCTGATGCCTGCTTTCCAACGGGCCCTGGGCGAATGAAATCGCTAACTGCCTCACTGCTCTGTGATCTGCCAACAGAGCTCGGTGAGGGGGCACAGCTTTTTCCTGATGGCAGTTTTCGGTTTGTTGATATTCCAAATGGGAAAGTTTTCCGGCTTGGCGAGCAAACTCCGATTCTTGAGGTGAAGCTCAAGCATGAAGTCTCTAAGTCACTGCCTTGGCAAGAAGGTCAACTCATTCTTGGAAGAAATTTCATTCACTTCTTCGACCAAAAAGGTTATGAGAAATCACGGCTGCAGGTGAGTGCGGAATCTTCGAACCTCAGATGTTCGGATGGTTGTGTGCTGCCTGATGGAAGTCTGCTGCTCGGGGTTGTGGATCGGGATTTGGAAACCGGAGCAGGTTCTTTGTTGCACGTTTCAACTTCACTTGAGATCACTGAGGTCGTGTCTGGCGCAACGATTCCAAACGGGGTCGCAGTCATGCCCAGCGGTAAAGATGTCGTGTGGGTTGACTCTCCGACGCAGACTTTGGTTATGTTGCCCATCAATCACTTGGGTCAATTAGGTGAGCCTCAAAACTACTTTGCAATTGAGGAGAATTTCGGAGTTCCTGACGGGTTGACAGTTGATTCAGAAGGGGGAATTTGGGTGGCAATGTGGGGAGGATCAAAGCTCATCCGCGTCTCGCCAAATAGGGAGATTGACATTCAGGTTGAAGTTGGAACGAAAAACACAACCTCTTGCGCCTTCGATTCAGCCAATAATCTGCTGATTACAACAGCCAACGCAGCCCTGTCCGAAGAGGATCGACTGAGCATTGGTGCTGGAAGTCTTTGGATTCTCGAGCAGTCCAAGCATGGATTTGAGGGACTAATTCCCCTCGTCTTTGGGGTTAGACACAACTAACGAGTTGGTTGCATGGCGGTGAAATGCGACCTAAGGTAATGCCAACGACGAAAGAGCCAGGTATGCAAGAGCGAGAAGAGCTAATTCAGTGGCTTCGCCACGCAAAGCCTGGCGATGTTGTAGACGAAATCATGGCAAAGCTTCGTAGCGGCATTCCAATGGATGAGCTTTGGGCCGTCGGCTCCCTGACTGCCGCTCGCTATGTGAGTAACCAGGCGAGAAATCTTCTTGGTTTTGTCTCCCACGCCATGATTGGCTGCGAGGACGCCCGTGCTGCAGCCGAGGGCCAGCCCCGAGAAATCCAGGAACTAATGCTGGTTCAGGCTCTGTCCCAGGTCGTCATGGACCTCCACGACCCATGTTTTGCTCCATACGAGCTACATGATGTTTGGGGTGTTTCAGAACCAACAGTTTCAGAAAGCATTTCTCAGCTGCGCTCTGATGTCCGCTTCGGCGAGTGGCTTCGCTCTGACCACAGACTCGTTTCCTTAGAAAAGCAAGTACCAAGAGCTGAATTGATTGATTTGATTCTGGACATTGGCCTTGAGGGAATTGTCACAGATGACCACACTCTAATCACCCCTGCTCTATCGCTAGACATGATTGAGCTCACCGGCTGGGAAGCTGGGTTTGCAATGCTGCGCGGCACGATGCGCTACTCCTGCACATTCCCAAGAGATTTTGGTCCTTATGATCGTGCAAAAGCTCTCGTTGAAAAATATAACCTTGCTGAAAAAATCCGAATGGGTGAGAACAACCCAGAAGTAGCAGCAAGTCTTCGATTTGAATTACTTTCACTAAGTGCGAGCGAAAGACCAGAGCGAGTTGCACGTGCCCTGGCAGAAGGACACACAGCTGAGACTGTGATGTCGGCTCTTTCTCTGGCAGCCTGTGATATGTATCTGCAGGTAGATCCTGTTCCTCAGGAAGACTACGACGCTGTAAGTCGCGAAGTGGCTCCGATCCACATCGGGACAACACTAAATATTTTGCGAGCATCGCTGCCAAGAATGTTCCCTGGAACAGCGGCACGTGCTGTTGTTATGGGAGGGTGCCTACTCGAAAGAGGACCGAGCATTCTGAATGAAAAGTTTGAGTTTGTTCCGTTTATTGCGTCACGGGCATATCCATACAGTGAAGACATAGATTCACTGAATGGACTTGGAGCAGCAAAGCTCCTAGAGGTTTTGAACGAAGCACTCCATGATCACGATGCGAGAAAGTCGACAGCCGCAGTGAAGGCGTATGAGCTTGCTGGCGGTGCGGCTGAGGAGCTCATCACTCTGCTGGTTCGTGTTGCCTGCACTGACGATGGCACCTTGATGCACAACGTCAAACACCTTCACTCTTGCCTAGGGGAGTTCAGAGCCTCAACCAACCCCGATAGATGGAACTTTTTGGTCGCCGCAGCCAAGTGGATTTCCTGGTATGCCGGCAAAGACACCCGCACCTACCAGCGCGCCATGGGCGTTCTGGCCAGCTAATTGCTGGGTTTTTCTTCAATAACAGTTCGGTCACACGCCCCAGTGGCTAGCTTCTTTTGGTTGTAGTCTTTGGTACAACTGGTCAAACCAGTTCTGGAAGGGGCTGATTCTTGGACTTTTCCAGATGGCGACTGGACCTCATTTGGGGCCCGGTCAAGACTCTCGAGCAAACTAAAAGGAGCAGAGAAAAAATGCCAAGAGATGAAGAGAAAAGAAGAAAGCGAGGGTCGCGATTCGCTGCGCTTACTGCGAGCTTTGCTGCTACCGCGCTACTTATTTCTGGGTGTGCCCCTGGTGGGACCGTCAGCGAAGAAGCTGGAGAAACCACAGCGGGTATCAGCAAGGAATTCCCATCTGATGTTGAGATTGAGCTAATCCTCGCTACTTGGGAAGACGATGCAACTGTTACGGCCCTTGTCGAGGCCTTTGAGGCAAAGCACCCCAATGTGACAATCAAAATTGTTGCTTCCTCGTTTAATGACTACCTGCAAAATGTGAAACTACAAATGTCGAGCGATGAGGCTCCAGACATCGTTCAAGCTGGACAGGGTTACACCATGATGGGACCTCTTGTTCAAGCCGGAACAATGAGGCCAATCGACGATTACGCTGAACTCTACGGTTGGGCTGATCGATTCGGCGCCGGACTGCTCGATCAGTCTCGTTTTGAGAAGGATGGAAAGAAATTCGGAAGTGGTGACCTCTATGGCGTGGCTATGGGTGGAAACATGGTTGGAGTTTTCTACAACCGTGAAATTCTGGCCGAGCTAGGAATTCAAACTCCATTTGCTTCCTTAGCTGACTTCCAGAGCGCTCTTGAGGCTGCGAAAGCAGCGGGCTACATCCCTATGGGACTTGGCAATTTGGAAGCTTGGCCTGGAAACCACACACTGTCCATTCTCATTTCGCAGACTTGCGACAACGCTACCCTTCTTGCCTGGATTTACGGACAGGATGGCGCAGACTTCTCTGCACCATGCTTCCTTGAAGCTACGAAGATTATGGAGGACTGGGCCGCAAATGAAATCATCGATCCCAACGCCAACGGAGTTGGATTCGATGACGCAGTTTCAAGATTTGCCGAGGGTGATGTGGCATTTTTTGTAACTGGAAACTGGGCACTTCCCTTGATGGCTGAAAAGGCTGGAGACGGAGTTGGTTTCACAGGATTCCCTCCTCTTCAAGCTGGTGGGCCCGCAAGAGCCACGGGTGCAACCACTTCTCCGTTCGGAATTGGATCTGCATCTGAATATCCAGATGTTGCCGCAGCATTCATCGATTTCATGACCGGACCGGAGACTGCTGACATTCGTGCCACTGGTAAGTACGCACCACTGATCACAACTGTTGAGATTCCATCTCAGACTCAGTTGATTGATGAGTATTACGCCCACTGGAAGAAAGTAATTGCCGAGGATGGATTGACTCTGTTCCTCGACTGGTCCAGTGTTGGCATGGGTAACGTCCTATTCCCAGCAATACAAGAGTTGCTGGCAGGGCGTGTCTCATCTGAGGACCTTGTGAAGCAGGTCCAGGCGGAATGGTCTAATAGGTAAAGACCCATTCCTTGAACAGCGATTGAGAAGTAGCGCTGCCTCGACCAAGTCGAGGCAGCGCTATCTCAAAAAGCTACAAGAGCACGTCAATAGCTCGAGACTGGTGAAAAATGAAAATTACACAAGCACTCAGAAGTGATTCAACAAAACGCCGACCCAAGCGCAAATTTCGGCTATCTGACTTGACCCCTTATCTCTACATATTGCCAGCGGGTATTTTCTTCGTGACCTTTGTGCTAGTCCCGCTCTTTCAAACACTCAATCTCTCATTGTGGGAGTGGACTGGAATTATTGGCGCGCCAGTTACCTTTGTCGGACTGGACAATTACGCGTCGATATTGAATGAGCCCTACACGTGGAGTGCTCTCTCTCACACCCTTGTTTTTATAGTTACTTTCTCGATAATTCCCGTCTGTTTAGGGCTGACCTTTGCGGCTCTTTTTTCGCGCCAAAAGATAAGTGGTCTTGTTTTTTTCAGAACAGTTATTTTTCTGCCCCAGGTTATTGCCAGTGTCGTAATCGGGGTCGCCTGGCGCTGGGTCTATCAGGATCGCGGGACCCTCAATCAGATACTAGGTGTCCTTGGTGTAACAGAGGGTCGTGCATGGCTGGGTGATTTTGAGTGGGCTCTAATTGCGGTGGGACTAATTGGCTCGTGGGTGATGACAGGTCTAACTATGGTGTTGTTTCTCTCGGGCGTCGGAAGGATTGATTCAGATCTTTATGATGCAGTGAAAATTGATGGCGGGGGTGCGTTTCGAGAATTCTTTTCAGTTACCCTGCCGGGCCTTAGGCCAGAACTGACTGTAGCGATGACGATCACTTTAATTGCTGCACTCCGGAGCTTTGACCTTGTGTTTGTGACCACGAAAGGCGGCCCCGGAAAAGAAACTATCGTCCCCGGGACCGAAATTTACAGACTTGCATTTAGAGAAAACCTCCTCGGTGAAGCGGCAAGTATGGCAATACTTCTTGCCTTAATAATCTTCGTGCTAGTTAGAACTATTGCATTCTTGCTTAGAGAGAAAGACGAGAAACTAGGATGAGCACTTTTGTGAAGTCGAGTCCGCGCCGGAGAGGACTTTCCAGCGCTTCAACTTTTAGGCAAGTAGCCATTTACGGGTTTTTAGGGTTAGCCGCAGGCATAGTAATACTGCCATTTCTGACATTGCTAACCGTAGCTGTTCAATCTCCGGATTCCACAGCCACCAATTTATCTTGGCCAGATAATTTCTACTGGCAAAACTTTGTCACGGCATGGACTAAGGGGGACTTTCCCTTGCCATTGCTAATGATTAACTCGCTAATTGTGGCTTCAGTCGTTGTTCCCACCACGGTTATCGTCTCTGTCCTAGCAGGGTATGCGTTCGGGACGCTTCGCTTTCGCGGAGCAAACTTACTTTTCTTCATTTTCATGATTGGGCTAATAATGCCCTTCGAAGCAACCATAGTCCCGCTTTACTACCAGCTCAGATCTATGGGGCTAATAAATAACCTAGTGGGAGTAATGCTGCCTCAGGTGGGGCTCTTCTGTGCATTTGGAATTTTCTGGATGAGGCAATTTTTCAAGGCCACTCCCCCATCCTTGATTGAGGCGGCAAAAATTGATGGTGCTGGCACATTTCGGATTTTGCGCTCAGTTTTGCTTCCAATTTCGTGGCCCCCCATACTCACACTCGCGACGCTCGTCTTCATTTGGAGTTGGAATGAATTCCTTCTTGCCCTCGTGGTCTTGGACCGCGAAACAAGAACTGCTCCGTCAGGATTGGCGTCTTTTACGGGCCAATGGGTTCAGGACGTTCCTGCTCTAAGCGCGGCAGCAATCATCGTGGCACTCCCCACTGTCATTCTCTACATCGCGCTCAACAGAAAAATTATTGCTGGCATCCTTCAAGGTGCTGTCAAAGGGTAAAGCAAGATTCCCAGAACCTCTCTCAGCAAAACTCAAGGACAAGGAAGCGTATGAAAATCAGTAGCTCAGATTCACCTTTTTCCGTTGACATAGATGATAAAACGGGGCTGCCAGTTTCGCTGACCCTGTTTGATGGCATTGGTCAAGTTACGAGAATCGTTAGCTGCTCCTTTAGTTCAGAAATTGGTGGTACAGAGCATCGACACCCGACTGGAGGGTGGCTGTATGAAGACACCGATAGTTTCTCTCAACCTATCGTCACATCCACTTTGCAACGAGTGCACAAAGGGGTCTTTGATGAACACAATTTAGCTGCGTCTTTGGGCCCGCTTTCAATTGTTTTTCACTATCGACTTTTCCCGACTGCGCCTTATTTTGAGCTAGCGGTGACTTTTGCTTCTGAAGAAAAAATAAAGATTAGAAACGTGCAATTTGATTTGGCATATGAGGTTGAAGCTACTGCAAAAGTCAATGCACCAGGCAATCTAATCAGACGCGATTTACCGCTGTCGGAGTTTGGTGAAGTTGGGCTAGGAATTTCAACACTAGGAAATCTCAGGGGATCTAGCGCAATTATCGGCGTTTCCGACCAAACATCTACCCTTACCGTGTGGCCTAATAACCTGACCGAGATTCCATATGTGACAGTGACAAAGACTCAGTCAGGGTTGCAGTGCAGTTCATTGTTGAATTTTGCAGCAGAAGTGTCTCGAGAATCATCTGCCGAGTTACTTCTCATGACTCTAAACCTAGAACGGGGTAACTTCGATAGTGTCAGAGAGCAATGGAGTGCGTGGGCTTCGAGGTACGGGCTCACAAGCCCAAACAATCCTCCCACGTGGATGTTTGGAGCCAATATTTATGAGGTTCAGATTGGAACTTCATACTTCTGGAAGAACAACGCCTATTGCAGATATCCGGAGATTCGCAACCTAATTGAAGACTTGGACCGAGTACAGAAACTGGGATTCAATGTAATTCAGTTGATGCCCCGACAGCCTTACCCCTCTTACAACGTTCACGATTACGCCAACGTGACGGTCTCATACGGCGAAGAGTCCGAGCTTCGTGAGCTAGTACAGCTTTGTCACAGTCGAGGAATGAGGGTGATTTTGGATGTTTTACTTCACGGCGTTCTGGACAAAGAGTCAATTGGGGCCGCTGTTCAAGGTGTTGTGGAAGGACCTATTTATTCAAGACTTGACGAAGAAATAGCGGACACATTTGCAGCCGACGTTAATGATGAGGATGAAAGGTCAATACATTGGTCACGTCACATTCTTGACTTTTCGGAATATTGGAGAGGGGGGTCACCCCAGAGAACGCCTCTGCAAGAATCTCATCCCGACTGGTTTGCTACAGACTCAGAAGGAAATGT
This sequence comes from Aquiluna sp., assembly GCA_040402595.1. GTDB lineage: Bacteria > Actinomycetota > Actinomycetes > Actinomycetales > Microbacteriaceae > Aquiluna. The sequence goes on from JBBAMI010000009.1 coordinate 13,862, forward strand.
CGGAGGGGTTTACACAAAAGCCTTTGATGCGAGGAACCCAGACTGGCAACGCTACTTCCGGGAATCGATGATTAACCTAATCCGAAATTATGATGTCGACGGTTTTCGCTTTGATGCCCCAACCTATAACATGTTCGCCAATTGGGCCGACTGGGCCAAGGCTCGGGCATTTATGTCGCCCTTAGGGTGCATCCCTCTGTTCGTCGACATGCGGCATGACATGAAGAGGGAAAAACCTGATTCTCTTCTTTACACAGAACCCTCTGGTCTGCTGTTGAGACGCTCTATGGATGTCAATTACAACTATGACGAGCAGTGGTTAATTTCTGCACTTATGACGGGAAACGCTTCTCAGAGGGCCGTGAGAGATGGTCGAGACTTTATGAAATGGATTGAGGACCGTGATGAGTTTTTACCGCAGGGATCACACACCGCGCACCACATTGATTCTCACGACACTTTCTGGTGGCCTCAGTGGGGGAAAAAGTGGCGGAGAGAGCAGTATTCAATTGACGCTACTGAAGCGCTCGCCGCTATTTTTCTCTCCCTAGATGGACCTTACATGATGTTTACCGGTGGTGAAGAGGGTATCGAAGCAAGGCTTGAGGAGATTCTTCAGTTTAGAAATTCTAATCCTGATGCCTGGAAGTCTCGAGGGCAATTCGACACCAATGCCGACGATTCAGGAAAGCTAATTATTGTTGAACGCCATTCTCCGTCAGGGTCGATAGTTTCTATAGTCAACAGCTCGCCAAACTTGGTAGTAGATGTCCCACGCGAATATAGGGATCTTCAAGTTCAAATTAAGAACAGATTCAATGGGCAAAAAATTGAGCCTCTGGGTTACTTATTTGGATATTGGAAGCCCTAGAAGTGGTAACGGTGATGGGTCAAAATGGCTGAGAAGCGCGCCGCCGTTGTGGGCGTGAGCGCGGAAAACATCCCAGGAAGCAAGATAATGCTCGTTTACGTTGTCCTGCTTGGCCTGTCGATGTCGCTCATTGCTCTGACTGTGGATCCGTACCTTCCAGCATTTCCAGAAATTGGGCAATTTTTTGGAGTGACTAATGGTGTTGTCCAGAGTACTTTCACAGGAGTCACTCTTGGTATTGCAGTCGGGCAACTAGTTATTGGTCCCTTATCTGACGCCTATGGTAGGAAGCCTCTTCTCATGTTGGCTCTCGGGGGATATCTATTAGCAACCTTCGTTTCCTTCCTTGCAGCAAATTTGGAGGTATTTCTAATTGCGCGGATGTTGATGGGTTTCTTTGCGGCGGGGGGAGATGTCGTTGGTAGAGCCATCATTCGAGATCTTTACCGTGGCCGCGCGATGCAACAATTTCTTGCCAGGATTTACCTAATTCAAGCCCTAACTCCGATTGTTGGTCCAATTGTTGGAGCGCAGATCGCTGAAAACCTTGGTTGGAAGAGTGTTTTTCTAATTTTTTCCATAGTTGTCCTGGCTCTACTATTTGCCGTCACCTTTTTCCTGTCGGAGTCTCTCCCGATTGACTTACGAAGAAGTAGTTCGGTCTTTGAAATGCTCCAAGCGTTTCGAGAGGTGTTATCCGATAGAACCTTTATAGGCCTGGTCATATACGGAGCACTCCAAATAGGGGGACTTTACGCTTACCTCAGTTTTGCACCATTTATCTATCGCGAGTCTTACGGAATGTCAGCCGCGGAAATCGGAATGTGGTTAGCGATAAACGGTATTTTGGGCTATGTCGGTGTTCAAGTGGGATCACTTCTAGCACGTGCCATAAAAGGCCAGTGGATTTTAGTTTCGACCGGCTCTGCTGGCTGTCTAATTGGTCTGTTTCTAGTGCTCAACTCGAATGGTGAATTTTGGATCACACAAACCCTGTTCGCTCTGATTTTGTTCAACTATGGACTGGGGCTAACAGTCGTCCCAACTATCGCGCTCTACGCTCATGGCTCTGAAGCAGGAACAGCGACTTCATTAATCGGCACTATTAACTTCGCATTCACAACACTGATCTCGGTCTTCTTTTTTCTTTTTGATTCAAGTAGCTCGGCCGGTGTTGGAATTCTTATCGCATTTCTCTTCTTTGGCTCCTTGCTTGCCTTTTCGATTCTCTCGAGGCCTTGGCTCATTCCCGATTTGCGACGAGTGGAGAATGTTTAGATGAATTTTGAATTGCCAGAAATCTACGAAAAGTTTAGTAACTCCCAGATCAAACTATTTCTTGTTGAACTCAAGCCAGCGATTGGTCTGATTCTCCGAGTTTTTAGTTCATCGGTAATAGGGTTTGCAAACAGCGGAAAAATGAGCCCGTTGCTTCTTTTAGTCATGAAAGTGTCCTATGCACCCACTAAGTAGTGAACCTATCAAAAATTTTCATTGGCCCAATGGCTTTCAAGCCGCAGCTTGGCTGTCATGGCATGTTGATGTTGAGACAGGTCTTCTGGCATCTGGAACCAAGATTGATTCCGCTCTGGTATCGGCAAGTGAAGCCAGATACGGTCTGACTACTGCCTTGCCTAGAATTCTCGACCTTTGCCGGGAATATGACGTCAAGGCAAGCTTCGCGTTTCCCGCTTACGTTGCTGAAAAATCACCGGACGCTGTTTTATCCTGCATAGATCGAGGCCATGAAATTATCCTGCACGGTTACATTCATGAAAACGTCCAAAACATAAGCGCCGCCGAGGAAGAGGACATACTTCTACGTTCTATTTCAGTTTTTGAAAGGCTTATAGGGACCCGTCCTTTGGGTTGGACAGCCCCAAGTTGGGGGATGAACACTGGCACCATAGATCTGCTGCATAGACATGGACTGCTCTACGACAACAGCCTTATGGAGCATGACACCCCAACAGTCTTTGATTTTGCCGACGGGCCACTATTTGAATTGCCAATCAGCACGATTTTGGAAGATTGGCAGCAATTCGGAATAGACCTAGCTACAGGTGGATCCAGAATGGCTTCTATCAAGAACGCTTTTTCTTTATGGATAGACGAACTTGAAGGTCTTGTTGAGTATGGTGGGTTATTTTCGCCCACTTTTCACCCGAATCTTGTGGGGCGACCAGGTGCACTTCGAGAGTTAGAAAAATTACTCACCAAATATAGAGAAAGTTCACACATTTGGTGGACAAATGGCGCTGAAATTGCCAAACACTGTCTCAACCTTCACTCAGAATCAAAGATTAGTAAGGAACTGTCATGACAATAACCGTTCAACTTGATTGGAAGAAGAATGCACAATTTGCTGGCCTCTTGCTTGCTCAGCACCGAGGTTGGTTTGAAGAATCTGGTTTGGATGTAGAGATTTTACCGTGGACTCCGGCTACCAATCCCGTTCAGGAGTTGCCAAACCGCAGAGGCTTGATAGCGGTGTCTGAAGATAATCTAGCGATTCAACTGGCTGCAGCCGGCCACGGAACGAGAATATTGGGATCGATGTTGCAAAAGTCACCTTTGGCATGGATGGTACGCACTGATTCAGAAATCTTCTCGGTCAATCAGTTTGCGGCGAAAACTATTGGGGTTCATGTTGATGGCGTAACGGGATTGCAATACGCGATGAAAACAGCTGGGCTCGAATTGACCGACGCTAATGTAATCGACGTACCTTTTGAAAAACTCGATCAATTGCGAGATGGTCTCCTCGATGTATGTCAATGCAATGGACTTGTCGAGCCCTTCGAAATGGAAGCTGCAGGGGTGCCAGTACGGGTCATCTGGGCCCATGAATCGGGCTATTCGGTCTACAGTCAAGTTCTAAGCACCAGCCATGAGACTCTGGAACAACAAGACGATGAGATCTCTGAATTTATGGCCGTCTTATGGAGGGGATGGAGAGCGGTCTACGAAAATCAACTAGCCGCAGCTGAGGTTGTCTTTGGTGAGTTTCTGCATGAAACCAGTTTGGAAATTCAACGCTCCATCATCGGGGTGATGAAGCCATTCGTTTTTGGAGAATTTAAGGATCTAGACCAGAATTTTCAACTTGGGGAGGTTTCTGTCGAACGTCTTCAATTGAGCATCGATCTGTTGCTGTTCAACAAAGTGATTTCTTCGCCTCTCAGAGCCGAGCAGTTGTTGGGTAGGTAATCAAATTGATGCGTAATTTTGCATTGGGTCATTCCAGTGAGGCTGCAAGTCGGACGGTCTGGAATACTTGTTTTGTTAGACGCGAGGCCCAAGTTGAGTGACAAAGTGATTCCCAGTTTTTCCAAGAAGGAGCACCAATGGTAAATCCAGCAATATCATTACCTGCAAGAAAAATTGACATCATAGAAGACATCCGCAGTCGTGTTTTGAGAGGCGAATGGGAACCAGGATCCCAGTTACCTTCTGAGAGAGAACTAGCCACTGACTACGGCGTTTCGAGACCTGTGGTAAGGGAAGCCTTGGCAGGTTTGTTTGAGTTAGGCTTTATAGAAATTCATCCCGGGCGAGGATCTTATGTTCGAGGAGTCAAGATTGATGACTTATCTAACTCGCTCACCCGAGCAGCAACGCTAGCAAAAATAACCGCCCGAGATTTGGTGGTTGCCCGCCTTGGACTGGAATGTTCAGCTGCAGAATTGGCCGCGAAGCACCTGCCTCGGTCCGTTGAGTTATTGGAAAAAGCGCTGCAGGAGCACTCTGAGGCAAATACACTTCAAACCCTTGCCGATACCGACCTCGCCTTTCACGAGACAGTGGTCGCAGCATCTGGCAATCCGCTCTTGGTGTTGATGTTTGGTGCAATTAGGACTCAGGTTCACGCACTTATGTTGCGAAGCCACTCTGATCCAAATGTGCAAGTGAAGGGTGAGCCCTATCACGAGCGCATTGTGAAGGCGATTGCCGATGGCAAATCGGCTTTAGCAAGAGATCTGATGCGTGAACACCTGGAGCTGGCGCTAACGCTTTATGGAAGCGACTTAGACAGACCAATCAGCGAGGTTGTCGAATCTCGCGGTCTTCGATTCGCTTCCATGCTCACAGGTCCTGATTCTTTAACCAAATAACAACAACCAACTAGCAGGAGTAAACGTGGCACACATAACAAGCCCAGATTCGCCTTTCTCAATTTCCCTTGATGAGAAAACCGGAATGCCTAGCAGTCTGACTGTTGAGGATCAGCAGGGCAAGATAACCAGAAGCATTGCGGTTAATGTCATTGCTGAAATAGGTGGAACTGAAAAGCGTCACCCTACCGGAGGCCTTCTTTATGAAAACACCGAAAAGATTTCCGGCCTGGTGCCCAGTGGCAAGATTCGACGCATCCACAAGGGGACCTACGACGAATACAACCAAGATGCCAAGCTCGGACCACTAGACCTCACTCTGCACTACCGTCTCTTCCCCACAGCGCCTTTCTTTGAGCTGTCGGCTACCTTCTCTGCGAACAGTCCAGTTGTGATTCGGAACATACACATCGAAGTGAAGACTCCACCGATTCTCGGCGCACTAGTGAACACCCCTGGAAACTTGATCAGAAGAAACCTACCGATTGACCAGATGGGTGAGATTGGACTTGGAATTTCAACACTCGGTGGCCTCAGAGGATCGAGCGGAATTATTGGAGCAACCGATAAAGAAGCCACGCTAGTAATTTGGCCAAATCAACCAACTGAAATTCCGGACATAAATGTCTTCCAAAAAGATTCTGCTCTGACAGTTTCAGGAGTGCTGAACTTTGCAGCAGAGGTATCACCGAATGCATCTGCTGAGCTAGTACTCATGACATTCAACCTCGAGCGAGGCGACTTTGAAGTTGTTCGAGCACACTGGCCAGCCTGGGCATCCAGGTATGGGCTGACAAGTCCGAATGATGCACCTGAGTGGATGCATGGGGCTGGAATTTACGAGGTCCAGATTGGAACCTCTTACTTCTGGAAGAACAACCCGTACTGCAAGTATCCAGAGATCAGAGACCTAATCGCTGACCTAGACCGCGTGCAGAAAATGGGCTTTAGCGTCATCCAGTTGATGCCGAGGCAGCCATATCCTTCATACAACGTGCACGACTATGCGGATGTAACTGTCTCTTACGGAAATGAGGAAGAGCTTCGCGAGCTAGTGCAAAAGTGCCATGCAAGAGGGATGAGAGTAATCCTGGATGTGCTTCTGCACGGCGTACTGGATAACGAGTCGATTGACTCAGCAGTTCAGGGTGTTATCGACGGCCCCCTTTACGCAAAGCTGAATGAAGAAGTCAATGACACATTTGGTGCAGAGCTCAACGATGACGATGGATACTGGATTGCCTGGTCAAGGCACATTCTGGACTTCTCCGAGTACTGGCGAGGCGGGTCCCCCAAGCGAACTCCGCTGCAAGATAGCCACCCCGAGTGGTTTGCGACCGATACCGCGGGACAGGTCTCCGGTGTCTACACCAAGGCATTCGATGCTAGAAACCCTTCCTGGCAGCGCTATTTCCGCGAATCAATGATGAATTTGATTCGAAACTATGACGTTGACGGATTCAGATTCGACGCTCCCACCTACAACCTTTTTGCAAACTGGGCGCCATGGGCAAGAGCAAGGGCGTTCATGTCGCCGCTGGGCTGCATCCCACTGTTTGTAGATATGCGCCACGACATTCGCAAAGAGAAGCCAGATGCTCTGCTTTACACAGAACCATCAGGACATTTGCTGCGCAGGTCAATGGATGTCAACTACAACTACGACGAGCAGTGGTTGGTTTCAGCTCTCATGACCGGCAGCAGGGCGAAGCGAGCTGTTGCAAATGGTCGTGACTTTATGATCTGGATCCAGGACAGGGATGACTTCCTGCCAGTTGGTTCGCACACGGCTCACCACATCGATTCACACGACACCTTCTGGTGGCCACAGTGGGGCAAGAAGTGGAGACGCGAGCAATACTCAACCACTCACACCAAGGCCCTGGCAGCTAGCTTCCTTGCCCTAGATGGCCCCTACATGATGTTTACAGGCGGTGAAGAGGGAATTGAGCAGGAGCTCTCCGACATGCTCAACTTCAGAAACCAGCACCAAGAGTTCTGGGCAACTCGCGGTCGATTTGACCTTGAGGCTGATCCAACTGGGCACTTGATTATTGTCCATCGAGAAGTTGACGGTAAGCATGTTGTGAGCGTGGTCAACACTTCGACTGACAAAAAAGTTGCCATCCCAGCAGCGTATGCAGGTTGGAAGCTCGGTGCTCAGAGTGGCGTTAGTGGTAGCGAACTCGAACCGCTTGGCTACTTCTTTGGAAGTAAGGCCTAGAGCCAGCGACTGCTTTGGTATTCAGCAAAGACTTTCCTAACGGTTCCAGTCTTTCCACGAATAACTATTGACTCGGTAAAGACTATTTCGCCGCGCTTTCTCACGCCAGCCACCAGCGGACCATCGGTGACTCCAGTTGCAACGAAGAATGTGTTATCGGAAGAAACGAGCTCATTCATTTCGTATACATGGTCAAAAAGTAGTCCAGCAGCTCTCCCGCGCTCGATTTCCGACTGATCCCTGGGGGCCAAAATGCCTTGAATCTGGCCACCAAGAGCCTTCACTCCACAGGCGGTAACTATGCCCTCGGGCGAGCCACCCTTGCCAATGCACATGTCTATTCGTGACTCGCTACGAGCAGCTTGAATACCTCCTGCAACATCCCCATCTCTGAGCATCCTGGTTGCCGCGCCGGCTGAGCGAATCTCTTCCACTACGTGTTCGTTATAGTCGCGATCCAGTACGGCAACAAGAATTTCATCAACTGGTTTTTTAGCTGCTTTCGAGTACTCTTGCAAATTTTCCCGAATGCTCATCCGGATGTCGCATATTCCCAATCCAGGAGCACCAACAACGAATTTATTCATGCGATAAACAGCCGAGGCATCGAGCATCGTGCCCTGGTCAGAGGCTGCTATAACTGAAATCGCGTTTTGCCTGCCTGTTGCTGTCAGACCGGTACCGTCAATTGGATCTACCGCTATATCTACTTTTGGTCCATTGCCCGTCCCGACAACTTCGCCATTGAAAAGCATCGGGGCGTCGTCCTTTTCTCCTTCGCCAATGACTATGCGACCCTGGAAGCTGACTGTCCCTAGGAAGGCTCGCATTGCATCAACTGCAGCTTTGTCCGCTGCATTCTTATCCCCTTTGCCAATGAATGGATAAGAACGAATTGCTGCTGCTTCCGTTGCTCGGACAAGCTCCATCGCCAAGTTGCGATCTGGATGTAATTCATTGGTTGGCTGGACGCCCATGTCTACCGCCTCTAAGGCTATTGTTTCAGAACTTGACCCAATAGCTCTGCTAATTCCAACACTAGGCTTTTTCCAATGTCTGATTACCTTCTCTTCGCAACAGCATTCTTCGCTGCTGCCGTCGCTCCTGGTGCTGACACTTTTTTGATTCTCTCAAAAGCCATTGAGAACAGAAGGCTTGCGCTTATTGCGGGAGCGGGAATCACTTTGGCCAAACTGGTCATGGTGACAATTGCTTTCCTGGGTCTGAGTGCCGTTATGACGAGCTTTCCAGCAATTTTGATTGCCTTGAAAGTTTTTGGAGCTTCATTTCTGATCTGGCGGGCATTTAGGCTCTGGACTTCAAAATCGAAGGTCTATCAAAACAGGCGAAGTGGAAGTGAGTTCCTGTCTGCATTTGCCATCGGCTTTAGTAACCCTCAGCCGTTTGCTTTCTACCTATCAATAGTTCCCCTGGTCGTCGCTACGACGGAGCTGTGGATGCTTCTTTTGATAGTCGCAATTGGTTTTGCTTTAGTGACACTTATATATGTATCTATTGCCGCAGGACTCTCAAAGTGGCTGGCTGTTGAAAAGAACTATCAGCTAATTAACCGGTTATTGGCAGGAGTCTTTTTGCTGCTAGCGCTTGTAATTATCATCCGATAAATCAGGTTCAGCTAACCTGAAGCTATGAGTAATCCTTATGCAAGTTCTAACCTCTCCCCCGAATCGGAAAAGCTTTGGGCAGTTGCACTTCACCTACTAGCTATCCCCTTTGAATTCCTGGCGCCTTTGATCGGTTACTTCATCCTCAAAGACAAGGGTCCTTTCGTCTCTCACCATGCGAAGGAGTCTCTCAACTTTGGAATTACCGTAGTTCTCGCGGCCATTGTCTTAGCAATTTCGATAATCGGGCTTCTGTTTATCTGGATCCTCCCCATTGTCTGGATTGTTTTTCGTCTAATTGCCGCTTTCAAGGCTGGACAGGGTGAGTTCTACAAAATTCCAATCGCGATTAAGTTCATCAAGCTCTAGGAAGCTCGTCGAACCTGCCTAGCGTTCCCCTTTCTTTTTTGAACAGCATCCCTGAGAATCACTTCAATCTGCGCATTTACGCTCCGCAAGTCTTGCTCAGCCCAAGCTCTCAGCTCTTCATAGAGCTGTGGGGATATCCTCAACGGAACCGCTTTCTTTTCGCCCATGATCAGTTGTACAAGGTTCCAGCGTTAATGACAGGCGTGGCATCGCGTTCAGAGCACAGTACGACCATGAGGTTCGAAACCATAGAAGCTCGTCGCTCGGCATCCAGCTGAACCGATCCACTTTTCTCAAGATCTGCAAGGGCAAGCTCAACCATGCCGACGGCACCCTGAACTATTTTGCGCCGAGCACTTATGACTGCCTCAGCTTGCTGTCGACGCAGCATTGCCTGGGCTATTTCCGGGGCATACGCCAGGTGGGTAAGTCGAGCATCGTCAATGGTGACTCCAGCGACCGCCAGTCGTTTTTCGAGATCTACGCGCAGTTCTGCTGCTACCTCTTCAGGGTTACCCCTAAGCGTCAATTCGCCTGTCAAATCTCCTGAGTCAATATTGTCGTAGGCAAAGCCAGTTGCGACGTGGCGAAGTGCCGTTTCAATTTGGGTTTTGACATAGGTGCGATAGTCGTCAACATCAAAAACTGCCTTGGTTGTTTCAGAGACACGCCAAACGACAACAGCAGCTATTTCTATGGGGTTACCACGTCGATCGTTTACCTTGATAGTCTCCCCAACCTCTGTTCTAGCTCGCAGTGAAATCTTGAATCGGGAGTCAGGCTTGGTTCCCGTTGCCGGCTTAGTTGTGGAAATGGCCCTCGTTCGTTCTTCCTTTAGTTCTGAGCTCGGTGAGCCGTTTGAGAAAAAGGGATTTCCCCAATGCCAGCCTGGCTTTCTAACCGTCCCTTTGTAATTTCCAAAGAGAATCAAAACTCTCGACTCATTGGGCTGCAGTGTGTAGAAGCCGAAAAGCATCAGAACACCCAAGCCGTTGGTGAGTAGCGGGGCCCAGAATAGGTGCTCACCCCACACACCAGTAGCTAGCTGGACGATGAAGAAGATGCCAGTCGAAACCAGGATGAGAAAAAGGAGGGCGAAAGCGGATCCGGGAAGAGGGTTTCTGAGGTTTTCTTGCACTGTTGCTCCATATCAGTTTGATATCATAACAGTATCACTCGTGCGACCATTGTCAAGTCTGAACAAGCGTTCAACACAAAGCCATGTTGTTTGTCAAAATTTTGGGCAGACGTCCCCTTGGTTTTTAGTGAAGAGTTTCGATATCCCCTAGCCTTGAAACACTTGTTCAAGGACGAATTCAAATTGCGAATAGAACACGACTTAATTGGCGAATTAGAGATCCCGGAGAATGCTCTCTGGGGTATCCATACAGCAAGAGCAACAACAAACTTTCCGATTTCTGGAGTGTCAATCGGACATTACCGAAACCTGATTAAGGCACTTGGATTGGTGAAGCTTGCGGCCGTCCGAGTTAATTTTGAAATCGGTGGACTTGAAAAAGAGAAGGCCCACTTCATCGAGCTTGCCTGCCAAGAGGTTATTTCAGGAAGGCTGGATAAAGAGTTTGTGGTTGATGCCATTCAAGGTGGAGCCGGTACAAGCACCAACATGAATGCAAACGAAGTTATCGCCAATCGTGCAATCCAATTTCTTGGAGGCCAGCCGGGTGATTACGATCTGATTCACCCGCTCAACGATGTCAATCGATCACAGTCCACGAACGATGTCTACCCAACAGCATTAAGACTAGCTTTAATTTTTGAGCTGGAGCTGCTTGCTGAATCTCTTTCTTCTTTGCGAGATTCTTATTTCAATAAAGGCGAGGAGTTTTCTGAGGTCATCAAGATGGCGCGAACTCAGCTACAAGATGCTGTTCCAATAACGCTTGGTCAAGAATTTCACGCTTTTGCAGTCTCTACTGGAAACGACATCGCAAGGCTTCGCGAGCTTCTACCATTGCTCTCAGAAGTAAACCTCGGCGGCACCGCAGTAGGCACAGAGCTGAATACTCCGAAGGGTTACACCAAAATGGTCGTTGCAGAGTTATCGAAATTGACCAAGCTCAATCTGGTTTCTCCGGAAGATTTAGTCGAAGCAACGCAATCGGCCGGAGTGCTAATCAGCTTTTCCTCAACGCTCAAGAGAATCGCTGTCAGGCAATCCAAAATAGCCAATGATTTACGACTTCTCGCCTCAGGACCCAGAGCGGGTTTCAACGAAATCAACCTACCCGAACGCCAAGCGGGATCGTCAATTATGCCGGGTAAGGTAAACCCAGTTATTCCTGAAGTCATAAACGAAATAGCCTTCACCGTGATTGGTAATGATTTGACAGTGACTCTCGCTGCAGAGGGAGGCCAGCTACAACTCAATGCATTTGAACCGATTATCGCTCGATCAATACTGATGAGTGTCACATACTTGCGAAATGGATTTGCAACTTTCACCAAGAATTGCGTAGACGGCATAACCGCCAATACCGCTTACCTGCGAAGTGAAGTTGAGAACTCCATTGGCCTGGTAACGGCCCTGAATCCTCAGCTCGGTTACGAAAACGCAACAGCTGTAGCCCGCTACGCCCAGCAGCATTCCTGCTCCGTCCGACAGGCGGTTTTGGCTATGGGGCTAATGGATGAGACTGCTTTCGACGCAGCACTTGGGGATCTCATCTCCCTTGCCAAGCGCAAAGACTAGCTGCGAAGAGCCTTGCCCAGTTCATCAAAGGCATTTACAAGCAGATCCATATCCCTTTGCTTGTGGGCAAACGAAACTAGCCACTGCTCATCCAGTCCTGGAGGAGTTAGAACACCGCGGTTGATGCCCCAGATCCATGACAGTTCGGCCAAGTTGAAATCAAGAGCTTTGAAGTCTCGGTAGTTGCGAACTGGATTTGGCGACCAAGTTACAGCACCTTTTACTCCGAAGCCAACGGTATGGGCAGGGAGTTGATACTTCTCAATTACTTCATTGAGCTTTCTCATGGTCTCAATGTTGATTTTTTCGGCCTTGTTGATCTCATCTTCCGTGGAGATTGCATCCATGGCAAGTGCTGCTGCGAGCACAATGGGACTTCCGTTGTATGTTCCAAGATGTGGCATTCGACCGTCCACGACAGCATCCATATACTTTTGTCTTCCACCAAAAGCTGCAACTGGCAAGCCGCCACCGATGCTTTTTGCAAGGCAAACCAAATCTGGTTTAACACCTACGCGCTTGGCTGCTCCCGCTACTCCAGCAGTCAAGCCTGTCTTTACCTCGTCAAAAATCAAGCAAACGTTGTATTGATCGCAAAGCTCGCGAACCCGGCGAAGGTAACCCTCATCAGGAAGGATGATGGAAAGATTCTCAATAATTGGCTCCATCATGACAGCAGCAATGCTGTCGCCACGTTCCTTGAATAGCTCTTCCAATCGATTGGCATCGTTGTAGGAAACCGTGTAGATCTCTCCTGCCTCTACCTCAAAAGGCACGTAAGGAACTGGCTTGTCTGCTGGTCCAACATTCTCAAGTTTTGGCTTTACCGAAACTTGAAGCGCGTCATAGCCGCCGTGGAATCCGCCTTCAATTTTGACCAATCCCTTTTTGCGAGTAACCGCCTTGGCGATTCTCACGGTATACATCGTCGATTCAGTTCCAGAGTTTGTGAATCGAATCATGTCTAGACCAAAGCGCTTCTTGAATTTCTCTGCAGCTTCGGTTGCAGTTGTGGAAGGGGTTGCAAAAAGCGTCCCTGTCCTGCGAAGTGTCTTCTGAACTTCTCTGACGATACGAGGATTGAGGTGGCCGGCAAGCATGGCACCAAATCCCATCGAGAGATCGAGCAGCTTTCTGCCATCGACGTCTCTTACATAAGCGCCCCTTGCCTTCACGACGGTGATCGGATACGGATCCCAGTGTTGGAAGGAAGAAGTCACTCCAAGGGGAAGAGTCTTGCTCGAACGCTGATTGTGTTCACCAGAGAGTGGATATGTAGCCCGGAATCGATCCCATTCCTTAGACAGAAGGTCTTCGATTTTCTTGGAATCTAGAGGCTGGAAAGTTGCCGGTAGCTTTCGCCAGCCAGCTGGGTCGTGGTTTGGATGTCCTGACACGATTTGCTCCTTTGCCCTCCCATTCTCGCTAACTTGGACCAAAAGCACCAATTGGTGGGCAACAAACTGCGATTTTCGTCGTTATTGTCTTCCGAAAGTTCGAAATCCGTATATCAGTCAAACCATTCGGTTGGCGGACCAAGAAAAAGCAAGAAGCTGAACAGGGCGACAACGGCTGCGAGCAAAGTGAAGATCAGCAATACGGGTCGAGCGATGAACCAGCGAAAGAGGCGATCAAAGCTCGTGTTGTCTCTTGGGTCCTCGCTGGAAGAGGTGCGCCATGGGCCTTCCAGTGCTCTTTGCTTCAATAGGTTTCGATCGAATGGGACTGTGGCGAAGGGAACAATCGCGAGAAGAACAGAAGCGCTGATGCGACCAAATTTCCAACGCTGATTTACTCCGACCAGAACACTGGTCGTGCAATAGCTGAGAAACATTGCTCCGTGAATAGTTCCGGCTACTGTCACAAAAATAGACAGTGACTCGCTGAGGGCCCTAATGATTAGTGCAGGGATTAGCAGGGCCCAAGTGAATGCTTCACCAATTGCGAAGAATCTATAAAGAGACTTTGGTGACATCTCTACCTTTCAGTTGAACACAATCAATCTACCTGCTCTAGGCTTCAGTATGTGGCGAGAACAACCAGCAAACTCACAGCTGGAATTTCTGCACTAATCGCAGGTGCACTCGTAGCCGTCCAAGCACGAGTTAACTCTGGCTTAGCCTTTGAAATAAAGAGTGGAATCTTTGCGGCACTCATTTCTTTTGGTGTTGGTTTGCTGATTATCGCCACAGTAACTGCACTAAGCAAAGACAATCGATCTAAATTCCAAGACGTGGTCGGCTCCATATCGCAAAAACGAATCCCCTTGATTTTGTTGTTTGCTGGTTCAATTGGTGGCTTCTTCGTAATCGTTCAGAGCAGCATTGCTGGACTTATTGGAATTTCACTCTTTTCAGTTGGCGTAGTGACCGGAACTTCGCTTTCGGCAATCATTCTTGATGGCAAGGGCTTGCTAGGCCTTGAGAAAAGACCAATTGGGCTGTTGAGGATTTCCGGAACTCTACTTGCGATAGCAGGTTTGGTTATTGCTGGTGACTTTGCTAACTACTCTTTTGATCCACTTATCCTTCTGGCGTTTATAGCTGGAGTGGGAATTGGCTTCCAGCAAGCGATGAATGGCAACTTCGGCAAGCTTGCTGGTTCAGCAGTGGTTCCGACCCTGTTTAATTTCTTGGCCGGGAGCGTATTCATTGCAATTGCCTTTGTTGTTCTCGATGGCGCGTCTGTCCCCCTTTCAATGCCAACTAATCCCCTTCTTTACCTAGGCGGAGTGGTCGGCGTTATTTTCATCTTTGTTCAGGTGGTGGTGCTACCAAAAATTGGTGCGCTCGCCATGGGCATCGCAATGCTGGTTGGGCAGTTGGTTGGCTCCGTGCTACTGGATTGGATTGTTCCAATCTCGCAGCGTGAGCTAACCATCAGCACGCTCATCGGAATACTGCTGGCGATGATTGGAGCAGGACTGGTAGCCAAGCGTTAGAGCTCTACCAAAACGTCCTTGTGCTTATCGAAACGGTATCCCTTGCCCCTGGCTGTTCTGACAATGTCCTCATACCCTGCAATCTTGGCTCTGAGTCTTCTTACATGAACGTCAATGGTTCTTGGATTTGGAGTTGGTTCACCGCAGCGCTCTGATATGGAAGCGATTTCTTCTCTCGAAACAGTCTTCCCCTCGTTTTCAATCAGATAGGCAAGTAGCTCAAACTCCTTGCAGGTGAGCGATGCGTTTCTTCCGTCGACGTAAAGACGCCTACGATTGAGATCCACCACCACTCCCTTAGCCGCGGTTTCTTCTTCAGGCTGAGGTTTGAGTTTCTCGGTGGCTCTCGGTTCACCCAGCGCAAGCCTGGTGAGCTGAAGATTCCGAGCATTTGATTCCTTAGGTCCGATTGCGAGCGCCGCATAGGTTTCGCTTTCTTTTCCAGGAATCAGCTCAGCGAGTTTTTCTCGAAGGGCAATTGCAATCTCGGAGAGGGTGGTGCCAGCGGCCTCGGCTTCGCTTTCCGAGATGCCGACGTATAGAGCGAATCCCTTGGCCTCGGTTTGTTTCTGCTGCAGTGTCTTTGTCATTTTGAGTCCTTTTGATGTGTGTGCGGAATTTGAGTGCACGAATCACGTGCGTTTGTTGGGGTGCTGGTGCCTTTTGCTAATCAGGAAGCGGGTGTGACTAGCGGCACATCAGCATGCACATGCACATCGAGCAGGAGAAAGTAGCGCCCTGGGCGCTTTTCTCAACTGAACGAGTACTCATTGCCATAAATTTTGCGGGGTATTTCCCCTGATGTCAAATTATGACCAAGTGTTACTAAACCCTCGCCAGAAGCCAAGCGAAGACATCCTTCTCCACTTCCTCATGATCTAGGTCATTGAGAAGCTCATGGAAGCCGCCCGGATAGATAAGGAGCTTGCGGTCAGGGCTGGCTATCTTCTCGTGCAGAGCCATGGAATTCAGGTGGTTGGTGGAGGTGTCCTTACTGCCATGGAAGATAAGGGTCGGCACCTTCCAGTCAGCCACCTTGGTCCAGACCTCGTCTGACACCTGCAGGACCGTCTTGGCAACCAGATTCTTGGGTTTGCCCTGATACATCATGGGGTCAGCCTTGATCTTTTCGAGCAGCACCAGATCGCGGGTCAGTGCCTCCATTCCAGGCCTGGGAAGTGGCATCGGGGCTGAGGGTGCCAGGGCGGCAGAGATCTTTCCTAATACTCTCTCCCAGCGCCTCGAAGGTGATTGCATGGCAGCTGAGCTCAGAATCACGGCAACGATGTTTGCCCTGTCTCTTGTGACGCTCCCCGCCGTGATTAGTCCTCCGAGTGAGTGTCCGAAGAGCACGGTTGGTAAACCTGCTGGCAATGCATTTCTTGCTCGCAGGTGCAATCTGACAGCTTCGGTGAGATCAACCTGACCTCGCTCACCAGGAGTGTTGCCATGTCCCGGAAGATCAATGGCATAGACATCAATGCCATTGGCAACTAGTTTTGGAATCAGCTGGCTGTATTGCTCGATGTATCGCTCTGCGTATTCACCGTAGCCGTGCTGAAGTAGTAGCTGAGCTCTTGGGCTATTTGCTTTGAAAACATAACCGGCGACTTTTTCACCAATATCCCAATTACTCATTTCTCTCCTAGTGCGCTCTTGGCCTGCATTGCTATTTCCAGCTCTTCATTAGTCGGTATTACCAGTACTGGAACTTTGGAACTTGAGATTCTACGAGGCAGATTACCCGAAGCCTGGTTCAGATCTTGATCAAGGTTTATGCCAAGAATTTCAAGATTTTGGCAAACTAACTGGCGGAGAACATAACTGTTTTCTCCAATACCACCGGTAAAGACAATCGCATCTAATTTTCCAAGTCGTGCTGCATAGGCACCTAGGTAGTGACGAATTCTCTCGACAAAAATCTCTAGAGCAAGCTTTGCTCGCTCATCACCCGCATCTGACTTGGCAATCAGGTCTCTAAAGTCTGAGACTCCGGATATTCCGAGTAGCCCGGACTCCTTATTCAGAAGCTCGTCAACTTTCTCCGGTGTGAATCCTCCTTGACGAATCAAATAGAAGATGACTGCTGGATCGATATCTCCAGATCTAGAACCCATCACTAGCCCCGCAAGCGGTGTCATTCCCATGGAAGTGTCAAAACTCATTCCACTCTTGATGGCGCAAGCTGATGCCCCGTTACCTAGATGCAGAATCACGGCGTTCAGTTGAGATACGTCAATTCCTAGAAACTTTGCGGCCTCTTTAGAGACGAACGAGTGGGATGATCCGTGAAAGCCATACTTCCTAATCCCCAATTTCTTCGCTAGCTCTGTGTCGATGGCGTAGGTGTAGGAGGAGATAGGCATGCTCTGATGAAAAGCTGTATCAAAAACTGCCACCTGGGTAAGCCCAGGAAATGCGGCCTGGCCAGCCCTAATTCCAGCTAAATTTCCAGGGTTGTGCAGCGGAGCCAGAGGTATCAGTTCTTCAATTGCCTTCTCGACCTCTTGGCTGATGATTGCTGGTCTAGAAAATCTCTCTCCACCATGAACTACTCGATGAGCAATAGCAACGGGAGCCTGCTCAAGCCTTCCAAGTTCACCAAGCATCTGCTCGAAGGCCGACCTGTGGTCAGTAACTCGTTCAATGCTGCCCTGCACTAGGGAGTGAGAGCTATCGGTATCAATCAGCTGGTACTTGATGGATGAAGAGCCTGAGTTGATGACAAGGATTGGCTTCAATTGTTATTCGCCGCCTGAATTGCTGTGATGGCAATCGTGTTGACGATGTCTGCTACCAGCGCACCTCTAGAAAGATCATTGACTGGTTTCTTTAGGCCCTGCAGAACTGGACCAATTGCCAGCGCACCAGAAGTTCGCTGCACAGCTTTGTAAGTGTTGTTGCCAGTATTAAGATCAGGGAAGATAAAAACTGTGGCCTGGCCCGCAACTGACGAACCTGGCAGCTTGGCTTTGGCCACTGCGGCATCAACGGCAGCGTCGTATTGAATTGGTCCCTCGACGCTCAGCTGCGGTGCACGCTTGCGAACGAGCTCTGTTGCCTGCCTAACCTTGTCAACCTCCGCTCCGGATCCGGATTCGCCAGTGGAATACGAGAGCATGGCAATTTTTGGTTCGATGTTGAATTGCTGGGCTGTTTCCGCGGATGAGATTGCAATGTCTGCCAACTGGTCAGCAGTCGGCTCAGGTATCACCGCACAGTCACCGTAGACAACAACTCGATCCTTCAGTGCCATCAGAAAAACGCTGGAGACAGCACTCACACCAGGTTTGGTTTTCACAAACTCAAACGCGGGGGTGATTGTGTGAGCCGTGGTGTGCATCGCTCCCGAAACCATGCCATCTGCAATTCCCAGCTGAACGAGCATTGTGCCGAAGTAGGATACGTCTTTCATTTTTTCTCGAGCAATTTCTTCCGTCACGCCCTTGTGAGAACGCAGCTTCACGTACTCGCTCACGCACTTTTCAAAGTGAGGTGAGCGCTCGATGTCCATCAGCTGGGCTCCCGAGAGGTTCAGATTCAAATCTGCCGAGCGCTTCCTTATTGCCGAGCTATCTCCAAGAATGATTAGGTCAGCGATTCCCTTTTCGAGGATCTCGTGAGCAGCCTGCAAGATGCGATCATCCGCACCTTCGGGCAGCACTATCTTTTTCCGGTTAGCGGCGGCCCTTTCGCTCAGCGAAAGCTCGAACATTAGCGGGGTGGTGGTGGACACCACGGCTGACTCGATGGCCCTGGCCGCCTGCATCAGGTCAATGTGATTTGCCACTAACCCCTGGGCTCTAGCAAGTTTGATTTTGTCATCGGCTGTAAGCAGCGCTCTAGTTTTTACGACCTGCATGGTTGTGTCGAAACTACCGAGATTGCAGGTAATTATTGGAATGCTCGAGTCAATACCTTTGATTAGCTTTTTGATTTCTTCTGGAAGTTCAAAGCCACCATTCAGAATGATTCCACTCAGCGTTGGAAAAGTTTCTGCTTTATCCGCCATGATTAGCGGCAAGATCACATCAGTTCTATCGCTCGGGGCAACTACCACTGCGCGATCTTTAAGTCTTTCTAGGACGTGCTCCGCGCTCATCGCAGCAACCACTACGTCCAAGGTTTCAGTCTCAAGTCTCGCTGGGTCGCCATAGATTAACTGTCCGCCGACTGCTTCCTGAATTTGTCTAAGGCGAGGGGCGACCATCAGTTTGTCTTCGGGTAAAACCCAAACGGGAACCTCGGGAGCGACTAGTGCCTTCAAAGCATCGTGAATCTCTCCCACTGCACTCGGCTCTGCCCTGTTCACAGCCAGAGCCATTAGTTGCGCTTGCTCACTTTTCATTTCAGATAGTGAAAGTTCAGCCATCTGGGATAGGTCTTGAATGGATCTGGCCTCAGCCTGACCGAGATGTTCTGCAGATGAGTAGGCCTGCCTTCCTGACAGCACCATCACAACTGGACTTGCAATATTGGCAGCGACCTTGGCGTTGAAGGAAACCTCGGTGGTTCCCACCACATCTTTGAAATCAGAGCCGACCACCACCATTGCGTCATAGTTTTTTGCAAGCGCTCGATAGCGGGTGACAATCTTGAATAGTGCCCGCTCCGGGGATGCGTGCACCTCTCTATAGGTGGCGCCGATTGCCTCTTCGTATAGTGGGGGGTTATCTATTTGACTCAGCAGAAGCCTTAGGACATGGTCATTTTCTTGGTCTGGGGTGATACTACGAAAGACCCCGACCTTTAGGTTGTTTCCCTGCAGAGCCTTGATTAGACCCAGTGCTACAACAGATTTGGCTGTGTGACCCTCGACTGAGGCTACATATACGCTTCGGGCCATAACCATAAGGCTACCGCCGATTGCTTAGCCTCAGTTAGCCGCAGATTTGGGCTAACCTAGAAGTCTCTAGCGCCCGATGATGAGCGAGATTCAGCAAACATAGGGATTGAAATGTCCGAAAAAGCAAACATCGGTGTTGTAGGTCTGGCCGTCATGGGCTCCAACCTGGCTCGAAACTTAGCCTCCAGGCAGGGCAACCGGGTCGCCATCTATAACCGCTCTGCCGACAAAACCAAGCAGCTCGTCCAAGATCACCCTGAAGCGCATTTCCTGCCATCAGAAACCATTGATGACTTTGTGAAATCTCTTTCCACTCCGAGAACTGCAATCATCATGGTGCAGGCAGGCGCTGGAACAGATGCTGTGATTTCTCAGCTGACTGAAAGATTTGCACCAGGCGACATCATTGTCGATGGTGGTAATGCTCTCTACACCGACACAATCAGACGAGAGAAAGAAGTTTCAGCAAAGGGAATCCACTTTGTTGGTGCTGGAATCTCGGGAGGAGAAGAGGGAGCCCTGAAGGGTCCCTCAATCATGCCCGGAGGAAGCAAAGAGGCATATAAAACTCTTGGTCCAATTCTGGAATCAATCGCAGCGATTGCCGAAGGTGAGCCGTGCGTCACTCACGTTGGCAGTGATGGTGCTGGGCACTTTGTGAAGATGATTCACAACGGCATTGAGTACGCGGATATGCAGCTGATTGCCGAGAGCTATGACCTGCTCAGACAAAGCGGCGGATACTCACCAAGTGAAATTGCAAATATCTTTTCTGAGTGGAACAAGGGCGAGCTGGAAAGCTACCTGATTGAAATCACTGCAGAAGTTCTGAAGCAAGTTGATGCCAAGACAGGCAAGCCATTTGTTGACATCGTCGTGGATGCAGCAGGAAGTAAGGGAACTGGCGTCTGGACAGTCCAGACAGCTTTGGATCAGGGAGTGCCCGTATCGGGTATCGCTGAGGCTGTATTTGCCAGATCACTTTCCTCACAGGCTGAGCAGAGAAAAGGTAAGCCAAATCTTCCAGCCAACAACCAAAGCTGGAACGTAACTGACAAACCGGCATTCGTGGAGTCAGTCAGAAGAGCTCTATATGCCTCCAAGATTGTCGCCTACTCTCAGGGCTTTGATGCTATTCGCGCTGGCGCAAAAGAGTTTGGTTGGGAAATCAACCTGGGTGAGGTAGCGAGAATCTGGCGCGGTGGTTGCATTATTCGTGCTCAGTTCTTGAACAGAATTACTGATGCCTATCGCAAAAACCCAAATCTTCTTTCACTGCTGTTTGACGATTACTTCGTAAAGGCAATTGATGCATCACTGGGTGCTTGGCGAGAAGTTGTAGCGATGGCAGCTCTTTCTGGTATCCCGGCACCAGCCTTCTCATCGTCTCTGGCCTACTACGACGGACTAAGGGCTGAGCGCCTTCCGGCAGCCTTAGTGCAGGGTCAGCGAGACTTCTTTGGAGCGCACACATATAAGAGAGTGGATGCTCCGGGCACCTATCACACCCGCTGGTCGCAAGATCGGACCGAGGTTCAGACCGACTAGCCTTGCTGCATGCAGAGCTGGGTATACAAGTTCATCCCGATGGCCCTTATATGGGGCTCCAGCTTTTTACTCATTGAGCTCTCACTTCAACTGACCACAGCTCTTGGAGTTGCCTTTTGGCGGACTCTCCTGGGTGGTATCGCCATGCTCGTTCTGATGGCTTTTCTGAAAATCGAACTGCCGAAAAAGCTTTTTCACTACGGTCACCTCTGGCTAGCCGGGATCCTGATGTCAGCATTTCCGTTTTCAATGTATGCGTTTGCTCAGCAGCAAACAACCAGCATCCTGGCCGCAATCATGAACGCCACCACTCCCCTGTTCACCCTGTTAGCAATTCTGACAATCTTCAGATCGCAGAAGCAGTCCTCGGTTGCGGTAATTGGGTTACTGGTGGGGTTGGTCGGTGTTGGTATCACGCTCGGTGTTTGGCAGGGCTTTGGCGAAAATGATCAGCTGGCAATTTTGGCGCTGCTCGCAGCGAGCATCTCTTATGGAATAGGAACGCCTTATATAAGAAAGCATGTGACGCCCCTGGAAATCCCTGGCACATCAGCGGCAGCTGTCCAGGTGCTGACCAGTGCGGCAACACTCCTTCCCTTCTACCTGCTGTCAGGTCCACTCTTTATTGCTGAGCCAAGGCCGGAAACATTGGGTGCCCTGATTCTGCTCGGAGTTTTGGGCAGCGGACTTGCCTATGCGCTTTTCTACGACGTGGTTGCCCAGGCGGGAAGCACGGTGGCAGCAACTGTTACCTACACAAATCCAGTTATCGCGACATTCTGGGGAATCGCTCTACTTGGTGAACCGCTTCACTGGTATGAGCCAGTTGGTGGATTGCTTGTTCTTCTCGGCGCTTACCTCAGTCAGGGTAAGCCATTATTCAGAGTCAGAAAAAGCTAGCCAGACATTCATTGGTCTGAAGCCAACTTTTTCGTAGAGAGCAACCGCACCTGTTTCATTTCCTGTGTCAACACCAAGTGCAACGTCCTTGAAACCCCGCTCAACCGAATAAGCGCATCCCCAGCGCAAAAGGTACTCGCCATAACCTCGACCGCGGAAGTTTTTTCTCACTCCTAGCTTGTCGATGAATCCACCTTGATTGTCTGCGCGATGGTTGGTGCAAACTAAAAATCCAACTGGAAGACCGTTCTCCTCGAGGAAGAAAACTCCGTTTTCATCCTGCAGCACGGCCTCTTCTTGCTTACTCAGCCAGTCATGAAAGGTTTTCTTTTGAAAGCCGTAGTGGTCTGAAAAGGAGTCCATTAGCAAAAAGTGCCAGGTGGCTTTTTCCTTTTCATAGTCGGCTCGGCGAATCTTGATGTTTTTCGACAGCTGAGGGTAGCTGCGGTCGGGCTGATGGTTCCGCATGGTCCAGTACTTTCTAACCAGATGCAGCCCTGCATCAGAAATAGCCTTTCGGAGCTTTAGGTCTTTGTCATTGCAGTGCGAGCGAATTTCAAAATCCGGATAGTACTGCTTGGTCCAATTGATGGCATGCCGCATGCTCCGGTCGTAGTCGTGCTTCGAGGGCAGCCCAAAGACATCAATCTCTGCCCGTCTTCTTTTCTTATCTACCTGCACAGCCACTAGGTCAGTAATCGCACCTTGATCTTCAAATACCTCAGCAAATACTTCGTCATAAAACCCTCTGAGCTCTTCGCGAATCTCCTCTTCGCTAGAGTCCTCAAATTCTGAATCAATGGCGGAATCGTGAGCATTACACAGACGGACGATCTCGGCGATGTCCTGCTCCTGCCATGGCCTAAAGGACATCAGGTTTCCTCAAATCAGGAATTAGCCAGGGGCGGCTAATTAGTAAAAGACACACTAGCGAAGCTCCAAACAGGGCCCCAATGGCAATTCCGACATCTCGGGTGTCAGCACTGTTGATCAAGAAGTAGAACAGGGACAGGACGGTTGAGAAAGTAAAGCCAAAAACACCCATCAACGATGTTGCCGTCCCCGCCTCACTGCCGTGGTTGTAGAGGGCGATGGTGGGGATGATGGTGATTGCTGCGCCAAAGATAAACAGCTGAATAAAGAACATCGCCTGGGTGATCCAGAATTCACCACCGGCGTTCAAGAGCAACCCCAACCCCACACCAACTCCCAGGAAAGCGGTAACAGCTAAAATCCACTGTCCTTTTGTATAGCGAGCAAGAATCGCTCCGAACTGCACGCCGATGTAAGAAGCAATTCCATTCAGAGCAATCCAGAAACCATAATCAGTTTGTGAGATTCCGTAGGACTCCTGATAGATAAATGGGGAAAAGCTCAAATAGATGAACAACGCGCTCACCTGCAGGGCTGCGTAAAAAATGAGTCCGATCAAAACTCGATCGCGCATGACATTCAGATATCCTCTGGCCAGACCTAACGGTGTGCTGCTACGTCTTCGAGCAACCGGCAAAGTTTCAATCAAAACAAAATTCATAACGAGAAGCAAGACAATTGAAATTAGTCCAAATGCCAGCAGAATGGTCTGCCAGCCAAATGTCTCACTGATTTGAGATCCAAAGATGGGACCAGCAATTGGAGCAATTGCCTGAATCGAATAAACCTTTGCAAGCATCCGCTGCATGGACTGGCCTCTGTAGAGATCACGAATAATTGCTCGCCCAACTACGTCTGCACCCGCTGCGAAAAATCCCATGAAGAATCTCGCTGCAATGAATAGCTCAATACTTGGAGCAATGAAAGCGAGCCCTATTGAGATTACGTAGCCTGCAATCGCTAAGAGCATCAGAGGGCGGCGACCAAAAGCATCCGAGAGTGGCCCCAGAATTAGCTGGCCGATGGCAAGGCCCAATGTGACCCCCGTGAAGGAGGCCTGCACAACACCGTTTGTCACACCAAAAAACTGACCAATCTCGGGGAAGGCTGGAAGGTAGGGGTCGATGGTGAAGGGTATTAGCGAGAGGGCGAGCGCCATCAGGGCTATGTAGCTAAGGAGAAGTCTTTTGGGGAGCTGATCTCCGGAATCGACAACCGTGCCAGGCTTGGGTGAGAAGGGCAAGGGCACCTCTAGAGGATAGCCGCTAGCCTGAAAACTCGGCTTTTTCAGGCCCAAGCAAAGTTCAAAAACTGAGCTTTAAAACTCGCCGATACCCTCATGGTTAATGTCAGCGTTTGGTCTCATAATTTGGGAACCCAAACATTGGTCCTCCCTTCGGGAGATAACGATTTGGTCCTTTTGGTGAAGATCTCTCGACACGCGGGAGACGCCTCCAACCTAAAGCTCTAGTTGTGGGTTAATGTTTGGCCTAACAACTAAATAACAGACTTTTTTCTAGATTCAACACTAGATGTTGTGGTTTCCTGCTATAGTCAGTGTTCCGAATTAACGAAGAATTTTCTAAAAATTGGCTCAAATTGGCCCTTTTAGGCCAAAGAAACTGGGGAGGAAACCAATGGCGGTGACCGTTTATACACTGCCTGCCTGCGTGCAGTGCGACAGCACAAAGCGCATGCTGCAGCGCAATCAGATCGATTACGAAGAAGTAGATATGAGCCAAGATCCGGTTGCCCTGGAAATGGTAAAGACCATGGGTTACACCTCAGCCCCAGTGGTAGTCGCAGACCAGGAACACTGGTCGGGCTTCCGCATGGACAAGATCCAAGCCCTCTCGGCTTAGCGTGCAGGTGTTGAGATGTTCGATGTTGTTTACTTCTCGAGCGTCTCTGAAAACACCAAGCGCTTCGTAGACAAACTAGGCGTCAAGACAGTTCGCATTCCGCTCAAGACGGAAGAGGCTGCAGAGTTTGTTCATGACAAAGATTCAGTTCTTGTCGTCCCCACCTACGGTGGTGGCAATGAGGGTGGAACTGTTCCAAAACAGGTAATTAAGTTTTTGAACAACCCGGAAAACCGGAAACATATTAAAGCGGTAATTGCCGGAGGTAACACCAACTTTGGTGAACACTTCTGCCGAGCAGGCGACGTAGTCGCTCAAAAGCTCGGGGTGCCAGTGCTGTATCGCTTTGAAATAACTGGCACACCTGAAGATGTAAACGAAGTAAAGGAAAGGCTGGCAAGGCTGTGGCAAACTCAGTCGTAGAACTAACAGACGATAAGGGAAACCTGATCGGCGCTCGCGGAGTTGAATCCGCTCTGAGCTATCAGGACCTCAACGCGATGATCAACCTTTGGGGTCAGGATCAGAAGCTGCAGCTTGAGAAAGACAAGCTCGCTGTTAGAAAGTACTTTCTAGATCACGTAAACCAGAACACCGTCTTCTTTCACAGCCTGAAGGAGCGCCTGGATTACCTGGTTCAGAACGACTACTACGAGAAGGAAATCCTGGACCAGTACTCATTTGAGTTCATCCAGAAGCTCAATGACTTGGCCTACTCCAAGAAGTTCCGCTTTGCAGCCTTCATGGGCGCCTACAAGTTCTACACCGGTTATGCGCTAAAGACCTTCGATGGCACCCGCTATCTTGAGAGATTTGAAGACCGCGTGGTTATGGTCGCCCTCACCCTCGGTGAAGGTAACGAAGACCGCGCAATTCACCTGGTTGAAGAGATCATCTCTGGCCGTTTCCAGCCCGCCACCCCAACCTTCCTCAACTGCGGCAAAAAGCAAAGAGGAGAGTTCGTCTCCTGCTTCCTGCTTCGCATCGAAGACAACATGGAGTCAATTGCCAGGGGAATCAACTCAGCTCTGCAGCTTTCTAAGCGCGGCGGTGGTGTTGCACTAAGCCTGACCAACATCCGCGAGTACGGAGCTCCAATCAAGAAGATTGAGGGTCAGAGCTCAGGAATCATCCCGGTAATGAAGCTTCTAGAAGACAGCTTCTCCTACGCCAACCAGCTGGGTGCTCGTCAGGGTGCAGGTGCTGTTTACCTAAACGCTCACCACCCAGACATCATGAGATTCCTCGACACCAAGCGTGAAAACGCCGATGAGAAGATTCGTATCAAGACCCTTTCCATCGGTGTGGTAATCCCAGACATCACCATGCACCTGGCGAAGGACAACGAGGATATGTATCTGTTCTCGCCATACGATGTCGAGCGCGTCTACGGAATTCCTTTCAGCGACATCTCCGTCACAGAGAAGTACCACGAGATGGTGGACGACCCAAGAATTCGCAAGAGCAAGATTAAGGCCAGAGAACTCTTTGAGAAGATTGCCGAACTGCAATTCGAGTCTGGCTACCCATACGTAATGTATGAGGACACGGTCAACCGCGAAAACCCAGTGCAGGGCCGCATCAACATGTCTAACCTCTGCTCTGAGATTCTGCAGGTGAACACCCCAACCACCTACAACATGGACCTGTCCTACAACCAGATTGGTAAGGACATCTCCTGCAACCTCGGGTCTTTGAACATAGCCGCAACAATGGACGGTCCAGACTTCGGAATGACAGTTGAGACTTCAATCCGCGCTCTAACCGCAGTGAGTGATCAGTCTGACATCGAGAGCGTAAGAAGCATCTCGGATGGTAACCACAAGTCACACGCCATCGGACTTGGACAGATGAACCTGCACGGCTACCTAGCCCGCGAGCACATCCACTACGGCTCAGAAGAAGGTCTGGATTTCACGAACATCTACTTCTATGCAATCAACTTCCACGCCATCAGTGCATCCAACAAGATTGCTATTGAGAGAAAGCAAGCCTTCGACAACTTCGAGAACTCGAAGTATGCCAGCGGTGAATACTTCGACAAGTACACCGATAAGGCATGGGTTCCTGCCACCGAGAAGGTGAAGGAGCTGTTTGCTAAATCAGGCATCCACATCCCAACCCAGGAAGACTGGAAGAGACTCAAAGAGTCAGTGATGAAGCACGGTATCTACAACCAGAACCTGCAGGCCGTTCCAC
>JBBAMI010000010.1:0-32436 GCA_040402595.1 Aquiluna sp.
ACGCGACCAGAGGTTCCAAAGCCTGCCTGATCATCTAGTACTCCAACCAAACGGAAGTCCTGACCGTTTAACTTGACGCTTTTGCCAAGCATGTCCGAGGTCAATCCCAAATCATTTGCAGCGTCAGCGCCAAAGACCACATCTCTAGATTGAAGCGAAGCTGGGTTACTGGAAAGGTATGAGCCCATGGCCAGCACTGGTTCAACCGCTTTAAAGTAGCCCGAAGAAACTCCAACCAGTCGAGCTTCAACCCGGTTATCTTCTGTTGCTATAGTTCCTTCATTTTGCGACTGCATGAACATGATGGCCACGCCATCGAGTTCCGCGAGCGCTCTTGCATCCTGTTCAGTTAGGGCATTTGGACCAAAGGCAGTGATATTCAGTTGATTGGTTCCGAGAGTTGCCAAAGATCTGTTGATCCCCTGAGAAGCTCCGTCAACGATTGATGTCAGGGCAACAATTGCTGCCACACCAATCACAACGCCAAGCATTGTCAAAAGGGAACGAACCTTAGTCGCCCAGATTCTGGATAGAGCTAATCGAGCCGTGCCAAAGAAGTTCATGCGACGCCCCGCTCATCTCTTTCGACTTTGCCGTCGCGAAGAAAGACTCGGCGAGGAGCTTGAGCTGCAATATCCAAGTCGTGGGTGATCAAGATTATTGTTCTGCCCTCTGAGTGCAGCTGTTTGAAAAGGTCGATTACTTGGGCACCGGTCTTAGAGTCCAAAGCACCGGTTGGCTCATCTGCCAAAACTATGTCTGGGCTAGTTACCAAAGCCCTGGCAATAGCTACCCTTTGCTGCTGACCACCGGAAAGGCGATTTCTATCAAAGTTGAGTCTTTCTCCAAGGCCCAGCTTGGTGAGAATATCGGTCGCCGTCTGCTTCGCACTTTTCACGCTAAGCCTCTGATACAGAAGCGGAGCCATCACATTCTCCAAAGCAGTTGAATTGGGCAGTAACTGAAACTGCTGAAAAACAAAACCAATCGAAGAAGACCTAAGCTGTGTCAGCTCGTTGTCGCTGAGATCCTTAGTTGCGGAGCCTGCAATCTTCACTACTCCAGCACTCGGCCTATCCAAGCAGCCAATCAGATTCATCATGGTTGATTTGCCACTGCCAGAAGGCCCAACGATTGCTACAAACTCACCCCGCTGAACAACTAAATCAACACCATCAAGAGCAATAGTTTTTTGATCTCCAACTAAGTACTCTCGTCGAACGTCAATCAGTTCGACTACTGGGTTATCCACCTTGTCTGACTCCTGGAGGTGGGCCGAAGTTGATTGGAGCTGGAATGGTTCCACTGATTCCGGTTATCACCTGATCACCAGCGAATACGCCCTGGGCAACCTCCGCAAAGCTGTCCCCAATCAAGCCAAGCTTTAAAGTCATTCTCTCGATTGATTGATTCTCACCATCTTTAACTAGAACATCGACCTGTGGCTCTTCCTCACCAACCAGAGCACTGAGGGGAACAGCCAGGACATCCGTTTTGGTCTGGACAACAATCTCTGCCGTTGCACTCATTCCAAAGCGAGCTCCCGCTGGAATAAAAGTAACTGAGAGTAGAACTTCATACTGCTTAATGCCGCTGATTGACTGCGCAACTTGACCAACCGTCTCAACCGTTCCTTCGAAGACAGCGTTGATTGCGTCAAGTTCGATAGTTGCCACTTGATCCAGCTGCACCAAGTCGGCATCGTATTCGCTAACAAAGACGGAAACCACAGGTTTGGTAGAACCAATTGTCACGACAGAACCAGAGGTTCTCAGCCCACTGGATGTGTCTAGGGAGCGAACAATGCCGCTCGATATTGCCTCAACTTCCACTTCCTGACCAAGTGGATTCAGATACGTGAAGAGCAAATCACCTTTAGAAACTTCTTCGCCAAGTTCCACTGAAATCGAATCAACCTCAAGGCTTGCTCCAAACTGAGCAATAGCCAGGCTGTTGCCATTCGCGGCAATCAGAATCGGCTGTTCAGCGGTTCCGTAAGCGAGCAGCTGCGTCTCAGCAAGCTGACCATTGGCCGAAACAGTCTTTACCACCTCGGTGCTGGTGACCTCGTAGGTTTCATACTGAACGGTTGGTGTGACGAGCGGCGCAGCAAAAAATCCTCCGGCAACACCGACAACCAATACAGCCGCTAGAACAATTGGCCAACGCTTCTTACGCATCTATCCCTCATCTTTGAACACCTTAGGCTCTCACACTAGCCATAAAGGATGCTGTGTGTGAAAAAGGACTTAGACCATAAACCGGCGCTTAACAACCTCATTTGCTATTGCGTATCCCAGCAGCAAAACCCCTACGGCCCCAAGGAGATATATAGGCGAGGGTCCAAAACCAAGGGTCGAACCCACCACCGGCATGAAAGTGATAGCTATTGCCACCAAACCGGAAAGAACGGAAAAGACAATAAGCCCCGTGCTTGGCCTGGATTTCCAGAAAGGTCTTTTTGATCTGAGCACAAGCATGGCGACTGACTCTGACAATAAGGATTCAATAAACCAGACACTCCTGAACACCTCGGGTGAGACATCAAAAACTCCTACCAGCAGCCAGTAAAGAAAGATATCGACTGCTGAAGAAAGAAAACCAAAAATCAACATGAACTTGCGCAAACTCTTCAGATCCCACCGCTTGGGTCTTTCTAGATCCTCTTTGTCTACGCGATCAGTGGCGATGGCTAAATGAGCAAAACCAGATAAAAAGTTCAATAAAAGAATTTGCATTGGAAGAAGAGGGAGAAAAGGTAGAAATGCCGCTGCTACAACCACTGACACTACGTTTCCAAACGAAGCCGAAATTGTCACACGGATATAAGTCATGGTGTTAGCAAAGGTTTGTCGGCCAATTCGAACGCCGTCTGAGAGTACATCGAGATCCTTAGCCAGCAGGACTATATCCGCCGACTCTCTTGCGACATCAACTGCATTTTCTACAGAGATTCCAACATCCGCAGCTCGAAGCGCTAAAGAGTCATTTATGCCATCGCCGAAGTACCCGACGCTCTCTTCAACCTTGGACATAGCCTTGATTATGCGCTCTTTTTGCATTGGATTGACTGAGGAAAAGAAGGCGGCCGTCTTTGCTGCGTCTTCTAGTTGCTGCTCACTCATCTCTTCAACTTGATTGCCAGTAAAGAATGGTTCAACCTGTAACCCGACTTGACGCGAAACTTGAGCAGTGGTGAGTGCATTGTCTCCGGTAACCACTACAACTCTTATCCCAAGATCCTGCAACTTCTCAACTGATTGCACAGCTCCAGTCTTAATTGGGTCGACAAAAACGAGTAGGCCTTCGACTGTTAGCTCAACCTCTTGTTCTGCGAGATTCTCTATTGAGTCAACTTTCTTGGTTGCTAGCAGGAGGACCCTATTTCCCTGGCTTGCTTGCAATTGGTGATCTGCCAATAGTTTTTCTCTTACTGCGTGCAGCTCAACCACTTGATCATTGAATTTTGCAGAAGTGCATAGGGCAAGGACATCAGCAAAAGCACCCTTGGTAATGAGCAGCTTCCCATTGCCTGATGAATCTGGGACTGCCACAGACAGTCTCCTGCGGACAAAATCATATGGAACTTCTGCTAGTGCCTTGGTGGTCTCGACTATGAGCTCGTTGTCCCTCGCGGCCGATAGAACGGCTGAATCCATGGGGTTTTCGTAGTGAACCTGGGTGGCCGAATTGATTGCGGCTAACTCGAGAACGCGTTTGGATGTGGCGCCATCAACTGAGTAAAAGCCGCTTAGTTTGACTTCGCCTTTGGTCAGAGTGCCGGTCTTATCGCAACACAAAACGGTCATGCTTCCGAAGTCTTGAATAGCGTCCAGGCGCTTAACTAGCACCTTCTGCTTGGCCATCTTAGAAGCACCATGGGTTAGTGAAATGGTGATTATTACTGTGAGAAATTGTGGCGTGAGGCCAACTGCAAGTGCGAGGGAGAACAGCAGCGAATCAAAAAGCGATCGCTGCACAAAAATATTCACGATAAAAATCGCTATCACGAGAACCAGCATTACCTTCATCAGAAAACGACCAAAATCGGCTGATCCCTTTTCAAAACTTGTAGTACTGTCTCTGGCTGCCAGCCTTTGGGCTAACTCTCCATATTTTGTGGCCCTGCCGGTGGCGATAACTCTTCCAACAGCACCACCACCTGCTACATGAGTTCCGAGATAGACGTGATCGGGTACCCCCTTTTCCACTGCGAAAGATTCACCTGTCAAAACCGACTCATCAACTAACAATTGATTGCTTTCGATCAGCTCCAGATCTGCTGGGATCTGGCTACCAAGCCGAAGAACAACAACGTCGTCAGGCACAACATGTTCCGCAGGAATTTCAACTTCTTGGCCATCTCGGAAGACCTTAGCCGTCAGCCTCACTCTCTCCATAAGGGCCAGAAGTTCTAATCCGGCTCTCCGCTGCTGGTAGAAACCCAAAAGTGCAGTCGGAACCACGATTCCTAAAATAATCAGTGAGTCAATTACTTGACCCAGTGCCATGGCCAGCAATGTCGCACCTAATAGCAACAACATGATGGGGTCCGTAAATTGGGAGAGAAGTAATTTTGTGCTGGAGAAAGCCCTACTTGAATCAATGCGGTTCTTTCCAAATTGAGAGAGCTTTACAGAAGCCTCAGTATTTGAAAGTCCCTTATAACCAACCACACCAAAAGACTAACTTTTTCACGGCATTTGAGTAGGTCAAGAATCCAGTATCCTTAAAAAGTAGCGCTGTAACTATCAGGGAAGCTAGGGAGCGCAAGCATGGACAAATTCGTCATATCTGTTGACCAAGGAACTACCAGCTCACGAGCCATCATTTTTAATGAAGCCGGTGAGGACATCGCTTCAGGGCAGCTAGAGCACCGTCAAATCATGACTCAGCCGGGCTGGGTCGAGCACGATCCAATGGAAATCTGGAATAACGCTCGCGAGGTCGTTGGCCAGGCCCTAAGTAGGGCAAACCTCACAAGGCATTCAATTGCTGCCGTTGGCATAACAAATCAAAGAGAGACGACGGTTATCTGGAACAAGCACACCGGCGTGCCCGTTTATAACGCCATAGTTTGGCAAGATACGCGAACTCAACCGATTGTGGATCGGCTGGCCGAAAAAGGCGGAATCAATCGCTTCAGGGAAATTACAGGACTTCCGCTCGCCACATTCTTCTCCGCAACAAAGATTTCTTGGATTCTTGAGAATGTTGACGGTGCGAAAGAGGCTGCAGCCAAGGGTGAGTTGATGTTTGGAACTATGGACACCTGGTTGCTATGGAATTTCACAGGCGGTACAGAGGGTGGTGTCCACAAGACAGATGTCACAAACGCCAGTCGCACACTTCTCATGGACCTAAGGACACTTAAGTGGGACAAAGCGATTGCTGACGAATTTGGCATTCCTATCCAAATGTTGCCCGAAATATGTCCTTCCTCAGGTGTATTTGGAACTGTAAGTGAGAACAGCCTTCTGCGTGGGGTACCGATATCGGGAATCTTGGGAGATCAGCAAGCTGCAACGTTTGGACAAGTTGCATTCAATAAAGGTGAATCCAAGAACACCTATGGCACTGGAAACTTTCTTATTTTTAATACGGGCGAAGAAATTGTTCTCTCCAAGAATGGGCTGCTGACAACTGTTGCCTACCAGCTTGGTGATGGCAAACCGGTATACGCACTCGAGGGTTCAATTGCGGTCACTGGCTCCCTCATTCAGTGGTTGAGAGACAATCTTGGTTTCTTCAAGAGTGCTTCGGAAGTGGAGGCACTCGCGACATCTGTGCCAGATAACGGCGGAGCCTACTTCGTCCCGGCATTCAGCGGCTTGTTTGCCCCTCACTGGAGACCCGATGCAAGAGGTGCCTTGGTAGGACTGACAAGATTCATCAACAAGGGACACATAGCCCGCGCGGCTTTAGAGGCAACGGCCTTTCAAACCCTCGAGGTATTGCAAGCTCTAAATGCAGATTCCGGCGTTCAACTAAGCGAGCTAAAGGTTGACGGTGGAATGACAAAGAATGAAACCCTTATGCAATTCCAGGCAGACATCCTTGGTGTCCCAGTTATTAGTCCCGTGATTACTGAAACAACGGCGCTTGGAGCTTCTTATGCCGCTGGCTTAGCCGTTGGTTACTGGGAGGGGCTGGATCAACTGAGAAGCCGCTGGAGAGAAGGTCGAAGGTGGCTTCCAAACATGGAAGACGCAGACCGAAAGCGCCGAGTTTCACTTTGGAAGAAGGCTGTCACCAGGACTTTGGACTGGGTCGATTAGCTCAACTAATTCCTGTCTTCGGGGTCAACGCCAGTGCGGTAGTTGATATTCAAGCTACTAATCGCAGCCATTTCCTCTTCGCTGAGCTCGAAATCAAAGACATCCAAGTTCTCCTCAATGCGCTGTTTCGAGGTTGATTTGGGAATGACTGCCACACCTCTTTGAATGTGCCAGCGAAGAACTACTTGAGAAGCGGACTTGAGTCTGTCTCTGGCGATAGTAATAATCAGCTCGTTAGACAGAATTTGACCTCTTGCTAGTGGAGACCAAGCTTGGGTAAGTATGGAGTGCTTTGTATCGTAAGCCAGCACTTTGTCTTGAGTCAGAAGTGGATGCAATTCAATTTGATTAATTACGGGAGGATGTTCAGCCACCTTCAGAATTTCATCAATGTGATGAGTGTGAAAGTTACATACGCCTATGGATTTTACGAGACCCTCATTCTTGAGTCTCTCCATGGCTTTCCAGGAGTCGACATAAAGCAGACCCCTTTTTGGGGCAGGCCAGTGGATCAGATAAATATCGAGATAGCTCAGCCCTAGTAGCTGAAGGCTTGTATCAAAAGCTCTCAGAGTCTTGTCATAACCGAGGTCGTCCATCCAGAATTTTGTGGCAACAGTGATTTCGCTCCGCGGGATTCCCGAATTGGAAATTCCTTCTCCGACTCCCTTTTCATTTTGATACATCGAAGCTGTGTCGATTAGGCGATAGCCGCTTTGAAGCGCCTGACTCACTAGTGGTCCAGTGATTGAGTTTTCGACTTTGTAAACTCCCAAACCTAACTGGGGAATGGAATTCCCGTCGGATAGCTCGACCATCGGTGATCTGAGGTTAGGTTTCAAGTTTTTGCTTTCCTTATAAGAAAAGTGTTGGCTGGCCACCGAAGTGACCAGCCAACAGCTTTTTGCCTTACAACTAAATGTTTAGTTGGAGGCCCAGCGCTTGACTAGCTCGTCGTAGTTGACGGTCTCGCCGGCAGGCTTCTCGTTTGCGAGCTTCGCAACCGGGGCGCCTGGTTGATCGATCCAGTACTGCTCATCCTGTTCTGGGTTCATCTTGACAGCACATGGTGCGTCAGGGTTGGACTGTTCAAGACGAATCATTACTTCGTCCTGTGCAGCAGCCAATTCATTCATCGCCTCCTGGGCGGTGAATTCTCCTGAAGCAGCCTTGCTGATGGACTGCCACCAGAGGTTAGAGATGGTTGGGTAGTCAGGAACGTTGGTACCGGTCGGTGACCATGCAACACGGTCTGGTGAGCGGTAGAACTCAATTAGACCACCGTACTTGACTGCATTCTCAGTGAAGTATGGGTGGTCAAGAGTTGACTGACGGATGAAGGTAGTTCCAGCAATTGACTTAGCAACGTCAACTGTCTTGGAGGTTACGAACTGAGCGTACAGCCAGGCTGCAGCGCGTCTGTTCTCGTCAGCGTGCTTCATGAATGTCCATGAACCTACGTCCTGGTAACCGAGCTTCTGTCCGTCTTGCCAGTATGAACCGTGTGGGCTTGGAGCCATACGCCACTTAGGAGTGCCGTCTGCGTTCATAACAGGTAGTGATGGGTCAGTTGCTGATGCGGTAAATACCGTGTACCAGAACATCTGCTGAGCAATTTCACCCTGACCAACAACTGGTCCAGACTCGCTAAAGTCCATACCCTTTGCTGTTGGTGGAGCGTACTCGAACCAGTCGAGGAACTTCTGCAGAGCGTATACGGAAGCAGGACCGTTTAGGTCTCCACCACGTGATACAGATGAACCTGCAGGGTGGCACTCCTCAACACGGATACCCCACTCGTCAACAGGAAGACCGTTAGGTGTTCCCTGAGTGCTGTCACCGTTTCCGGCCATTGAGAGCCATGCGTCGGTGAAGCGCCACTGTAGAGATGGGCCTGGCTTTGCGTAGTCCATGTGTCCGTATACCTTGACACCGTCGATGGTTCCGTCTCCGTTAACCTCAGTGGAGAAGAACTTTGCAATGTCTTCGTAAGCGGACCAGTTGACTGGAACACCTAGGTCGTAACCGTAAATGTCCTTGAACTGCTTCTGGATGTCTGCATCGCTGAACCAGTCGTAGCGGAACCAGTAAAGGTTCGCGAACTGCTGGTCAGGTAGCTGGTAAAGAACACCATCTGATCCTGTGGTGAATGCCTTGCCGATGTAGTCATCGATGTCCAGCGTTGGGCTGGTAATCGCTGAGTTAGCCATCAGGTCAGCAACAGGGTAGACGTAGTCTCCACGCTGGTGAGTACCAATTAGGTCGGAGTCATTTACGTAGCCATCGTAAATTGATGTACGTGTCTTGATTTCCGTCTGGATTCTCTCGATTACGTCACCCTCACCAATTAGGTCGTGGGTTACGTTGATGCCAGTGATTTCCTTGAATGCCTGAGTCAAAACCTTTGACTCGTATTCGTGAGGTGCAATGGTCTCAGAAACAACCGAGATGTCCGACACTCCAAGTGCCTTGGCTGCCTCATGGAACCACTTAATCTCCGCAATTTGCTCTTCGCGGGTAAGGGCACTCAGTTTGAATTCCCCGTCCACCCACTTAGCTGCAACTGCATCAATGTCTGAATCAGTAGGTGTAGCTCCATCTGAAGCACACCCGGTTACTAGTAACACTGCGCTTGCTGTCATTGCCAGCAGTGCAGTTGAACGTTTGCGAAAATTGCTTTTCAACATTTCTACCTTTCGCTTTGCCATTGACGAGGGGGCTGATCTAGTCACCTCGACATCTTCAAGGCCCAATGCTCCAAGCCTTGCATCGATGAACAGATCTTGCCCATCGAATCCTTTTCTTATCCCCATATGAGAATCACCACCGAAACTATTAGTGCACCGATTGCCCAGAGGGAGGTATCGCTTCCCACCACAGCAAAAGAAATAACCATGATCAAGGCGAATGTGATTATCGCGATATAAACTCGCTCGCTTCGATCGGTGACGATGCCGAGAAAACCCTTGCGCCTAACTGGTGGTCTGAAGTGGCCCCAGATGGTAAGTCCTGCAATCATGGTGAACACCCCGATGAACACGAAAGCAATCGGAGCTGTCCAAGGAATCCAATCAAACATTTTTATACACGTCCTAACGCAAAGCCCTTGGCGATGTAGTTTCGAACAAACCAAATCACGATGACTCCAGGGATGATCGTCATCACACCTGCGGCAGAAAGCAAAGACCAGTCGATACCCGACGCCGAGATGGTTCTGGTCATCTGGGCTGCAATCGGCTTGGCGGATGTTGCGGTGATGGTTCGAGCGATTAGCAACTCCACCCAGCTAAACATGAACAGGAAGAATGCGGTTACACCTATTCCGGAGCGGATCATCGGGATAAAAATTGTTAGGAAGAAACGACCAAATTTGTATCCGTCGATTTCCGCAATCTCGTCTAGCTGTTTTGGGACACCAGACATAAAGCCTTCAAGAATCCAAACCGCCAGTGGAACGTTGAAGAGCATGTGGGCCAGAGCCACGCCGAAGGGCGTATCGAATAGATCCAGTGACTGATAGAACTGGAAGAACGGCAGTAGGAACACGGCGGCTGGTGCCATACGGTTAGTTAGAAGCCAGAAGAACAGGTGCTTATCGCCAGAGAAGGTATACCTGCTGAACGCATAGGCGGCTGGTAGGGCCACCACCAGTGACATCACGGTATTGAGCAGCGTGTAGGTCACTGAGTTCATGTAGGACCCAATCCAGCTTCGATCACTAAAGAATTCCATGTACCCGTTCAGAGAGATGCTTGTCGGGATCACCGCAAACTCCGAAAGGATGTCTGCGTTGTCTCTGAAGGACATCGAGACCAGCCAGACAACTGGCAGGGCCCAGACGGCCATGATTAGCCAAAATAGCCAGCTTCTGAAGTCAAAGAAGCTGGACCGCTTTTTTCCAGCTGCAGTTAGCTCAGTTTTAGTTGTCATTAGCTGCACCCCCCGCCTTAGCAAATAACTTTTTCTTTGGCTTTGTAACTTTGGTTGCTCCCGGACGCTCATCAATTGTCAGAACGGTGAAGAAGATGAAGGAGAAAATCTGAATGAATAGGAAGTACATCAGCGAGAAGGCGCCCGCGACACCAACGTCAAACTGACCAACAGCAATCGTGGTTAGCAAAATGCTCAGTGTTGTGGTCGAGTCTCCTGGCCCTCCACCGGTGACAACAAAGGGCTCGGTGTAGAGCATGAACGAATCCATGAATCTGAGAAGAATGGCGATAAGCAGCACTCTGCGAAGCTTTGGAAGCTCAACGAAGCGGAAGATTGCCATCGGCGAAGCGCTGTCGATAGCCGCTGCCTGATAGTAGGCCTGCGGAATCGAGCGCAATCCTGCATAAACCAAAAGTGCAACCAGAGGCGTCCAGTGCCAGGTATCCATGATGATGACAGTCACCCAAGCATCAAAAGGAGAGGCCGTGGTGTTGTATTCAAAGAATAGGTTGGCCAGAACACCACCCAGTCCTATATCACTTCTGGTAAAGATCTGCCAGGTGGTACCGATTACGTTCCAAGGAATAATCAGAGGGATGGCCACCACCACCAGGGCAGCCGATGCCTTCCAACCGGAACGAGGCATGAGTCTGGCGATAAAAATACCGAGTGGAATTTGAATGAGTAGAACCTGAGCGGAGAGCCAAAGGTTTCTCATAAACGCGTTTTGTATGTTGGGATCCGTGGCTACCAGCTTGAAGAAATCTAGGCCAACAAACAAACGGTTATCAAAACCTTGGATGTCCTGCAGAGAGTAGTTGGCCACAGCCATGAGGGGAACGATTGCCGTGAAAGCAACAACAAAAACCACAGGGGCAACGAGGAACCATGCCTTGTTATTTTTTCTCTTGGTATCCATCTCTAGTTCCTCGCTTTCGACATGGGACTAACTGTTGCAATTACCTTCTTGTTGCCATCAAATACAAACGCTCTGTCAGGTGCGAAGGTGAAGTGAGCTAAACCGCCGACTGTCGCAGAGTAGTTTTCATCAACCTTGGCTATTAGTTGGAAGCCAGCCTTGGTCAGGTGAACCAGCTTGTAAACACCTCTGTCTTCGATGCGCTCGACATTGAACTCAATGTCACCTTTGGCACCAGGCACTAAGAACTCAGGTCTAACTCCCAAACGCAGCGTGCCATCCAGACCGGGCTTATTTGCCGAGCCAATTTGCTCGCCATTCAGCGATAAGACAGATGAACTCGCCTCAACTTCAAAGAAATTCATTCCAGGAGATCCGATGAAGTAGCCAACAAACTCGTGCTCGGGTTCAAGGAATAGCTTCTCTGATGTGCCAACCTGCACCAGATTGCCTTGGTCCATCACTAGAACCTCGTCGGCAAAGGTTAGAGCCTCAGTCTGGTCGTGGGTGACGTAGACAACGGTGACTCCGGTCGAAAGCTGTAAGCGCTTGAGACGATTGCGCAAGGTCCACTTGAAGTTCTGATCAATCACAGTGAGCGGCTCATCAAACAGAATTGCCGCTACATCTGAACGAACAAGTCCGCGGCCAAGGCTGACGATTTGCTGCAGATCGGAGCGGAGCTTCGAGGGCTTGATGTCTAGCTTGTCATCGATACCAAGTAGAGCGGAAATCTCGGTGACACGCTTTGTGATTTCTTCCCTTGAGAGCTTTCGGTTCTTGAGAGGGAACTCAAGGTTCTTTCTAACTGTCATGGTGTCGTAAAGGACAGGGAACTGGAAAACCTGGGCAATGTTTCTTTGGTCAGTAGGTAGATCAGTAACGTCCTTGCCATCAATAAAGATTCGACCTTCTGATGGTTTGAGAAGTCCTGATGCGATATTTAGCAGTGTTGTCTTGCCGCAACCGCTGGGACCTAAAAGCGCGTATGCCTTTCCGTCCTCCCAGGTCATTGTGATAGGTCTAACGGCATAGGTCTTTCCGCCGTCGTAAGAGTGAGCTATGCCTTCAAGGCGAATATCAGCCATTGCGCCCACCTCCAATCGGGAAAAACACCGCAGTGCTTGTCTCTGAATCAAAACCGTAGAGATCATCAGGATCGAAATAAGCAGTGAGCTTTTCATCGAGATCAAATGATTTTGATCCCTCAATCTCAATCACCAGTTGCTCACCGCTGTCGATGGTGACGTGTACGAAGGTTGAGCTTCCTGTGAGCTCGGCCAAAATCACCTGGCAACTAAATGAAACGCTTGAATGAGCGGGCTTCTCGAGCACAATCTTTCCTGGCTGAATACCCAGGATTACTTCCCTGGCGGAACCTGCAGTTCCAGCTCTGTCAAACTTAAATGAGGTCTTGCCAAAAAAAGCATTACCGCCTTCAATCTTCGAGTTCAGAAGATTGATTGGAGGGTCAGACATTGCAACCGCAGCGGCAATTGAAACTGGCTTTTGATAAATACTTAGCGCTTTGCCTGACTGCAAAAGCGCACCTTCGTTCATAACAAATGAGTCGGTTGCGAAATCCAAAGCTTCGGAGGGCTCTGCAGTTGAGTAAATCACAATTGATGAGTCTTTAGAGAAAATGCTTTGCAGCTCACTTCGAAGCTGCTCGCGTAGCTTGTAGTCGAGGTTGGCAAGTGGCTCATCCAGCAGGACGATATCTGCCTTTCTCGACAGTGCTCTGGCGATAGCAACTCTCTGCTGCTGGCCACCTGAAAGTTCCGACGGCTTTCTCTTTAGGAAAGGAGTAAGTCCCAAAAGTTCTGCTACCTCTTCAACCCTGGCCTTGATCTCCTGCTTACTTGGCTTTTTCTTGGTAGCCAATAACGGAGAAGCGATGTTCTGGAACACCGATAAAGACGGATAGTTGATGAACTGCTGATAGACGAAAGCTACGGAGCGATCTCTCACTGGAACCTTTTTTAGATCTGCTCCATCGAGTGTGATAGACCCTGAGGTGGGGGTCATAAGACCAGCAATCAACCTCATCAGGGTCGTTTTGCCGGCCGTTGTGGGACCAATTAGCAGGTTGATGCCGGAATTGAACTGAGCAGAGAAGTCGTAGATAAACTCCTCGGAATCCTGCGTGTAACGAACATTTTCTAAAACTAGCTTTGGCATTATCGACCCCCCGCCTTCATTGCCTTTCGCTGGATGAAGCCTTCGGATTGCCCCTCGCCCCAAGACTGAAAACGGTGGCTGATTTCTTCGAGTTCTTTTATGAGCTGAGGTGAAGCTTCTCCTGTGAAAGCAAGGTTGGTTCTTCGCTGAACAATATCCTCAACCTGGCAAACCTGCTCTCGTTCAATCAAATATTCAATTTCTGTGTCAGTAAATTCAGGATGGGAACTTAGTCTCTTCTCCCCCTTCGCTGCAATCATCGAGAGAACGGTTGTCGCCCGTGTGCCATAACGAAGAAGAAGTTGAAGCGCGCGTTCGGTGGGGACTGTTTGGCGATGCTGCTCAGCCCAAGCTAACTGCCCCTCAGGGTCTGTCGGAAATCCCTTGCCCCCACCAAGCGGCAAGTTAGCGGTTGAAACCTTGCGAGAAAGGCCGAGCAGTTTTAGAACTTCACCGCTGAGGTGTTCCCCAAGTGCTCGGAAAGTTGTCCATTTCCCACCGACAAGACTCAGGACGGGAACCTCATTCTCTGCGGATGTTCTGACAATTCTGTAGTCACGCGAAATGACTCCTGGATTTATATCTCCACTTGCACCCAAAGGCCTTACACCTGAATACCGATAGACAATCTGACTGCGATCTAGCTTTATGTTGGGATAAACGTGTGATACCAGCTTGAAGAAGTACTCGACCTCGTCATCAGTGCAAACAGCGGGATGCCTCATATCGTGCGGAATGTCGGTTG
Organism: Aquiluna sp.; assembly: GCA_040402595.1. GTDB lineage: Bacteria > Actinomycetota > Actinomycetes > Actinomycetales > Microbacteriaceae > Aquiluna. The sequence continues at coordinate 14,057 of JBBAMI010000010.1, forward strand.
TACCAACCAGCACTTTGCCAAGAATCGGATACATCAAAACAATTCGACCGTCTTGATTTTCAAAAAATAATTCACGGTTGTCACAAGCTTCAAAGAGTTCCTTGTTTTCAAGAACAATGTGAGAACCCTTGGTGCCTGCCATGTAACTGGTGCTGTAACCAAGTGCTTGATTCGTCAAGTCTGTCCAAGGTCCCGTTGTATTAACAATTACATCGGAGGAAAAGCTAAAAGTCTCTCCGCTGAGTTCGTCTTTCAGGATGACTCCGTTTTGACTCATCGAAGCTACCGATACATAGTTGAAAGCCCTGGCATTTTTTCCGGCAGCTAAACCATCAAACAAAACCTCTAAAGCTAATCTCTCAGGAGATTCCATGGCTGCGTCGTAGTAGGTCGCAGTGAACTTGACATCTTTATTGAGGTGAGGCATTTCCTGCATCGATTTCTTTTTTCCGAGGAACCTGTGCCTAGGAAGTGTGCCGGCATTGCGACCAAAGACGTCATACAAAATCAATCCGACCTTAATCAAGATCGCTCCGCGTTCTTTTGGCTTACCCTGCGAGTGAGTGAACAGCCGAATCGGAGCAGAGAGAAGACCAGAGAAGACAGAAAAAATAGGGATGGTGGTTTTCAGCGGCTTCACGTAGTGAGGAGCTGCCGCAAGCAATCGGTTGCGCTCTTGCAGGGATTCTTTGACCAAACGGATTTCACCGTTTTCTAGGTATCGAACTCCACCGTGGATCATGTGCGAAGAGGCTGCAGATGCCCCCGAGCAGTAATCGTTCTTTTCAACTAAAACAACATCGACGCCTTGAAGAGCTAAATCCCGAAAGACAGCCAGGCCATTGATTCCCCCGCCAATAATGAGCACCTGAGACTTCGGATTTTCGCGCAGATCAGCGATCCGAGTCGACAGAGAAGCTTCTTTGCTCATTGCCCCTGGGGCTTTCTCACCAGAACATCTAGTTATTTGAAGGCTATTGACCCACGGGCCGGGGTGATAGTCTTTCCAACCAAGTTGAGCAAATGTGCAATACTTTCGTTATGTTGGAGGAAATCAACGAAGGTTCCAGGCTTCGCCTAGCCCTCAGGGCCGCCCAGCTCTACTATTTTCAAGACCTGACCATGGACGCCATTGGCGATGAACTCAAGGTTTCCAGGTCCTCAGTCTCCCGGCTCCTGCAGATGGCAAGGGATAGGGGCATAGTCGAGGTGAAAATCCACACCCCCGAGGATGCCCCCCGTCGCATGGCCAATCAGATCCAAGCGACATTTGGGGTCAACGCTCATTTGGTCCCAGTTGCCGAGTCAACCTCCCCGATTGACCGACTGGACAGAGTTGCTCTAACCGCTGCACGCATGCTCAGTTCCTTCTTTTTCTCGGGCATGACCATGGGTATTGCTTGGGGTTCAACCACTGCCGCAGTCAGTAGAAATCTGGTTTCTAGGCCCCTAAGGGCGTCCAGGGTCGTCCAACTAAATGGTGCCGGAAACACTTTCACCACCGGCGTTACCTACAGCGGTGAAATCCTCAGACGTTTCGGTGAAGCCTTCGGTGCCACGGTTGAGCAGTTCCCGGTGCCGGCTTTCTTTGATGATCCAGCCGCTAAAGAGACCCTCTGGCGAGAACGAAGCACTAAGAGAATTCTGGACATCCAAGCATCGATGGACGTTGTTCTATTTGGTCTCGGGGTCAATAACGCTGAGGTCCCAAGTCAGGTCTACTCGGCTGGATACCTCAACAACGACGATTTGAAAGCCCTGGCTAACAATGGAATTGTTGGCGATATAGCGACAGTATTCTATCGTGCCGATGGTTCATCAAATGACATCGATTTGAACCGTCGCTCGACCGGACCAAGTCTTGATGTCATTCGATCAGTGCCAAGAAAGATTTGCGTGGTTTCGGGTATTTCAAGAATTCCAAGCCTCAGAGGAGCTCTTGCAGGTAAATACATATCTGATTTGATTATGGATGAAGGAACCGCTGAGGCTTTGCTTCAAAGTGTCTAAAGCCTCTGACGAAGCGGAAACGGGATAGCAATGCAGATGCCAGAAATTCCAAAAGAAAAGCCGCATGGCAAAGTCATTGTTGTCGGTGGCGTCTCAATTGATTTAGTTGCTTACTCAAAGCGCCCTCCGGAAACCGGTGAGACGGTGATCGGAGATGACTTCAAACTTGTATTGGGTGGCAAGGGCTCGAACCAGGCGATTGCAGCTGCACTGGCTGGAAGTACGAGCCTGCTGGTGAGCTGCATCGGTGATGATCTATTTTCTGACTTTGCAAAAAATACCTTGAAAGAATTTGGTGTTCACACCAACTTTCTTAGGGCAGTTGAGGGCCCGACAGGCATTGCGCATATTCGAGTTGGTGAATCTGGTGATAACAATATCGTCGTCATCCCCTTGGCGAATTCAAAAATTCGGAGCGAACAGATTGATGCGGCGTTTTTTGGCAATCCTGATGTTGATGTTCTACTTCTGCAGCTCGAAATTCCATGGTCCCTAAACCAGCATGCAATAAATCTTGCCAAAACCAGTGAAGCCACAATTATTCTCGATCCGGCTCCCGCCATGGAACTTGATGAGTCCGCTTGGTCGCAAGTTGATATCGTCACACCAAATGAGTCAGAAGCCAAGTCCCTGACTGGAGTGGCAGTCATCGACGAAGCTTCGGCTTTGGCTGCTGGCAAATGGTTTTTGGATAGAGGGGTGGCAGTTGCCCTGATAACTGTTGGTGCGAATGGTGTCTATTGCCTGAGTGAGAAGGGCCTCACTCACTTCCCCGCGCCTAAAGTCAAAGCTCTCGACACTACTGCGGCAGGCGATGCCTTTGCCGGATATCTTGGAGCACTGATTTCCCAAGGGGCTGAGCTAGACCTGGCAATCAGTCAGGCAGTGGTAGCAGCCACAATCTCGGTGACAAAAATAGGCGCATCTTCGAGCCTTCCAACGAGATCAGAAGTGGACCTTTGGTCATAGGAAACCCGCCAAGTCGTGAAATTCTTGGCGGGTTCGCGCGCTCGGAGGGACTCGAACCCCCAACCTTCTGATCCGTAGTCAGATGCTCTATCCGTTGAGCCACGAGCGCTGGAAGCCCCAATTCTAGCCTAAGAACGCCTCTAGACAAGGCCCTGTTCCCCTGTGGAAAGCAGCTCGAAACACTAGCCCTTCGCTCTTACTATTCCTCTATGGCTTCCTCGGGTGAAAACAAACTGGTTGAAATGAAGATAGCCGGCCGCTATCGAATGACTCCTCTCTGGGCAACAAGAATGAGTTTCGAGGTAAGGCCAAGCCCAAGTTTTGATAACCGAGCTTGGAAACTTTGGAAACCAATTCTTTTACTTCTTGAAAAAGTTGCGAAAAACGAAAAAATCAAAGTCAAATGGGTTCGTATTCACTCTCACTTCAACCTGAAGGGTGATATTCCTCATGCAATGGGATGGTGGGATCATGAAGATAACTCGATGTTCCTATGCCACTTTGACAAAGAAACTTTGCTGCATGAGCTAGGTCATGCACTCTCCAGCGGCTACCACGGAGACCCTTGGGCTAAACAAACAGCTCGGCTTTTTCAAAAGTACTTAAAGGGCAAAGAACAAAAACAAGCCATGAACAATCTCGCGCACTATCTTTCAGGTCGAAGAATCTACAAGAAGATTTATAAAGAAAGACCACCGAAATACATTGAGCCCAAGAGCATGTGGCTAAACCTCAAGCCCGTAGGAAGAAAAATCAGCAAGTAGAATAGAGGTCTTGAGAAAGGAAAAAAAATGAAAACCTCTACAAAAATCTTTAGCGCGGCCCTCATCACCGCCTTGTTGACACTATCCGGATGTGCATCTGATTCATCGAATAACTCAGATGTAGAGCTAAGCAGTGTTGACGAAATGTTCCTGGAAATGATGATTCCTCACCACGATCAGGCAGTCGAGATGGCTCATCTCGCGGAAAAGAACACACAGAACCCAGAAATCTTGGAACTTGCCCAGGCGATTGATGAAGAGCAACACAAAGAGGTCGAGCTTATGTCTGGTTGGCTAGGAAAGACAGGTGGCCACGAGCACTCCCACGAGGGTCACACCATGGATGGCATGCTTTCGCCTGAACAGATGGAAGCTCTCGAGAAAGCCAAAGACGCTGAATTCGACAAGCTTTTTCTTGAGGGGATGATTCTTCACCACGAAGGCGCAATCGAAATGACCCAGATGGTCGTTGAGTCTTCCAACAAAGAAATTAGAGGCTTAGCAGAATCGATTATCAGCTCGCAGACAGCCCAAATCGAACAGATGAAGAAGCTGCTCGCCTCACTCAACTAGCTTGGTCGGGCAGAGCTTTTTGGGTTACAACTATGGAAGCTGCCTGGAGAGCGGCAAGTAGGAAAAAGACCGATCCAATCCCTGCACCAGCGATTGTTCCGGCCACAGCTGGAACCAACACCTGACCCAGGCGATTCGAAGTAAGCCGGATAGAAATCGCTAAACCTCTGTGCTCGGGATAAGAGATTCGCGAAACCCAGGCCATAGTTGCAGGTTGACCAATTCCCATCGCAAATCCAGTGATCGCAATAGCGATTGCCAGGATCGTAAAGTCTGTGATGAAGGCCAGGGCAATGGTGCCGAGCATGGTGATTAGCGCTCCACCATTGAGGATGAACTTCATGCCGTAGCGATCAGAGATACGACCGAGGACAACTCTGACACCCATTGAGGCAACAGCTCGGATAGCAAGCAAGATACCTATTTGAGCTGAACCAAAACCTAGCTCTCTGCCGAGTACGGGCAAGAAGATCAGGATTACGTCAACCACAGCCGTTGAAGAGCCAGCAACAAAGATGGCCGACTTATAACCCCTAACAGCGAGAACTTTCTTAACAGCACTTCCGCTGAGCTGCTCGTCTCTTTGGAGAATCTTCCCTTTCTTGGCAAGTGGAATAACACTCAGTGCCGCTAGGACAAACAAGACAACGGCAAAAATTAGCGCGGAGTTTTCCTCAACTTCGATTCCTCCACGATCTGCAAGGATTCCACCAACAAAGGGGCCAAAAGCGTGACCGACCGAGGCGTAGAAAGTAAGTAGGCCAAAGTTTTTCTCATACTTTTTGTCTTCGGATCGATTCGCAATCATGGTTTGACCGCCAAGCATGGCGAACAGGTGCCCTATTCCCAGTAGCGGCATCGCAAGAAACAAAAATGGTAGAGACTCAACCAGCACCAGAGCAATCGTCACCAGCATCGAGACACTTGAGCCGATTAGCAGTGCAGTTCCGTCTCTTCCCCTATCAACCCACTTGCCCATGACAATCGCAAAGATCAGAGGTGCTATTGCAAATGCAGATCCGATGAAACCAACCAGTACAGCATCCGCACCAAGTTCCAAAGCTCGATAGCTAACCATGGGGCGAACGACATATACACCCGCCTGAATAAAGGCTGAGTTAAGCAGAATGAGCAATAGCCAGCGGCTACTGCTCATTGCTAGTTTGGCCATTTAGGCGTTCTGCTTTTTCTTCCACAACTTATAGAGCTTCGGAGTAGCAATTGCGATTATGAGTAAGACGTAGAGGGCAACAGAGAAAGGTGTTGCGATCAGGATGCTCGGGTCACCAACTGATCCCTGCAGAGCTCGTCTAAACTCCTGCTCGGCTATTGGACCCAAAATCACGCCCAGAATCAAAGGGGTAATCGGATAGCCAAATCTTCGGAAAAGAAGTCCTAGGACACCAATTACGATCGCGACCCAGACATCGAAGGTCTCGCCATTTAGAACATATGCTCCGACCATCGCGAACAGGACAATTCCTCCATATAAGTAGTGCGCAGGAATCATCAAGAGCTTTGCCCAGACACCTGCGAGCGGCAGGTTCAAAACCAACAGCAGGAGGTTTCCAATAAAGAGAGAGGCAATCAAAGTCCAAACCAGCAGCGGCTGATCGTTGAAAAGTAGCGGCCCTGGCTGAACATCAAACTGTTGGAAGGCTGTTAGCAGCACCGCAGCGGTGGCGCTGGTTGGCAGACCAAGAGCCAGCAGCGGAACCATCGCACCCGCCGCATTCGCATTGTTAGCAGCCTCTGGGCCAGCAACACCTTCGATTGCTCCCTTGCCAAACTCATCGTGCTTCTTTTTTGCCAGTTTCTTTTCCAGGCTGTAGCTAAGAAATGTCGGAAGCTCCGATCCTCCGGCAGGAAGAACACCAGTTGGAAAACCTATTGCCGTTCCGCGAAGCCAAGGCCTCCAGGACCTCTTCCAGTCCTCTCGGGTCATGGTGGCAAGACCAGTGAAAGAGTTCTTGCTAACTTTGCCAAGTTGACCAAAGAGCGAAACATATAAAACTTCACCAATTGCAAACAGCGAAACAATCAACACAACGGTTTCAACACCATCGGTGAGTCTTGGAATATCAAAAACCAACCTGGTTGAGCCAGTCTGGAGATCAAGACCAATAAGCCCAATGGTTAGACCGACAGAAAGTGAAAGTAGTCCTCTCACGACGCTCTGACCCATCACTGCACCAACAGTTCCGAAAGCCAAAACCATTAGGGCGAAAAAGTCAGCCGGTGTCATTCGAACACCAATCCAGGCAATCGCCGGTGATGCGGCTGCAACAATTCCGGTAGCTATCGCTCCGGCGACGAAGGAACCGATAGCAGCGGTAGCAAGAGCCGCTCCGGCTCTGCCGTTGCGGGCCATCTTGTTACCCTCCAAGGTGGTCATCACCGAACCCGATTCACCTGGAGCATTGAGAAGAATCGAAGTGGTGGAACCACCAAACATGGCTCCGTAGTAAATCGCACCAAACATAATCAAGGCAGCGGTCGGGTCCACTGCCAGAGTTACCGGAAGAAGAAGTGAGATAGCGAGCGCCGGACCAATACCAGGCAGCACTCCAACCAGGGTTCCAAGGACCGTTCCCAAAAGTCCAAACAGAAGATTGGTAACCGTTAGTGACTCTGCGAAACCAGCTAAGAAATTAGCGAAATCCATTACCAACCACTCTCCTGGCCAGCTGGATCAAAAATAAAGTCAAAACCTAGGGGTAGGTATAGCTGCAGCCCCATGGTGAAACCGAAATAAACAATTACTGACAAGCCAATGGCAATACCCGCTAGCAGCAGATTGCGCTTGGCCCCGACTGCCTTCGCAACAGCGAAGTAAAGAATTGGCCCCATCACCAAAAAGCCAACTAGCTCTACCAAAGCGGCATAGGCGATCATGCCGGCACCGGCTATAGACAATGCTTTCCACTTTGGTTTATCTGAGGCAACACCAGATTCAATGCCCTCTGGGACTCCGCGTGCACCGCGAAAAACAGCAATCAGCTGAATTGCCGATAAGAAAAACATCAAGACACCAACCATGTAGGCAAATACCTTTGGGCCAACGAATCCAACTGCGTTGGATTCAACCATGTTGGTGGTGTCTACTAAAACAACTACTGAAGTTGCAAAGAGGAAGCTGGTGAAAACCAGCTCCCCCTTTGCAATTTGCTTTTCAGCTCTTTGCACCGATTTAGAGACCTAGCTCGGTGTATAGAGTCTTGATCTTTGCTTCTTCCTGAACTAGCCAGTTCTGGTAAGTGTCACCAGCCATCCAGTTGTTGCTCCAAACGTTTGCCTTCAGAGTTGCCTTCCAGGCGTCACCATTTCTGGCAACATCCAGGGCACGGATAACCAGGTTGCGGTCAGCAACCGAGGTTCCCTTTGGCAGCATGAAGCCTCTCCAGTTCAGAGAAACTACCTTGACACCCTGCTCGGTAAAGGTTGGTGCAGTGATTCCAGCTACGCGCTTGGCAGATGAAACACCTAGTACGCGCAGAGTTCCTGCTTCAACCTGTCCCTTGAACTCAGCCCAACCGGAGATACCAGCCTTGGCTGTTCCGTTTAGCAGGGCTGCAGTTACCTGAGCACCACCGGAGTAAACGATGTAGTTGAGGTCTTTGATGGTTAGACCAAGGGCTTCATACATCTGCACTGCGGTGTAGTGGTCAATACCACCGAGGTTTCCACCAGCGATTGGTAGAGCTGTCTTCTTAGCCTTCATGTCCTTGGCTAGATCAGCGAGAGTCTTGTAAGGAGAGTCAGCTGGTACAACTACCACCTCATACTCACCCATTAGTCGAGCAGCACCAACAACATCAGAGTTCTTGAATGCCACCTTGGTTGACTGAACACCACCAACTAGAGCGAAGCCCATAACGAGCATGCGGCCAGCCTTGCCAGTGTCATTGTTGAGGAAGCTGGATAGACCAGTGGTTCCACCTGCACCAGGAAGGTTTCTGAAGGTTGCGTTAGCAAGAAGCACGCCTTCGGCTCGCATTGCATCCATCATTCTGCGAGCAGTTGTGTCATATCCACCACCAGCTCCAGCTGGAACCAGCACATCCATAGCCTTTAGCGTTGGCCACTTTGGATACTGCCAAACACGCTTTCCTTTGAAGCTTCCCTGAGTTGCAACTTTGCAATACAGGTCACTTCCATCCGCACCACGCTTGGCTGCGAGCTGACCTGCGGTTGCGCAAGCAAGTCCGTAACGAGCATTTTCTGGTCGGGTGTTCGCGCTCGCTGGGGCTGCGCTAACCGCGGTTGCGATCAGAGCCAGAGCGGTAGCGGCGACTGCAATCTTCTTCACTACTATGTCCTCCTTGTTTGTAGGAATGAGCTTCATTGCGGAAGCTTGTTCGGAGGAAAATGGAAGCGCTTACGCGTGACTCCATCGTCAACCGAAGCCTGAGTCTCTTCCGCTGCCCTAGGACAACCGCAGATCCCGGGCTTTCGCCGTGATGACGAGACCTGCGCTTTAGGGAATACTCCCTCAGTTAGTAGTTAGGTTAACGCAAAATTCGCGTCTTTGAGCCAATTGTGAGCCAAAACCCCCGCGCCCAGCCACTTCTGGCTGGGCGATTAGCCTTACTTCTTCTCGATTTGGTGAATGGAGAGGCTTCCAGAGACCTCGTAAGAAGTTAGTACCAGGGCTTTGCCAGTTGGGGAGTCCTTGGCGCTGACAAAAGCCAGCCCCTCAGGTGACCAGGTCAGCCCGAGCTTGCCGGGGACTATGGTCGAAAGTGGCAGCATTTGCTCCCACTTGATAACCACCGGTGTTTCAGGATTGGTGATGTCAACGAACAGCAAGGCGCTCATACGCTCCATGCCGATGACCGCGACTCTCGAGGTGCCAACCATTCCAACGGTTACACCCTCTGGCTCAGGTCCTTTGTCATCGGATCTGGACTGCGGCGTGTAGACACCAGTCGTGGTGTTCCACTCGCCATTGATGTTGGCAACGCCAAACGCAGAAATTTGCAGCTGCTCCAGCAGGTTGCCTGAGTCGTAAATCCGAGTGCCGTTTTTGAAGATGGAGAAAGATCGGTTGTTTAGCAGGTAGATCTTTTCGTAGAGACCATCTCCATTACTGTCTCCGATGTTTGGATTTACCTTGACTCTTCCAAGACGAGCGTCTACTGACTCTGAAGACCAGTTTGGAAAGGCCGCCGGGTCAACCTTCAGATCTTTAGCTCGCTTGTCATCAACAGCAGTGAAGCAGGTCCAGTCAGCACGGTCGTCGCCCTCGTTTGCGCTAACAAAGTAGTTGTCCTTGCCGATGGTGAATGCCGCTAGCGCATCGGGCATGGCCAGTCCGATTACATTGCTAAAGGTCGAAGGTCCGCCGCTGGAATCACGGTCCGAGAGATCAAATGGCGTCTTGCTGATGTCGGTTGTTCCCGCTGAGTAGATCCTGGTGATCGTTGCCTTCTTGATATCCAATTCGGCTATTGCGTTGGCTTCCTGCAAGGAAACGTAGGCAAGGTTGTTGTTGGCAGGAGCCACATACTCGGGCTCGAAGTCGACCACCGGATCCTTGGAAGTTAGAGACACAACAAGTCCCAAATCTTTTGCCTGGGCCGAAGTGAATTTACTGAACCCAGCGAGCTTTGCCTTTGCAGTCCTTGGATTGCTTAGGTTGACAACCGCAACTGCTCCTCGCGGATCCTTTGCAAGCGCGTAGTCGCGAGACTCGTTGACGCTCGCGGTTGCCGGGTTGTCCTTTGCGCAGATTGGTTCACCCTCGATTGCCACCAGAGCTGTCAGGCCGTCCGGGGTGAAAGTGACCGAGTCAGGTTGGGAACCGCCCAAATCGATTGAGCGAATGATGCTGCCGGAGTGCCTGGCAATCACCAGCTGTCCACTGAGAAGCGTTGGTGTGCCATCGGCAGCAAAGGTTGGGGAGCGGTGCACGGCAATTGCTACGACCGTCTTACCAACAGCAACCGAGTTGATGTTATCGCCATAGGCGGAGACATTTATATCGCCGACCCAGCGAGGATTGGCAGGATCAGCAATCGAGACGATGTCGACGCGATTTCTAGCGCCGTTAGTTATGTAGACCTGCTTGGTGGCTGGGTGGTAGGAGGAGATCTCAGCACCACCAGCTCCCGAGAGCGAATCGAAAACGCCAAGCTGGGTAATTGTGTACTCGGTAGCTGCGGAGGCAGGCAGTTGAAGCCCGAGACAGAGGACAAAGGCGGCAGAGGAGAGGGAGGCAATAGTTCGTTTCATGGCCGTCATTGATTCCTACCAACATGAATGTCGGGTTTCGAATCAGGCAACCAAGAGCAAACGGGAAACAAATTATTCGCGTAGGCGGGAGATTCGAGCGCATTCCAGCAAACACCCAAATATTGGGATTGGTTATGAGGAAGAAATTCCTTGCCCATCTCAGTTGTTTGATCAAACACGTTGGCCTGCCCGCATTACTGGTGGAGAAACAGAGCGTGTTCTCAGACTCTGATTAACTCCAGTTTCTCTGGTCGGTAGCTTGGAAAGACTGCTCGCATCGCATCCGCGCTAAGACCGCCAGCATCACTCAGAATGCTTGCGAGAACGTCTCTATAATCGGTCGTTACTCTCAGGTCACCATTTAGGAGATCTGAGTTTTCAATTCCCGGCCACTTGGCAATAACCTGTCCACCCCGGACCTGCCCTCCCATCACAAACATGGCGCTGGCCCAGCCATGATCGAGGCCTGAGGAGGCATTTTCCCTAAGTCTTCGACCGAACTCAGTAATTGTTACGAGCACGGTTTGCTGCCACATTTCCCCTAGGTCCTCCTTAAAGGCTTTTATTGCTCCGTCTAGGCGTGTGAAATTATCGGCCATCACTCCTTGCCTAATGCCAGCATCGTCATGAACATCTAAATCGCCTTGAAACTCAACATTTGCGCTCTTGATCGGCATACCCGCTCGAATCAAACTGGCTAATAGCTTCAGTCTGGAGGCGAAGGGGTTGTCCGGGTATACCACAGTTACCCCAGAGGGCACGGATGATAAGCGCTGCGAAGCTTCAAGCGATGTAGCGGCAGCAATCGACCAGGTCGATTCTCGATCGGCGTGCATGCGGGCCATGAGTTCCAAATAGTCCTGCTTGCTGCGCCCAACGGCAGTGAGCTCGATATCCGATAAGGATTGGAAGGCAACTGACTGACTGGAGCCGGCAAAGCTGACCGGCAGAGTGCGAGAAGCTGAAAAGCCTGCAAGGACTTCGCTGTGGCCAGCGGCTTCGAGAAAACGAGTCTGCCAACCACCCTGCGTCATCGGGGAATCGTAAGCGGCAAATTCAACTGCACGTTGGTCGTCAAAGTGGGAACGTGTTCCAGAGGGTGTTCCGACAGCGTGCACCACGGCTAACTGTTTTTGATCGTAGAGAGTTTTCAGAAATGCAAGGTTTTTATGCAGTCCGAAGGTGCCATTCAGATTATGCAGTTCTGAATCGGAAAGCGATGTAGTCGGTCGGTAGTTTCTGAGCAGCGCAGAGCCAAGGAGCGGAACGGCCATTAATCCATCCATTCCGCCTCGCATAGTCAAAGTGACAACCAGACTCTGGTCCTCGCCCGGCTGAGCGAGAGCGTAGGTCACTCCAGATCCTGCGCTTACTACCAGCCCACCACCCAGAGCCATAACACCCTTGATGAAACTTCTTCGGTTGAAACCGTTGGTGAGCGCTTGAAATTCGCTGCAGCCGTGCAGTTCACTCATCTGACATTCCATTCCTCAGTTGCCATCACTAGCGCCATGGCTAGCTGAACCATTCGAGCTTTTCTAGGCCCCTCGGGGAGGTTCCTAGGTTCGTTTGCTTTAAGCAGCCGGACCATGTGAGCTGCATCTACTTCCCGCAACGGCTGTGAGAGCAGCGACATGCTTATTTTTGAAAGAAGCTCTTCGAGTGTCAGCCAATCGACGAATTGTTTCTGATATTCAGAGTTGTTAAATATGTTGGCGTAGCCGCCTTGACTAAGACGAGCGCTGAGATTCCAGCGCTGCACCTGACCTCCAAAGGTGGCCCAGGCAATCGATTGGTCTGGAAAGCCGTCTGGGGTCTCCCAGTCAAAGGGGAGATGCCCCTGTCGATTCAAAACTGCCAGCATTGGCTTCAGGGCATCGCTGTCTAACCAGCCCCCCGGCGGACGTTTCACAGTTGGCTGCAAAGCAAGTGCCCTGATTGTGGAACTGAAATGTTCTGCCGGTCTCTTTACTTTGGAAGCGGGGGTGCTCAAAAAACGTGGGTGCAGCACCAGGGCCTGAAAGGTTTGGAAAATACTGCCACCGCTTGCCAGATAACTTTTCTCCATGGCTCTGAGAACGTCCGATGGTGGGCGATCCGAGAGGAAACGGGTGGCCATCCTAAGGCTGAAGGCTCTGGCTGTCTGCGGCAGCTTCGCTAGATGCAGAATCATTTGGGAAGCACGACTGAGAATTGTGTCCTCGCTGTCAGTTGGTGCATTTGGGTGAGTAAAACCAAGGACTTTTATCCTGCCGAAGTGGTGCAGCGACGGCGCTGCTTTGGTTTTATACTCCAACAGACTGAAGGAAATTCCGCTCAGCATCTGGGATGCCCCTACCACATCTGATTCTGTATACTGGGCTTTTGGGGTGACCGTAAAAAGCTCAAGTAGCTCTCGACCAAAATTCTCATTTGGGCTCTTGGATGTGTTGGTTTGCCCGTTTAGATAAAAAAGCATGGCGGGGTGAAAGCTTAGAGAGACCAAAAGGTCCGGGTAGGTGCCGCCAATCATATTGCGAATGGTTCGGTCGTAATCCATTCTTGCCCACTCACCACTGCTAAAAAGCGGCACAGGTACATAGTCCGAGATAAATTCCACCAGTGTTTCCCTGACCTGATGATCCGAGTAGAGCCTGCGCAGCATGGTTAGCGAAGCAACTTCTTGAGCAACGCGCTCCGTACGCCTACGAAAATTTGGGTGGGTTGCCACTTCGCGCAGACTTAGTTGGTTTGAGAGGAAAGCGGTCCCAGCTTGCAAGAGTGGATGCGACTCTTCTGCGTTCGAGGCTAGCTGCTCGCTCAGCCAATTCTTCAGACCTTTTTGTACCAGCTGATTTCGCAGCGATTGTTCCGGGCCGTAGGTCAATCTCGAGAGCACCAGGTTGGTATCAAACTCATTTCGCACCTTTGCAGGATAGCTAGTGGGGGAGAATCCCTCACCATACAGAAAATGAATTCTTTGCCGGGCGGAGACGGGGGGATTTGAACCCCCGAGGGGATTTTGGTCCCCTACCCACTTAGCAGGCGGGCGCACTCGACCGGACTATGCGACGTCTCCAGTGCCATCAAAGCTTAGCCGAATTTAGACCTATCGCTCAGGCCCTACTTCACCGCTCCCGCCGAGACACCGGCGATGATCTGCCTTTGCATGAGGAAGTAGAAAAGGATGATCGGGATGATGGAGATAACCAGCCCCGCCATCGCAAGTCCATAGTCCGAGGTGTAGGTGCCGTAGAAGACAAATGTTCTAAGCGGCAGGGTTCGCTGCTCCTGCGTAAGCACCAGCGATGGCAGCAGGTAGTCGTTCCAAATCCAAAGTGCATTAATGATGGCAACCGTCGCCGTCACCGGAGAAAGCATCGGGAAGATGATTCTTCGGAAAGTAGCGAAGGCCGATGCGCCATCAATGGCCGCCGCTTCATCAAGTTCCGTCGGGATGTTCTTGATGAACCCGTGATAGAGGAAGGTCGACATCGCAACGCCAAAGCCAACATAGAAAAACATCAGGGCTGGCTGTGATGCGAGCATTCCCAGCGATCCAAATAGCCCCACGAAAGGAATCATCAGCGCCTGGAAGGGGACAATCATCGATGAAACAAGAATCAAGAAGGTGACAGCGGTGAACCTCGTCTTCTTTCTAGCCAAGTAGTAGGCAAGTAGCGAGGAAGTGAAGATGATGGCAAAGACCGAGAAGACAGTAATCAGAATCGAATTACCAAGTGAAACCCAGTAGTTCATCTTGTCGGCGGCTTCTGCGTAGTTCGCAAACAGCCACTCATCGGGAAGCGACAAGGGGTCGTTTCTGATATCTCGCTTTTCCTTGAACGAGTTCAGTAGCACCAGGAAAAACGGAAACGCGTATAGAACAGCCAGGACAGCACCGATCGAGAAAAAGACTCGGTTGATAATCCTTACTCTTTTCATCGCTGCACCTCCGTCCGCTTCGAGATGATTACCTGAGTGATGGCGGCGATGGCAATAATGAGGAACATCAGCACAGCCTGAGCCTGCCCTGTGGCAAAGAATCCAAAACCAAAGGCCTCTTTGAAAACGTGCAGAGAGATAAATTCAGTTGAGCGGTAAGGACCACCGCCAGTCAGCGCAAAGTTGACGTCGTAGGCCATGAAGGTATTGCGCAAGGTGAGAAACAAAGAAATCGTGAAAGCCGATGCCATCAGCGGAATCTTGATTGACACCAAAGTCCTCCAGCCAGTTGAACCATCAATCAGCGCAGCCTCTAGGACATCGCGCTCAATGCTCATCAAGCCTGTGACATAGATGATCATCATGTAGCCGGACATCTGCCAGACGGTGACAATCACCAGCGACCAGAAGGCCGTGTCCGGCTTCAGCAGCCAGTTCTCTTGGAAGATCGGAAGACTTAGATTTTCTGAAATGGTTGGTAGCGCTTGGTCAAAGATGAACTGCCAGATCAGTCCCAGAATCACGCCACCGATAAGGTTTGGGACAAAGAAGGCCGTGCGCAGAATGTTAGCTCCGCGCATTGGAATAGTTACGAGCAGCGCTAAGGCAAAACCAACGAGGTTGACCAGGATCAGCGAAGCGGCCACATACGCAAAGGTGATACCAATTGCTTTCCAGAAGGTCTCGTCTTGCAGCGAGGCCTCGTAGTTAGCAAAACCGACAAAGTTTTCGTAACCAAAACCATCCCAGTCGGTGAATGTGAAGAAGATTCCTCGGATGAAAGGAACAACGAGAACTAGAGCAAAGATGGCAAGTGGGATGAGCGCGAATATCGCAAAGCTCTTCACCCCACCGAGCTGCTTGTTTTTCTTTGCCAACCTGTCTCCTCTAGAGAGATTCGCCTGAGGGCTATTATGCCCTCAGGCGAATCGTCATTTCTAGCTAGTTTGAATTTGCTTTAGGCAAACCCTTCTCAACTAGTTCTTCCAGGCTGCTGCCAGTTCAGCTGCGAAAGTAGCACGGTCGGAAACTCCGTCGTAGTACTTCTGTGCTGCTGCACCGTAGACATCCTGCAGACCAGTTGGGTAGTAGCTGTTGATCCAGGCTAGGGACTTTCCAGCTGCAATGTACTTAGCAATGTCCTGTGACATGTAAGTAGTTGGCTGAACAGTGAAGCCGTTGTAGACAGGGATGAAGTTCATTCCGTTGTCTTCAATTGGACCAGACCAGCGTGCCTGTCCTTCAGGAGTGGTTAGTAGCCAGGAGATAAACGCCATGGCTCCATCGCGCTCTTCCTGAGTTGACTGCTCCTGGTCAATGATGATGTAGAAAGGAACACCAACGCTGATTCCATCGTTACCGTAGGAAGAAGCGTCGTTGCTAGTTGGAACTGGCATTACACCGAATGAACCATCTGGAGTTGCCTGCAGAAGGTTTGGCTCTGCCCAGTTACCCATGAACCAGAATCCAACCTCACCGGTTGCTAGGTTCTCAACACCCTGGTCGTAGTCAGTGTCAGCAATAGATGCGCTGTCAATTGAGTACTGCTTCAGTAGGTCGAAGGTGTCTAGCCAGTTGGTGAACGCTGAGTCAGCAAGAAGGTCCTTGCTTCCACCAGTTAGCTCATCCAGAACTGCTAGGCGTCCTGCCTGGTCTGCAGCTGCAGTGGTGTGGTAGACGTTTGTGAAGTGAGCACCGAGTGACCACCAAAGACCGGAGAAGTGAACTGCCTTGCGGCCAGTTGCTTCAACTGCCTTGAATGCGGCCTCTAGGTCGCTGCGAGTAGCAATTGCTGTTGGGTCAACACCGGCTTCATCCAGAACTGCCTTGTTGTAAAGAAGTCCGAATGCTTCAGCGGTAACAGGAATACCTACCTGCTTGCCGTTGATGTTTGCCTTGTCTAGTGTTCCCTCAGCTGCAAGTCCTGCTAGGTCAGTTCCGGTCCAGTCCATGACACGGTCAGCCATGTCTGGAAGTTCCTGCAGAACGGTCATGACAACAGGAGCGTTGCCTGCCTCATATAGAGGTGTTGCCACAGAGAAGAATGGCTCGCCCTGTGGGTAGTCGATGATGGAGATCTTGACGCAGTCAGTGTTAACAGCGTTGTACTCGTCTACGGCAGCAACAAACTGCTCGCGGATCTCGATCTTAATTGTGTTGAGCCAAGTTACCTCTGTAACTGCCTCACAAGCTGCACCAGTTTCTTCGCTGCCTGAATCCGAAGCGGCACAGCCGCTTAGGACTAGTGCAGACGCCAGTGTGACTCCCGCAAAAGCGGTGGCACGACGACGCATTACTGACATAGTGTCTTGTCCTTTCGATTGTTTTTGCTGCTAAGCGCAGCTTTCGTCAAAAGCTTTGACGTGAAAACAGGATAGGCACTGTTCGCTTTAGGGCATTACTGTAAGCGGTTACATCTTTATAACAATGCGATAAGCATCACATTGAGCATGAAATAGGGTGCGAATTTGTAAGCATTTACAGTTTTTACAACAACGCAAATATTGTTCTGAGCAAGCTGCTTATTATTTGCTGCAGGCCTTAGTTGCTGCATTGGTTCCCTGGGCCCATTCGGGCAAGGCTTCCTCAGAAACCGTGGCAGACTCTGCCCCTTCGCCCTCTTCGACAACAGCCCCCGATCCCAGGTTCGGCTTAGCGAGAACTAGTTCTTCATCTGCGATGATCTTTTCAAACAGCAGTCCTGCCCGCTCAGAAGAAAGACCGACTCGACCTGCATACTCACCATCGAGGCTGTAAACGGGAAGCTTCAAAAAGACAATCTTGTCGAGATCAACGTCATTTGCTTCCCGGGCCATGCCAAACATCACACCGAGATCTGTGAGGCTTCGCGACAGTGTCATGTTTTCCAAAGCAGCCGAACCAATCCTGAGCATGGTGAATGGATTGGTTAGTGCCCCTTCGTCTTTCAACTTTCTAACCAAAGCCGTGAGGAAGACCTGTTGATTAGAAATCCGTGAGAGGTCAGAGCCATCTCCGACACCGTGTCTGGTTCTAAGAAATGCCAGTGCCTGATCGCCGACGAGTGTGTGTTCCCCGGCTTCGAGATAGAGCTGGGTGTAGTCGTCACTGATGTCTTCCGCCACACAGACCGGAATACCGCCAACCGCCTCGCTCATGGCAATAACGCCCTTGAAATCAATCATGGCGAGGTAGGGGATTCTGATTCCTGTCAGAGCTTGCACAGTCAGAAGCGTGCAGGCCGGTCCCCCGTAATTCATGGTCGAGTTGATCTGTACAAAATCTTTTGCCGAGTAAGGATCTCCGCCCTCAGGGTTTGGACACTCTGGCATCTTCACCATTAGGTCTCTTGGAAAACTCAGGGCAACGGCATTGGTGCGAGCCTGGTTAATGTGAAGAAGGATGATGACATCCGCTAGCTCTGCACCAACTGGTCCGTAGGCAGTTGAGCCTTGGCCCGCTCTAGTGTCAGATCCTATTAGCAGCAGATTGATTGGGCCGTTGATCTCTTCAGCGGTTGGAATCTGGAAAGTCTCACCATCAGTTGAATAGACATCGATTCCAGAGGCAGTCAGCTGGGAGACGACATAGACCAGACTGCCGCCGACAAACAGTGCACCGCTCACCATAAAAGCGACTAATCCATAGACGACCAGTCTGAGCCAAGACCGGCGCTTTGGCCGCTCAGGCTGCAAAAACTGATACTCAGAATTAGTCAAGGGGGCTTCTTTACTGAAATGTTATATAAGGATACCGCTGGTCAATTAGGAAGACCATGCTTTATCAGCAACCTCAGAGCGGAGGCCGTGGGATTCGAACCCACGAGACATTGCTGTCCACTGGTTTTCAAGACCAGCTCCATCGGCCACTCGGACAGACCTCCGAGGGGAAGTTTAGTGGCTAGGCCAGGTACTGAAGGCCCTCGAG
>JBBAMI010000010.1:32536-35615 GCA_040402595.1 Aquiluna sp.
GTGTAGCCGATGGCATAGGAAACTGAGTGCAAGCCAACTGACTCCATCAGTTGCATGAAGTCCTGAACATCGTGGTGGGGAGACAGAACAACGACTCTGGAAACGGGATGGTGGAGCAGTTCCTCCAGTGGTGTTTCAAAGTTTCTATCCCCCAGTGAATATGCGGGAAATGGTTTGTGGAATCGATAGCTTCCATCAACATCCTCAACCGCAAAGTGAGCATCTGGAAGTTTTTCAATTAGCTGATTGAGAACACCAGCTGGATCAAATGTTTTAACGGTGTGGGTTTTATATCCACTTGGTATTTCACTGTCTATCTCAATTGTCACCGCACCGTTAGAACAAACAGCGTGAGACTTATCGATACCAAGATCCTTTATTACCGGATACGCATTACCAGCCGCTCTTCCAGTTGCAACAAAAACTTCGTGGCCCAAAGACCGAACACGGTTTACCTGTTCAAGAACGTTGGGTGACAGAAATCCATCGTCATGGACGAGCGTGCCATCTATGTCCAGGCCGATTAGCCATTTGTCTTGAGCCATTGCTTATGCTTTTGCAGCTATAACTTCAGTGCCACCGAGGTATGGCCGAAGAGCAGCAGGAACAGAAACTGATCCATCTTCTCTCTGATGATTTTCCAAAATAGCAACCAGCCAGCGGGTGGTGGCCAGTGTTCCATTCAAGGTCGCAACCATCTGGTTCTTTCCGCTTTCATCGCGGTAGCGGGTATTCAGCCTTCTGGCCTGGAAGGTGGTGCAGTTAGAAGTGGAGGTAAGTTCTCGATACTTCTGCTGGCTTGGAATCCACGCCTCAACGTCAAACTTTCTCGCCGCGGAAGAACCTAGGTCACCAGCCGCCACATCAATCACTCGGTAGGGAAGCTCACAAAGTGAAAGCATCTGCTCCTGCCAGTAGAGCAGTCTTTCGTGTTCCGCCTGAGCGTCAGAAGGTTGGCAGTAGGAAAACATCTCTAGTTTGTTGAACTGGTGAACGCGAAGAATACCTTTTATATCTTTGCCATGGCTGCCAGCTTCGCGGCGATAGCAGGTTGACCAGCCGGCATACCTAATCGGCTCAGTGAAGTTCTCTAAAATCTCGTCCGCGTGATACCCAGCTAGGGCAACCTCGCTGGTTCCGGTCAGATACAGCTCATCGTCAGGCAGGTAGTAGATCTCTGCCGAGTGCTCTCCAAGAAAACCAGTTCCCTGCATCACCTCTGGCCTAACCAAGGTGGGAGTAATAAGAGGTGTAAACCCAGCCTTGATTGCCTGATCTAAAGCAAGCTGCATCATCGCAAGCTCTAGGCGCGCTCCATAGCCCTTCAGGAAGTAGAACCTTGAGCCCGAGATCTTCACCCCGCGTTCAATATCAATAATGTCGAGGTGCTCACCCAGTGCTGCGTGGTCTTTGGCTGTGAATGAGAAGTTCGGCTTAGCGCCAACTTCCCTGAGAACCTTGAAGTTTTCTTCCCCACCGCTTGGAACACCCTCGACAACCACGTTGTCGATTTTCATCAGTAGCTGGTTCAGTTCAATTTCGAGCTCTGACGCTTTGGCCTCTGCCTGCTTCACATTGGCAGCCAAAACCTGGGCTTTTTCAACCAGCGCTGCCTTTTCTTCTTTTGGCGCACTTGCCACCAGCTTGCCGTGAGCATTCTGCTCAGCACGAAGCTTTTCAAATTCGCTTTGGGCTTGCCGCTTTACCTTGTCCAGTTCAATTGCCTGATCAACCAGGTCGACACTGGCTCCCCGAGCACGCTGAGAGACACGAATGGTCTCAGGGTTTTCCCGAAGCAGGGTTAGGTCGATCACAAACTACAGCCTACCGCCGGCCAAGGTTAGGCTGTTGCCGTGAGCAAGCTTGCCGTGATTTACAACCCGCAGAAGATAACGCTTGCGCGTGTAAAGAAGCTTTTTGAAAAAACAAAACCTCAGCCCGAGTATTTCGCAACCGACAAACTAACCCTTGGGGCAAAGGCAACCAAAGATGCCCTGGCTTATGGTGCCAAAAAGATTCTGGTTGCCGGAGGGGATGGAACCCTCAGGCAAGTTGTTCAGCTGATAGCTGGTAAAGATGTAGCAATCGGCATCATTCCCATTGGAACTGGAAACGTGCTCGCTCGAAATCTCAAACTGCCCCTGACTCTTGAAGCGTCAGTAAAGCGCGCACTCACAGGATCCCCCTACGCCATCGACCTAGGAGTTGCCAAGATAGTCCGCGCTGACGGACGACTCGAGGAATGCCTATTCACCGGTATTGCTGGAGTTGGCATGGATGCCAGGCTCATGCAAAACACCCAGGATGATCTGAAAAAGAAGGTTGGCTGGATTGCCTACATAGAAGGTGGAATCCGCTCACTACCCCTGAAGTTTGAAAAGTTCGATGTCTCAATTGCCGGACAAACCAGAACGCTCAAGAGCTACTCACTGCTGGTTGGGAACGTCGGTTGGCTGCCCGGCGCATTCTCGATGATGCCCGATGCAAGGCTTGATGACGGCCAATTGGACCTAGCGGCCATTGGGCCTCGAAGAATCTGGAACTGGATTGATTTCTTTTCCCGCATCACTTGGCAGAACAAGGTGGTCAGGCCCATCGCACTAGGAAGAAAGTGGATGGAAGCCACCGCCAATGTGAAGACGCTCGAGAACCTCAGCGCAGAAAGAATTCGTATCCGACCTCACTCGCCGGCACCGATGCAGCTTGATGGAGATCCAATTGGTGATGTTATTGAGGTTGATTTTTCAATCAAACAAAAAGCGATAAAGATACTTCTTTAGCCGCGCAGCTCATCCAACCACTTCTTAGCGGCGTGATAGCTGGTGTTTTCGTTATTACCTCTGTGTTCACTGGCTGACTTGTCTGCTTTGGCATAAGAACCTAGGAAGATTACCTTTGGACTGAAGCGATGCAATCCCATCAGAGCTTCAGCAATTGCTTCATCTTCTAGGTGTCCCTCGGCATCAATGTTGAAGCGGTAGCGACCAAAGCGATCGCCTACAGGTCTTGATTCAATTCTGGAAAGATTCACACCACGTGCAGCAAACTGCTCCAGCATCTCAAGCAGACCACCTGGACG
>JBBAMI010000010.1:35715-37929 GCA_040402595.1 Aquiluna sp.
ATGCAAATGATTGGTCTCACTCTGGTCGCTCTTTCGGGAAACATGCTGGTTGTTTCGCTACACGGCTCAGACCGAGGTGTTCTTTTCTCAGCGAGGGTTATGCAGTTGGCAGCCTTTGGACTGGGAGTGCTAACACTGATGATTCCAACTGGAACAAACTGGTTTGTCATTGTCTATGCACTGGTTGGTTTTGGCTTTTCAGCTGCCTACACAGTCTTTTTGCTCAAAAAGAGCTCTTGAAGTTAGCTACCCCTGCAAAGAACTAATTATCAAGATAAGCCCAATAACTAGCGCAATTAGCGGTGGTAGGAACACAAAGACCGCGCGCTTTCGAACGGGAGTAGACTTGGGCACCTAAACACCCTAAATCTTGGACAGTGATTGAGCTCTAAATCAAGGCGGGATGCCGCAAAACTTGCAGCAGCCTCCGGACAGATGTCCCACAAAGAAATTTGGCTAGTACTAATTGGACTTATGTCTGGAATGTTTCTAGCAGCGCTTGACCAGTCTGTGGTCTCAGCAGCTATGCGAACAATTGCGGATGATCTTGGTGGATTATCTTTGCAAGCCTGGGCAACCACCGCATACCTGATCACCTCAACGGTTTCGACTCCAATTTACGGAAAGCTCGGCGACATCTTTGGTAGAAGGCCTGTCTTTCTAACTGCAATTGCAATCTTCATCATCGGTTCTGTTACAACCGGCTTTGCCAACACAATGTATGAGCTAGCTGCTTATCGAGCACTGCAGGGAATTGGGGCTGGGGGTCTTTTCTCTCTAGCACTGACGATTGTTGCCGACATTGTTCCCCCGCGAGAAAGAGCCCGCTACCAAGGAATGTTCCTGGCTGTATTTGGTTCTTCATCTCTTCTCGGTCCAGTGGTTGGCGGAACGCTCGCTGGAGTAGACGAGTTTTTGTTTGTAGAGGGTTGGCGCTGGATCTTCTTGATGAACCTGCCGATTGGAATTGCCTCACTGTTTATGGTCGTAACTTTCCTTCACGTCCCCCACAACCCAAGAAAACAAAAGATTGACTGGTGGGGAGCAGCTGCAATCATCGTTGCCACCGTCCCAATTCTTTTAGTTGCAGAGCAGGGAAGAGTTTGGGGCTGGACCTCCCCGCTATCAATCACCCTGGCTGTCACAGGCGTCATTGGAATTGTTGTTTTCATCCTGATTGAAAAGAAAATGGGAGACAGCGCACTAATTCCACTTTCAATCTTTAAGTCTCAAACCTTTGCCCGAACCCAGGTTCTGGGATTCATTATTGGAATGGGAATGTTTGGCGGAATGATTATCATCCCGCTAATAATTCAGGTTGTTTATGGGGTTAGCCCAACAATGACCGGCTTCATGATGCTGCCCATGGTGCTGGGCATGATGACAGCCACCATCACTGCTGGTCGAGTAACTGCCAAGACTGGAAAGTATCGCTTCTTCTTCAACACTGGAACCGCGACGCTCTTCTTGGGATACCTCTATATGGTTCTCTTTCTCGAAGCAGAAATTCCGCTCTGGGTAGTGGCAATTGGAATGGTCCTGGTTGGTCTTGGTTTAGGTCAGCTGATGCAAACGACCATGGTTGCCTCGCAGAATGCAGTTGAAGCCAAAGACATTGGAGTTGCGACTTCTTCCGCCACCTTCTTCAGACAAATGGGTGGAACCATGGGAGTCGCTGTCTTTATGTCGATTCTCTTCTCGCAGGTGTCCGACAAAGTCATCGAGGCCTTCAAGAAGCCCGAGGTTTCAACTGGAATAGCGGAAGCTCTCAATGATCCAGCAGTTGCAGCCGATCCAAAAAACACTGACATTTTGGAGGTTTTCCAAGGTGGACCAGCAGCAGCCAGCAGTGTTACTGAAGACAGCTCCTTCCTGATTGACGCAGACGAAAGACTTACCCTCCCCTTCCGAATGGGCTTTGTTGAATCCTCACTCTCCGTATTCCTATTGGCAGCCATTGTGATTGGTGTGGCCTTTGTCATCTCCTGGTTTATCAAGGAGGTCCCACTTCGTGAAAAGAGTGCCTCCCAGGAAGCCGCCGAGCAAGCGGGAATGACCCACTAGCTAAGCTGGTTTATAGATACAAACACGGGAGTCCGGTCAACCGGACTGAGAGGAAGACTAAAGCGTCTTCGACCGTCGAACCTGATCTGGGTAATGCCAGCGAAAGGGAGACACCCGTGCCTAACTAAAGAAAGGCACGCAATTGAAAAA
>JBBAMI010000011.1:0-37731 GCA_040402595.1 Aquiluna sp.
CGTAGCCAGTTGAACCGAATCTCTCAAAGAAGGCCACCTGGGGTTTTACTATCCCTACTCTTCCTTCGCAGGCGGAAATTATTGCGTACCCAAAGTCCCTTGCGCCTTCTGCAGTGTCTGGAATTCCCCAGTCGGCAAGCACTTCCTCCGAAGGGTCAATTCCAACACAGAGCGCACCCACTGAGCTTCTTATCGCCAGCAGGCGCTCAGCAAAGCTATGCATTTTTAATCCTGAACTTTGCGTGCTCTTGCAAAGACTTCACGCTGAACTTCTTCTCCCTGATGATTTCAAATGATCCTATTGCAGCTGATAATTGAGCAACCGTCGTGAATATCGGCTTATCGGCTGCTGTTGTGGCGGCCCTGATCTCATAGCCATCGCTTCTCGCGTCTGCTCCGGAAGGAGTGTTCACAACGACATCGACTTCTCCCGATGTAATCATTTCGACTATCGATCGCCCTCCTCTTGCCTGGGAGTATTTAGCCACTGTTTCGCTGTCAATTCCATGGCGATGTAGCATCTTCGAAGTTCCAGCTGTAGCGAGTATGCGATAACCCAGCTGAGCCAGTCTCCTTACCGGCAACACAATCTGTGGTTTGTCTCTGTCTGCCACTGAAATGAATACCGTTCCTGTAAGAGGTAGTGATGAACCCGCAGCAGCTTGCGACTTGGCAAATGATGATGGGAAGTTGGTATCAATCCCCATCACTTCTCCGGTTGATCTCATCTCAGGACCCAGCAAGCTGTCTACAAAACGCCCCTCTTTTGTTGCAAACCTCTTGAAAGGAAGGACAGCCTCCTTAACCGATACTGGAGTGTTCGCTGGCAGATGGGCGCTGTCAGTAGTGGGCAGAAGGCCCGCGTCAATGATCTCCTGAATCGTTCTTCCGACCATGACAAGCGATGCCGCCTTGGCGAGTGCGATTCCAAGGGCCTTGGAGACGAACGGAACAGTCCTTGAGGCGCGTGGATTTGCCTCGAGCACATAGAGGACATCTGATGCCAGAGCGAATTGGACGTTCAGCAGTCCCCTGACGTTTAGGCCCCGGGCAATCTTTTCAGTGGCCTCCACAACTCTGGTGATTTGACTGTCACTCAGTGTGATTGGGGGTAACGTGCAGCTTGAGTCGCCGGAGTGGATTCCAGCTTCTTCAATGTGCTCCATAACCCCACCGATGTAAAGCATTTTCCCGTCAAAGAGGGCGTCTACATCTATTTCAATTGCGTCGTCTAGGAATCTGTCGACTAACAGGGGGTGCTTCGAGTCGACGAGGGCATGCTCTGCAATTCTTGTGAAATAGTCGACAAGAGACGGCTCGTCATAGACGATTTCCATACCGCGGCCGCCCAGCACAAAGCTCGGCCTGACCAGGACTGGGTAGCCAATTCGCTCAGCGATTTGCCGTGCCTGATCTAAATTGATAGCGGTTCCATTTGCAGGAGCCCTTAGCGATGCAGCATCGAGAATCTTTTGGAACTGTCCTCTCTCTTCTGCTAGTTCGATTGATTCGGGCGATGTCCCGAGAATTGTTATTCCAGCTGCCTGCAAGCCCTCGGCTAGTCCTAGAGCAGTTTGGCCGCCAAGTTGGACTAAGACTCCCAGTAGCTCACCCGACGAGGACTCCGCATGGATAACTTCTAAGACATCCTCGAGGGTGAGTGGCTCAAAGTAGAGTCGATCGGATGTGTCGTAGTCCGTGGAAACTGTCTCCGGGTTGCAGTTAATCATTATGGTTTCGTAGCCGGCATCTCTAAGAGCAAATGCTGCGTGGACGCATGAGTAGTCAAACTCAACACCCTGACCGATTCGATTAGGACCACTTCCGAGAATTACTACCTTCTTGCGATCTGACGGGATGACTTCAGTCTCCTGGTCATAACTGCTGTAGTGATACGGAGTTAGTGCAGGAAACTCTCCCGCACAGGTGTCTACCGTTTTGTAGATCGGTCGAATCCCTAAACTGTGGCGTAATGATCTGAACTCTTCTTCGGTGAGCTTTCGAAGAGAAGCAAGCTGCAGATCGCTAAAACCATGCTTCTTAGCTCTTCGAATTGAAACTTCGTCCAAACCTGGTAAGGCTCTGAACCACTCCGCTATCTCATTGATCAGTGCAATCTGATCAATGAACCAGGGGTCAATCTTCGTGACCGCAAAGACCTCTTCAGGTGTTGCACCAAGCCTGAGTGCCTGTTGGACCTGAACGATTCTCTTTTCTGTTGGAACCTTCATTGCTTTAAGAAGCTCGGCAACAGACTCCCCCGTGTCATCCCAGTGGAAAGAAGTTCCTCGCTTTTCAAGTGAGCGCAGAGCCTTTTGGAGCGCTTGCGTAAAGGTCCGGCCGATCGCCATTGCCTCGCCAACGCTCTTCATTGTTGTGGTGAGCGTCGGATCAGCTGCTGGAAATTTCTCAAAGGCGAATCTGGGAGCCTTCACCACAACGTAATCGAGAGTTGGTTCGAAGCTAGCCGGTGTTACTCCTGTGATGTCGTTTGGTATTTCATCTAGGGTGTAGCCAATAGCGAGTTTTGCGGCGATCTTTGCAATCGGGAAACCCGTTGCTTTAGATGCCAGAGCAGAGGAGCGACTCACACGTGGATTCATTTCAATGACTATGACGCGTCCGGTATCTGGCTCAACGGCGAACTGAATATTGCAGCCGCCTGTATCCACGCCAACGTCTCGAATAATTTGTATCCCAATGTCCCTAAGATTCTGATACTCCCTATCGGTAAGGGTTAGCGCTGGTGCAACCGTTATTGAATCCCCGGTGTGGACTCCAACAGGATCAAAGTTCTCGATAGAGCAGACAACAACCGTATTGTCGTTTCTGTCCCGCATGAGTTCCAGCTCATATTCTTTCCAACCGAGGATGCTTTCCTCCAGTAACACCTCATGCGTCGGAGAGGCTTGGAGGCCAGCGCCTGCAATCCTCCTAAGTTCCGCTTCGTTATAAGCAAAACCTGAGCCCAGCCCACCCATTGTGAAAGATGGTCTCACCACCATCGGATAACCAATGTCAGTTGCTATTGCAAGGCAGTCCTCGATGGAGTGGGCAATCTTGCTCCTAGCTACATCCGCGCCAGCCTTTAGAACCAATTCCTTGAATTCCTGGCGGTTCTCCCCTGCGCGAATAGCGTCGACGTTGGCTCCTATCAACTCAACGCCGTACTTTTCCAGGCTGCCTCTTTCATAAAGAGCCATGGCTGCATTAAGTGCTGTCTGTCCACCTAGCGTTGGAAGAATCGCATCGGGCTTTTCTTTTTCAATAATGGATTCAATAACTTCTGGAGTGATTGGTTCGACATAGGTTGCGTCGGCAAAGTCTGGATCAGTCATGATGGTGGCGGGATTTGAGTTGATCAAGATCACCCTGATGCCCTCGCTTCTGAGAACGCGGCATGCCTGAGTTCCGGAGTAATCAAACTCACAAGCCTGGCCAATGACAATTGGCCCTGACCCGATTACCAGCACAGACTTTATGTCCTTTCTTTTAGGCACGCTTCTCCTTGATCATTCCTAGAAACTTGTCGAATAAGTAGTGAGAGTCGTGCGGACCAGCAGCCGCCTCAGGGTGGTACTGAACTGAGAACGCCGGCAAATCAAGGCACTCTAATCCCTCCACAACTCCATCATTTAGCCCTCGATGAGAAACCCTTACTCTTCCAAAGCCAAGAGGTGACGTAGCTTCGTCACCATCAACCTTGACTGCGAATCCGTGATTGTGTGCAGTTACTTCGACTCTGCCCGACTCTGTGTTAAGTACCGGTTGGTTTATGCCACGGTGCCCAAAAGCTAATTTGTAGGTGGAAAAACCCAGAGCCCTGCCAAGCAGTTGGTTGCCGAAACAGATTCCGAAGAATGGCACTCCAATCTCAAGCAGTTCCCTCAGGACATCTACCTGAGCGTCGCTTGCCTGTGGATCTCCGGGTCCGTTGGAATAAAAGATTCCATCGGGCTTGTGCTCAAGCATTTGCTTAGCCGTTGCGTTGGCGGGAAAGACGATCACCTCTAAACCTCGCTCGGAAAGGTGCTCAAGTGTTGATTTCTTCACACCCAGATCAAGAATGGCGACCCTCCCCACTGCGCCTTCTTGAGGTGGTATGCGATAGACCTGGTCCGTACTTACAACATCGGATAGAAACTGCCCGCTCATCTGAGCAGAGGACTTCACTCTCAACAGCATCGCTTCTTTGTCGATTTCGCTGCCACTGAAGATCCCAGCGCGCATAGCACCGCGATTTCTTATGCGCAGAGTGACAGCCCTGGTGTCGAGGTCAGAAATGCCAATTACGCCGGCCTTTTTAAGCTCCGCGTCTAGCGTTGCCTCTGCTCGCCAATTGCTGGCGATTCGACTGGGTTCCTTAACTACATATCCTGCGACCCAAATTCTCTTCGACTCCTCATCGCGTTGATTCATTCCAACTATTCCGATGTGTGGCGAAGTTTGTAGAACTATTTGGCCCGCATACGAGGGATCGGTGATGGTCTCTTGATATCCAGTCATGCCGGTTGCGAAAACCAGCTCCCCTAGGGTTTCACCAGTAGCGCCAAATGACTCTCCGTCGAAAATGCTTCCGTCCTCGAGAACTAAATAGGCTTTCGTCATTTTGCCTCCCTGACAATCTTCATGAGCTGGGATAGATTTCGCTCTTGGTTGGTTGTAATTCGAAGACTAGTTGTTAGCTCCTGGCTGCCAAGCATCCATCGAATTTGTGCTAGCCCTCCTTTTTCCACACCGCGATCAATTGTTGCGCTGGCCCTTTCCACCGCCACGATTGATTCAAACGCCATGAAGAAGGCTCTTTCGCCCTGCCTATGGACACTTATGCCAAGCGAATTCGATCGAAGCTCGGCTTTTCCGCGAATTCCAAGACCGTGGGCCCAAACGCGTTCAAGAGGTCGAGAGCTAAAAACAGTGGCAACATAAAAGCACGTGAACAGGAGCTCACCACCTCTCGCTTCCTCGGGCGCTGGTAGAAAACTTTCTTGAGATGTGCGCCGTTGCTTCACTCGAATGTAGATATAAGCGGCTACTAGGAAGACCAGACTAACCAAAACCGTGCCGATGACCTCTCTAGTTAGCAAGCTGACCATCCTTCACGGTGAACACTCCTCTGAGAAGCGTATGAACAACTCTTCCCGGAAGCTGCATTCCGACCCACGGATTGTTCGATGACAGAGATTGGCTCTCAGAACCAATCACTCTTCTTGCGGAAGGGTCGATAAGCGCAAGATTAGCCTGAGAGCCAATAGACAATTGACCATGAGTGCGAAGACCACCTATTAGGGCAGGATTGGTACTCGAAACGTTGACGAAGTGGCCCCAGCCTGCACCACCATCTTCAATTAAGACCTGTTGAAGAACGCTAGCTGCTACCTCGAGCCCTGTCATGCCATTGGCCGCTCTTGACCATTCACAATTTTTCTTCTCTGCTGAGTGAGGAGCATGGTCGGTGGCAAAAACATCGATTGATCCATCCAATAGACCGTTTCGCAAAGCAACAGTGTCTTCGCTCAGTCGAAGTGGTGGGTTCACTTTATAGACGGGGTTAAATGTTCGGACGCGTTCTTCTGTGAGCATCAGGTGGTGTGGGGTGACTTCGGCTGTGACCTTGGCACCCTTTTTCTTTGCCCAACGAACCACATCCAGACCCTCAGCGGTAGTGATGTGGCAGATGTGGATCTTGGCGTCAAGCTCAAGGGCGAGTTCGACATCGCGCTTTATCACTTCAGCCTCAGCTGCCGCTGGCCAACCATTCAGGCCCAATTCGACGCTCAAGGCGCTCTGATTCATCTGCGCTCCAGCGGTCAATTCCTGAGACTGTGCATGTTGTGCAATCACCGCATCGAATTTTTTAGCTTGCTCTAAAGCCTTTCGCATCAACTCTGGATCGTTGACGCAATTTCCGTCGTCACTAAACACCTTTACCTGGGCGGCAGATTTGACCAAAGCCTCCATGTCGCAAAGCTGTTGACCCTCAAGGTTTTTAGTCACAGCCCCAATTGGCTGCACGTCGACCAGACCAACCTTCTTACCTTGGGCATAGACGTAATCCGCGACCTGGGGATTGTCAGTGACCGGAAGTGTATTTGCCATGGCAAAGATTGCTGTGTATCCGCCGATTGCCGCCGCAGCCGATCCAGATTCGATTGTTTCGCTAGTTTCATAACCTGGCTCTCGCAGATGAGTGTGCAGATCCACCAGTCCGGGAAGGCAGATCAAACCAGAGCAATCGATACCTTTTGCACTGCTTGTTCCAATGTCTGTGATGATTCCATCTTCGATTGTGATGTCCGCGTTTTGACCAGTTGGTAGTGAGACATTGTTCAAAATCATGCATTCACCGCCAGCACTCTTCTCAACACAGCCATTCTCACCGCAACACCGTTGGCGACTTGCTTAAGAATGGCGCTCCTAGGGTCATCCGCCGCTTCAGATGAGATCTCCAGGCCTCTGTTAATTGGCCCAGGATGCATAACTAGAGCATCCTTAGCGATTACCTTCATGCGGTTTGTCGATAGCGACCAGTCTTTTATGTATCTTGATTCATCATTGTCAAAGTTGGAGAGCATTCTCTCTTTCTGAACTCTAAGCATCATCACCACATTTGGTTGTTCTGAAAGACTTTGGTCAAAGTCGTGTGAGACACTGGCACCAAGGCTTTCAAATGATTTAGGCAGAAGTGCTTGCGGACCTGCGAGAGTAACCTGGGCTCCCAGAGTCTTGAGTAGCAGCAAGTTGCTCCTTGCCACTCGTGAGTGCAGAATGTCGCCAACGATAAGTACTCTTAGGCCCGAGAGGTCTGTGCCAAATCTTTGCTGCATAGTTAGGGCATCTAGCAGGCCTTGAGTGGGATGCTCGTGAGTGCCGTCGCCTGCGTTGATTACGGAAGCGCTTATCCAGCCCATACTCGCCAACTGTTGAGGTGCACCAGCCTCTGGGTGGCGAATAACAATGCAGTCAGCGCCCAAGGCCTCAAGAGTTTGTGTTGTATCTCTTAGCGATTCGCCTTTGGTCACGGAAGAGCTATCCGCACTTACGTTGATGACGTCAGCGCTTAGCCGAGTTGCTGCTATTTCAAAACTAACCCTTGTTCTGGTTGAGTTCTCGAAAAAGAGGTTGACAACGGTTCTACCCCTGAGGGTTGGAAGCTTCTTGATCTCTCTTGAGTTAACGACAGAGAACTCCTGGGCATCTTGAAGCAGCTCAAGAGCCTGATCTCTGGATAGATCCCTAATCGAAACCAAATGTTTCATTCTTCAATCACCACTTCATCGACACCATCGGTCTCGGACAGGCGAACGTTTACACGTTCCTCTGAGGATGTAGGCAGATTCTTGCCAACGAAGTCCGGGCGTATTGGGAGTTCACGATGACCCCTGTCAATAAGAACCGCAAGTTTCACCTGAGACGGCCTCCCGATGTCTACGAGCGCATCCAGGGCAGCCCTGACGGTTCTCCCTGAATAGAGCACATCATCAACCAGGATTACGATCTTGCCGTCGATACCACCAATCGGGGTATCTGTCTGATATGGCCTTCTGCTGGCAGAGACCTCATCATCACGATAGAGGGTGACATCAAGTGTTCCGCAGGTCACCGGGTTTCCGGGAGTTAGGTCATTGAGATTATTGGCAAGACGCTGAGCTAGCGCGACTCCCCTGGTTGGGATGCCAAGTATTACAAGATCGCTGGATCCTGATGTCGCTTCAACTATTTCGTGGGAGATTCTCTTCAAGGAGCGATTGATGTCGTCACTAGACAGGACGGTGCGCTTAGTCATACCTCGCTCCTTCTTCGCCTCACAGGACGAACTTAAAGGATTACACCGAAAACAATAGCAGCTTTAGAGAGCCTGCTTATCCTTGGCAAGACGCGCCAGAATCCCATTGATGAATTTGGGTGACTCATCGGTAGAAAGCTCTGACGCCATAGATACGGCCTCGGAAATAGCCACTTCGGTGGGTATCTCTGGGTTATAGAGCAGCTCCCAGCTAGCAATCCTGAGGATGGCTCTGTCGACGTTCGGCATTCGGTCAAGACTCCAGCCCTCGGCAAGAAGCTGGAGACGAGAGTTAATCCGATCTGCGTTAGCCAAGTACCCGCTGACTAGGGTCTCGGCATAATCGAAGATAGCGGCCTGCGCCTCTTTTTCTCTTGACTCGGCCTCGGTCCTCTTTAGAACCACTAGGGCGTCTTCCTTTGTAAGGTCTGACGCATAGAGAGCATCCAGTGCTCTTTTTCTTGCCTTTGTTCTTGCGCTCACTAGTCGGTAGCACGACCGAGGTAATCACCCGTTCGGGTGTCCACCTTCACTCTGGTGTTGTTCTCAATGAAAAGTGGTACCTGGATCTGGTATCCCGTCTCCAGAGTTGCGGGCTTGTTTCCTCCTGTTGACCTATCTCCCTGAAGACCAGGTTCGGTGTACGTAATTTCCAAGACAACCGATGCTGGAAGCTCAACATAGAGAGGATTTCCGTCGTGCAGTGCAACCACTGCATTTTGATTTTCAAGCAGGAAGTTTGCCGCATCGCCGACAACCTTGGGATCAAGGCTCATCTGGTCGTAGGAGGTCAAATCCATAAATACATAGCCAGAACCATCGTTGTACAGGTACTGCATGTCGCGCCGGTCAACATTTGCTGTCTCGACTTTGACGCCTGCGTTGAAGGTCTTATCAACGACCTTGTCAGTTGTCACACTGCGCAGCTTGGTCCTAACAAACGCTGGACCCTTGCCTGGCTTTACGTGTTGAAACTCAATGACGCTCCAAAGCTGACCGTCAATCATCAGGACCATGCCGTTTTTAAGGTCGTTTGATGTTGCCATGATTCTCCTTGCTAAACCGCAGAAAGCTTAGCGTTCGGACAACTGCCTTATTGCCAGGCTGTACGAAGAAAAGCCAAATCCGGCAATAACGCCAGTCGCAGCCGCGGAAATAACACTGTTTTGACGGAAACTCTCTCTTGAATGAGGATTTGAGATGTGTACTTCTATGAGCTTTAGCCCAGACTGTGTTACCGCCGCACATGCATCTCTAAGTGCATATGAATAGTGCGTGAAGGCGGCGGGGTTTAATACGACGTGCAATTTCTGGTCGAAAGCTTCGTGAAGCCACTCAATCAGCTCTGTTTCACTATTTGTCTGTCGAAAATCGATTTCAACCTTGCTCTCAGCCGCTGTCTTACGACAGCTACTCTCAAGATCAGCAAGACTTTGCAGGCCGTAAACATCAGGCTCTCTACTGCCGAGCAGATTGAGGTTCGGACCATTCAGCACAAGGATTTTCATAAATAGAACTATTCCACAATTGCCTGGTAGGCGGTGTACAAAAGTTCACTGGTTGGTGCTGTTAGGACGCTTGGCTTGCCAATCTTCTCAAGCACGATGAATCTGAGGGTGCCAGCCCTGGTCTTCTTGTCTCGCTGCATCGTCGCCAAGAGCTGCTCAAACCGATCTTGTCTGTAGGTCATTGGCAGTCCAAGTTTCCCAAAGACTGCTCGATGCTTATCCACTTCCTGACTGCTCAGTCTCCCTGAGAGCATCGAAAGCTCAGCCGCGAAAGTCATTCCAATTGAAATGGCAGCGCCGTGCCGCCACTTGTATCGCTCGGCATGTTCAATCGCGTGCCCAAGGGTGTGTCCATAGTTGAGAAACTCTCGCTCGCCGCTCTCCCTAAAGTCGGAGGTGGTGATTCTTTCCTTGATAGCTATGGACTTCTCAATCAGGGTTTGAAATGTCGCACTTGTAAAGTCCGTAGCTGAGTCATCATTCAGGATGGCATCCAGAATTGTTTCGTCCTCAATGAAGCCGTATTTGGCAACTTCGGCCATTCCAGCGAGTAGCTCGTTTCTAGGCAAAGACTCGAGCGTCTGCAAATCAACGAAAACTTTGCTTGGAAGATAAAAACTTCCGACAAGATTTTTACCCTCAGCAGTGTTTATTCCGGTTTTGCCGCCAATCGCTGCATCCACCATGGCTAGGAGTGTGGTGGGAATCAGAAATAACTTGACGCCCCTTAGCCAGTTGGCTGCTACAAAACCTGCTAGGTCTGTTGTGGAGCCTCCGCCTAGTCCAATTACGCAGTCATTTCGATTGAAGTCTGCCTGCCCCATGAGTTTCCAACAGAACGATGCCACTTCAATCCGCTTGGCGTCTTCCCCGGAGGGGACCTCGGCTACCAACACCTCAAAGCCTGAATCGCTAAGGGTGTTCTTCAGTTCTTCGGCAGTTGTTGATAAAGCCTGCGGAGCAACCAGCAGGACCTTTTTGCAGCCATCCAAACTGGGTGCAACCTCATGCAGCAGATTTCTGCCAACGACGCTATAGCTCATGGTGCTCAATCTTTTCATTGATCTCTGATAACAAATCCTTGATTGGCCGAGTGCCAGTAAATACCTCGATATCCGCAGCTTCCCGATAAAGCGGCAGCCTTTGGTCGTAGATTTCCTGCCAACGGTCAGGGTTGTCCTTCAGTAGTGGTCTTTTCTCCAGGTTTACTCGCTCAACCACAGCATCCTGGGTGCTATCCAGGAATACCACAAGGCCACTGTTCATGAGATCTCTGTTTGCCTTAGATAGAACTAGACCACCACCCGTTGCAATGACTCCGCCTTTTTCCATAGCCGACTTGAAGGCGCGCTCTTCCAGGGTTCGAAAGCACTCTTCGCCACTAGCTTCAAAAATGTCTGTAATTGAGCCGTGCTCGGCTTCAATTACTCGGTCCGTGTCAATGAAGTCTCGCCCCAGTTGTTTGGCTAGTTTCTTACCGAGTGTGCTTTTTCCAGCCCCCATCGGTCCGATAAAGATAATTGGACGCATTATTCGCCGGAGGTAATTCGGGATTTTAGAGTTTCCGGGATAGCGGCAAGGTAATTTTCTAGGTTGCGCTTTGTCTCAGAGATCGAATCACCACCGAACTTCTCGAGCACAGCGTTAGCAATCGTGAGGGCAACCATTGCTTCAATAACAATGCCGGCGGCCGGAACAGCACAGACATCGCTGCGCTGGTGGTGGGCGGTCGCCGCCTCCCCGCTAGTTGTGTCGACAGTTTGAAGGGCCTTGGGTACCGTCGAGATGGGTTTCATACCAGCACGAACGCGGATTACTTCGCCATTACTCATTCCACCTTCAATGCCGCCGGCACGGTCAGTGAGTCTTTCAACTAAGTCATCCACTCGCACAATCTCATCATGTGCCTCACTACCACGTCGTCTCGTTGTCTCGAGGCCATCACCAATTTCAACTGACTTGATTGCTTGCACGCCCATAACAGCAGCTGCCAATTGTGAGTCCAACCTTCTGTCCCAGTGAACATAGGAACCGACGCCAGGTGGCATTCCGTAAACCAATGTCTCAACAACTCCCCCGAGAGTGTCTCCCGAAGAGTGACATTCGTCAATCGCTTCGACCATCGCTTCAGAAGTCTGCTTGTCGAAACACCTAACAGGGTCGCTATCTAGTTTTTCCAGATCCTTGGGTTTTGGAAGTTCCAAGGTTTTGTTCTCAACTGCACCAATCGCGACGGTGTGGGTCACCAGACGAATGCCTAGCTCGCCCAGGAAGTTCTGAGCCACTTTTCCAAGGGCAACCCTCGTGGCAGTTTCTCGAGCACTGGCGCGTTCAAGTACGGGCCTTGCTTCGTCAAAACCGTACTTCTGCATTCCGGTGAAGTCTGCGTGACCAGGTCTTGGACGGGTAAGTTTGGCCGCTCGCGCACCAGATAGGTCTTCCTCAGCTACTGGAGCGGCACTCATAACGGTTTCCCACTTCGGCCACTCGGTATTGGCAATGCGAATTGCAATGGGACCGCCCTGAGTCAGGCCAAAACGGACGCCACTTGAGATAGTGACGGCGTCCTCTTCGAATTTCATTCTGGCACCGCGGCCATAGCCGAGCCTGCGTCGGGCCAGCGCTGATTCGATATCCTCAAGTAACAGTGGCACGCCAGCAGGAAGACCCTCGATAACACCAATCAATTCGGGACCGTGAGATTCGCCTGCTGTAAGCCATCTGAGCATTCGTCTATTCTTCCATCTTTACGGCTTTGAGCATAAGGTCATGCAGGCCTTGTTCATCATGTAGCTCTGCACCCTCGGCTA
This sequence comes from Aquiluna sp., assembly GCA_040402595.1. GTDB lineage: Bacteria > Actinomycetota > Actinomycetes > Actinomycetales > Microbacteriaceae > Aquiluna. The sequence continues at coordinate 12,105 of JBBAMI010000011.1, forward strand.
ATAGGTGACGCAACTGTCCAATAGCTTGCCAAATCAGCATCTCAATACCTGAAATCTTCACTGAGAAGTTGCTAGTGCTCGGGTTTGTGTAAGCAATGTCTAGAAGGACATTGCCCTCCCTGCCAGAAAGTAGCTCGGGAAGAACTCCGATGGGAAGTGTTGAGATTACGAGGTCAGCTGTGATTGCGACATCAAAGTCGACGACATCTGATCCAAACCTTTCGGCCAAAGACTGAGCCTTTTTACGATCTCTACCCCAGACAGACCTTCGAAAATCACTAAATGCGTGAAGGGCCGTTCTCGCAGTGGCACCAGTGCCCAAGATAGCGACTGTTTCGAACTCCTGGCCAGCGACGGCCCTGACTAGGCCGAAACCGTCTGTGTTGAATCCCTTATAGCCCTCAGAGGTTTGGATTAGACAGTTAGTTGATCCAGTCATCTGGGATGCGTCGTCGAGCGATATTGCAAAGTCGTGTGCCTCTGGCTTCAGTGGAATGGTCACCGATAAGCAGTCGTAATGATTGTTGGAGTTCTTGACCCACTCAGCCAACCCGCCGGATAGTTCAACAACATCGAATGTTGCATCAATACCGAGATGCTCCAGGGCCGCCAGCATGATGGTTGGCGATTTCGAGTGAGAGATTGGTGACCCAAGTACAGCTAGATTCTTCATCGCCACCCCGGATTATCTCTTAGCCATTTCCTGTATAGCTCGACTGCCCGCTCATGCTCTCTGAGAGTCTCAGAGAAAACTGTTTCACCAGTCTTGAGATTGATTGTTACAAAAAATAGGTAATCACCATCGGCTGGATTTTTAGCCGCGTCTATCGCCAATTCACCCGGAGACGAAATTGGTCCTGGTGGCAGCCCGGGATAGACGTAGGTGTTGAAGGGGTTGTCTGTGTCAGCTATTCCTTTTTGGAACGAGTCGATAGAACCCTCGTAGTAGTACTTGACTGTTGGATCAGTTTGAAGCAGCATTCCTCGATCAATACGGTTATGAAATACCGAAGATACTTTGTAGAAATCAGATTCGAGTTTTGCCTCTTCCTGAATGATCGAGGCAAGGGTTAGAAGCTCAAGTGACTCCTCACGTTCTATACCGAGCTTCGCCAAAACATCATCCGTTTTGTCAAGCATTGCCTCAATTACCTGCGCTGCGCTGACGCCTGGATCAAATGTGTAAGTAGCCGGGAACAGATAACCCTCAAGAGTTGGGCCAGGGTAATCGTTATTTGCTTTGTCGATTTCAGTTCTCAATTCATCGACTGAAACGCCTAATTCCGATTCGAGCAGAGGGACTATTTGGGCAATCTGGTAACCCTCTGGAATTGTCACCGAGAGAGTCACGCGATTCTCCCCTGCGATAAGCAGCCGAAGTGCCTCAGCGCCCGAGATTTGCATCGGAAACTCATAGTGACCTGGGTAAATAACCAAGTCGCTTTGCAGCATCGGGCGATAAATTGCATCGAAAGACTTAATTACATCCGCAGCGAGCAGCTTTCTTGCTACGTCTTCTCCGTTGTCGCCAGCTTCAATAACGATAGTTACGGATCCAGATCCCGGTCCTGTGTAATCTTCGACGGTAAACCGCGAAATCAAGGAATCCCAAGTTTGTTCTATTGGACCGCGAAGGATGAAAATCGACCCAACAATTAGGGCCAACAAAACACCCACTGCGACTGCTACAGTCACAGCATTGCGCTTTGACTTTTTCTCTTCAACCTCAAAATCCTCAAGCATTTGTAGAGACGCTTTCACCACAGTTGTGATTGCACGCTATTGCTTGTTCGACTATTAGTCGGGCAGACTCGGCATCTATCGCATGCTTGCCTGACTTCGCTGAATGCCCAACCTCGCGGAGATTCCTTTGTGATTGTGTACTGGTCAATCTTTCGTCAATCAGGAAAACCGGTATAGCAGTCTTACTTTGAACCTCCACGGCGAAATCCCTCGCGTCGAGAGTTGACTTTGTATCCTGACCACTGAGCGAACTTGGCTTGCCAACGTATATTCGAGTCGCGTTCTTCTCTTTGGCGACAATCAGAATCTCGTTGACAGCCTCGACGCGATCAATGGTCTTCAGACCAATCGCAAGCTCACCTTGACCAAGAGCGATTCCAACTCTCTTTTGTCCATGGTCGACACCGAGACAGATCAAGAAATCATCTCTTTTGCAGCCTGTATGGCCTGCGGAAGTTTCTTAGCCTCGGTTCCTCCACCTTGTGCAAAGTCAGGCTTTCCGCCACCGCCACCGCCGAGGATCTCTGCAGCTTGCTTAGCCAAAATGCCTGCGTTTACACCATTCTTCAATGCGACTTGACCTACGGCAATCATTACTACTGGCTTCTGTTCAATCTCTGCACCGAGCACAACCACCGCATTGTCACCTAAACGATCTTTTGCCACAAGTGCTAATTGCCTAAGGGTGTCTGAGCTGTCTATGTCTTCAAGGTGCGCTGCAAGGACTCTCTTTCCCCCAGTTTCAATTGCCGATCCGTAAAGGGATGCCATCTTTTCCTTCGCGGCCTTGAAGCGAAACTCGGAAAGCTGTTTTTCTAGACTCTTTAGACTCTCGAGAGACTCAGTAACCCTTGATTCCAGCTCTGACTGCGGAGCCTTCAGATTATTGCTTAGCCTTCGAATTAGAGCGCGCTCCTGCAGAAGGTTACGCAGCGCATCGATTCCAACTTCGGCTTCAATTCTTCTAACACCTGATCCCACCGATGATTCACCCGTTACGCTGACGAGTCCAATTTGGGCGGTTCTAGATACGTGTGTTCCACCACAGAGCTCCCTTGACCAGGGGCCACCGACCTGAACAACGCGAACTTCCTCATCGTAAGTTTCTCCAAACAGAGCAATCGCGCCCCATTCCTTCGCCTGGGGAAGAGTCATGAACTGTGCGCTCACGGCAAGATCGGCTCTGATTGCTAAGTTTGATATTTCTTCAATTTCACTCTTCGAAGATTCGGAAAGTGATTCTCCCCATGCGAAATCCAGACGCATGTAACCAGGACGATTGTAGGAACCAGATTGAAGAGCATTCGGCCCAAGAACCTGTCTTAGCGCAGCGTGGACAACGTGAGTTGCGCTGTGGGCCTGACAGGCTCCCACTCGCCAATCGTGATAGACGGACGAGACAACGTTTGACTGCTTAGCTACCGACCCTTTTACGACTCGAACTTGATGAGCGAAAAGACCTTTGACGGGCTTCTGGACGTCCAGCACTTCAAGAATTAGTCCATCTGCAAGGATCTGACCTGCATCTGCGATCTGACCACCGGACTCTGCATAGAGCGTGGTTTGGTCAAGAATTACCTCACCGATTTGACCTTCGACCAGTTCGTCAACGCTTTCACCATCATGCACAAGGCCGATAACTCTTGCCTCCGTTGACAAGGATTCGTAACCAAGGAACGTAGTCTCGCCAGCGCTGCGGAATTCAGAGTAGACGTCAAGATTTGTGCTGGCTCTTTTACTCTTGGCGTCCTGTTTTGCTCTTGATCGCTGCTCCTGCATCAGTTCGTCAAATCTTTTTCGGTCAACATCTTTTCCAGATTCAGACGCAATTTCTAGGGTCAAATCAATTGGGAATCCGTAAGTGTCATGAAGTAAGAAGGCCACTTCTCCGGGTAGCGGCCCCTTGCTTTTAGTGAGCTCCTCGGCGAGCACCTGACTTCCCGAGTCAAGGGTCTTGCGAAACCCAGTTTCCTCTGCGATTGCGGCGCGTAGAACCCTGGAGAAGGACTCTTCTAGCTCTGGGTAAGCCTCGACCATCGCATTCTTACTGGCTGTAAAAAGACGCTCGAAAGCGTTCCCCTCTACACCTAGAAGTCGAAGGGCACGCACCGATCTGCGAAGCAGCCTCCGCAAAACATAGCCACGACCTTCATTTGATGGGGTGACACCATCGCTCATGAGCATTAGCGCACTGCGTATGTGGTCAGCGATGACTCTCATGCGGATGTCGTCGGTCTCATCTGCACCATAGTTCTTGCCACTAAGTTCGCTGGCGATGTCGATGAGCGGCCTTACCTGATCAATTTCGTAAATGTTTTCAACGCCCTGCAGAAGAAAAGCTACCCGCTCAAGACCCATACCGGTATCTATGTTCTTCTTCGGAAGCTCACCGAGTATTTCGAAGTCCTCTTTTGCTCCCCCGTCTGCACGCTCGAACTGCATAAACACGAGATTCCAAATTTCTATGTAGCGGTTCTCGTCAGCTTCGGGTCCGCCTTCAACTCCGTATTCTGGCCCACGGTCGTAATAAATCTCAGAGCATGGGCCAGCCGGACCGCGCTGACCGGTAGACCAGTAGTTGTCCTTCATTCCTCTTTTTTGTATGCGTTCTCTTGGAACGGATGACTGCTCCAACCAGTAGCCAATCGCCTCATCGTCGTCTTTGTAAACAGTCACCCAGAGGCGGTTTGGGTCAAACCCGTAACCACCTTTATCAACACTGTTTGTTAGAAGCTCCCAGGCAAACGCGATGGCTTCCTTTTTGAAGTAATCACCAAACGAAAAGTTTCCATTCATCTGAAAGAAGGTGCCGTGCCTGGTGGTCTTTCCAACCTCTTCGATGTCCAGGGTTCTCACGCACTTTTGGACGCTAGTGGCGCGAGGATACGGAGCGGGGAGCACACCTGTCATGTAAGGGATAAAAGGAACCATTCCCGCAACGGTGAACATTAGGTTTGGGTCCTGGCTAATTAGTGATGCACTCGGTACAACCGTGTGGTTCTTCTTCTCGAAGAACTCAAGCCAGCGCCGCTTGATCTCAGCGGTCTTCATTTACTGCTTCTTAGTTGTCTTCGGCTTCGGCTTCGAAAGCTCTGCTTCTCGCTCTTTATAGCCCTCGGCCACGGCGCTTCCAAAGTCCTTGGCGGCGCTCATCAGCTCGTCGGCCGCCTGCTTAACCTGTGGGTTTTCTTTCGCCTGAACCGCAGCAAACGCGCCTAGCCCAAGCCCAGCTATGAACCAACCGAATCTAGACATTTCTTTACCTGCGCCTTCCGAAGGTCTTTGTAACTGTTTGCAATACGCCCATCAGTTTACTTAGTGGCGCCCCGACCGAAGATGTGAAGACGGCCACTAGTGAGTTGATGTTTTCCGTCACCTGTTCAACATCAGAGGTGATGTTGTCGATGCGCTTAAGCTGCTTGTTTGTCTCGGTCAGGGTCACTTTAGCCTCGGCGAGCATCGGTTCAAGTTCGTTGTTAAAAATCTGAACGGACCGAGTGGTTTCATCAATCAACCGACCAAGCTTGAGCAAAGGCAAACCAAGCAGGAGAACGAGCAGCAGAAGGGCTCCGCTGATGATTAGAACTGCAAGCTCTCCGCCCGACAAAGTGAACTACCTAGCCGCGTAATACTCAACGACGAGCTGAACTTCACAAGTAATTGGAACTTCTGCGCGCTTAGGTCTGCGAACCAAAGTGGCTTGAAGCTTGTCAAGCTGGACTGATATGTACTCAGGAGTCTTTGCCTGAACATCCGAGTGTCCACCAGCGGCTGCGACCTGGAACGGCTCTGTCTTCTCACTCTTCTCGTGAACGTGAATCATCTGACCTGGCTTTACTCTGAAAGATGGTCTGTCAACGCGAGCTCCATCAACCAAAATGTGGCGGTGCACGACCATCTGACGCGCCTGTGCCATTGTGCGGGCGAAGCCACTTCTTAGCACTAGCGCGTCAAGTCTCATCTCAAGCAGCTCCACCAGGTTCTCACCAGTCAAACCATCGGTGCGCTTTGCTTCCTGGAAGGTCTTGCGAAGCTGCGCTTCGCGAATTCCATACTGGGCACGCAGTCTTTGCTTCTCGCGAAGACGAACTGCAAAGTCAGAATCGGACTTGCGCTTGGTGCGGCCGTGCTGTCCTGGCGCGTATGCACGCTTCTGCATGTACTTACCAGCTTTTGGTGTTAGGGCGATCCCGAGGGCGCGCGAAAGACGCGTCTTGCTTCGGGTTCTTGATGTCTTAGACAAACAAATACCTCTTCAAATCATGTTGGTTTGGGTGATGTCAGATCTCCAGCCGCTGAGTCCAGACAACCTTGGAATTCTAGCACCGCAGAACCCGCCTGTCACGACCCCCTTAGGAGCTTACGAATAGCTTTCAGGCGCTCGGCAAGGGTCTTTTCGAAACCCCTTTCGCTTGGAAAGTACAGCTCCTCTGCATCTGAGTAGTGCTGTCTCAGGATGCCGTTATCGCTGTCGTGGGGATACTGGTAGCCCGTAGCTCCCGAGGACCTGAGGTGCGCTGGTATCGGAGGTAAGAACCCCGTGCGCACCTGCTCAATCGCCTGGTTGATAGCTGTGTAAGCCGCGTTCGATTTTGGAGCAAGTGCGAGATAGACGGTTACTTCAGCAAGAGGAATTCGACCCTCGGGCATTCCAATCTTTTCCACGACAGATGCTGCAGCTTCGGCCAGAACCAGCGCTTGGGGATCCGCAAGCCCAATGTCCTCAGCAGCCAAAATCATAAGTCGACGGGCGATAAACCTCGGGTCCTCCCCTCCCTCGATCATTCTGGCTAGGTAGTGCAGTGCGGAGTCAGCATCGGAGCCACGAACGCTCTTAATGAAGGCGGAGATAGTGTCGTAGTGAACGTCACCGGCTGCGTCATACGCGATCGCGTTCTGACTAACCTGTTTTATTGTCTCTAGCTCAACCTGCGAACTCGCAGCTGCGCCAGCTTCTAGCAAGGACAGAGCGCGCCGAGCATCACCGGCAGAAATTTTTGCGATGAATTCAATCGCCTCATCGCTGAACAGACTTTCTGAAAGAGCAGAGTCCTCTGACAGAGCCCTTTTTAATAAGGTCAGAATCTCAGCCTCACTAAGTGGCTCCAGTTTGATCACCAGTGATCTTGAGATAAGGGGCTTTATCACCGAGAAGGATGGATTTTCAGTTGTTGCAGCAACGAGGGTAATCACACCGGATTCAACCGCTCCAAGCAGCGCATCCTGCTGTGACTTTGAAAAGCGGTGTATTTCGTCAAGAAACATCACCGTTTGCTTCTCGAAAGCCTGAAGATCAGTCTTGGCTTTTTCAATTACATCCCGCACCTGGGACACAGAACTTGAGATTGCGCTCAGTTCAACAAAACTGGCGAGCTTTGATGATCCGATGAGCCTGGCTATAGATGTCTTTCCGCTGCCTGGTGGCCCCCACAGGATTACTGAGTTGAGACCTCTCCCCGAATCTCCGATAATCAGCCGGTGCAGAGGGCTACCTGGTTTCAGCGCCATGTCCTGGCCGACCACTTGCTCAAGGGTCTTGGGCCTAAGTCTTTCCGCTAAGGGAGTCACACCTGGATTCTAAGCGTCATAGAATTACTGGTCGGAAGGCGAACCGAATGAAAAAAGACGACAAACTCTCTAGCTACCAAGCCAAGCAAGAACTGGTCCAATCTCGCAGTGAGATTGCAAAGAAGGACAACAAAAACGTTCTAATCGCTTCGGTCGCAGCCGTAGCACTCGCAGCCGGAGGCCAGTTCGTCTATTTCAACTTCGGGCCTGGCTTCGTGCCAACAGTTGATGAATTATTGAGCGAAGAGGGCATCGACCCAGAGAATCCTCCCCTCTACTCGCTACCTTCACCAGATCTAGCGGAGGGCAGGACCTGGGAAACAACCCTTTCCATCGGTGGAAGTGACGTAACGCTGGAGCTCGATGGTGCGAAGGCGCCCCAGGCCGTTGCAAACTTTGTCTATCTTGCGCAGCAGGGCTTTTTTGAGAATGTGAAGTGTCACAGGCTCGTCACAGCAGGGATCTACGTCCTGCAGTGCGGTGATCCAAGCGGTGATGGCACGGGCGGTCCTGGATATTCCTTCGGTCCGATAGAAAATGCCCCAGCGGGCGACAGTTACCAAGAGGGCTATTTGGCCATGGCAAGACGCGGTGGTGACGGAAACTCAATGGGGTCACAATTTTTCATCGTCTATCAAGATTCAGTGATTCCATCTGATGCTGCTGGAGGCTATACGGTGTTTGGCCGTGTGACAGGGGGTCTAGACGCAATCAAGGGTATTGCCCAGGCGGGGACCGCCGATGGCTCAACAGACGGGTCCCCAGCAACAGATGTTTTGCTTAGCAATGTTTCGGTAAAGTAAAAAGTCGCTAAATGGGAGAGAACTTGAGCGCAAACGAATTTGGTCGAGTCGATGACAAGAATTCCGTCTACCTCATGGATCAGGGTTCAGAGCGCCTCGTTGGTCAGTACCCAAACGTAAGCTCAGATGAAGCGATGGCTTTCTTTGTTCGCAAATTTGAAGATCTTGAAGCGCAGGTCCGTATTCTCGAGCAGAGAATCGCCAACGGAGTCACCGATGGCAAGAGCCTCAAGGCTACTCACTCGACATTGACGAAGGAGATTAGCGAGCCAAAGGGCATCGGTAACTACGAGTCCTTGCGCCAGCGTCTATCCAAGCTTCAACCGGCAATCGAGGAGGCTGTGGCCAAAGCACAGGCCGCGAAGGAAGATGCCATTGCCTTTGCCATGGCTGAGAAAGAAAAGATTGCCAAGAGAGCAGAAGAACTAGTCAGCAACCTTGGAGCCGTGAACTGGAAGAAGAGCGGCGAGGAGATGGCAGAGCTATTCGCCAAGTGGCAGCAGCTTCAGAAGGACAGCCCAAAGATTGCAAAGTCGATCACCGATCCTGTTTGGAAGCGCTTCTCCCAAGCGCGAGCCAAATTCGAATCGGGCAAGCGGAAGTACTTTGCGGTTCAAGACGCCAAATTCAAAGAGGCGAAGAAAATCAAGTCTGACCTAACCGAGAAAGCTAAGTCTTTGGTGGATAAAGGGTCGCAAGCTGCAGCCGAGTACAAAAAGCTTCAAGCCGAATGGAAGAAGGCCGGTAAGGCAGGAAAACTCGAGGAAGCGCTGTGGGAGAGTTTCCGTGCTGCTGGTGACGCTATTTTCCTGAAGAAAAAGGAGCAGGACGAACAGCTTGCGACGTCACACGCTGAAAACCTCAAGGGGAAACTGGCTCTTCTGGATGAGGCCGAAGCAATCGACACCACCGACCTAAAGTCAGCAAGATCAAAACTCAGTTCCATCCAAGGTCGCTGGTCTAAGTTTGGCCACGTTCCTAAAGACCAGGTGAAGAGCATTGAGGGGCGCCTAAAGGCAGTCGAAGCAAAGATTGCTTCAGCCGAAAAGGAAGCCTGGCAGCGATCTGATCCTGCCGCAAAAGCTCGCAGCAACTCACTTGTGGCTCAGCTCGAAGTAGTTATTGCAAACCTAGAAAAGGAAATGGTCTCGGCCCCAGAGCCGAAGAAGAAGGAAATTCAATCCCAAATTGAATCTCGAAAGGCACTGCTCGTCGCCGCACAAAATGCGGTCGACTAAGACCCCTTGACTCTGTATACGTCATAGACGTTGTCAATGCGCCTTACTTGATTCAACAAATGATCAAGATGCGATGGATCCGCCATTTCAAAGACAAATCTGCTCAGCGCAACCCTGTCACGACCAGTTGAGACAGTTGCACTAAGAATGTTTACGTGGTTATCGGTAAGCATTCTGGTGACATCTGATAACAACCCGCTTCTATCAAGTGCCTCAACTTGAATCTGGACCATGAATACTCCCCTAGAGTCTTCAGACCAGGAAACTTCGACTATCCGTTCAGGCTTTAGACCTTTGACGTTCTTACAGTCAGCTCGATGGACAGAAACTCCATCACCGCGCGTTATGAAACCAAGAATCTCATCTCCGGGAACAGGCGTGCAGCATCTAGCCATCTTGGTCATCACGTCAGCCGAACCCTTGACCAAGACACCTTGACTGCCTGTTCGGGGTCCCCTCAAGGACTTAGGTACCTGAATCGGAATCTCTTCAGTGTCTGGTCCACTAATACCTTGAAGAAGTTTCAATCGCTCAATCACTGAGATCGCGGAGATTTGCCCCTGGCCAATCATCGAGAACAGTGCTGAGACATCACTGAGCTTGTGTTCCTCGGCTATTTCCAAAAGGAGTTCAGAATTGACCATTGACTGCACAGGCAGACCCTGGCGACGCAATGCTCGCGCGAGAGCATCCTTACCCTCCTCTGAAAAAAGTTCCTTTCGCTCCTGAGTGAACCAATGCTTTATTTTCGCCCTGGCTCTAGGACTGGCAATAAAGCTGAGCCAGTCCTTGCTTGGAGCTGCAGACTCGGACTTCGAAGTCAATATCTCAACCACATCACCAGCTTGCAGTTTGGTTTCAAGGGGAACGAGGCGACCATTCACCTTGGCACCAATGGTTTTGTGACCAACCTCAGTGTGGACGGCATACGCAAAATCAACTGGCGTTGAACCAGCGGATAGGCCGATCACCCTTCCCTTCGGCGTGAAGACGTAAAGCTCTTTAGCGCCGATTTCGAATCGCAGATTGTCAAGGAATTCTCCTGGATCCGCAGTCTCTTCTTGCCAATCACTGAGCTGTTTAAGCCAGGCAAGGTCCACCTCCCGACCAGCTTCCTTGCCGCTTCCCTGCTTGTATTTCCAGTGCGCTGCAACACCATACTCAGCCATCTGGTGCATTTCATTAGTGCGTATCTGAATTTCAACTGATCTGCCCTCCGGGCCAAGAACAGTCGTATGAAGCGACTGATACAGATTGAATTTGGGCATTGCTACGTAGTCCTTGAATCTTCCAGGCAGTGGAGACCAGCGAGCGTGAATAGCGCCAAGAGCTGCATAACAGTCTCTGACTGAAGGGACAATGACGCGAATGCCAACTAAATCGTAGATGTCTTCAAACTCTCGACCCTTCATAACCATCTTTTGATATATCGAGTAGTACTGCTTGGGTCGTCCTTCGATCTGTGCTTTGACTTTTGCAGCACGCAAATCATCCTCTATTTCGGAAATTACGTTGCTGGTGTATTCGCTTCTCAGAGGATTTCGCTGTTTAACAAGAGAAACAATCTCTTCGTAAACCTTTGGGTAAAGGACGGAAAAACTGATATCTTCGAGCTCCACTTTCATGGTTGAGATACCTAGGCGATGAGCAAGAGGGGCGTAGATTTCCAAGGTCTCCTGGGCCTTGCGTCTTGCCGAGTCTGGGTCAACAAAGCCCCAGGTGCGGGCATTGTGCAATCGGTCAGCAAGTTTTATAACCAGTACTCGAACGTCCTTGCTCATCGCTACAACCATCTTTCGCATGGTTTCCGCTTGAGCTGTGTCTCCAAATTTCATTCGATCTAGCTTTGTTACGCCATCAACTAGTAGACCTACCTCATCCCCGAAGTCGATTCTCAATTGCTCAATCGAGTAGTCAGTGTCCTCAACTGTGTCATGCAGCAATGCCGCAGCTATTGTTGCCGGACCGGAACCAAGATCCGCCAGAATCCTTGCAACAGCCAATGGATGGGTAATGTAATCCTCACCAGACTTGCGCTTCTGTCCCTCGTGATACTTCTCAGCCGTTCGATAGGCACGATCAATAAGTGAGTAGTCACTTTTGGGATGGTTCTGTCGGACAGTCTTTATCAGATCCGCTAACTCGTCCCCTATAGCGCCAGTTGCTCTCTGAAAGATCCAAGGCAGGCGCGATCGAAGCGAGCTGGCAAGACTGTCAGTCATCTCACTCCCATCGAAGAGGTAGTGAGAATTCTATTGGCGAGCGGCCATTACTCTCTCGGAGGCCGCCTTCAGGGCTGGCTCCCTCTCCCTTAGATGCACGTAGACGGGGGCGGCTAGGAAGATAGACGAATAGGTACCGACAATGGTTCCAACAAACAGGGCAAGAGAAATGTCTCTCAGTGTGCCGGCCCCTAGCAATATCGAGCCGATAAACAAAATCGCAGCTACTGGAAGCACGGAGACAACGGAAGTATTGATTGATCGAACCAGGGTCTGATTGACCGCAAGGTTAACGGCTTCACCAAATGTCCTTGTCTCAGACAGTTCGATGTCCAAGGTGTTCTCCCTTACCTTGTCAAAGACCACCACAGTGTCGTAAAGCGAATAGGCAAGGATTGTTAAAAAGCCAATGACGGCTGCGGGAGTTACCTCGAAGCCAACACCTGCATAGACACCGAGAGTGAATATCAAGTCGTGGGCAAGTGCCACCAGGGCAGCCGCAGACATTTTCCACGATCGGAAATAAAACGCCATCAGGATAGAGACAATTAGAAGAAAGACAGCAAGACCTATCAGTGCTTGCCTCGTTATTTCCGCTCCCCAGTTGGGGCCAATGAAGCTCGATGCGACAAGAGATGAGTCAATTCCGAATGCATCTGCTAGCGCAAGTCTGACGGCTTCCGACTCAACGTCTTCAAGTTGTTGAGTCTGAATCCTCAGATCGCTCACACCGACGCTTGTGACCGAAACCTGGGCCAAGGGAACCACTGATTGAACAGCATCGACAGCTACGTTCTGTGACAAGCCCTGAGAGTTAGTAAGTCTGAACTCACTGCCGCCACGGAATTCGATACCAAAATTAAAGCCGCCCCTAAGAATAGGCAGGACGATCGCCAAAATCACAGCAAGGAGAGCGACGATGTACCAGACCTTGCGTCTTCCGACGAAGTCGAAGGATTTCTCACCCGAATAGAGCTGATTTCCAAACTCACGCATCCTACTCATGAGGCTCCTGACCTTGCATTGCTTTCCGCTCGGCAATTGTTTGACGTTTCTGGGCTTCCTTGGAGCTCTTCAACACTTTGCTCTCTGGTAGTTCTCGGGAGATTCTGAATTCTCCCCTGCCCTTGTATGAAGCTTCCCTTGCGGAGAGGTCAAAACCTGAGAATCGGTGACCGGATGCGAAGAACTTGTTCCTGGCAAGTAGCTGAACGAGTGGGTGGGTAAACAGCGTCACCAACAAAATGTTGATCAGAGTTGTGAGTCCAAGAGTAAATGCAAAGCCTCTAACCGCAGCACTGGTAAGGATGTAAAGGATTGCAGCCGCTGTGAAGGACACCGCGTTAGAGGCCAATATGGTCCGGTACGCTCTCTTCCATCCAGCTTCAACCGCAACCTCCAAGCTCTTACCTTCGCGAAGTTCGTCTCTAATTCGTTCAAAGTAAACGATGAACGAGTCAGCGGTTATACCTACTGAGATGATCAGACCCGCTACACCTGCCAGTGAAAGACGATAGCCCTGGCGCCAAGATAGGAAAGCGATAAACAGGTAGACCAAAAGAGCCGCAATCACAAGCGACCCTAGAACTACCGATGCCAAACCGCGGTACTGAATCGTCATGTAGATCATCACCAAGGCGAATCCAATGAGACCGGCGATGAGTCCCGAGTTGAGGGAGTCCTCACCGAGAGTTGCTGAGATGTTCTCTTGGCTTTGCACTTCAAAACCAATTGGTAAGGCTCCATACTTGAGTTGGTCGGCAAGAATAGTTGCCGTTTCCTGCGTAAAGTTTCCAGTTATCTGAGCTTGGCCATTTGGAATGACAGCATTTGTTGCAGGTGCGGTGATGATGTACCCATCGAGCACAATTGCAAACTGATTCTGTGGTGATTGCAGGCTAAATAGCCTTTGCGTCACCGCTCCGAAGGCCTGCGTTCCCTCGGCATTGAACTCTAGGTTTACGGCCCAAGTGTTGGTGCTCGCTCCAGTCTGAGTGGTGATAGTCCCCGCAAAGGCGTCCGAGATGCTGTCACCTCTGACCTCTACTGGACCAAGAATGTATTTATAGAGCAAGAACTCATCACAGGTGACCAGTGGTTTAGCCGGATCGTCAACCTGTCCAGGCGTCCTGAAAGGCTTTGAGCAATCTAGTTGGTTAAAGTCAGCCTCGACCTTTTGTGTGACCCATGCGGCATCCGATGCATTTACCGGTGGAGTTGCGGGTGTGTCGTTGAGTCCTGAAGTATCGACTGGTGCCGTTCCCTCAGCCAGCGGGGTTGATTCCGCAAATGTGATGACAGGTCTGAATTCAAGTAGCGCAGAAGCTTTAATAAGCTGCAGGGTGTTCTCGTCGGGAACACCAGGTATTGATACGACGATGTTCTCGTTTCCCTGCACCGTAACGGTCGCTTCTCCAACACCTGAACCGTCAATTCTTTGACGGATAATTTCAACAGCCTGATTGAGCTGCTCCAGCGATGCGGCCTGACCATCTGCTACCGATGGGGTCAAAATCAACTGAGTTCCACCCTGGAGATCGAGGGCCAATTCAGGGGTCAAACTAGCTCCCGGCTGTCCAGTTACAGTTCCCCAAGTAATTAGGGCCGCAAAGAAAACGGCAATGCCACTGACCCAGGTCAGTTTTCGGCGAGCGGATCTAGTGGTTGTGCTTTCAGCCAAGTCTTACTTCTCTCCAGTAGGTAGTACTTTGCCTACCGCTCCCCTGAGTACCACCAGCTTGCTGCCTGCCGATTCAATCTCGACTTCGTCATTGCTGATTGAAATTACCCGACCTTTAATGCCGGCGTGGAGAATCACTTCAGCACCCACAGCCAGACTGCCCTGCATGGACTCGATTTCCTTGCGACGTCTTCTGTTCTGCAAGATCAGCAGGATCAGTAGTAGAGCCAAGGCGCCAAATAGCAGCACGTCAATAGTCAATGGTTTTCCTTACCGAATGGTCCCTCGAAATTATAGGCGGAAAAGGCCCATTTCTAGAGCGCTAGATGGTCAATACCCGCCTGGGTAATCTCCCTACCGCGCTGAGTTCTAGCTAGGAGGCCGGAGCGAATAAGGAAGGGCTCTATGACCGCCTCTATGGTGTCAGGCTCTTCTCCTAAGGCGACTGAAAGGGTTGATAGTCCAACCGGCCTGGTGTTGAACTTTTCAGCTAGCAGCTTCAAAAGGTCCCGATCGACTCGGTCGAGTCCCAGTGGGTCAACCGCAAAGAGCTCCATGGCCGACTCAACGACACTAACTGAAACAGAGCTATGTTTATTCACTGCCGCAAAGTCCCTAACTCGCTTAAGAAGTCGATTTGCGATCCGTGGCGTTCCTCGCGAACGCTTGGCAAGCTCACTGACTGCAGCAGAATCAATGTCTATCCCAAGTTTCTCCGCTGACTTAGAAACTACTTCAGACAGTTCCGATGCAGCGTAGAACTCCAAAAAGGCGGTAAAGCCAAACCTGTCTCTCAGCGGAGTTGGAAGCATGCCACTCCGAGTCGTTGCACCAACCAGAGTAAATGGAGCTATCTCCAGTGAAATTGAACTTGCGCCTGGACCCTTGCCAACCATGACGTCCACACGGAAGTCCTCCATGGCCAGATAAAGCATCTCCTCCGCTGGACGGGAGAGTCGATGAATCTCATCAATAAATAAAACATCGCCAGATTCAAGTGACGACAAAACCGCCGCTAGGTCTCCAGCACTTTGAATGGCAGGTCCGGATGAAAGTCGCAGTGCTCTGTCAGATTCACTTGCGACAATCATTGCAAGCGTTGTTTTCCCAAGGCCCGGCGGTCCAGCAAGCAGAATGTGATCTGGAGTTCGCTTTTCGAGCCTTGCAGCTTGGATAATCAGTGATACTTGGGAGACAACTTTCGACTGCCCAACGAAATCACCTAGAGAGGTTGGACGCAGTCTCGCATCAAGTTCTTTATCCTCATCAATCACTTGGATTCACCAATCAACCTGAGTGCCTGTTTTAGCAGTTGCGACTCGCTAAGGTTTGGATCGAGTTGTGCCAGAACAGTTCTTGCCACCACTTCATCAGTTCCAAGTTGCTTTAGCGCAGCCAGCACTTTGACAGAGCTTGCTGGAATCGAAGATTGAATCTTTCCGGAGAGCGTGAGAAGTATCAATTTGGCTGTCTTCTGTCCGATGCCGGGTATGTTTCGAAAAGCCTGCTCGTTTTGTTCTGCGATGGCACTAGAGAAGGTGGCCGTATCCATTCCAGAAAGCACGGTCATAGCAAGCTTTGGACCAATACCTGAAACAGTGCAGAGCAAATCAAACTGATCGCGCTCAACGCGGTCTACAAACCCAAATAGCGACACATCGTCATCTCGAACGACCATCCGGGTGTGGATGGTCACTTCACTTGCGATTCTCAGATTCAGCAGATGTCGAGGGGTGACACGAATCTCATATCCAATGCCCGAGACAGAAAGCACAACTGCATCTGTGCTGAGCTCGGCAACCGTTCCCGAAAGAGTGGATATCACAGGGCTAACCTAGCTTTCGTTTTGCGGCTTTCTCGGCAGCCACCCACTTCTTCCTAGCTGGAGTTGAGGCGATTTGAGACTTGTTTTGTGCACAGAGCGCCACCGCCAGGGCATCGGCAACATCTGCAGGCCTTGGCACTTCCTTGAGGCCAAGTAATTTGCTAACCATCTGCGCCACCTGATCTTTACTGGCTCGACCGTGTCCAGCGACTGAGGCTTTTACTTCACTTGGGGTAAAGAATTCAACTGGGATAGAGCGCTCGTGAGCAATAGCCATTAGCGCGCCAGAAATTTGTGCAACCCCCATCACTGATCTGAGGTTTGCCTGAGCGAATACTCTCTCCAAGGCAATCAGGGCGGGATTGTGCCTAATGATTAGTTGTTCAAGCTCGAGAGCAATCTTTCCAACCCGGGTAGTGGGATCATCCGTCTTGTCTGATTGAAACATTCCGTATTCGATTGCCTTTGTGCCAGCTACAAGACCAAAGCCGCACCTTGTGAGACCAGGATCTACACCAAGAACTAGCGACATGACTAACTCAACTGAGCGAGAACTTCAGCGGACAAATCCATGTTGGTGTAAACATCCTGAACATCATCCAGGTCCTCAAGGGCTTCAACCAACTTGATGATTCTCTCTGCCGTGTCCTTATTTGCATTGATTTTTAGAGACGAGACAAACTCAACATCGGCCGACTCGTAATCAACGGATGCTTTCTGCAAGGATTCCCTAACCTCCGTAATAGCACTGGCCTCGCATGTAAGGACAAAGCCATCCGGAGTTGGAGCTAGGTCTTCCAAGCCATGTTCAATGGTGGCTTCCAAAACTTGATCCTCAGTTACGCCTTCAGAGACAACTATCACTCCCTTGCGACTGAACTGGTATGAAACTGAACCGGGATCGGCCATGTTGCCACTGTTTTTAGTAAAGGCAAGTCGAACTTCCGCCGCTGCACGATTTTTGTTGTCAGTCAAACATTCGACAAGAACCGCTACCCCGCCCGGTCCATATCCTTCGTAGAGAATGTTTTGATAATCAATTCCATCTCCGCCAGCACCTGAACCGCGCTTGATGGCCCTATCGATGTTGTCATTCGGGACGGAGTTTTTTCTAGCCTTGTAGACGGCGTCATAAAGTGTTGGGTTGCCCTCGATGTCGGGTCCCCCGCTTCTGGCAGCGACCTCGATGTTTCTAATTAGCTTTGCCCAGAGCTTTGCTCTACGAGCATCGTTAGCTGCTTTTTTGTGTTTAGTGGTTGCCCACTTGGAATGACCTGACATAGTGAACCTAAACTACCCTTTTCCTAACGATAGATTGCGTCCAACAAAAGACTGTGGAGAAATCTTGCTCCCGTGAGTTCCGGATGA
Source organism: Aquiluna sp. (assembly GCA_040402595.1). GTDB lineage: Bacteria > Actinomycetota > Actinomycetes > Actinomycetales > Microbacteriaceae > Aquiluna. The sequence goes on from JBBAMI010000011.1 coordinate 29,552, forward strand.
AAGGACGCACCAAATAGGTTGCCATGCCTGACTGCCACCGGCTCCTGTTCAAAAGTGGCAATTACTTCAACCTTGCTCGCGTCAAGAATCCTTGGAGCTCTGATAAAAGCAACTCTCTCGGACTTTGCACCGAACTGGACTTCTGCTTCGAAGCTGTGGGTTTGGCCTCCATAAGCGTTGCGCGAGACCTTCACTGGAAGTCCACCAATCATCTGCTGATCGGAGAGCGCTCCCTCCACCTCGTCGCTGAGAAGAATAAGACCGGCACAGGTTCCAAGGGTCGGTTTTTGCCTCGTAAAGGACCGGACTGCATCCATGAGGTCGAATGCCACTAGCAGTTTTGAGATGGTTGTCGATTCGCCACCAGGGATGATTAACCCGTCAACCTCGAGCAGCTGTTCCCTGGACTTTACAGGGACGGCTTGCCGGCCAAGGTCTTCAACTAAAGCAATGTGCTCCCTGACATCGCCCTGAAGGGCGAGCACTCCAACGGTCAATTACCAGCCACGCTCCGCAAGGCGATGAGGAGCAGGCAGATCATTGACATTGATTCCGACCATTGCTTCACCCAGTCCTCTTGATGCTTCGGCGATGACCTTAGGGTCCTTGAAGTAGGTGGTTGCCTTAACAATCGCAGCAGCGCGCTTAGCAGGATCGCCAGACTTAAAGATTCCAGAACCTACAAAGACACCATCAGCACCAAGCTGCATCATAAGTGCGGCATCGGCAGGTGTTGCAATTCCTCCTGCGACAAACATCACAACTGGCAGTTTTCCAGTCTGAGCCACTTCACGAACCAGTTGGTAGGGAGCCTGCAGTTCCTTGGCTGCCACATACAGTTCGTCTTCGCTCTTTGACTTAAGATTTGCTATCTCGGAATTGATTGTTCGGATGTGTTTCATTGCCTCTGAGACATCGCCAGTTCCAGCTTCACCCTTAGACCGAATCATGGCAGCACCCTCGGTAATTCTCCTGAGGGCCTCCCCTAGGTTGGTTGCGCCACAGACGAAGGGGACGGTGAACTTCCACTTATCGATGTGGTTTACGTAGTCCGCGGGTGAAAGAACCTCAGACTCATCGATGTAGTCAACTTCGAGGGCTTCCAGAATCTGCGCCTCCACAAAGTGACCAATTCTGGCTTTGGCCATCACCGGAATCGATACAGAATTGATGATCTGTTGGATTAGATCCGGGTCGCTCATTCGAGCAACGCCACCCTGGGCCCGGATGTCGGCAGGCACTCTTTCGAGTGCCATCACTGCAACGGCGCCGGCGTCCTCGGCGATCTTCGCCTGCTCTGCGGTTACGACGTCCATGATTACGCCGCCCTTGAGCATCTCTGCTAAACCGCGCTTAACGAGGTCGGTTCCTTCAAATTTTTCGGGCATATCTCAATCCTAAACTTTCTCGACCCAGCTTTGAGCAATGGTCTGTCTCATCTGTCCAAGGAGCACAGGCATTGCCTTAGTTTGGGCAATAATCGGGAAGAAATTGGCATCATTTCTCCACCTTGGAACGATGTGCTGGTGAAGATGTGAGGCTATTCCAGCTCCTGCCACTTCTCCCTGGTTCATACCTATGTTGAACCCTTGAACCTTAGAAACCTTCCCCAAAGTTTGCATGGCCTGCTGGGTCAGAAGAGCCATCTCCGCTACCTCTTCGTCGGTCGCCTTGTCATATGTATCAACATGACGATAGGGACAAACCAGCATGTGGCCTGGGTTATAGGGGAACAGATTGAGAAGCACAAAGCAGGTCTTACCTTTTTTCACCACTAATCCATCTTCTTCCGTCTTGTCAGGTGCAGCACAAAACGGACAATCCTCATCAGGTGGTTGCTGAAGCTCCTGCAGGTAAACGAGTCTGTGGGGAGTCCAGAGCCTCTCGAAGCCGTCTTTCATAGGCGAGAAGTCTGAAAGAAAATCCTCCATCAGACTTGCTTCTTTGTCGAAATGGCCTCGGTAATCATCTCAATAGCTTTTGCCAGTGGGATGTCATTTTCTTGATCTCCGCTGCGATAACGGAAGCTCACTGTGTTTTGAGCAACATCTCGCTCCCCAGCTAACAAAATGAAAGGCACCTTCGCCAAAGTGTGATCCCTGATTTTCTTCTGCATTCGGTTATCGCTTCGATCGACCTCAACCCGAACCCCGTGACCCTTCAGGGTCTCAGCAAAGCTCTCAAGGTAAGGGGCAAAGTCATCCGCGATTGGAATACCCACCACCTGCACTGGAGCGAGCCATGGAGGGAAGTGTCCCGCATAGTGTTCGGTGAGCACTCCGAAGAAGCGCTCAATCGAGCCGAAGAGCGCTCTGTGAATCATGATCGGCTGATGACGCTCGCCGTCGCTACCCACGTATTCAAGCTCGAATCTTTCAGGAAGGTTGAAGTCCAGCTGAATGGTGCTCATCTGCCAGGTCCGGCCGATCGCATCTTTAGCCTGAACTGAAATCTTGGGCCCATAGAAAGCGGCCCCACCTGGATCTGGCACTAGCTTCAGCCCACTTCGCTCCGCAACGCTCTGCAAAGTCTTAGTCGCACTGTCCCAAATGGCATCACTTCCAACAAATTTGGCATTCTCGGGATCCCTTGTAGAAAGCTCAAGGTAGAAGTCAGTAAGTCCGTAGTCGCGCAACAAATCAAGTACGAACTTCAGAACACTCTCAAGTTCGCTCTCTAATTGATCAGGGGTTACAAATAGGTGGGCATCGTCCTGTGTCATTCCCCGAACGCGAGTGAGGCCGTGTAAAACACCAGATTTCTCATATCTGTAGACACTGCCAAACTCAAACATGCGAAGCGGCAACTCCCTGTAGCTTCTGGCTCGTGAGCGGAAGATAAGGATGTGAAACGGGCAGTTCATGGGCTTGAGGTAGTAGTCCTGACCCTGTTTCTTTACTGCACCTTTTTCATCAAATTCAGCATCCAGCTTCATTGCTGGAAACATTCCATCCGCATACCACTGAAGGTGACCAGATGTTTCGAAGAGATTCGATTTCGTGATGTGCGGTGAATAAACGAACTCGTAACCTGCAGCCTCGTGACGCTCGCGAGAGTAGTCCTCCATCACTCTTCGCATAATTCCACCCTTGGGGTGAAATACAGCCAATCCCGAACCAATCTCATCTGGAAAACTGAAAAGGTCTAGTTCGACACCTAGTCTTCGATGGTCTCTGCGCTGCGCCTCCGCAAGGCGTTCGATGTAGGCAGCGTGCTCCACTACCGATGGCCAGGCGGTTCCGTAGATTCTCTGGAGCTGCTTGTTCTTCTCATTGCCTCGCCAATAAGCAGCTGCGGTGCGAGTTAAAGAAAAACCTTTACCAATTTGCCGTGTGTTTGGCAGATGTGGTCCCCGACACAGATCCAGCCAAGCAACGCTGCCATCGGGGTTTAGATTTTCATAAACAGAAAGTCCATCTGGCGAAACCTCAACGGACCCCTCGCCCACATCTGCGCTTTTCAGCCCAATTAGTTCAAGCTTGTATGGCTCGTTTGCCATCAGTTCCAAAGCTTCTTTTTCGCTAACCTCTCTTCGAACGAAGCGCTGGCTCTTGCCGACCAGCTCCTTCATTCTTTTCTCTAGCTTCTTTAGATCTTCAGGAGTGAAAGCCTCTTTGGGGTCGAAGTCGTAATAAAAACCATCTTGAATTGGGGGGCCGATTCCGAGTCTGGTTTGAGGAAAGAGTTCCTGCACTGCTTGCGCCAGAACATGCGCTGTCGAGTGCCGAAGGATAGCTAATCCGTCGGCAGAGGATATTGAGACGCCTTCAACCACATCATTCTCAGCAATTCGATGTGCAAGGTCACGCAGGGTTCCATTGACCCTGAGCGCGATTATGCTCCGGTCTTCAAACAAGTCGAATCCGGTGGCTCCCTCACTTACCTGGTGAGTTTTCCCGTCGAGCTGTATCTTCACTGCTCTCCTAACCTGCCCAAGTCTAGCTAGTTAGGTTTGCCTTGCTAGAAATCAAACCTCAAAGAGAGGAATATGCTCTGGTGCTCGTAAAAGATAAATCCCTTGATAACAAACTCAATTGGCTGAGAGCTGCGGTTCTTGGTGCCAATGACGGCATCGTTTCTGTGGCTGGCCTCGTAATGGGAGTCGCCGGCGCAGGTGGAGATAGGAATGCACTGCTCCTTGCCGGAATTGCTGCAACAGTTGCAGGTGCGATTTCAATGGGCGGCGGGGAGTTCATAAGCGTCAGCGCTCAAAAGGACACCGAGATTTCAGCCGGCAGAAGGTTTGACCTGGTGACTGCAAATCCTTGGGCTGCATCCTTGAGCTCAGCGCTCGCCTTCACCTTGGGTGCATTGCTTCCGCTTATCGCTATGACTGGGCCATGGGAGCAAAAGGAACTTGCAACAGCGGTCGCGGTAGTGACGGCGCTGACGGCAACCGGGTGGTGGGCCGGTTGGGCTGGCAAATTTAGCATTGGAAAGTCCATTCTTCGCAATGTCATCGTGAGCATTCTGACCATGGGTCTTTCCTACCTCATAGGACAACTTCTCGGCGTGACGGTTCTCTAGCCAGTAGCCTTATTACATGCCCACAAACGAAAAGTTTGATTTTGCGCTGATTGGCGCAGGCATAATGTCCGCAACTCTGGCCACCTTTATAAAACTTGTAAATCCAAAGAGCAGAATCATAGTTTTCGAGAGACTCGATCGTGTCGCTGGTGAATCTTCCGATGCCTGGAACAACGCGGGCACTGGTCATGCAGCGCTGTGTGAGCTGAACTACATGCCAGACAGCTCAGATGGATCTCTGCCTGACCCGAAGAAGGCAATCGCTATTAATGAGCAGTTTCAGGCATCAAGAGCCTTTTGGGCCTACTGCGTTGAAGAGAGAATACTCACCAACCCCGAAAGCTTCATTCGTACGGTGCCACACATGTCCTTTGTCATCGGAGACAAAGACGTCGACTACCTGAAGAGGCGTCATCAAGCATTAGGGAATGCACCTTTGTTTGCTGGAATGGAGTTTTCAACGAGTCAATCAAAGCTAAGCCAGTGGGCTCCACTGATTATGGAGGGCAGAGAAAAGCAGACCATTGCCGCCACTTGGACTGAGCAGGGGACGGATGTTGATTACGGCGAGATAACCCGACAGATGTTTTCTTGGCTGACGAGCAAAGGTGTTCAGCTCGAGCTTTCAACGGAAATCAAAAAACTTTATCAATCCGCCCGAGGAGATTGGCAACTCTGGCTTGGTAGCTCTGCCCAGCGATTCGTCTCAGCCGACAAAGTTTTTGTTGGAGCCGGTGGCTGGGCGCTGAAATTACTGCAGGGCGCGGGGCTGGAAGAAATAAAAGGGTATGGAACCTTCCCGGTGAGCGGACACTTCTTAAGAACAGACAATCCGGAGCTGGTCGCCAAGCACAATGCCAAGGTTTATTCGCAAGCACCAGTGGGCGCTCCCCCGATGTCCGTCCCTCACCTGGACAAAAGAGTGGTAGCTGGAAAAGAAAGTCTGCTTTTTGGGCCGTTTGCTGGCATTAACCCAAAGTTTCTCAAGCAGGGTTCTATCCTCGACCTTCCGCTCTCGGTGCGCATCCATAACCTGCTGCCCTACCTTTCAGTAGCAATCAGGAATTTTGATCTACTCAAGTATCTGATTCGAGAGGTGACTAAGTCGCGCAAGGCAAAGATTGCTCAGCTTCGTGAATTTGTGCCAAGCGCCAAGGCGGAGGATTGGACTTACTATGAAGCCGGTCAGCGCGCCCAGATTATTAAGCCCACCGGGAATTCCGGTTCACTACAGTTCGGTACCGAAGTGATTTCTGCTAGAGATGGTTCGATTGCGGGACTGCTAGGAGCCAGCCCGGGAGCATCTGTATCCGCCCACATCATGCTCGAGGTTTGTCAAAAGCTCTTTGGGCACTCGATGGTAGAGAGCGTGCATAAGAAAATTGACGGAATGCGAGGCGAATTGAATGTCGACCCAAGCCGGGCTAGCAAGCATCTCAAGCGCAGTGCGCGAATTCTAAAGCTAACTAAATAGACAAAGAGGGAGGCTTATAGCCTCCCTCTTTGCTTTCTTGCGTGTTAGTTATTCCAGGTAATGCGACCCTCGCCACCAGGAGCGTAGCGCTTGTCACTTGCTGGGATCGTCGGTAGTCCGGCAGCGTCTTTTGGTTGTGAGAGCAGGTAGTAGTAGACCGACTCTTCATAACTCCAACCGAAACTAACCGTCTTGTAAGGCTTGAACATGAAATATCCATCACCAAACTGACCCGTTGTGAACGTGTTTGAAACCACTGTCACATTTGGAGCACCGGTAACAACTGCGCCGTTTTGAACAATGAAACGTCCATCACTCAGCTGGATTGACACCACTCGTGTTCCAGCAGTTGTGATGCGCTCGTTTGTTGTGTCAAGGACCTGAGCCGTTCCGGATCGGCTGCATACCAGCTTCATTCCAGCGACTTGAAGGAAACCACCCCAACCGCCCGTACCAGCAGAGCAGGAGGTTTCAAAGATGGACTTGAGGTCGGCTGGAGTGACACCGGTTACCACACCGGTCTGATTGTCAAACGCCATCATGTTCAGAAGATCAAGACGCGTTATGTTTCCAACTGCACCCGCAGAGGGAATGTTGTCGCCACCGTTTTGACGAATACCTCCACCGTTCTGAACCGCAATCACTGGATTGGTTGCGGAGGCAGCGGCCAATCCAATGGAACTTGCCTTCTGTGCGTAGGCGTAAAGATAGGCGTCTGTGACGAAGTTTCCTCCGTTAGTTTCGACCGTTCTAACACCTGCCGCAGTTGCCGAACCGCGGGCGCGGTTAAGCACAACTTCGGTTTTTCCAATTGCGGTCGTTCCAAGTGCTGTCAGGCAGTCTGTCACTGGTGTCACGGCTGCGGCCAAGACCCTGGCATCGGGTGTGACAGCGTCCGTTATTCCTGCAGTGGTTGCTGCCGCAGAGGTGGGTATCACGCGTCTTGGGTAAGAAGTATCGGCGTTGTAGGAGACGAGTCTTCCTTTGCTGTCGAAAGTGGCGTCGAACCGACCAACGTACTTGTAGTTGCCGACCGTTGTGATTAGTGGGACCGCATTGGAAGCCTTGTCATTGACAAAAAGCGGGTAAGAACCCACTGGTGCAGCTTCCCCAGGAAGAAGTTCGATGGTGTTTGCGATTACCGGTGAGTCCAGCAGATCGTCGCCTCCACCCGCAACTGCAATGTCGACTCCTGATAGGAGCTGAATCAATGCTCGATCGTTCGTAACTGACTGCAGGTGCGAAACCAAGATGATCTTGTTGATTCCACGTTTTTGCAGGACATTAACCTGTGCCTGCACGTTCTTTGCAAGAGCGGTGAGGTCCGCAGTTGTCACCCGCACTGTGCCAGGCGAAGAGATCGTTGCCAGCTTCTCGGTGACGGCAGAGACGACGCCAAATTTCTGCTTGGTGACAGGGTCAGTGTGGATGTAGCTACCGCCCAAATTCTTACCCGACTTGATCTTGCCTCTTTCCAGCACTGCTCCCCCAAAAAGGCCTTTGAGGTCAGCGTTCTTCGAGAAATCGAGATTGCCAGAAATGAAAGGATGATTCTTCTGCCCACTAGTAGCGAATTGTTTGATGTAGCGAGCGAGGAAAGCTGTTCCGAAGTCAAACTCGTGATTACCTAGGACGTGAACGTCATAAGGAATCAAAGCTTGAGCTGCTGCATCGTAAACAGGTTTAGTTGGCTTAGTTGCAGATGGCTCTGAACATGTCAGAGTTGCGCTGGCGAGAAACGAGTCACCAGCGTAAACGCTCAGCACAGAGTTCTTAGATTTGCGCGCGTCAGCGATGGTGTTTTTCATAACCGTTGCAAAAGCTCCAATGTTTCCAGCTGGAACTGCACTGGTACCAACAGTTTGATTTCCTAGTGAAGACTCACCGTCGTTGTTGTGAATGACTGTGAGCGTCACGTTTGAACTAGCCGACTGAGCCGGGGTAATCGCACCCAGCGTCAGAGCTAGGGTTCCGGCAGCAACTGCTGCCGCAAGTTTTGTGTGCCTCATGGTTTCCTCTCCGAGATTGAGTTCAGAGTTCTGAAACCATGTAAAGATTTGGCAAACAACAGATGTTTATAGATTTACAAGATGGCAAATAGCGGTGGTGGGCGATACTGGGTTCGAACCAGTGACCTCTTCCGTGTCAGGGAAGCGCGCTACCACTGCGCCAATCGCCC
>JBBAMI010000012.1:0-37655 GCA_040402595.1 Aquiluna sp.
AGGCCTGTAATCACAAAGGAAGGTGACTACCTCTCCCGCTCACTGATTCGCGGTGGAAGTAACAAGCAGCCCTCGAAGTTGGAACTGGCGGCAGAGCGCGATAGAGCCTCCAGTGAGCTTCAACGTTTTGCGAGAGAGATAGACAAGCTCACCTCTTTGTTAGAAGAGGCAAAGCTTCAGCTGGCATCCGCCACCAAACTCAGCGAACAATCCTTGGCAGATCTGCAGAAACATGACTCAGAACTAGCCAAGAAAGCTGAAAGCGTCGGCCGAGTAATCGCACAAATTGACGCTATGAATAATGAGATAACCAGACTCCAGGCAGAGCTGAGCGAACTTGAACTTGCTAATCAAGAGCTTCACTCAAGACGAGGCCAGATTGATAGCCAATTAGCTCGCTTCGCAGAAGCTACCGAGGTTGATGTAACGGCTCGCGATCAAGCATTAGCTGCTTTGGATTCGGCAAGGGCAAAAGAGCTAGATGTCAGGGTAAAACTCAGCGCCTTGCAGGAGCGAAAGAGTGGTCTGGGAAGAGAGCAGGGTCTTTTAGAGCAAAGACTAAGCGAGGCGCTGGCAGCCGAGTCAGCGCGGGAACAGCTGCTCGAGCAAAGAAAGCAAGAGCTAGTCAACGCTGAAAACATCATTTCGTTTGCTCCGAAACTCTTAGCTCGCATCGAGCAACTGATTTTGACTGCCAGAACTAATGTGCGGGAGCTTGAGGCTGAGCGCAGCCAAAAACTTTCAAGATTGCAGCAGCTGAGAGAGCAGAGCCAGCAGCTAGAGACTCAACTTTCTTCTATGACCCAGGGAGTGCAGGAAGTTGAAATGCGCTCCTATGAGCTCAGACTGCAGCTTCAGAGCCTGAGTGATCGGAGCCAAGAGGAGCTGGGCTTCAGCGCCACTGACCTCCTAAGCGAATACGGCTCAATTGAGGAAAGCCAGTCAGATCTAGAGACCGGGCTAAAGCAGGCAGAGCGCAAACTTGCTCAGCTAGGTGCCTTTAATCCCCTTGCCCTGGAAGAGTTCTCTGCTTTAGAAGAGCGCCACAAATACCTCAGCGAGCAACTGGAAGACCTAAATGCCGCTCGGGCGGATTTGCGCGGAATCATCGCTGATCTTGATGACAAGATGCAGACAACCTTTGCCGCGGCTTTTGAGGACACCAAGCGAGCTCTTGAAGAAGTATTACCAATTCTTTTCCCTGGCGGTTCTGGCTCTCTGTCCCTCGTCGAAGAAGTTCCCGGTGAACCAGGAGTTGAAGTTGCCGTCAAACCAGCTGGCAAGAAGATCGAGCGAATGTCGCTCCTCTCTGGTGGAGAGAGGTCTTTGGCTGCTGTTGCATTACTCGTTGCAATCTTCAAAGCAAGACCCAGCCCCTTCTATGTTCTGGATGAGGTTGAAGCCGCTTTGGATGATTCCAACCTCGGCAGATTACTTTCAGTGATTGAAACTCTTCGCGCGAATTCGCAGCTGATCATCATTACTCACCAAAAGCGAACCATGGAGATAGCTGATGCACTTTATGGCGTGAGCATGCGTCAGGATGGCATCACCCAGGTCGTTGGACAGAAGCTCGACAAGGCAAGCTAGTGTTCGAGTTTCTCAAGCGCAATCGGGAAACCAAGCAAACGCAAAAGGCCGCCCTTCCAAAACGCTCGATTAGTTCATCCCTAAGGTCACTGTTCACGCAAGAGATAAACCTGGATGAAATTGAAGACTTACTAATCAGGGCTGATTTTGGTGTTGCAGCTGCTGAGGAGATTAGTCAGGAAATCACTAGGCGTGCTAGATCAGCTGGCTTAAGTTCTGACGCCGAACTTCGTTTACTGCTCAAGCAGCTACTCACAGAAAAGCTGACGCGCTCAGATGCATCGCTAAACCTAAATGGTGAAACCCTGCCGCACGTGATTTTGGTGGTCGGAATAAATGGAGCTGGTAAAACAACAACCATTGGCAAGCTGGCTAAGTGGTTCAGCGATGGGGACTGGAAAGTTGTGATTGGTGCTGCTGACACATTTCGTGCAGCTGCCGTTGAACAGCTTGCGACATGGGCAGATCGATCGGGTGCGAAATTGGTCCGACCAACCATCGAGGGTCAGGATCCAGCCGCAGTTGCTTACGTAACAGTCGAGCAGGCAATTACAGATGAGGCAGATGTTGTCATTATCGACACCGCCGGCAGGCTCCAGAACAAGCAGGATTTGATGGATGAGTTATCCAAAATCATTAGGGCTGTTGAAAAGAAATTGCCGGTAAGTGAAGTACTGCTGGTGCTAGATGCCACCATGGGCCAGAACGCCATCAGTCAGGCCAGGGCCTTCACAGATTCAGCCAAGGTAACGGGAGTAGTTCTCACCAAGCTTGACGGCAGCGCCAAGGGAGGCGTTGCCTATGCGGTTCAGGAGCAGCTTGGTATACCAGTTAAGCTCGTAGGGGTTGGAGAAAAAGAGGATGACTTCTCCTTCTTCTCTGCTGAGGAGTTTGCAGCGGGCCTGGTTTCAAAATAAGGATTTTCATTGTTTCAAAATCTTTCAGATCGTTTTTCTCAGACATTTAAGTCGCTACGCGGCAAGGGCCGACTTTCTGCTGCAGACATCGACGAGACCCTGAGGGAAATCCGGAAGACTTTGCTGGAGGCCGACGTCGCGCTAGAGGTTGTCAAGCTCTTTGTGACCAGGGTCAGAGACAGAGCACTGGGTGATGAGGTTTCAAAAGCACTCAATCCCGCTCAGCAGGTTGTCCAGATAGTCAACTCAGAACTAGTTCACATCCTGGGCGGGGAGAGCAGGAAACTGCAGTTCGCCAAAGTTCCACCAACAGTAATCATGCTGGCAGGTCTCCAAGGCTCAGGAAAAACTACCTTTGCTGCCAAGCTGGCACTTTTGCTAAAGAAAGAGAATCAGACACCTCTTCTGGTTGCCTGCGATCTGCAACGGCCAAATGCAGTTGATCAGCTAAAGGTTTTAGGAGAAAAAGCGGGTGTAGCGGTTTTCGCCCCAGAGCCTGGGAGCGGTGTTGGGAATCCCGTTCAGGTTGCTAAAGATGCGATAGCGAAGGCGAAGAGGGAGCAGTTCTCGGTTGTAGTTGTTGATACCGCTGGTCGCACAGGTGTTGACGCTGAGATGATGCAGCAGGCAATAGACATCAGAAATGCAACATCACCGGATGAGCTGATTTTTGTTATTGATGCAATGCTCGGTCAGGATGCCGTGAATGTAGCCAAGGCATTCAAGGATGGCGTGGGACTGAGCGCTGTAGCGCTCACCAAGCTTGATGGCGATGCCAGGGGTGGAGCCGCTCTATCGGTAGCGACAATCACTGGCTGTCCAATTCTTTTCAGCTCAACCGGTGAAACCTTAGAAGCAATCGAAGTCTTCCACCCAGATCGCATGGCAAGTCGAATTCTAGACATGGGGGATATCCTCACCCTGATCGAACAGGCTCAGAAGACCTTTGATCAGGAGGAAAGTAAAAGGGTTGCCGAGAAAATCGCAACGGACCAGTTCACCCTGCAAGATTTTCTCGAACAGCTCCAGCAGGTTCGAAAGCTTGGAAACCTCAAGGGAATCATGGGCATGCTGCCCGGTGCCGGAAAGCTCAAGCAGCAGGTGGATCAATTTGACGAAAAGCAAATCGATCTAACGGAAGCAATCATTCGCTCGATGACTCCACTTGAAAGAACCCAGCCAAAAGTTCTCAACGGTTCACGAAGGATGAGGATTGCTAAAGGTTCCGGAACCTCAGTAACTGATGTAAATCAGCTCATCCAAAGATTTGACCAAGCAGCCAAGATGATGAAAACCATGTCAAAAACTGGCCAGGTGCCGGGAGTGCCGGGCCAGGTGCCAGTGAAGCGGGCAGCAAAGCCTGAAAAGAAAAAGGGCTCAAAGAGTGGCAATCCCGCAAAGCGAGCTGCTGAGAACCAAGGCCTGGTTTATCGACAGGAGCAAAAAGGAAGCTCGTTTGGCCTAGGAAACTAGCGTTTCAGGGCTTTTTCTGGCACAATTTCCAAGGCGTCTCGACCCTCTATCAAGATGCCAAACCAATTGAGAAAACTGCCGAGTGTGCCCCCACGCTCACGGTGGAACCTCGCCCCCTAACTCAAACAGGAGAAAAGTGGCTGCAAAGATCCGCCTAAAGCGCATTGGAAAGACGCGCACCCCTCACTACCGCATTGTGGTAGCAGACTCAAAGACCCACCGCGATGGCCGTGTCATCGAAGAGATTGGCCGCTATGTGCCAACCAATGACCCCTCAATCATCGAGGTTGACTCAACCAGAGCCCAGTACTGGCTTTCTGTTGGCGCTCAGCCAACTGAGCCCGTAGCTGCAATCCTTCGCCTCACTGGCGATCTTGCTAACGAAAAGGGCGAGAAGAAGAATTCTGTAAAGCCTCAGGGAGCTAAAGCAACTTTCTCCCCAGATAACGCCAAGAAGTCAGTTCTACTTCCAAAGGAAGAGAAGAAGGCTAAGGCCGTAGAGGAAACACCAGCTGAGGCTCCTGAAGCTCCAGCAGAGCCAGTGGCAGAAGCACCGGTCGAGGAAGTCGCAGCCGCTGAAGAAACTCCAGCTGCTGAAGCTCCAGCCACTGAGGAAGCTAGCGAAGAGCCAAAGAGCGAATAATTTCATGCTGTCTGCAACTCTCAAGCACTTGGTGCGCGCAATTGTCGATAACCCCGATGAGGTTTCGGTAGAGCTGCGCACCATCGGCAAAAGTGACCTGCTTGAGATTCGCGTCCACCCCGATGACCTAGGAAGAGTCATCGGGAAGGGTGGCAAGACGGCAACTGCACTTAGAACAATTGTTAATGCTCTAAGTGATGGAAAGAGAATTCGCGTAGACGTGGTGGATACCGATTACTAACACCACGTCGCTTCGGGTAGGCCGCCTGCTCAAAGCACACGGCCTCAAAGGTGCAATCAAGCTAGAGCTCTACACAGATTCTCCAAACGAGAGATTTGCTCCCGGAAACATCCTGAACCTTCAGGTCCCAGAGTCATCTCCTTGGTTTGGTAAGTCCCTAACCGTCAAAGAACTTCGCTGGTATAACAATGCACCCGTTGCCTTCTTTGAAGGAGTTGATGATCGCTCCGTTGCAGAGACGCTTATTAAGGCAATTCTGCTGATTGAGAAAGACAACTCAGAACTCCCAGTTGAACCAGATGCCTGGTACGACCACCAGCTGGTTGGCTTAGAGGTTTATAGATCAGGCACTTTTGCAGGGAAGATCACCAGAGTTGACCATCTGCCAGCCCAGGATCTTTTGGTAATTGAATCTGAGGGCAAAGAAGTACTACTTCCCTTCGTGAAGGCATTTGTGCCAAGCGTGGATGTCAAAAACAATCGCCTGGAGATAACCCCACCTGGTGGACTATTTGAAGAGCTGGAGGTGCAGGATGAGAATTGATGCCATCTCTATATTTCCCGACTTCTTTTCTGTTTTAGACCTTTCACTCCTGGGTAAGGCGAGGGAATCAGGGCTGATTGAATTCACAGCCCACGATCTTCGCAACTACACCCACGATCGACACCGCACCGTGGATGACACACCATATGGTGGTGGAGCTGGAATGGTTATGAAGCCTGAACCTTGGGGCGAGGCATTCGACGAGTTATTGGTTGATAACCCGACCGTGATCTTTACAACTCCTGCGGGAAAGCTGTTTGATCAGAAAATTGCTCAGGAACTTTCCTCTAGGCAACACCTAGTGTTTGCCTGCGGGCGTTATGAAGGTATTGATCAGCGGGTTGTTGAATACGCCAGTAGTAAAGCCCAGGTTATGGAGCTATCAATTGGCGACTATGTCCTAAATGGCGGTGAAGTGGCAGCGGTGGCCATGATTGAAGCGATTTGTCGGCTGGTGCCAGGGGTAATCGGAAACGCTGAATCGCTCGCAGACGAGTCACATAACGATGGACTTTTGGAGTATCCGAGCTATACCAAGCCGCAGAGCTGGCGAGGTCTTGAGGTTCCAGAGGTTTTGCTTTCCGGCCACCACGCCGAAATAGATGCCTGGCGCAAGCAGCAGTCCCTTGAAAGAACCAGGAAAAACCGCCCAGATTTGCTCTAGCGGTTGCCCAAAGGGTTTGGCTATGGCAGACTCTATGGCTGTGCCCAGGGCCTCTGCCGCAGGGGAGCAAAGAGCACAAAACCAACTAGTTACTCGTTTAGTCCTGCGTGCTAAAGGAAAGAGCAGAAAATGCACATTCTCGATTCAGTCGACTCAAAAACCCTAAAGACAGACGTTCCAGCCTTCCGTCCTGGCGACACCGTGAAGGTTCACGTAAACATCGTGGAAGGAAACCGTTCCCGTGTTCAGGTTTTCCAGGGAATCGTGCTAGCTCGCTCTGGCAGTGGTGTGCGCGAGACTTTCACTGTTCGCAAGGTTTCTTTTCAGATTGGCGTTGAGAGAACTTTCCCAGTTCACTCTCCTTCGATTGACAAGATTGAGGTTGTTTCCAAGGGTGATGTGAACAGAGCCAAGCTCTACTTTCTTCGCGACCTAAGCGGCAAGGCCTCCAAGATCCGCGAAAAGCGCGAGAACCAAGAAGCGTAATTTAGACTAGACAGCATGTCGCAGTCCGGGGAAAGACCCCGCAATCAATCCTTCTTAGCTAGCTTTCGACGCAGGATTCGTCGATTGAAGAAGAACTGGTTTCTTTCTTTTCTTATCGACTTTGTCGTAATTGTTGGAACTGCGCTTGTTTTATCTGTTGTCATCAAAGCTTTTCTGATTCGCTCCTTCTTCATACCATCTGGCTCAATGCTGGAAACACTCCAGATCAATGACCGAATCATTGTCAATGTCACAGCCCCAGAGCTGACACCAATCAGCCGTGGTGACATCGTGGTGTTTAGAGATCCGGGTGGTTGGCTTGGTTCAATTCCAGAAACTCCCAAAGAACCGATTCAAGAGCTGGGTGATTTCATACTTGGAACTTTTGGAATAACCGCGCCCGATTCGGCCGAGCATTTAGTGAAGCGCGTCATTGGGCTGCCCGGTGACAAAGTTGTCTGCTGCGACCCTGAGGGGTTTGTCACAGTAAACGGTGTTCCTATCACGGAGCCATATATCGGTAGCAATTCACCGTCAGAACTTGAGTTCTCGGTGGAAGTTCCAGCGGGTCACTACTGGGTCATGGGAGACAACCGACCAAACTCCACTGACTCCAGATATCACCAAGACCTTCCGACGAAGGGATTCATTCCGATGTCGGTAGTCGTTGGTAATGCATTTATCATTAGCTGGCCATTTGATAACTGGACCTGGCTTGATAACTATCCGGAAACATTCCGAGATGTTCCCAACCCTTGATCTTGAAACTGAACTACTGAATTCTCACTCTGCCGTCGTTGGCATGGATGAGGTCGGCAGGGGATCGCTGGCAGGACCGGTAGCAGTGGCGGCTTTTGTTGTTACCAGCAGGCAGCTGGTTGGGCAGCCGGCCAATCTTCAAGATTCAAAACTGATTCGCGAGAATAAGCGCTTGGACCTTGCGAACCTAACAAGGCAGTGGGGTCGCTATGCGGTGGCGATGGTTGATGCGCAACTCATTGATGAACACGGGATTATTGCTGCTCTAAAGAGAGCTGGCGAAGAATGTCTAGAAAAACTAAGCCTGCAAGATTACGCATTAGTTCTTGATGGAAACCAGAACTGGCTCGAACGAAGTGACACGATTGTCAGAACCAAAGCGGATCGTGATTGCGCTTCAGTCTCAGCGGCATCGATAATCGCCAAGGTTGAACGAGATGCCCTGATGGTTCAACTGGCAGAGGTATATCCGCAGTATGGCTTTGCATCAAATAAGGGCTACAGCTCGGCGTATCACATTGAAGCTCTAAAGAAACATGGACCAAGTGAAATTCACAGAAAAACCTGGCTCAGTGGAATATTGAGCGAGGGGCTTTTTTAACTGGCTTGGATTGCCTCAGGTTCGAGAATTTCTATTGCCTTTCTCAATTGCTCACTGAGGGGCAGTTTGATTAGGTCTGCAGCTAACACTCTTGCGTGGGCAATTAGCTCACCATCCCGGGTAACTTTTAGAAGCCTCAGCTGGCTTCGCTTGCCGGACTGGTTCTCACCGAGCACATCCCCTTCGCCTCTGAGCTCAAGATCCATTTCACTTAGCTTGAAGCCGTCGCTTGTTTCCTCCAGTGCCTGAAGCCTCTGAGTGGAGAGGGAATCTTCTTCACCGCCTGATACCAAAAGGCAGATTCCTGGATGTTCGCCTCTCCCAACTCTTCCACGAAGCTGATGCAGCTGAGAGATTCCAAATCGGTCGGCATCCAGAATCACCATCACGCTCGCATTGGGGATGTTTACACCAACTTCAATCACGGTCGTTGAGACCAAGACATCTATTTCTTGTGAGGTGAACCCCTGCATAACCTGCTGTTTTTCTTCTGTTGATAATCTGCCGTGAATCAGACCTAAGCGCACGCCCGCTAATGCAGGATTGCGACTAAGGGATTCAAAGACTTCGGTTGCGGCGGCTGGCGCGATGGCTGACTGGTGCTCAAGCTCTTCTTCATATTCCTTGCCACTTATTCTCGGGCAGACAACAAAGGCTTGCCTGCCAGCTTTGACTTCTTCGCTAACTCTCTGCCAGACCCTTGAGACCAGCGCTGGGTTGGCAATAGAGATTCTGTGGGTTTCGATGGTTTTTCTACCACCGGGCAGCTCGCGCAGCGTAGAAACATCAAGGTCACCAAATGTGGTGATTGCTATGGTTCGTGGAATAGGGGTGGCGGTCATGGTTAGTAGATGAGGAACCTTTCTACCCTTATCTCTAATTGCTTCCCTCTGCATGACGCCAAATCTGTGTTGCTCGTCGATTACCACCAGTGCCAAATCAGCGAACTGTACTTTCTCCGAAAATAGGGCGTGAGTGCCGATTGCTAAAAGGCACTTTCCACTTGCCATGTCGAGCAGCACTTTCTTTTTTTCGCTCGGAGCCATACTGCCGGTGAGAAGTCTCAAGCCAAGACGACTTGTGAACTCTGGTCCGAGAGTGTTCCGAATAGATTCGAAGTGCTGCTCAGCTAGAACTTCGGTTGGTGCGAGCAGAACTGACTGTAGCTTCATGGCTGAAGCAAACATTATTGCTCTTAGTGCTATGACGGTTTTTCCCGATCCGACTTCTCCCTGAAGCAGGCGGTGCATGGGTCTGCCACTAGCGAGGTCCTTTTCGATTTCCGCCAGGACTTCCCGCTGGGATGATGTGAAGTCAAAGTCGAGGTGCTTATCAAATTCCATCGCCAAGCTTGCATCGGTCAAGCTCTGGGCACTCTGCTGCTCATAGCCATGCCGCTTGAGCAGAAGGCCAGCCTGCAGAATCAGCGCTTCGTGAAGCTTCAGGCTTTCCCGGGCGTCTAGGAAATCCTGCTCGCTACTGGGTCGATGAATCTTGGTAATCGCATCCCTTAGTCCAATTACCTTTTCCTGCTCCAAGATTTTCTTGGGCAAAATTTCTTCGATACTAAAGGTGCCGATTACCTGGTCTATCGCCTTATGGATTCGCCAGCTGGGCAAGGTTGCGGTTGCGGGGTAAACAGGGATCGGAAGCTCGGCCCAAGCCAGAGCGTCCTTTTCGTCGATATCTTCAAAGAGCTCATAGTCGGGGTGAGTGAGCTGTAGTTTGCCCGAAAAGATCCCCACCTTGCCACTGAAGAGACCACGCTTACCCTTCACCAGCTCGTCTTTTCTCCAGGCCTGACCGAAGAATGCCAGGCTCATCTTGGATGTGCCATCGGAAAT
The DNA here is from genome assembly GCA_040402595.1 of Aquiluna sp. Classification (GTDB taxonomy): domain Bacteria; phylum Actinomycetota; class Actinomycetes; order Actinomycetales; family Microbacteriaceae; genus Aquiluna. Next base: position 9,763 of record JBBAMI010000012.1, read on the forward strand.
GGTGGCTTCAAGAATGTGACCGCCACGCCCCTTGGTGTAGCGAGCCGATACCGCAACTATCTCTCCAACAACTGTTGCCACCTCGCCAACTGGAAGTTCGGAGATCTTGCTCAATTCACCGCGCTTTAGATATCGTCTGGGATAGTGCTGAAGTAATTGACCGACGTAGTCGATTCCCAGCTGCTTGGAAAATGCTCGTGCAGTTTTTTCCCCAAGCGGGGCTAATTTGTCTCCGTTTTCCAGCACACAACAATCTTGAGGGCTGGCCGCAGCCGCAGTGGCTAGGCTCACCTTATGAGCAGGATAATCTCGGGCCTCGCTGGCTCCTTGCGGCTGGCTCAGGGAGCTAAAGACACGCGGCCAACCTCGGACAGGGTCAAAGAAAGCCTGTTTGCATCCCTCGAGGGTATTGATTTGATTTCTGGCGCTAGTGTTCTCGATCTCTTCTCCGGGACCGGAGCTTTAGGTCTGGAGGCTCTTTCCAGAGGAGCGAAGAAACTGACCCTGGTCGAGAAGTCAAGGAACGCTTTTGAAGTCTCAAGGAAAAATACCGACGCTGTTCAAAACTCGTTAGCCAAACAAGGCGTTACAGCCTCGGTTTCGCTGAAAAACTCAGAAGCCTCATCGTTCTTGAAATCAAACTCTGAGCTTTTTGACCTGGTATTTATCGATCCACCATATGAATTCACGAACGACAAACTCAAAGATCTTCTCGACCTTTTAGTTAAGAGCATCACCAATCGAGCTGTTGTGGTGGTGGAGAGATCAGCGCGCAGCGAGGAACCGTCAATTGCGCAGCTAGAAAAGTTTGCCGAGAAAGAATACGGCGATACCAAGGTTTGGTTTTTTAGACGGATCTCTCAATAGGTCCGGTGTAGACCTGCTGAGGTCGACCAATCCTGGTGTGTGAGTCTTTCATCATTTCTCGCCAGTGGGCGATCCAACCCGGAAGCCTGCCAATGGCAAACAAGGGTGTGAACATCTTGGGTGGGAATCCCATTGCCTTGTAAATCACACCGGTGTAGAAGTCAACGTTCGGGTAGAGCTTTCTTTCGACGAAGTATTCATCAGCCAGCGCTGCGGCTTCTAATTCTTTGGCAATGTCTAGTAGCGGATCACTAACACCGAGTTCCTTTAGCACCTTGTCTGCGGTGGCCTTAACGATCTTTGCTCTTGGGTCAAAAGACTTGTAAACACGGTGACCAAAGCCCATGAGCTTTATGCCATCTTCCTTTTTCTTAACCCTGTCAACGTATTTCTTGACACCCTCACCCGAATCCTGAATGAACTGCAGCATCTCCAATACCGCTTCATTGGCTCCGCCGTGCAGTGGTCCAAATAGTGCGCTAACTCCTGCCGATACCGATGCAAAGAGATTTGCCTGGGAGGAGCCAACGAGTCTCACAGTTGATGTCGAGCAGTTCTGCTCGTGGTCTGCGTGTAGCAGCAGAAGCGTATCTAGGGCCTTGGTCACAACTGGATTCTGAACATAAGGCTCGGCCATGTTGCCAAAGGTCATCCTCAGGAAGTTCTCCACCATGTTCAGCGAGTTATCTGGATACATCAGTGCTTGACCGATGGAGGTCTTGTGAGCGTATGCAGCTAGCACCGGAACCTTGGCAAGCAGGCGAATGCTCGAAAGCTCAACTTGATCCTGGTTCTTGGGATCTAGCGAATCGGGATAGAAGGTTGAAAGTGCCGAAATACCTGCGGAAATCACAGTCATCGGATGAGCAGACTGAGGGAAAGCCCGGAAGAAATCTTTGAGGTCTTCGTGCAGAAGAGTGTGTCGACGAATTTTCTCGTCAAACTCAGCTAATTGGTCCTTGGTCGGAAGTTCGCCGTATATGAGTAGAAAAGCAACGTCCAAAAAGCTTTTCTTCTCCGCGAGCTGTTCAATCGGGTAACCGCGGTAGCGGAGGATGCCCTGCTCACCATCTATGTAGGTAATGGCACTCTTGGTGGAAGCGGTGTTTACAAAACCCTGGTCGAATGTAGCCAGCCCGGTGGTGGCCATCAGATTTGAGATGTCTATGCCGCTGTGTCCCTGGGTCGCTTGAATAACCGCCAGCTCGGTTTCAACCGAACCAACCTTGATGGTGACTTTGGGGGACTCTGAAGCAGACAAGGTATCGAATTTCCTTCCTAAAGCCCTCTTAGCCTAGGGCAGAACTTTGCCCCGACTCAATCTGTTCACATAGGTGTAACAAGGGCTCGTAACAGGGCATAAATATTGTCAGTCCAAGGGGTTTAGACTGACCGCCATGGATGAGGAATTCGAAGACTACGACCGCGATGCGGAGGTTTCCCTCTATCGCGAATACCGGGACGTGGTCAAGATGTTTCGCTACGTGGTCGAGACCGAGCGCCGCTTCTACCTCTGCAACGAGGTTGAGCTGAAGCGTATTGAGACTGCCACCGACTTCTACTTCGAGATCACCATGCAGGACGTTTGGGTCTGGGATATTTACCGCACCGATCGCTTCGTCAAGCAGGTCAAGGTGATGACCTTCAAGGATGTCAACCTGGAGGAAATCGGTAAGCGCGATATTGAGATTCCCGAAGAATTAGCCGTTGGCGATAAGCCTTAGTTATCCACAGCTTCTCTAATTCCACAAAACTTTTCCTGAATTAGTCGCATCATCTTCCAAAAAGGAAGATCGATGCAGACAACAATCGAGCAAGAACAAACCATTCTCTGGTCATTACTTCATGAGCCAGGGGATGCTCTGGCCAGACTCGTATTTGAGCAACGGGGCATTTCGGCGCTCGCTGACTATGAAAGTGGAAGTGCTGCGAAACTATGGCCAGAACTTGTCTCGGCGGAATACCACACTGAAATTCCAAAACTGATTGAGCGGATAGCACTTCGACTTCCACATCGAGATGAGATAGCAGTCATCGAAAGAGCAATTCGCTGGAATACGAGGCCGGTTTTTGCAGAGGATGCTCCCAAGCTTTTTGAGCGGCTGAGGGACCTGTATCCGCATGACCCATATCTGCTCTGGGTTGCTGGCGATATCAGATTTTTGGAAGATGAGTGCGTAGCAATAGTGGGAACCAGGAAACCTTCAGCGGTTGGAATCACCAATGCCCAAAGACTTGTCAAGAAACTTAATCGTCCTGTGATATCTGGTGGTGCAATGGGAATTGATTCAGCAGCACACCAGGCTGCCTTGAATGAGGGAATCAAAACAGCAGCCTTCATGGCCGGAGGTTTAGACAGGGCTTATCCGCAATCCAATTGGGATTTGTTTCACCGCATTGTCACCTCTGGCGGAGCAATGCTCAGTGAAGTTGCCTGCCAAACTGCACCAACTGGTTTTCGCTTTCTGCAAAGAAATCGACTGATTGCCGCCTCGGCAACTGCAACCTATGTTGTTGAAGCTGGATTTCGCTCAGGATCAAAGAACACCGCAGCCCACTCGCGTCAGCTTGGCCGCGGAACATTTGCAGTTTCAGGTCCTTTGGGCTTTCGACCCGCTGCTGGTTGCAACCATCTGATTTCCTCTGGAGTCGCCGATCCAATCACACTCGGACAGGCTCCTATCCTGCATCCAACGCAGATTAAGCGAAGAGTGGACGACGCCATATTGAATGGTGCCAAGACCGTCGAGGAGATAGCTCGTGAGTCAGGAGTAAGCCTGCGCGAGGTGCGGGGAATTTTGGCTCGCTAGCCTAATCTGGCTGTGTGGAGAAGTCGCTGTCTTTGTTCCTATCGGCTCTTGAAGCGCGGGGGATGAGCTCGAACACCCTGAAGGCATACCGCTCCGACCTTGGCGACTTTTTAGAATTCCTATCCGACACTAAGCAGTCGCTCAATCTCGATGCGCTTCGAGACTGGATGTGGAGACAGTCTGAGGCAGGGGCAACCAAGAGCACTCTTGCTAGGAAAACCTCTAGCGTGAAGGCATTTACTGCTTTTCTTTTTCAGCGTGGAGAAATAGACAGCGATCCAGGTCTCAGGCTTCGTGCTCCCAAGCTCGACAGAACGCTGCCAAAAGTCGCGAGTGAGCGATCTCTAGGAGAAGTGTTCGAACGCCTGAGTGAAAAAGCAACGGATGACAATCCAGGTGCACTTCGCGACCACTGTGCATTTGAGCTGCTTTATGCAACTGGAATGCGAGTTAGCGAACTGGCGGGATTAGATATTTCAGATATCGACTTTTCTCGCCGACTGTTAAAGGTGACAGGTAAAGGCAACAAACAGAGAATGCTTCCCTATGGCCAGGCTGCAGCAAATGCGATTGACAGGTGGATTCGACTTGGTCGAGGAAAGTATGCGATTGAGACATCACCTGACTCACTGCTGCTGACCTCAAGAGGCAAAAGAGTAGGTGTTCGGCAGCTCTATTCGCTCGTGGCGGGGGAGTTAGCGCAAACGGCCACAGGGTCAGCCGGACCTCACACACTGCGGCACTCTGCAGCCACACACCTTCTGGATCATGGTGCAGACCTAAGAGCGGTTCAAGAAATTCTTGGCCATGCCTCATTAGCCACAACGCAGATATACACCCACGTTTCCGTTGAAAGACTTAGGGATGCTTTTGAGCAGGCTCACCCTAGGGCCTAGGAAACAATCACACTAGGCAGAATTCCGGAAACAAAGAGCAGCGGATTGAGATATCCGTGCTCACTCCTTACTGAAAAGTGAACGCAATCTTCGCAGTGAATCTCATAACTACTGTCACCTACACACTGTCTTCCAATCGGTTGATTTATCTTCACCTTCTCGCCTTTGGAGAGCTCACTGCATAGGGGCTCAAAGCTTGCCAAAAGTCCCGATTTACTTTTCAAGGTGAGGATTTGACGATTTACGACTTTTCCAACGAAATGCACTTCACCTTCAAATGGTGAGGTCAACTCTTGGTCTTTTTCGACAACCAAATCAATACCTCGGTGTCCGGCTCCCCACTTGTTTGCCGGCAGAACAAAGTTTGGAAAGTGCCTTTCTTCAAAGTCAGGTATTGGGGTTGCCCAGATTTCGATTGATCGAACTGGCTGGGAGATGGTGGTAAGTAGAACAGTCAGAAAAGAGATTAGTTTCAGCATCTTTTAACCATTGCAACCCTCCTAGCCCATTTACTGCGCAGAAAAGAAGCGGTGGATAAGCCCCAGCCTGGCTGGTATGCTCATAACACGCCTTCCGAAAGGAAGGCGAATTCGCGTAAGACCAACAAATCCCGCTAGCTCGGTCCCTCACGGGGGTTCTATCGGTAGGTCTTGCCAGGGGTCAGGGCAACCGCTTTGACCAGAAACTGAGTGGACACTTTTGTGTCCAAAGGAGTGCCTTATGGCCAGCGTTACCATGCGCCAGCTGCTCGATGCAGGTGTCCACTTCGGACACCAGACTCGCAGATGGAATCCAAAGATGAAGCGGCATATTCTCACCGACCGCTCCGGTATCTACATCATCGACCTGCAGCAATCGGTCGACTACATCGACAAGGCGTACAACTTTGTTCGTGACCTTGTTGCCAACGGCGGAACCATCATGTTCGTTGGAACCAAGAAGCAGGCTCAGGAGCCTATTGCTACCGAAGCTCTTCGTGTCGGTCAGCCATACATCAACCAGCGCTGGCTGGGTGGATTGCTCACCAACTTCTCAACCGTTGCCAAGCGTATCCAGCGCCTGAAGGAACTTGAGACTTACGACTTCGAAGATCCAGCCAAGTCTGGACTCACCAAAAAAGAATTGCTGATGCTGCAAAGAGAAAAAGAGAAGCTTGAAAAATCTCTGGGCGGTATCAGAAACGTTCACAAGACTCCAAGTGCGATCTGGGTGGTAGACACCAATAAGGAGCACCTGGCAGTCACCGAAGCAAACAAGCTGGGCATTCCAGTGATTGCAATCCTCGACACCAACTGTGATCCAGATGAGGTCACCATCGGTATTCCAGGAAACGATGACGCCATTCGTTCAATCGAACTTCTAACCAAGGTGATCGCCGATGCAGCAGCTGACGGCATGATTGCTCGCCACAACAAGGGCGGAGCAGAGGCTGAGCCACTGGCTGAGTGGGAGCGCGAATTGCTAGAGGGTGAAACACAAAACGCAAAGAGTGAAGAGAAGGCGGCTGAATAATGGCTAACTACACCGCAAGTGATGTGAAGGCCCTGCGCGAAAAAAGCGGCGCTGGAATGATGGACTGCAAGTCCGCACTCGATGAGGCAAATGGAGATATTGAGAAAGCTTTCGAGATTCTTCGTCTCAAAGGACTCAAAGGTGTTTCTAAGCGTGAGGGACGCGCAACTTCAAACGGTTTGGTTGTCGCTCGGGTTGCTGGCGGCAAGGCGATGCTCCTGGAGCTAGCTTGCGAGACAGACTTCGTTGCCAAGGCTGAGAACTTCGTTGCCCTTGCCGAGCAGATCGCAGATGCTGCATTTGCTTCCGGTGCCAAGGATGTTGCAACTGCCCTTGCTTCTTCTGCCGCAGGCAAGAGTGTGGCAGATGCCATCACCGACCAGGCAGCAATTCTTGGCGAGAAGGTAGAGCTGAGAAGGATTTCGGTTATCGAAGCTCCTGCCGTCGATGCTTACCTTCACAAGACCAGCCGTGACCTTCCTCCTCAGGTTGGTGTGCTTCTTGGTTATGAGGGTGCTAATGCCGACACTGCCCACGACATCGCTGTCCACATCGCAGCCTTCAGCCCGCAGTATCTAACTCGCGATGAGATCCCTGCGGATGTTGTCGCTAAGGAGCGAGAGATTGCAACTGAGACAGCTCGCAACGAGGGTAAGCCAGAGGCAGCACTGCCGAAGATCGTGGAGGGTCGCGTAAACGGCTTCTTCAAGGAGAACTGTCTGGTTGACCAGGACTTTGCCAAGGACAACAAGTTCTCGGTGGGCAAGGTCGCCGAGCAGGCAGGACTCAAGCTCACCAGCTTCGTTCGTTTCCGCGTCGGGGCTTAGTCAACAAAGCTTTCAAGGGGTCTGGCGCATAGCCGGGCCCCTTTAGCTTTCCCCCTAGGATTGACCTCGGGATTGGCTCTTGGAGGTTCAAAAGTGGCGAAAAAGCGCAGGGTATTACTGAAACTCTCCGGAGAATCCTTTGGTGGGGGATCTCTCGGTGTAAATCCAGACGTTGTCTCCGAGATTGCTAAAGACATTGCGGCTGCCGCGAAAGATGTTGAGATCGCAATTGTTGTCGGTGGCGGAAACTTCTTCCGCGGAGCAGAACTTTCCAATCGCGGCATGGACAGAGGTCGTGCCGACTACATGGGAATGCTCGGAACGGTTATGAACGCCCTCGCCCTGCAAGACTTTATGGAACAAGCCGGAGCATCGGTGAGAGTGCAGACCGCAATCTCGATGGCACAGGTTGCGGAACCTTATCTTCCACTGCGTGCAATCCGACACCTGGAAAAAGGCAGGGTCGTGATTTTTGGAGCGGGAGCTGGTCTTCCATACTTCTCAACCGACACCGTTGCCGCGCAGAGGGCACTTGAGATTCACGCTGATGAGGTGCTAGTGGCAAAGAACGGTGTTGATGCTGTCTACTCAGCCGACCCAAAGCGTGATCCGAATGCAACGAGGCTGACAGAGATCAGCTACCAGGAAGCGCTTGTCCAAGGACTCAGAGTGGTTGATGCCACCGCCTTCTCACTCTGCATGGATAACAAGATGCCGATGCGAGTATTTGGCATGAAAGATGTTGCTGCTGCACTACTTGGCAAGCAAGTCGGAACCTACGTCAAACCATAGCCGCAAGGAAGTAATTAATGATTTCTCAGATATTGTCCGAGACTAAAGAGAAAATGGACAAGGCCCTAGAGGCAACCAAGGAAGACTTTGCGTCTGTTCGAACTGGTCGAGCTAACCCTGCGATGTTTCAAAAGCTCATGGTGGACTATTACGGAACGCCAACCCCGCTCGCTCAGCTCGCAGGAATTCAGAATCCCGAAGCCAGATCAATTCTGATTAGCCCTTATGACAAAGGCGCAATGAGCGCAATCGAAAAAGCTCTGCTAGCCATGCCAAACCTTGGAGCTCAGCCAAACAGCGATGGAAACATCATTCGAATTAACCTTCCAGAACTAACTGAGGAACGACGCAAGGAGTATGTCAAGCTCACCCGTGATAAGGCCGAGCAGGGAAGAGTTTCCGTCAGAAACATTCGTCGCAAGGGCAAGGAAGATCTAGAAGCCCTCAAGAAGGATGGATCTGTCGGTGAGGACGAAATTGAAAGAGCCGAAAAAGAGCTAGAGACCATCACCAAGGCCCATGTCGACAAGATTGACGAGGCGCTGAAAAACAAAGAGGCCGAACTACTCGAGGTTTAGTTGGACAGCTCAAAGACCCGCACACTAGGCCCGAGGCTGATTGTTGGCTTTAGCCTCGGCGGAGTCTTTCTTATTTCTCTTCTGCACCCACTTGCCTTCACAACCTGGGTTGCATTTGCATCTTTCATGGCGTCGAGAGAACTCACTAAGGTGTTGAGATTTTCAGGCTGGTCGGTTCCCAAGATAACTCCGCTAGCGGCACCGGTGATTGTCTTCAGCGCATACTTCTTTGGAACAATCGGCCAATGGTTTTCGCTACTCGGATCAATTGCGACCTTAGTTTTGATTCATATCGTTGAGTTGACGGTGGGAAAGCAGTACTCATCAAACAAGCAGATGCTTCGGGACTTTGGGGCCATTGGTTTTCAGCTTGTATATGTGCCACTACTGATTAGCTACGCCGTACTGCTAATTAACAAGGACAATGGCACAGCCTGGGTCTTTTCGCTGGTGATTACCGTGGTAATGATCGATTCCTTTGGCTATCTGGTTGGCAGGTTCTTTGGCAGAACCAAACTGATTCCAACCATCTCTCCCAAGAAGACCTGGGAGGGCTTTTTGGCCTCGGTGGTTGGCGGTCTAGCCGGGGGATTCCTCACGGGGTATTTAACTTCTTCTTCACTTTGGTTTGGTTTACTATTCGCAATAGCGATTCTTATTAGTTCGGTTCTGGGGGATTTATCTGAGTCGCTTATCAAAAGAGATTTAAACGTTAAAGATATGGGCGATGTCCTGCCCGGACACGGAGGGTTTATGGATCGACTTGATTCTATGCTTCCCTCGAGTTTTGTCGCATACCTTCTTTCCCTAGTGGCATTCTGATGAGCCTGAGCAAGGTCTCCGGAAAGCTTCTGGGATATGACCCGGAGGCTGTGGATGCCCTTCTCGATCGGGTCAGAAGACAGTATGAGAATCCCCAAAGCCGAATTGTCACTCCCAGCATGCTGGCCGTTGCCAAGTTTGACCTAGTTCCTGCCGGCTATCGCATTGATGAGGTTGACGCAGCTCTAGCGAAGATTGCTGATGACTTTGAAAATCGGGAGATATCGCAGCGGCTTCAGCGAATTGGAAAGCTGGAACTTAAGCGAGAGAACCGAAAACTGATTGGTCTTATCTCAGAGGTGCTGGCTAAAGAGGATGAGCAAAGATTCACTCCTTCAAGAAGCGGCTATCGTCCCAAGCAGCTGAATCAACTGCTGGATCAGATTCGAATTCAGGAAGGCGTATTGCTTGCCCCAGAGCCGATGAAGATTAGAACCTGGGAGCTTGGCAGAGCCAAGGGCGGGCCCAACAAGCTGGAGGTCAATGAGTTTTTGGCACAGGTCGTAACTGCCCTAAATACCCAGCGAATACTGGGTTAATTGCCATAAAAACCGAGCCTTATTAGGCTTAAGTGTTCCTAGCAGGAGGACTGTGGGAAGACACGCAGTGCAATCAAATCGCCCAAGGCGCCATCTAGCCGTCCTGGGCTACTTTTTTGCATCCGCCCTCACCATGGTTACCGTCATCGATCCCTATTCGGGAACCATGGCCAGTGCCAACACCATGCAGGTCTTTCCTGAAATAGACGGTGACTATCAGTCCCTAACCATCAAGGCGGCTGATGGCGATGGTTATGCCAGGGGAGACTTCGAAGTTCTGACTGGACAGGCTGCCAGGGGTGTGACAGTTCGCATAGCTTCCTATCCAGAGCCAGGCAGCGTAAAAGAGTTTGCCTTGAGCGAGGTAACAAAGCGCGGCTGGGATTTCAATCAGTACTCGTGCCTCGTGAAGCTCTGGGAAAGAGAGAGCAATTGGCGCTGGAACGCGACCAACCGCTCTTCTGGTGCCTATGGAATTCCGCAATCACTTCCTGCCAGCAAGATGGCATCGGCGGGAGCTGACTGGAGAACCAATCCTGAGACTCAGGTTAGGTGGGGACTTGGCTACATCGACGGTCGTTATGGATCACCTTGTGCTGCGCTAGTTCACTCTGACAAAAACAACTGGTACTAATGGCCAGAGGCAAAAGACGCCGCGGAGCCGTGAAGCGTGAGTATCAAGAGTTAGACCTGACCAGACTTCGCACTTCGCTTCCGCACATCGAAGTTAAGCGCGGGATTGAGTTTGAAGTTTCCCAAACCACGGGTAATAACGCCGAAGAGGGCAAGAGTTGGGTTTGTCCGATGTGCGTAGTTTTGATTACCCCCGGAGATGTTCACACAGTTGCCTGGGACACTCACAGAGGGGTCCAATCTCGCAGACACTTCCATAATCACTGCTGGAAAATATTTGATGGGCTGCTTCCTTGATGGAGATTACTTCCAACACGGTTCTTCCCAGTGTTCAAGAAGAAATAGAACTGAGAACCTCAGATGGTGAGGTGCTAGTTGGAGAGCTGGCACTGCCTAAAGACAAGCCGGTAGAGATCACTCTTGTTACCCTGCATCCACTTCCCACCCACGGCGGCTTTATGGATTCCCACCTGCTGCGAAAGATGGCTAATCGTCTTCCGGAGCTGCTTTCAGCAGCAGTGCTCAGGTTCAATACCCGTGGCACCTCATCGCCAAGAGGAACATCAACTGGGTCATTCTCGGATGGAATCGGCGAGAGATTCGATGTTGAGGCTGCGGTTGAATTCTGCAAGGCAAGAAACCTGCCAAGACCCTGGCTGGTTGGCTGGTCTTTTGGAACGGAACTGGCAATCAAGTACGGACCAGATCTGGACATTGCCGGGGCAATCCTGCTCTCGCCTCCTTTGAGACGCGCAACCCAGGAGGATCTGATGAGATGGGAGGACGTCTCAATTCCATTAATCGCGCTCGTGCCTGAGCTAGATGAGTTTTTAAACCCAGAGCAGGCAAGAGAAAAATTCAGCGTTCTACCAAAAGCTAAGTTGCTTTATTTTGATGGTGAGAAACACCTGTGGGTGGGGGAGAGTGCGACAAGGAGAGTTCTGAACGCTATTGCCGAAGAAGTTTCTCCAGGCTCTTCGCCTCTTCCTACCAGCTACTAGCGAGCTTGCTGTCTGGGCATCCAGACTTCACGAACAATGAGCAGGATTCCTGCCGCAATCGGAATTGCCACCAGCGCACCTAGCACTCCGAGCAGTGTTCCACCAACCAGAGCCGCGATTACTACCACTGCTGCTGGAACAGACACGGCCTTCTGCATAACCCTTGGGCCAATCAGATATGCCTCAATCTGCAAATAAATTAGGTAGTAGATGGTTACCACCAGAGCAAATGGCGCACCCGATAGATAGGTAACTCCAACCACCAACACTCCGGCGCTCGCCGGTCCCACCAGTGGAATAAGTGCCAGCAGGAATGCGGTCAGGCTTAGCAGCAGCGCAAAGGGTGAGCCAAGAATCGTAAGCAGAGTGAAAATCAATACCGAGTGCAATAGAGCTATGGATGTCTGGCCCATTACCCAGCGGCCAACTGAAAGCGAAATCTGATCCGTTAGCTTTCTAAAGCTCTCACGTTTACTCTTGGCAACTAAAAGCCCGAGGTAGTCCTTTAGCGACTCGAGTGAAACCATGAAGTAGATACTCAAGATGACAACTATGACAAATCCAACGACACCGCTAAGAACACCGACACCAATTTGAAATACACCGCCGAGGAGGGTTGGCCAGTTGCTCGAATCGCCCACAAAATTTATGGCATTCTCAGCGGCTCTACTGATAGCACCATCAAGCTGCTGGTCATAGGTGGCAATCAGTCGGTTGTCGACGATGTTTTCAATAATCACCGGGATGCGGTTGACAAGTCTTCCGGCTTCGGATACAGCGGTGGGAAGGATTGCCCACAGAAGCAGCGCGACAATTGAAAGAAAACCGACAATTGCGATAATCACTGCCAGAGGCCTAGGCAGCTTGGCCTTAATCATCATTCTGACGATTGGATCCATCCCAAGAGCGATGAAGGCGGCTAGGCCAACGTAGGTCAGGATGGTGGCCAGCTGACCAATGGCGGCACCTAGAAAGATTGCAGCAAGAACACCAAGGCCACCCAAGAATCCAATCTGGAATGCGTTGATGATTCTGGCCCGCTCCAACTAGTCCTCCAAGTCCTTAACTTCAGATACAACTCTGCCAAGATTTTTCAGGTATGTGCGGCTTGACTGCACTGCATTTTCAAGTCCAGCTAGTTCAGCCTTGGCATTTCTAACAAGTTTGCTCGCCTCTTCCTGAGCAGCTGAGCTAATTGCTACAGCTTCAAGCTCTGCCGAGTGGACCAGTGCCTCGGCACGGTCTCTAGCGTCTTGCAGCATTCGAGCCTGAGTCTTGGAGGTTTCCATTTCCAGTGTCTGAACTTCTAGTCGCAACTTGGCTGCGACATTCTTCAGCTCTGCGATGTCGTTTTGTGCGGATTCTAAATACTGCTGAGTCTGGCGAACTGCCTCTTGGTGTTTTTCTAAATATTCGTTCTCCGCGTCTTTTCTTCGCTGAGCGAACTGAGCTTCGAGCTCTGCCAAGGCCTGCTCCTTAGCTCTTTGATCAACTGGTAGTTCGGTCGAGAGCAGAAACTTCTTCGAGGCGTATTGGGCCTCAAGTTCGGTCTTACGCTGCTCAAGTTCGCGTCTGGCGGTTGTGCGCATCGAGGCTATTTCTGTTGCCACCTGGCCCCTGATTCGACCAGCTTCAGCAATTGCCTCGAGTGAGAGCTGATCAGCTTTTGCTTGAGCCTGCTTGAGGACATGTTCGGCTTCTAAATTGGCAGCTGCAATCCTGCGGGAGCTACGACGTTCGGCAGATGCCAGCTGCTCCTGATATCTTTGCTCGAGATCTGATAGTCGCTCGGCCAATGTGGCCTCCGTGCGAGCGATTAGCTCCTCAGCCTGGTTCTTTGCATCCTGCGTCAGCTTGATAGCCATCTCTTCCGCTCCGGAGAGCAGGTTGGCCGCCTTGGTGCCAAGGGCTGAATATGAAGGCTGTGCTCTGAGTCCGATTTCCTGCTCGGCCTCTGCCAGGCGCTGGTTGAGGGTTTTGAGCTGTTCAGCTAATTCGGTGCTGGTTTCCTGCAATCTCACAATTTCGGCGTTCAAAACCTTGATTTCTCGGTCAACCGCCTGGGGGTCATAGCCGCGCCGAACCAGTTCGAAGCGTGAATCTGCGGCCAAGTGCCCCTACCTCTGCGAGTAAACTTTTGCGAGCTAGCAAGTCTACTCGGAGCTAATCACATGCGCTTTTGGATCGCCCTCACCCTGTTTGTGGGGGGACTGGTGAGCGCGGCCTTTGGCCTATGGAACCAGCTGCAGAATGCGCCTCTGGATCGGATTGCCTCGGTTGCAAACCTGGAAGCTCCAACCACCTACCTCTATCTTCCAAGCAGCCTGCTCAGTGCGTATCAAGCGCCTGTCACCATCGAAGCGCTGGGTCCCAAGGTTCTGATAGCTCAAGCCAGGGATGGAGATATTCTCGGCTGGCTTGGTGATAGTCCCTATGTCGAGCTGAGGCTAACCATTAACGCCAACGATGAGCGAGCTGAGCTTTTAGAAATACCCAGGGGAGAGCAGGGAGCGCTGGCCGACCCAACGGGGTCAGATATGTGGCGAGCAGAAGTTGTCGGAGATGGCAGCGCCACCATTACCCCGCCACTTGATGGCGAGACGGGACTGCTGATTGCATCCAATGGAATCGAAGGAGCTCCTAGAAGTCTTTCTATTGTTTGGGATCTAACTGATCAGCCGGTGACAATCGCCCCAATCACTCTGGTTGGCATATCTCTTCTGGTTATTGGTGCTGTCATGGCACTTATCGAAGCAATCATTTATCAAAGAAAGTATCGTCGAAGAAGAATTGGGCCTAGGCCTCCTCGTCGCAGAGCACCAAGAAGAGCGATTAGCCAGGCGGGAGCTCCTCGCAGAGGAAGAAGAGCACAGACTCTTAGTTTTGCGGCAAGTCTGCTCAGTGTTTCGCTGCTGAGCGGCTGCGTACCGGAATATGAAAACCCACTGCTCTCCCCATCACCGATTGCAGCTCCGGAGACCCTGACGCCTGCTGTAACTAAAGAACAGGCAGAAAAGATTTTGCAGGAGATCGTCGCGGTAGTTGAAAAGTCCGACGAAACTTTAAACAGAGAATCACTGGAGGTGAGGGTGTCAGGGCCTGCGCTGCAGGTTAGACGCTTTGATTACAATCTTGTTCGTCGCTTCACTGAGACTGAGCGACTACCGCAACCAATTCAATCTTCGCCAATTCAGCTATTCCTTCCTCCTGCTACCGACACCTGGCCTCGCAGCATCGTCATGGTTACCGGCGAGGAGAATCTGCAGCTACTTGTCCTAAGGCAAGAAAGCGCAAGAGAGAAATACAACCTCTATCTATATGCGAATCTGCTTCCCGATATATCTTTCCCTGAAGTTGCCTCGGAGCTAATTGGTGCGAACCAGTTGAAGCCGGATAACAAGTTCCTCAAGGTTTCGCCAGATGTCCTAGTGGAAGCTGTTGGGGACCTTTTAAACCAGGGTCCAGATTCAACCTGGTCACTGGTTATGGATCCGGACAACGCTTACATCCAAGATGTTTCTTCCGTGCAGAGAAGTCTCACTGAAACCCTCACCAATGCCAATCTTGATTTCGCTCACGAACTAGCGGCCGATGAGCCCGTAATGCTGACAACGGTTGACGGTGGAGCACTGGTGGCGATTTATATGATCGACACCTACACCATCATCCCCAAAAGACCTGGTGATGCAGTTGCAATCTCGGGTGACGAGGCCATCCTGCTCGGAAGTGGAGGATCGGCAACAGGAATTGAAGCTCGCTATGGTGCGATGCTGATATTCCATGTCCCTGCCGCTGGAAGTGAAAACCGTGTGACTTTGCTGGGGGCGACCCAGCAGCTACTAACTGCAATAGCCTTGGGACAATGAAAAACTTTGGTGGTGCGATGGATCTTTCGTCACTTGGCGGTGACGAAGGTGGCATTGTTGTTTCTGCTTGGCTAGTTTCTGCTGATCAGAACACTCTTCGCGAATACCTAGGGCTCAGTGAAAAAGTACCCGTGCTGATGCTAATCAGTGATGAGTCGCAGGATTCCAAAGACATCAAGGGCATGCTGGAGAAAATCCTCTCAGCTAGCGAGGGCAAGTTTGTTGGCATAGAGGTCAGCCTTAGTAAATCTCCGCAGCTGGCCCAGGCGGTTGGCGTTAGCTCAGCTCCTGCCATGCTTGCGATTTTGGCTGGGCAACCTGCACCGCTATTCCAAGGACCTATTCAGCAGCAGCAGCTTCTGCAGGTGCTAGCCCAGGTACTGCAATTGGCTCAGCAAAACGGAATCACCGCAAGAGCCAGGGTTGGCAAAAAGGAAGAGACAAAACCCCTTAGCCAAGATCACCAAGCTGCTATTGCCGCAATTGAAAACGGCAAGTTAGAAGAAGCGAAGAAGATTTTTCAAAAGATACTTGTCGAGTATCCAAACGATAACGATGCCAAGGCTGGTCTTGCACAGGTCGAACTAATGGTGCGTCTGCAGGGCAAGAACCTCGATGAGCTGGACAAGCTGATGCTGGGGGCTGATCAACTTTTGGCTTCAAGAAATCCCTCGGCGGCTTTTTCGCATCTTCTCGACCTGTATACCGAGCGGATTGAGGATCGTGAGCGTATTCGTGCACGACTGTTACAACTATTTTTCCTCTTGGGGGATACTGACCCTTCAGTTTTGGATGCAAGGCGACGACTTGCATCAATGATGTTCTAGGAAGCCATGGGAATCTTTCTCGATCACGCAGCCACCACTGACATCAGGCAGTGCGCTAAAGATGCTCTCGTCGCTGCGCTTTTTCAGCTTGGCAATCCATCCTCTGTTCACACCCACGGTCAAGCAACACGAGAACTTTTGGAGCAGGCTAGAGACAAGGTCGCTTTGGCGATTGATGCTGACCGCTCGGAGGTGGTTTTTCTATCTGGAGGAACAGAGGCAAACAATCAGGCCATTAAGGGTCTTTGGTGGAGCAGAAGAAATGAAAAGAGAAATGTAATTGTTTCTGCTGCCACCGAGCACAAAGCACTGATCGATCCCATTCAGTGGCTGGTAGAGACCGAGGGTGCTGAGCTTGTGGAGGTGCCGGTAAACACTGTTGGTGAACTCGATCTTGCCCATCTAGAAGCTGTTATTCGTGAGCGCTCCGAGGAGATTGCCCTTATCAGTTTGATGTGGGTGAACAACGAAACAGGCGTAATCACCGACATCGAGAAGGTAACAGCACTGGCCATTGCTCACCAGATTCCAGTTCACTCAGACGCAGTTGCCGCTATTGGAAGAATTCCAGTTAGCTTTACAAAGTCAGGCTTGACGGCGATGACTATTTCCGGCCACAAGTTTGGATCTCCGATTGGAGTCGGTGCACTGGTGGTGAAGCGAAGTTCCAAACCAGTTAGCCTTCTGCACGGAGGGGGACAAGAGCGGGGACTCAGATCTGGAACGATGAATTTCCCGCTAGCACTTTCGATGGCAGAGGCCATCACGGAGAGCGTAAGTCAAAGGGAACAGACACAGACCCGTCTGCTTGAAATCCGGAACTGGCTAGAAGCAGAAGTTGTTGCTCAAATTCCAGAAACAGTTGTAACGGCAATGGGAGCAAACCGGGTTTCACACAACGCACACTTTGTTTTTCCTGGGGTGAACAACGATTCCCTGCTGTTTCTTTTAGATCAGCAGGGAGTTAGCGTATCGGCGGGAAGTGCCTGCCAGGCTGGAGTCTTGGGCCCCTCGCACGTTCTATTAGCGATGGGTTTTTCCCCGGAGGATGCCGCTTCGTGTCTGAGGGTCACCTTGGGTCACACCTCCACCATGGAGGACGCTAGAGGCTTTCTGGAGGCGTTAGCAGTGGCTTATCCCAAGGCCAAGCAGGCCTCTCGTCTTAGTCGGTAGGCCAATTTAGACTTATCGCATGCGAGTACTGGCGGCAATGAGTGGCGGGGTTGATTCCGCCGTAGCCGCGGCCAGAGCGGTTGAAGCCGGTCATGATGTAGTTGGGGTGCACCTAGCTCTTTCCAGGATGCCCGGAACCCTCAGAACTGGATCCAGGGGCTGCTGCACCATTGAAGATTCCATGGATGCTCAGCGCGCTGCCAAGAAACTCGGAATACCTTTTTATGTTTGGGATTTCTCCGAGAGATTCAAGCAAGACGTCGTCGATGACTTTGTCAGTGAATACAAAGCCGGAAGAACCCCGAATCCCTGCATGCGTTGTAATGAGCGCATAAAGTTTGCAGCCCTGCTAGAGCGCGCACTTGCCCTTGGCTTTGATGCTCTTTGCACTGGCCACTATGCCAGCGTTACTAAAGACCAGGATGGTAACCACGAGCTTCACCGATCCCTAGCCATGGCAAAGGATCAGAGTTATGTCCTTGGAGTGCTTACTGAAGATCAGCTAAGGCACTCCTACTTTCCACTGGGCGCAACCGCCTCTAAAGATTTGGTTAGAAAAGAAGCCAGTGAGCGAGGTCTGACTGTTGCCAATAAGCCTGACTCCTATGACATCTGCTTCATACCCGAAGGTGATACCCGTGAGTGGCTGCGAGAGTTTGTGGAAAGTGAACCCGGCAAGATTGTCGATCAAACGGGCGAGGTGGTTGGCGAACATGATGGTCATGTGGGTTTCACCATTGGTCAGCGCAAAGGTTTGAAACTGGGAAGACCTGCAAAAGATGGCAAGCCCAGGTATGTGCTTCAGATTAGGCCAATCACTAAAGAGGTTGTGGTCGGTCCTGAGGATGCACTTGCCATCGACGAGCTATTCGGCGCTCGCTATTCGTGGTGTGGCAAAGAGCCGGCAAATACTCATGAGTTTTTTGACTGCGAGGTTCAGGTTCGTGCCCACGGCGAATCTGTTCCTGCAAAAGCATGTTTGGTGGATGGCGAGCTGGCCATCCGACTTGATGCACCAATCTACGGAGTTGCCCCGGGTCAGACTGCCGTTTTGTATCAGGGAACCAGAGTTTTGGGGCAGACCACAATTGATCGCACTATTTCCAGAGCGGCGATGAATGTCTGACGCCGAGCGAATCGAAGAGCTTCGCACGCTTATTGCTCGCTACAAAGATGCCTACTACCAGCGCGACGAGTCACTTGTCTCCGATAAAGAGTATGACGAACTAGAAAAAGAACTTAGAAAGCTGGAAAAGCTACATCCTGAGTATCAGGCAGATTCACCAGCTGAAAAAGTTGGTTCATCTGCAAGCACTCTTTTCTCTCCTCACCAGCATCTCGAGCGAATGCTCAGTCTTGACAATGCCTTCAGCGAAGAAGAATTCATGGCTTGGAGTGAGCGGGTTCAATCAGGGCCTTTTCTTTGTGAACCAAAGATTGACGGTCTAGCGGTTTCTCTAACCTACAAAAATGGTCAGCTGACTTCCGCTGCGACTCGTGGCGATGGGGAGGTGGGTGAAGATGTTACGGAAAACATCAAAACTATTCCCAGCATCCCTCACAAGCTCAAAGGCAAAAACCATCCAGCTGTAATTGAAATTCGAGGAGAGGTTTTCTTCGCACTTAGCGACTTTGAGAAGCTCAACGCATCGATTGTTGCCAGTGGGGGAAAACCATTCGCCAATCCAAGAAATTCGGCCTCCGGATCACTTCGGCAAAAGGATCCGGCAGTGACGGCCTCTAGGCCGCTAAGAATGCTGGTCCATGGCTTTGGTGCCTGGGAGGGGAAGCTTGCGCAGCAGAGCCAGGCTTATGAACTCCTGGCTTCCTGGGGACTACCAACGACTAGTCGATATGAGGTCGTTGACGACGCCAAGGCCGCTTACAAATACATCACCAGTCTGGAAAAGCAGCGTCACAGCATTGAGCATGAAATTGACGGAGTGGTGATCAAGGTCGATGAATTAGCCAGACAAAGAGAACTTGGAACAACCTCTAGAGCTCCCCGTTGGGCGATTGCATATAAATATCCTCCGGAGCAGGTAAACACCAAGCTGCTTGATATCAGAGTCTCAATAGGCAGAACCGGCCGAGCTACGCCCTTTGCTGTTTTGCAACCGGTGAAAGTAGCAGGCAGCGAGGTGGAGTTTGCAACCTTGCATAACGCCGATCAGGTGGTGTCAAAGGGAATCTTGATTGGCGACACCGTTGTGCTTCGAAAAGCCGGTGATGTAATTCCAGAAATTCTTGGACCAGTTGTGCAGCTTAGGAACGGCAGCGAAAAGAAGTTTGTGATGCCGAAGAATTGTCCGGAATGCGCAAGTAAGCTTTCTCCAGCATCCGAGGGTGATGTTGATCTTCGCTGTCCGAACGCGAAGAGTTGTCCAGCGCAGCTGCGCGAAAGAATTGCTTACATAGGATCTCGATCAGTTTTGGACATCGAAGCCCTGGGTTATGTCTCAGCAACTGCACTAACCCAACCGCTTGAACCGGCGAAACCACCGATTGTTTCCGAAGCTGATCTGTTTGACCTAACGCTCGAGAAACTTCTACCAATCAGATCTTTGGTACTCGATCCTGACACCGGTCTTCCAAAGTCAGATGAGAGCGGCAAAGAAAAGGTGGTCGATTTCTTCCGTAAAAAGGATGGAACCCCGGCCGAAGTTGCCCTCAAGCTGTTAGCTAATCTCGAGGAAGCCAAAAGCCGCGATCTTTGGAGAATTCTGGTTGCGCTTTCAATTCGGCACGTCGGTCCCGTTGCTGCCAGATCGCTCTGCGATCACTTCGGCTCGCTCAAGAGCATTTTCAGTGCCAGTGAAGAGGAGCTTTCTAGCGTCGAGGGAGTAGGCCCGACACTGGCCAGCTCAATCATCGACTGGTGGTCTGAAAAGTGGCACCAAGAAATAGTTAGTAGCTGGGAAAAAGCTGGCGTGAGAGTAAAGATTGACGGACACCTAGGTCCTGGCTCAATGGTTCGTGAAGGCATCTTTTCTGGGATGACAATCGTTGTGACGGGCTCGCTCGAGAGCCTTTCCAGGGATGAGGCCGAAGCTCGCATCATTGCTCAGGGAGGCAAGGCCGCGTCCTCGGTTTCTAAAAAGACCTCCTTTGTCGTGGCAGGACCCGGCGCAGGCTCCAAACTGCAAAAGGCGGAGGAGCTGGGGGTTGAGGTCATTGACGAAAAGACCTTCCTGACGCGCCTTGCTGGGTCAAACTAGACTTATCCTTTCGAAATCAAATCCGAAGGCCACTATGTCCGAGATAACTCCTGACCTGGTTCGACACCTTGCCTCTCTGGCTCGCATCCAGGTCACTGACGAGGAAGTTCAAAAGCTGACCGGTGAGCTAAGCGTCATTGTCGACTCTGTCGCATCCGTGAATAAGGCAGTGGCTGGAGATGTAGTCCCAACCTCTCACCCGATTCCAATGAGCAATGTCTTCCGGGAGGATGTCGTAGTTTCAGGTCTTTCTCAGCAGGAGGCACTCAGCGCGGCTCCTGATTCAGCCGAGGGCAGGTTCAAAGTTCCGGCCATCTTGGATGAGGAGTAGTTGTGAGTGAGCTAATCCATAAGAGTGCTGCCGAACTGGCTGAGCTAATCAGCAGTAAGACAGTTTCCTCGGTTGAGGTCACAGAAGCCTTCTTCAATAGAAGTGAAAAACTAAATCACAAGACTTTCTCATACCTCCACCTCGATAGAGAAAAGGCATTAGCTGCAGCCAAGCTTGCAGATAAAGAATTAGCTGAAGGACGATTAGCCTCCCCGCTACACGGCGTTCCAATTGCAGTCAAAGACGTTTTGGTTACCAAAGATGCCCCCACTACCGCCGGTTCGAAGATTTTGGAGGGCTGGGTTCCACAGTATGACGCAACTGTTGTCACCAAACTGCGTGAGGGCAGACTCCCAATTCTCGGCAAGACCAACATGGATGAATTTGCAATGGGTTCTTCAACCGAGTACTCGGCCTATGGGCCATCGAGAAATCCTTGGGATCTCAGCAGGATTCCAGGAGGATCCGGAGGCGGTTCTTCATCGGCAGTCAGCGGCAAGTTAGCTCCACTGGCCATTGGCAGTGACACTGGCGGTTCAATAAGATTCCCAGCTGCTGTCACTGGTTCGGTTGGAACCAAGCCCACCTATGGTGCTGTGTCTCGATACGGAGTGATTGCACTTGCCTCTTCTCTTGACCAAATTGGTCCTGTTACGAATACGGTTTTGGATGCAGCTCTTTTGCAGGACGTCATTGCTGGACACGATCCTAAGGATGCAACCTCCCTTCCAGACTCGCTTGGTTCCATGGCAGAGGCTGTCAGAACTGCTGAGTTCAAGGGACTGAAAGTTGGAGTTGTGAAGCAGCTGAGCTCCGATGGCTTCCAAGCCGGAATCAAAGAGCTCTTCGACGACACCATTCAGAAGCTGGTGGCTCAGGGTGTAGAGATTGTTGAAGTTGACTGTCCAAGCTTTGAGTACTCAGTTGCCGCCTACTACCTAATTCTGCCGGCTGAAGCCAGTTCCAATCTCGCAAAGTACGACTCGGTTCGGTTTGGCATGAGAGTGGTGCCCGAAGGAAACCCGACCATCGAGCGTGTAATGGCAGCCACGCGCGAACTTGGATTCGGACCGGAGGTTAAGCGAAGAATCATTTTGGGAACCTACGCGCTTTCTTCTGGCTACTACGACGCCTACTACGGTTCTGCTCAAAAAGTCAGAACTTTGATTCAGCAGGATCTGGCGAGCGCCTTTTCCAAGGTTGATGTTCTGCTCACACCAACCGCCCCAACCACCGCCTTCAAAATCGGGGAAAAAGTCAATGATCCGCTAGCGATGTATCTAAACGACATCGCCACCATTCCCGCCAACCTGGCGGGCATTCCAGGAATTTCGGTTCCTAATGGACTTGCCAAAGAAGATGGTCTTCCCTCCGGTGTTCAGGTGCTTGCTCCTGCGATGCAGGATGCCAAGGCCTACAGGGTTGCCGCACTCATTGAGAATCTTTATCGCGCCCAGTGGGGAGACTACCTAATCAGTAAGGCTCCTGATTTGGAGGCGCTGAATGTCTAAAGACCAACTGATGCCCTATGAGAAGGCTATTGAGCAGTTTGAGGTTGTAATCGGACTTGAAGTTCACGTCGAGCTAAATACCAAGAGCAAGATGTTTTGTGGCTGCAAGAACGAGTTCGGTTCGGAGCCAAACAGCAATGTCTGCCCAATCTGTATCGGACTGCCAGGTGCTCTTCCAGGAGTGAATAAAAAAGCAGTTGAGTCATCGATTGCAATCGGCCTTGCACTCGGTTGCGAAATAGCAAAAACCTGCCGATTCGCTCGAAAGAACTATTTCTATCCCGACCTTGCAAAAAACTTCCAGACCTCTCAGTATGACGAACCAATTGCCTTCGGCGGCAAGATCTCGATTGACCTCGACGGGCAGGAGTTTGAGGTCCAGATAGAGCGCGCTCACATGGAAGAGGATGCTGGAAAGCTCACTCACGTCGGTGGAGCCACCGGAAGAATCCACGGAGCCGATTACTCGCTGGTTGATTACAACCGAGCCGGTGTTCCGCTGGTTGAAATAGTCACCAAACCAATCTTCGGAGCGGGAGATAAGGCTCCAGAGCTAGCAGCCGCTTACGTTCGGGCAATCCGGGACATAGTAAAGAGCATGAACGTCTCAGACGCCAAAATGGAAAGAGGAAACGTCAGGTGTGATGCCAACGTTTCCTTGCGCCCCAAGGGAGAGCAGAAGCTCGGCACTAGAACCGAGACTAAGAACGTCAACTCCATCAGAAGCGTCGAGAACGCCGTTCGCTATGAGATTCAGAGGCAGGCTCACATTCTGGCAAACGGGGGAACCATAATTCAGGAGACCAGGCACTGGCATGAAGATCGCGGCTATACCTCCAGCGGAAGAGTGAAATCCGACGCCGAGGACTACCGCTACTTCCCAGAGCCAGATCTCGTACCAGTGATGCCATCGGCTCAGTGGGTGGATTCCATTAGGGCTGCTCTTCCAGAAAATCCTGACAAGCGCAAAAAGCGCCTGCAGGAAAGCTGGGGATTTAGCGAGCTTGAGTTTCGCGATGTTGTGAATGCCGACCTACTTGATCTCATCGAGCAGACGGTGGCCGCTGGCGCCTCACCACAGACTGCTAGAAAGTGGTGGAGCGGGGAGCTGAGCAGGATTGCAAACTCAGAAAACATTTCGCCGGATGAACTAGCTATCACACCAGACCAGGTAGCGGAAATCCAAAAGTTGATTGACTCAGGTGAGCTAACTGACAGACTCGCACGGGATGTCGTGGCTGGTGTGTTAGCCGGCGAGGGTTCTCCGCGAGAAGTCATTGATAAGCGAGGACTTAAGGTGGTGAGCGACGAGGGAGCTTTGATAGCGGCCATCGACCTCGCTCTAGCTGAGCAACCAGATGTCTTAGAAAAGATTCGCGAGGGTAAGGTTCAGGCGGCGGGAGCGGTTATTGGTGCCGTGATGAAGGCCATGGGCGGTCAAGCTGATGCTGCCAGAGTTAGAGAATTGGTGCTCGAAAGAGCTAAGTAACTTGGGGTGAGTAACGGGACTTGAACCCGCGGCCCCCTGGACCACAACCAGGTGCTCTACCAGCTGAGCTATACCCACCATGTCTGGGATTCCCAGAACTCCTAGATTGTATCAGCGAGCGCCTTGGCTATCTGCTTTGCTTTTTCGCTGTCGGGACCTGGCTCGCTCACCAGGACGCTGGCTCGGTAGTAGCGCAGCTCCTGAATTGACTCCCGAATATCAGCCAGCGCTCGGTGTGCTCCATTCTTCTTTGGCAGGTTGAAGTAGACCCTCGGATACCACCTGCGAACCAGTTCTTTCAGGGAGCTGACATCAATGTTCCGATAGTGAAGGAATCCATCCAGATTCGGCATGTGCTTGATGATGAACATGCGATCAGTCCCAATTGAGTTTCCGGCCAGGGGAGCGCTCTTTGGCTCTGTGATGTATTTCTTCAGATAATCAAGAACTAAGAGCTCAGCTGCAGAGGCAGAGTTTCCGTTTGGTATCTCTGCCAGTAAGCCACTGTCGGTGTGCATTTGGCGAACAAAATCGCCCATGTTTGCCATGGCCGAATCACTGGGCTTCACTACGACTTGAATCCCATCGTCAACTGGCTTTAGATCTCCATCAGTTACGATTACCGCGATTTCGCAGATCTCGTCCTTCTCGATGTCTAGTCCGGTCATTTCGCAGTCAACCCAGACGATGTATTCGGTCATAGCTTCCTAGTCGTCAGAGTGTCTGGCGTTTTTCTGCGCCTTGCGCTGAAGCTTCTCTTGCAGTTTTGCTTCTCGCTTCGCTTCCCGGATTTCCCTGCGCGTGGGTTTGTCATTTTGCTGGACAATTGGAAGCTCACTGGTTAGAAAATCAGGCATACCCTCGTTTGATTTGGCACGCAGCGGCTCCGCATTTGGAACCTCTCCGCTCCATTTCATCTGAGTCTCGTCATCCAAAGGCAGATCCTCTGGTGTGACCTCAACGCTAACCTGGGACCACTGCATGGAACCATCCGAAGAGACAGCTTCCTCAGTGACCGTTAGTCTCTTGACGCTCTGGGTTGCGACAGGGTTTTCAGGGTTCTTTCTTGCCGAGCGCTTTGCTTTTCTCGCAGCTCTTCGCTCGTCTCGAATCTTCTTCCGTTCCTTTCGTCCCTCGACTAACCAGTAGAGGGTCGGAACCAGAATCAGCGTTAGAAGTGTCGATGAGAACAGACCACCAATAACAACGATTGCAAGCGGCTTCGAGATAAATCCGGAGTCTCCGGTTAGACCAAGCGCCATAGGGGTTAGGGCAAAAATAGTTGCCAGTGCAGTCATCAGGATGGGGCGAAGTCGCTGCCTTGCTCCATCAAACAGCGACTGAAGGACACTCCGGCCTTCCTTGCGATACTGATTCACAAGGTCTATCAGAACGATCGCATTTGTTACCACGATTCCGATCAGCATCAACATTCCAATCAGTGCTGGCACACCCAGTGGGGTGTCGGTGATGATCAGCAACCCGAGGGCACCGGTGGCAGCAAACGGAATTGAAATCAGCAGTAGCAGCGGCTGGATAAGTGAGGAGAAGGTAGCAACCATGACTATGTAGACAATTGCTACTGCCGCTAGCAGAGCCAACCCTAGCTGCTGGAAGCTCTCCGCCTGATCGGCAGCTGCACCACCAACTGTTGCTTCAACACCGAGTGGTAGGTCAATCTCAGCCAACCTCTCGTTGATTGCCAGGGTTATAGCGCCGAGGTCATCACCTTCCGGGGTCAGCTGCACCTCGGCGGTGCGATTGCCCTTTTGTGACGTGATTGAGGTTGGTTTTAGAACCTCTTCGACAGAGGCAATTTCATCGAGTCGAATTAGTCCCTGGAAGGTGGGAATTCTAATCGCTCGAACTTCTTCGATTGACTCAGGAGTTTCCTGCCCGGCAATAAATACCTGAGTCTCCTGCTCTTCAATGCGCAAGGTGCCAAGAGGACTTGGCCTAAGCTGCGCAGCAACTATCCCGGTGACTTGAGTTTCAGACAGGAGGTAGGAGGCAGCTTTCTCGCGATCTACCTTGATCTCCATCACTCTTTCATCAGCTTCCAGTGTGGTTGTGATGGCAGTGATGTTCTCCAGTCCCTCCATGCCATCAGCGACGAGATTTACCGCATCCTGCAGCATGGATTTGTCACTTGCAGAGATTTCGATATCAATGGTCTCTGATGAGCCAAAACCGCCGCCTTGGCTGGTGGTGATTTCACTGTCAGCAGGGGTGTCAAGGTTTAGAACCTTGGCCTGCAGATCCTCAATGCTCGCATCTTCCTCGGCAGTGATGCTGAACGCTATTCCTCTAGCGGCTGCACCAAATGCGACGCGACCATCAGCGGCTGATCCAACAGTGGTTTGAACAATCTCCACCCCATCCAAAGCGAGCATCTGCTGCTCGATATCCTTAGCAGCTGCGTCCTGTTCCTCGAAGGTTGTGCTCGAAGGCATTGTCAGTCGGGCTGTGAATTGGTTTGAGCCTCCACCATCAATGAAGTTGGTCTTCAATAGCGGAACAAGTGAGAAGGTGTATCCAAGAATCAATAGGGCTGCGAACAGTGTTAGCCAGGGTCGGCGAGTGGTTCCGCGCAAGATTGGAATGTAAGAGCGCTGCAGAATGCTCTTTTTCTCACGCTCTTCCTCGGCAATCCTTTGCTTCTTCTCGAAGTTCTTCGGATCTGCTTCCTTGGCAGCTCGAAGCCGCTTTGGCATGCGTAGGAACCAGTAGGCGAATACAGGAACGATAGTCAAGCTCACCAGCAGCGATGCCAGAAGGGCAATTGCGACTGTGAAGGCGAATGGTCTGAAGAGTTCTCCAACCAAGCCGTCGACAAGTGCAATCGGAAGGAAGACGGCAACTGTTGTGATAGTGGAGGCGGTAATCGCTCCGGCTACCTCTTTGACGGCGGTCATGATTGCTTTTCTGCGCTTTTCGCCATAGCTGAGGTGACGATTGATGTTTTCAATAACCACAATTGAGTCGTCAACGACTCGACCAATGGAAATGGTCAAGGCGCCTAGGGTCAGAAGGTTAAGCGAGTAGTCGGCAAAAGAAAGGCCGATGAAAGTAATCAGAACGGATGTCGGAATTGAAATCGCCGTGATGATTGTGGACTTGAAGCTCAGCAAGAACACCAAGATCACCAAGACAGCAAAGGTCAACCCCAGGAGTCCTTCAGTGGTGAGGTCCTTGATGGATTTCTCGATGAAGGGAGCCTGATCAAAGATTGTGGTTACGGTTACTCCGCCACCGAGCGCTTCTTCGAGGTCAGGGATCAGTTTTTCAACTCCCGTTGAAACCGCTACTGAATTTCCATCCGGGGTCTTGACAATGGAAACAGCCAAAGACTCTTTTCCATTGGTGCGAGCAATGGTGGTGACGGGCGCATCCTCATAGGTAACTTCTGCGACATCTCCGATGGTTACCACTCCAGCAAGCGGATTTGGAACACTTGGCACCAGGGGTAGTGACTCAAAGATTTCGACAGTGTCAACCGCCGAACCAACCTGAACAGCTATGGAGCCCTTGGTGTCAGTGATTGAACCGACAGGGAGCACTAAACCATTTGCAGTTATAGCTGTCACAATGTCCCGCTGGGTGAGACCGTTGGCAGCGAGTGCACCTTGGTCAAGAGTGAGATTGACTCTTTTTTCTCTTGCACCAGAGACAGCGATGTCTCGAATTCCATCTACCTGCTCAAAAAGAGTTGGAGCAACCTCTTCAAGCTTCTTACCAATTCGCTCGTTATTCCCATTGTTTTCAGAGACCGCCAAGACAATGATTGGAACCGAGTCAAAACTTCCTGAGATTACTCGTGGTGATACATCATTAGGCAGGAGGTCCGATGCATCATTGAGTGCAGTGCTCAGTCTTTCTGAAACAGCCTCGGTGGTTGTCCCATATTCAAACGAAACTCTGAGGACAGAAAGACCAGTGGTCGAGGTAACCGTAGTTGATTCAATTCCTTCAAGTCCGAGCACAATTTGCTCAAGCGGCGTGGAAACCTGGCTGTCAACAACTTCCGGAGAGGCCCCGGGGTAGGACGTGACAATAGCTGCCGAGGGGATCTCAATCGACGGGATCAGCTCCTGCTTGAGCCCACCGACGGATATGAATCCGAAGGCCGCCACTATGACGGTAATTAGGGCGACAACTGAGCGATTTTTAAGCGAGAGCTTGGAAATGAGTGACAAAACGA
>JBBAMI010000013.1:0-36301 GCA_040402595.1 Aquiluna sp.
GCGGCAGGCATAGGAATAGGTGGGCATAGCTAGAAGATTCTAATTAGAAATGAACCAGCCTGGTGGGTGTCACAAATCCACTCATTCGCTGATCATGCAATTGCGCGGGCATGTCCTCTAAAACCTCTTCATCGAAGACGACCGCGTAGCGGGGAAAGTGCCGGTTCTGAAGATATCGGTCGTAGTAGCCCTTGCCCTTACCCAATCGGTTTCCTCTTTGGTCAACCGCTAGCGCCGGAACCAGCATCAAGTCAATTTGCTCTTGAGCTTCTCCAGTTGGTTCATCGATGGAGAATTTTCCGGGGGCGAGTTCCCCTCGGGCAAAAACCAAATCATCCCCAATCACCTTTGGGAAAACCAGATTCAGACTCTTGGCAATCAGACTATTGAATTCTCCTACGTCTGGCTCAGTCGGCAGAGGGCTATAGGAGGCGAGGGTTTGTGGATTTATTTTCTGAATCAAAGTGAGCAGCTGCCGAGTTAAACCCTCTGATGAATGTGGTCTTTTTGCTAAGAGTTCACCACGAAGGATTTCCTTCTCAATTGCCATAGCGTAATCTTGCCAGCGTGCAGGCATTCAGTGCGCTGAGATTTAGCAAAGTATCGCTGCGCCCTTTGGCCCGAAGGGATGCTCGAAAGCTTCAGCTATTACTTGAAGCTGATCGACCATGGCTTTCCCCCTGGGAGGCCACCACCCCAGGAATTAGATATCCGGTTAATGCCAGATCGATGGTTTCGAACCTTCTTTATCACCAGCGTCAGCAGACTGGTTTGGCATTTGTCATTGAATACGAAGGGGAGATTGTTGGGCAGTTAAATGTCGCCAACATCCTTCACGGATCGGTCTCATCAGCCACCATTGGCTACTGGATCGCCAAGCCCTATGCGGGCCGAAACATCACTACTTACGCGGTTGCGCTGGCCATTGACCACCTTTTTGACTCCCTCGGATTACACCGAGTGGAGATAGATATCAGACCCGAAAATGCCGCCAGCTTAAGAGTTGTGGAAAAGCTTCAACTTCGAAAAGAAGGTCTCAAGGAGAGGTTTATACATATCGATGGAGCGTGGCGAGATCATTTTGTCTTCGCAATCACCCGTGAAGAACGTTCCGACACGATGCTAAATAGGCTGGCAAACACGCAACTCAAATAGCGGAAATTGCTTATAAATCCCAATAACTTTGTAGGCATGAATACACCTGTGGGTCTAGGCGGGGTGCTGCTAGTTGTAGCCGCCATCGTCTGGCTGATGGTGTTCGTTCCCGGCTATGCCAAGCGTGGCGAATTAATCGCAACCGCAAAGAACATCAAGCAGCAGGTTAAAAAAGAGCGGGAAGCTGAGCAGAGCATGCCGCAGTCAAGACTTGATCGCCTGGTTATGACCCAGCGAATTTTTTCCATTTTGTTTGTACTCCTATTTATTACAGCCGTGACAAACGGCCTACTCGCCGGAGTCAACCTCGGCGCGTGGATTTTGTCGATTACCCTGGGGGCAGTCTCTTTGCTTTCCCTAATCGTTAGTCGATTAGCTGCCAAAGAGGCATCAAAAATTGCCCACACCATCTATACGGCACGTCAAAGTGTCCGTTCCTCGGCCACCCAAGCAGTCGCGAAGGCCCGAAATAACAAGGAATGGACGCCTAATCAACTGCCTGATCCGTTGAGAAAGAGTCAGTCTGACTCCGCTCCGGAGGTCGCCGACGTAATCGATATATCAAAGCCTAGACGAATGATGACGAGCAAAGAGATTGATGAAATTCTTGCTCGACGTAGAGCAATTTAGTTGACATTGTTCTATGCTTTTATTCGTCTGGGTGAATGGAGACAACACATATGGACACCGTAATTTCGGAAACCGCAGCAGCTGCTAAGAAGCCAACCACGGCTAAGAAGCCTGCCGCAAAGAAGGCAGCGAAGCGCAAGCCAGCTGCAAAGAAGACTGCTGCTAAGAAGCCTGCTGCCAAGAAGACAGCTGCTAAGAAGCCAGCAGCAAAGAAGACCGCAGCAAAGAAGCCAGCGAAGCGCAAGCCAGCTGCTAAGAAGACTGCTGCAAAGAAGCCAGCTGCTAAGAAGACAGCCGCCAAGAAGCCAGCGAAGCGTAAGACCGCTGCGAAGAAGGTTGCTGCTAAGAAGCCAGCTGCTAAGAAGACCGCTGCAAAGAAGCCAGCTCGTCGTCGTAAGGCGAAGAAGGCTGCAGCTAAGTAGTTCTTAGCTAACTACGTATTCAACCACCTCACGTAATGTGGGGTGGTTGAATTTATATCCGGACATTATTAATTTCTCCGCACTCATTTTTTGTGAGCAAAGCAAAAGTTCCTCTGCTGCCACACCAATCACTAGCTTCATTAGCCAGGCTGGCACGCGAAAGATTGTTGGCCTGTGAAGCGCCTTTCCCAGGGCGTGGATAATCTGCTCACAGGTAGCCGGCTCGGGGGCCGTTATGTTGAATGCTCCCTGGGCGGCTTCATTTTCAATCAGGTGGATGATTGCCCGGGCTTGATCTTCTAGAGAGATCCATGCCCACCACTGCTTACCGCTTCCTAGGGCTCCACCGACTCCAAGTTTGATTAGTGGCAGAAGCTTTCCAAGTGCTCCTAGCTTCTTGCTCATCACCATGGTGGTTCGAACCAGAACGACTCTGGTTTTTGCCTTCAGTGCTTCCTGCTCCCACTCGTAGGCGAGATCGGAGAGAAATCCTGTTCCCTTACCTGAATCTTCATTCAGCCACTCATCGCCTCGGTCCCCATAGATGCCTGAGGCAGATCCTGAGATTAAGACCTTGGGGGGATTGGTTGCTTGATTTATGGCACTGACCAAAAGCCGAGTTGTGTTCAGACGCGAGTCAACTATTTCCCTCATGTATTTCTTGGTCCAGGGAATCTTGCCAGTGGTGGCTCCAGCCAGGTTGACAACTGCATCGATGTTGTTCATCACCAATGGGTCAAGCTGCCCCTTGTCGGCATCGATGAAGACTTCGTCTTGGCCCTTGGGCTCCCTGCGGACCAGAGACACTGGTGTGTGGCCAAGGGCTTTCAGCTGTTTGGCCAGTTCTGTGGCGATGAGGCCAGTAGCGCCAGAAATCAGGACTCTCATACTTCGCTCCGCATCTTCATCAACCTTCTACAATTGACCCTACTTGTTTATTCCAACCATTAGGAAGCTTTGAACGTAGAACTCTGGGTCTGGGGACTCACAATCGGTGCACTAACTCTGGTCCTTCTGGTTGATTTCATCATCCAGGCTCGAAACCCACACGAGCCAACTTTTCGTGAGTCAGCGATTCAGGTTTCGATCTATGTCACCCTCGCATTGCTGTTCAGCTTTGTGATTGGCGGTGTTTGGGGAGCGCAATACGCTCAGGAATATTTCGCGGGATTCATTACCGAGTATTCACTCTCGGTTGACAACATATTTGTCTTTTTGGTGATCTTCACCCAATTTGTGGTGCCAAGGGAACTTCGCAGCCAGGCCCTATTGATTGGTATTGCCATTGCACTTTTCCTCAGGTTCCTATTCATTATCTTGGGCGCTGCCTTCATTGAAAACTTCACCTGGGCGTTCTATGTCTTCGGAGCCTTCCTGCTCTTCACGGCCCTAAAGATCATGAAGGACACCTACGACAGCCTGAAACGACCTGAAGAAGAGGACTATGCCGGCGGCGGAGTAATCAAGTTCCTTCAAAAGCACCTAAGGACAACCAAGGAATACCACGGCAACAAGATGTTCATCTTTAGAGACGGCAAGCGCTTCGCAACGCCGCTGCTACTTGTGATGATCGCGATTGGCTTCACCGACCTGCTCTTCGCCCTGGACAGCATCCCGGCCATCTACGGTCTGACTCGGGAGCCCTACATCGTGTTTGTGGCAAACGTCTTTGCCCTGCTTGGCCTTCGCCAGCTCTACTTCCTCTTGGGTGGCCTGATGGAAAGACTCAAGTACCTAGGAATAGGACTATCGCTAATACTCGCCTGGATCGGATTCAAGCTTGTCATTCACGCTCTGCACAAGAACGAGCTTCCGTTTATCAATGGTGGAGAGAAGGTCACCTTGATTCCCGAGATTCCGACCGAACTTTCACTCTTCGTGATTTTGATCACGCTGGTAATCACCACCATCTGGTCTTTGGCTGCCACGGCGGGCGAGAAGAGGAAGTCAGATCCACAGCGGCAGAAATAGCTGCATTCTCCAAAGCAGATAGGGGACGGGTAATCCGGTCCATAGCGGCAGATAGAAAATAGCTACCATCACTGCCGCTAAGAGCAACCAGGTGATTCTTTTTTCTCTGACTTCTCTATTTCTCAGAAGATAACTTCTCTTTTGGTAATACTGCAGGGCCAAGGTCAGCGCTAAAACAAAAAAGGGCGAGATAAGCACGGCATAGAACTGAAAGGTTGTTCTCTCTGGAATTAGCAGCCAGGGGACCCAGGCAGCCATGAAAGAGGCAACCACCAGTTGCGCTTGAAAGCTTCGAAGTCGATTTCGAATAAGCCAAAGAATTGAAAGAAGACCGCCAAACCAAACCACAAGGTTTGGCATAGCGGTGATCGCCACCACACACTCATCCGACCCTAGGCAGCCCCCAACCTCTTCAAAGTAGAACGCAGTTGGACGAAGGTTGATCAGCCACTCGAGAGCGGAGGCCTGGTAGGGATGGTCTTTAGAAAGACCGGTGTGAAAGTCGAGAATCTGTCTGTGATATTCAAAAAGAGAAGCAAGCCAGTTGTCTCCCTGCTTTCTTCCCCAGGAGTCTTGATTGAGAATCCAGCCAGTCCAGGTCAACAGATAAGTTCCCATCGAACCAACAGCAAGGACCAAAGCATTGACGATCCCTTGCAACAGGGCACCAGCTCTTGGATTGCCAGACTGAGACCTGACTTGCCAGTCGAATAAGAAAGTTAGAAGACCGTAAACCACCAGGAAATAGGCAGCTGACCATTTGACTCCGCCTGCTAGGCCCAAGGAAATTCCGAGAGCAATCACCCAGGAAGAAATACTTGGGCTGAGCTTTCCGCTCAGAATCCGTCTGCGCTGCGCCTGGATGGCTTTGATGAGAAAGAGTAGTGATAGAAGGACAAAGACTGTAAGCGTGCCATCCAGAATGGCGGTTCGGGATAGAACTATTGACTGCCCCTCAATTGCGAGAAGAAGTCCTGCAATCGAAGAGAACATTGGCGAGCGAGTGAGCTGGCGGGCAATCAGGATGATGAGTGGAACAGCCAAAGTTCCTATAATCGCGGTTGAAAATCTCCAACCAAAACTGTTGTCCGCTCCAAAGACACTCAGTCCAAGCCAGATCACCCACTTGCCCAGCGGTGGATGAACTACATAAGAGGGGTCAGTGGTAAATCCGGATGGATTGCCTGACTCAAAGTCAGGATTTGCATTTTCTGGCCAAACTCGCTCGGAACCATAAAGGCCGAGCGTGTATGCATCTTTGACGTAGTAGGTCTCATCAAAGACCAAGACTGGTGGGTTTGAGAGATTGAGAAATCGCAGCAGGGCGGCTAGAGCTGTGATTGCCAGTGTTGAAACCAGCGTGAAGTGGCGGCTTAGCGAGATGCGCCCAAGCCACTTAGTCAGCTTCGAAACCACTCTTAGATGCTAGTTTGCTTGGTGTGTTGATTTTGGCCGCCACCCCAATCGGCAATCTGGCCGATGCTTCAGATCGCCTAAGACAGGCGATAGAGAAGAGTGAGCACATTGCCTGTGAGGACACCAGAAGTTTAAAGCAGCTAGCTTCGGCTTTGGGACTTAGATTTCACGCGAAGCTCTACAGCCTTCATGACCACAATGAAAAATCTCGACTCGATGAGCTGGTCGAGATAGCCAGGGCACACGATCTACTGGTCGTAAGTGATGCCGGCATGCCAACCATTTCTGACCCAGGTTTTAACTTGGTTAGAGCCTGCATTGATCAACAGATCGAGGTCAGCGTGATTCCAGGAGCATCCAGTGTGCTGGGGGCTCTGGCAATTTCTGGCTTGCCTACCGATCGATTCATCTTTGAGGGATTTTTGCCTCGCAAGAAAGGCGAGAGAACCTCGGTCTTTCGTGAATTAGAAAATGAAACTCGAACAATGATTTTCTTTGAAGCACCGCACCGGATTCTCGATGCACTGACCGATGCCGCTGAGGTTTTCGGACCCGATCACCAAGCGGTAGTGGTAAGGGAACTGACTAAGAAATTTGAGGAAGCGGTGCGTGGGACGCTTTCGGAACTTATCGATTGGGCGCAATCTGAGCCAAAGGGTGAGATGGTTCTGCTTTTGGCCGGAGCCAGCAGGGGTGAAGTGGACTATGAAGTCCTTGCCCAAAGAGCGCTGGCCTTGGCAGCAACGGGTATGGGTTTGAAGCAAGCTGTGGGCGAAGTAGCAAAAGAGTCGGGTGCGTCGAAGAGCGTAATTTATGAGCACGCTCTGAAGCTAAAACCCTAGGATATCGAAGTGACCAAGTCTTTCTATGTGACTACCCCCATCTTCTATGTGAATGATGCTCCGCACATCGGTCACGCCTACACCGAAGTTGCAGCGGATGTGATCACAAGGTGGCATCGGCAGCGTGGGGAGTCCTCATTCCTGCTTACTGGAACTGATGAGCACGGAGAAAAGGTCCTAAGAACTGCACTGGGTAATAACTCAGACCCCAAGGCTTGGACTGACAAGCTGGTCGAATCTGCTTGGCTTCCACTGCTTGAGACCATTGACATTGACAACCAAGACTTCATTCGCACCACCGAACCAAGGCACAAGAGCGCGGTCCAGAAGTTTCTGCAGTCTCTTTATGACAAGGGCTTCATCTATCAGGGGTCTTTCAAGGGCAACTACTGCGTGGGGTGCGAAGAGTATAAGAATGACTCGGATCTAGTTCCCGGCACCGGCGACTTTGCAGGTCAGCAGGTGTGTGCAATCCACTCCAAGCCGGTTGAACAGCTAAATGAGACTAACTATTTCTTCAAGCTCTCTGATTTCCAATCCCAGCTTCTGAAGCACTATGAGGACAATCCAACATTTATTCAGCCGGAGTCAGCCAGAAATGAAGTGGTTTCCTTCGTAAGGTCTGGTCTGAGCGATCTTTCAATTTCAAGATCTAAAGAGAGATTTGACTGGGGAATCGACATTCCCTGGGATTCATCTCATGTGACATACGTGTGGTTCGATGCTCTACTGAACTACATCACTGCCATTGGTTATGGCGTCGACGAGCAAAAGCTAAATTCACTCTGGCCCGCCGATGTTCAGGTAGTTGGTAAGGACATTCTTCGTTTCCACGCGGTAATTTGGCCAGCGATGCTAATGGCCGCAAATCTGCAACCCCCGAAGCAAGTTTTTGGGCACGGCTGGTTGTTGGTTGGCGGAGAAAAGATGTCAAAGTCAAAGCTGACGGGAATAGCTCCGAATGAAATTACGGACTCTTTTGGTTCTGATGCATTTCGCTACTACTTCTTGAAGGCAATTGGATTTGGATCTGACGGTTCGTTTTCTTGGGAAGATCTATCTGCCAGGTATCAGGCGGAACTAGCTAACGGCTTTGGTAATTTGGCTTCTAGAACCATTGCGATGATTCATCGCTACTTCTCAGGAACTCTTCCCAAACCCGGTACTTACCTAGACGCAGACATCCTCGTTCAGAAGGTTGCTCTCGAAGCAGCAGTCATGGCTGATAAGGCAATGGATCGAGTAATGATCCATGAGGCAATCCAGAAGACTTGGACGCTGGTTGATGAACTCAATAACTACATCACCGTTCAGGAGCCCTGGGTCTTGGCAAAAGACGATGCCAATCGGGAAAGACTTGCCACTGTCCTCTACACAGCAGCTGAGGGACTCAGGGTTCTCACTGTTCTACTGGCTCCAATCATGCCTAAGGCGACCGGGAAGCTCTGGAGCGCACTTGGCGAATCACTGGGGAAGCTTGAGGATCAACTAATTGGAAACTCTGGTGAGTGGGGTCAACTCGGACCAGGCAGCAGCATCAAAGAACTAGAGGCTCTTTTCCCGCGCCTGGACGAAGCTAAATGAGCGAATTTATTCGCACTCGGGTTAGCTACGACGGTAACCAAACCCGCCCGCAACACTACCCTGAGCTTCCAGAACCGCTCGAGGTTGGCACATATGACAACCACACGCATTTAGAAATAGCAGACGGAGAATCACCCCTCAGCGTTCAAGAGCACCTGTCGCTGATGCAAGAAGTTAACATGCTGGGTGCTGTTCAAGTCGGAGTGACTCTGGAAAGTTCCATCTGGTCAGCCCATGTAGCCAGTGAAAATCCCATGCTGCTTGCAGCCGTTGCTCTGCATCCTAATGAAGCTCCACTTTATGAAAGTCTCTCAGCACTTGATGAGGCAATTGCTCAAATTGCAAGTCTTGCCGCACAACCGCGAGTTCGAGCTGTTGGTGAAACAGGACTGGATTTTTTCAGAACCCAGGGCGAGCAAGCGCTGGCACTGCAAATGCATTCATTCGAAGCTCATATCGAGATTGCCAAACAGAATGACATTGCTTTGCAGATCCATGACCGCGAGGCACACGATGAGGTTGTTGCAACCTTGAAGAAAGTCGGATCTCCGGAAAAAGTCATTCTTCACTGCTTCTCCGGTGATGTTTCTTTGGTTGAAATAGCTAAGAACAACGGCTGGTTTATTTCATTTGCCGGAAACATCACCTTCAAGAAGAACCAGTATCTTCGCGATGCTCTGTTGGCAGCGGACATCAGACAGGTGCTGATCGAAACAGATGCCCCATTTCTCACCCCTGAGCCTCTTCGCGGCAGACCCAATGCACCGTATCTGGTTCCACACACGCTTCGATACATGGCGGAGCTTTTGGGTGTAGATGTAAACCGCCTGGCCGAGCAAATAAATAGAAATACTGAGAACGCCTATGGCAGTTGGTCGGAAGGGATATAGGTGCTGGGAGCTGCTGAGATTAGACAGCTGGCCGAGAGCCTTGACCTAAGGCCCACCAAAAAGCTGGGTCAGAACTTTGTGATTGATCCAAACACCATCAGGAAAATCGTTGCAGCAGCAAATCTGACTAAAGACGATGTAGTGGTTGAAATCGGCCCTGGGCTTGGCTCTTTGACACTTGGCATCTTGGAGGTGGTGGACAACCTTGTTGTTGTCGAGATTGATAAGCGTCTCGCGGAGCTGTTACCTGCAACTATTGAAAAGCATGCACCGGGAAAACATATAGAGATTGTTCAAGAAGATGCCATGACGGTAGAGAAACTTCCTTTGGTTCCGACCGCTCTGGTTGCGAATCTTCCCTACAACATCTCTGTCCCAGTTTTGATTCACTTTCTCGAAAATTTTCCAACTGTTGAAAAGATGCTCGTCATGGTGCAAGCCGAGGTTGCTCATCGCTTGGCGGCGAAACCAGGCAGCAAGGACTACGGCTCACCGTCGGTGAAATTAGCCTGGTTTGGTAGTGCAAAACTTGCTGGAAATATCGGTCGGAACGTGTTCTGGCCGGCACCGCAAGTTGACTCAGCGCTGGTGTATTTCGAACGTCATAGGCAAGAGGTAAACAAAGAGGTTTTCAAGGTCATTGATGCTGCCTTTGCACAGAGGCGCAAAACGCTGAGGCAGGCTCTCGCTGGCTGGGCTGGTAGTGCGGTCAGGGCTGAGGAAATTCTTCGAAAAGCTGGCATTGAACCCAGCACAAGAGGCGAACAGCTGGGCATAGAGGACTTTGTCAGGGTAGCCTCTAGCCAGTGATTTACGCATCGGCACCGGGGAAGCTAAACCTGTTTTTTGAAGTAGGCGCACTGCGCGCCGATGGCTACCATCCCGTAATCAGCATCTATCAGTCGCTGGCAATTCGTCAAAGAGTCGGTGTTGAATTCAGTGACCGCTGGGAGGTCACCACCACTGGCAATCTTCCAAAGCAGCAGCTGGATCGTGTGCCAATTGATGAGAGCAATCTTTGTGTAATAGCCGCCAAAGCGCTCGCCGAGCATGCCGGCATAGAGACAGTCCAACCCATGAAGTTTTTCACTCACAAAGAAGTACCAGTTGCCGCAGGACTTGCTGGTGGCAGTGCAGATGCCGCAGCATCACTACTTGCACTGAATGAAGCTTGGAAATTGAATCTAGATTTTCAACAGCTCAGCCAAGTAGCGAGCAAGGTTGGATCGGATGTCCCATTCTCGCTTCTTGGGGGAACAGCCCTTGGCTTAGATACTGGCATCGAGCTGCAAAGCCTTGACTCTCTTCCAGAGCTACACGTTGTTCTTCTGGTAAGTCCCATCGGACTTAGTACCAGGGAAGTTTTCCAGACCTTTGATCAGATGTTTCCTGCGGGGGACATCAATCACTCTGCACAGACGGTTGTGGCAGGGCTTAGTACCATGCAAAGAGTTGGTAAGAATTCGCTCCTGCAACCTGCCCTTAGGTTACGCAGCGAACTTGAGCAGTACCAGCACCTAATCCCAGGCACCACCGGATATCTTTCCGGTTCAGGTCCGACAATTTACTTCCTAACACAGGATAGGAATCAAGCTTTAGATTGGAATGAAAAGCTAAAGGACCTGGGTCATTTCACTATCCTGACCAGCACAGCTAAAACCGGAGCAACTCTCGGGTAATGGCACATCTGTTAGGCGCGGAGTCAATTTCTCACTCCTTTCCAACCAAGACTGTCTTTGAAAATGTGACAGTGGGTATAGGTGAGGGTGATCGAATCGGCGTCGTTGGTCGAAACGGTGACGGAAAATCGACACTACTCAAGATTCTCACTAGGCAGCTCACTCCAGACACTGGAAGAGTCACGTGGCGTGG
This sequence comes from Aquiluna sp., assembly GCA_040402595.1. GTDB lineage: Bacteria > Actinomycetota > Actinomycetes > Actinomycetales > Microbacteriaceae > Aquiluna. Next base: position 10,783 of record JBBAMI010000013.1, read on the forward strand.
AGGCCTGCGGGTTGGGTTTTTAAAACAGCAGGATAATTTTGATCCCTCTCTCACAGTGGCTACAGCTGTTGTTGGAAACAGGCCTGATTACGAGTGGGCTTCTGACGCAAAAGTGAGAGATGTTCTGGCGGGATTAGTTTCTGATCTGGACTGGAATCAATCGGTCACAACCCTTTCAGGTGGACAGCTAAGGAGAGTGGCTCTCGCGCAACTTCTAGCCTCTGAACACGATGTCATCATGCTGGATGAGCCAACCAACCACCTTGATATTGATGGCGTTAATTGGCTTGCCCAACATCTGAAATCGCGCTGGTCAAAAAACGCTGGTGGACTCTTGGTTATCACTCACGACAGATGGTTTCTAGATGCCATTTCCAACTACACCTGGGAGGTAGTGGGTGGAAGGATTGAACCTTTTGTCGGGGGCTATGCCGCATACATTCAGCAGCGCACCGAAAGAGCGCGGCAGCAGGCAGCAATTGAGTCACGCAGACAGAATCTTCTTCGAAAGGAACTTGCCTGGCTTGGTCGCGGAGCCCCAGCCAGAACCACCAAACCAAAGTTCCGAACGGATGCGGCTCTTGAGCTGATTGGAAACGAACCACCGCCGAGAGATCAGATTGAACTGGCTAAGCTCGCAACCTCGCGTCTAGGCAAAGACGTAGTGGACATCGAAGACGTGACCTATGAAGTCGATGGACGAAAGATTCTGCGCAACGTCACCCTGAGATTGGGACCAGGCGATCGCATTGGATTACTTGGTCGCAACGGAGCTGGCAAGACAACGCTTTTACAACTCATGACAGGCGAGCTAAAACCAACCAGTGGAAGGGTAAAGATCGGAAAGACGGTAAAGTTCGCCAAGCTCTCTCAGGATGTTCGAGAGCTAGATCAGTTTGCCGATGAGCGAATCTTTTCAATGATTCGACGAGAGAAAACAAGCTTCGTGGTTGGGAAAAAGGAGATTCCTACCGGCCAGCTCGTTGAGCAGCTCGGGTTTGATTCCCCGGAACTACAAACTCCAATCAAAGACTTATCGGGGGGACAGCGAAGAAGGTTTCAGCTACTGAGGCTGCTATTCACGGAGCCGAATGTTTTGATTCTCGATGAACCGACCAATGATCTTGACACTGACATGCTCGCAGCAATGGAAGATTTACTAGACAACTGGCCCGGAACGCTCATTGTCGTGTCCCACGACAGGTATCTGCTCGAAAGAGTGACCGATAATCAGTACGGAATATTTCTTGATGGATCACTTCGTCATCTGCCAGGGGGAGTGGATCAGTACCTCGCACACAACAAAACCCGTGAGACTCAGAAGCCTGTTTCAGTCAAAACTGATGCGCTAAGTGGTGCAGAGAGACGCAGTTTGGAAAAAGAGAGCGCGAGACTTGAGAGACTTATTGCCAAGCAGCAGGCAGAACTTCTTGAGCTGCAATTGCGTCTGGCGCAGGCGGATCCCACTGACTATCAGACTTTGGTGGAGCTGAGCGAACATCAGAAGAGACTGCAAAAATCCATCGCAGAAAATGAGGAAAGCTGGCTTCAGACCGCCCAGAAACTACAGGGCTAGGAATTCTCTGGCAGACTTATCGCGGGGTTAGACCCCGGTCCGCTCTGGTGTAATGGCAGCACGGCGCCCTTTGGAGGCGTCCGGTCTAGGTTCGAATCCTAGGGGCGGAGCTGGCAGTAAATAGGAGGCACGTTGCGCCAACTGGCTGTAGTTGTTCTTGCCGCGGGCGAAGGAACTCGGATGAAGAGTTCTTTGCCCAAGGTTCTGCACGAAATCGCTGGACTACCTCTCATTGGCCATGTCCTCGCCACTGCCCATTCACTCGCAGCCCAACACGTTATTGCTGTCCTAAGGCATGAGAAAGAAAAGATTTCGCATTACATAGCTGCGCATTTCCCAACCACTGTGATTGCCACCCAGGATGAAGTTCCTGGAACCGGCAGGGCGGTCGAAGCTGCTCTTGCAATGCTGCCAGCATCCTACGATGGCGATGTTCTAGTGCTCTCAGGAGATGTTCCACTAATCGATGTTTCGAGCATCAGTGAGCTAATCGAAAGACATCACAGCAGCAAAAGCATTGGAACTTTGGTGAGCTGCCAGATGGACAACCCATTCGGGTATGGGCGAGTGATTCGCTCCAGAGGCGAGCTTGTTGGAATAGTGGAGCAGAGGGATGCAACTGAGGATCAGCGCTCCATAAGCGAGGTCAACGCCGGTGTTTACGTATTTGATTTTGTTCAATTGAAAGCAGCTTTGGCGAAGGTCACAACCCAGAACGCATCGAAAGAGAAATATCTGACAGACGTAGTCTCATTGATGATTGAACAAGGTTTGGTGCAAGCTCACCAAATCTCCGACCACTGGCTAGTGGCAGGCGTGAACGATCGAGCTCAGCTAAGCGAAGTTGCGCTGGAGCTGAATTCAAGAATCGTGAGGGCTTGGCAATTGGCCGGAGTGAGCATCGACGAACCTTCTTCAACTTGGATTGATGTCACTGTCCAAATTGGTCAGGATGCAAAAATCCTTCCCTCCACCAGACTCTCTGGCATAACACGCATCGGAGTGGGCGCTGTAATCGGACCCGACTCGACCCTTACAGATTGCGAAGTAGGAAACTTAGCGGTAGTGACTCGGACAGTAGCCGAGAGTGTCAGGATTGCGAGTAAGACAAAGGTCGGTCCGTTCTCATACCTTCGGCCAGGCACGGAGCTGGGAGAAGGAGGAAAAATCGGTGCCTTCGTCGAGACCAAGAACGCCAAAATTGGTCCGGGAGCAAAGGTTCCCCATTTGAGCTATGTCGGTGACGCCGAAATTGGCGAGGGCTCGAACATCGGAGCTGGCACCATTTTCGCCAACTACGACGGCGAGAACAAACACCAGACCAAGATCGGCAGGCATGTCAGGACTGGAAGCGGCAATGTCTTTGTCGCACCGATCACCATCGGTGACGGAGCCTATACAGCGGCAGGTTCGACCATTCGCAAAGACGTTGAGTCAGGGGCTCTGGCTAGGAATCCCATGCCTCAAGAGAATCTGGCAGACTGGGTATTGGAGAAGCGGCCAGGTAGCGATTCAGCTGAAGCCGCAAAGCGGACGGAGTAGTCATTGGCTATTGAGAAGGCCGCCAGCAAACAGCTGGTAATTGCATCTGGAAGAGCGCACCAAGGTCTGGCTCAAGAAGTCGCGGATATTCTTCAAACCGATCTTGTCCCTATGACGGTTTATGACTTTGCTAACGGAGAAACTTTTGTCCGTTATGAGCGAAGTGTGCGCGGTGTCGATGCCTTCATAATTCAGTCACATCCAAACCCTGTGAACCACTGGCTGATGGAACAGCTATTGATGGTTGACGCAATGAAGCGGGCCAGTGCCAAGCGCATAACAGTTGTGGCACCCTTCTTTCCCTACGCCAGACAAGACAAGAAGCACAAGGGTCGCGAGCCGATTTCCGCCAAGCTGGTAAACGATCTGTTTAGAGTCGCTGGCGCAACCAGACTCATGTCCGTTGATTTGCACACCCCTCAGATTCAAGGATTCTTTGACGGTCCGGTAGATCACCTTTGGGCTTTACCGCTGCTAGCCGACCATGTCGCAGCAACATTTGGAACTGAAAATCTGACTGTTGTTTCTCCCGACTCGGGACGCGTAAGAGTGGCAGATATTTGGGCAGACAGACTCGCAACTCCGCTAGCAATCGTGCACAAACGCCGAGACCCAGACAAGCCAAATCAAGTTCAGGTAAACGAGATTGTGGGTAAGGTGCGAGGACGCGACTGTTTGATTGTTGACGACATGATCGATACGGGCGGCACAATTCTCGCAGCAGCAAATGCCCTCAAAGAAAATGGCGCAACCAAGGTGATAGTTGCCGCCACCCATCCAGTGTTTTCTGAGCCAGCCAGGGAAAGGCTGAGCGACCCAGTGATTGATGCAGTGGTGGTCACAAACACCCTCCCAATCACTCCTGACAAAGAATTTGACGGACTAACGGTCCTATCGATTGCACCACTAATTGCGAAGGCAATAGCAGCTGTCTTTTATGACGACTCCGTCAACTCTCTGTTCCCTGGTCACGCCTAAATTCCTCGGGTGCGCAAACTCTCCATAACTGATGCCACTTTTATTGGATTGGCGTCGATGCTTGGGGCTGGCGTGTTTGTTGTTTTTGGATTTGCTGCATCTCTTTCCGGAAATCTATTACCAATCTCAATCTTTCTAGCTGCTGTTGTTGCGTACTTGAATGCCGGAAGCGTCGCGCAATTGGCCTCGTCTGTAACGAGATCTGGGGGAGGCTATTCGTATGCCAGACACTACCTATCAGAGAATTGGGGGTATCTTGCAGGAACTGCATTCCTAATCGGCAAGATTGGCTCTTCCGCCGTAATTGCGATGACAATTTCTTTTTATCTTGTTCCAACTATGCCGCTGGTTCCCGCAATAGGTGCTGTCATTCTCATGACAATTATCAATTTGCTTGGGATAAATAGAACTGCCCTCGGCTCAAAAGTTCTTGCTTTGGTAACTATCGGATTTCTTCTTACTCTGATCTTCAGCGCCAGTAGTTTGCCGAATTCGCCAACTCCACTTGGTCCAGGGAGCCTCATCGGAGTGCTCTCCGCAGCCTCACTCTTCTTCTTTGCATTTGCAGGTTACGCGAGAGTTGCGACTTTGGGTGGAGAGCTAAAGAATCCTGAGAAGAGTGTTCCTCTTGCCATCTGGATCTCACTTTCAATCGTTCTAATGCTTTATCTATTGCTCGCTCTTATGTTGATGAGCAAACTGGGTAGCGACTTGGCAAAGACCATTACACCTTTGGCAGATTTGGGCGAACATAGTTTTTCATCTGGAGAAATCGCAGGAGTCTTTGCAGCTATTGCTGGGCTGGGCTCACTTCTAGCTCTTCTGGCTGGGATGAGTAGGACGGCATCGGAGATGGGGCTGGACTCAGAGCTTCCTCGGTTCATGTCGAAAAAGTTTGCGAACGGGGCACCTTATGTGGCGGAAGCTCTGATTGCCTTTGCTGTTTGCCTACTAATTCTCTCGCAATCAACACTTCTAGCCCTTGGGATATCTTCATTTTGCGTTCTGGTTTACTACGCAATTACTAATTGGGCTGCCTACCGCCAGCCAAAGGAAGAGACTAAAAGGCCTAAGTATTTGAATCTCTTGGGATTCACTCTCTGTCTACTACTTGCCTTAAGCGTCCCCCTGACCAGCCTGATCAACGGGGCAGCCCTGCTGCTGATTGCCATGGGCTTGCGCTGGGGGTTGAGAGCACTCAGGTAAATCGGCTATTCTTTTCAGGTTCAGCGGCGAGGGATACCTTAGGTATTCGTTATCGACGGAGATTTCTCGCCCGTTAGTTGCGAGGAAAAAATGTCAGAGACAAAGATTGAAGCCGAAGTAAGAAACAACTTTGGCAAGGGTGCCGCCCGAAAGCTCAGAGCATCTGGAAGAACTCCAGCTGTCATCTACGGTCATGGCAACGCCACCAGACACATTCACGTTCCCGCACACCAGGTCGCACTTGCCCTAAGAACCAAGAACGCTCTGCTCGAACTGAACATCTCCGGTAAGGAAGAACTCGTACTTGTAAAAAGCGCAGCCAAGGATCCCGTAACCCACATCATCGAGCACATTGACTTGGTAGAGGTTCGTCGTGGTGAGAAGGTCCACGTCGAGGTTCCAGTCCACATTGTTGGTGAAGTAGTTGGTGGAGCAGTTTTGGATCTTGAACACAAGACAGTTAAGGTCGAGGCTGAGGCAACCCACATTCCACAGTTCATCGAGCTAAAGATTTCTAAGGACCACCCGGTTGGTCACCACTACAACGTTTCAGATCTAGACATCCCAGAGGGTGTCATCATGGAACTGCCAATGGATGAGCTGGTAGCTTCGGTTGTAGAGACCAAGGCCGGAGTAGCGGATGAGCAGCCAGCAGCTGAAACCCCACAGCCAGTCGCAACCGCACAAAAGTCTGAAGAAGCTGACAAGTAATTCAACTTGGATAGTTTTCGGACTTGGAAATCCAGGTCCGCAGTACGAGGCTAATCGTCACAACATTGGACAAATCGTTGTCGAAGAGCTGGCCGCAAAGCACTCAACGTCTTTCAAAGCATTCAAGTCCTTCGCCACTGTTGCCGAGTATCGCACTTCTTCCGGAGCAAAGATTGTTCTCGCCAAAAGCTCGGGATACATGAACGAGAGTGGCAACCCAGCTCAGCAGCTTCTTAAGTTTTACTCGGTTGAAATAGATCACATGATTGTTCTTCACGATGAGCTTGATCTTGAGTACGGGGATGTCAGAGCTAAGTTCGACGGTGGCCATGCTGGGCATAACGGGCTCAGAGACATCAGTGAGAAGTGCGGCACGGGTTATCACCGAATCAGATTCGGAATCGGCAGACCTCCTGGGCAGATGGAAGTGGCCGACTTTGTGCTCAAAAACTTCAATTCCGAAGAGCGATCAAGACTTCGAGAATTAGTTGATCTAGCAATCGACAAAGTAGAAAATCTCATCCAACAAAACCCCTAAACTTCTGGGGTGACTATCCGCTCACTGCTTTTTGCGGCCGCAAAGGCGCGCTCGCTTCAGCATGCCCGTGAGCAAAAGTTCGACAAGATCTTTGCCCCCAGCAAGACCCAGCCTTTTGCTCTCGCATCCTTTCTTCTGGGGCGAAAGGATCCTTTACTAGTTATCACAGCCACATCCAGGCAGGCAGACGAGCTCTCAAGCACGCTGACAGAGTTGGTCGAGGATCTCGAAGTCATCAACTTTCCAGCCTGGGAGACTCTTCCCCATGAACGTTTGTCTCCAGCTCCGGAGACTGTGGGCAAGCGAGTGGCGGCACTTCATCAAATACAGCGGTTGAGTGAGGAAAAGCTCAAACATCCAGTTGTGATTCTTGTGTCGATTCGGGCGGCTCTGCAGCCACTTATCGCCGGAATACTCGACTACCAGCCTCTCAAGCTAAGGCAAGGCCAGGAGTATCTTTTGCCGGAGCTGACACTCAAGTTGATCGAGTTCGCCTATGAACGGGTTGATCTTGTAACTCGAAGAGGAGAATTCTCTGTCCGAGGCGGAATTGTTGATATTTTTCCGACCACCGCCGATTATGCGATTCGCCTTGAGTTTTTTGGTGATCTCCTTGAAGAGATGAGGCAGTTCCACGTTGCTGATCAGAGATCTTTTGATTCACCTATCACCTCACTGGAAGTATTTCCAGCCAGAGAGCTACTTATCACCCCAAGCGTTGCTGGTAAGGCGAGGGAGATGGCGGGGGAGTTTCCAAACCTCAGTGAGATGCTAGAGAAAATTGCAAATGCTATTCCTGTCTCAGGGATGGAATCCCTGGCACCTGTTTTGGCAGACAAGCTGATTCCCTTGACCGACTACATAAAGACCGCCGAAGTTGTCTTGCTTGAACCAGAAAAGCTTTCAGGCAGAGCCGAAAGTTTAATCAAGACAAATCAGGAGTTTTTACATGCCGCCTGGGATGTTGCGCTCAGCGGAGCACAAGCTCCAATTGATCTCTCCGAAGGAGCTTTCCTAGAGTTTTCTGATTTCAAATCTCGACTCAGTGAAGATCGAAAAGTCATCGAGGTGTCTGCGCTTTCTGATGAGACGGGCACGGACCTTGGCCTTCGAGAGGTGCCGGTTTTTCCAGAGGGAGAAAGCATCGATTGGATTGCTGATCAGCTCAAAGCAGGGCAGTCAGTCCTGTTGGTTGCGCGAGGACACGGAACTGCCGAGCGCATGCTGGAACTAGTGGCAGCTCAATCGCTTCCTGTTTCACTTAGGGAAAGCTTTGCAGAGCTACCCAAGTCTGAAATCACCATAACTGTCTCCAGCATTGCGAGTGGTTTTGTTTTGGCTGAGGCAGGCCTTGTGGTCATGACAGAAGATGAATTTTTTGGAGTTGCTTCCAACTATGTCGCTCCCCGAGAACGAAAGCTTGCCAAGCGTCGAGGCGCTGCCGTCGATCCTCTCGAGCTTAAGTCCGGTGACTATGTGGTTCATGAAATTCATGGGGTCGGCAGGTTCAAGGAGTTAGTGCAGAGGACAAACCGCTCACAAGCGAGAGAGTACCTACTCGTTGAATATGCTCCTCCAAAGCGAGGCTATCCGGCTGACACATTGTTTATCCCAACTGATCAACTCGATCTTCTCTCCCGATATGTCGGAGCTGATGCGCCAGTGCTTTCAAAAATGGGTGGTGCAGATTGGGCAAGAGCTAAGAGCAATGCCCGTAAGGCTGTTCGAAAGATTGCGATTGACTTAGTGAAACTCTATGCCGCAAGAGTTAAGTCCCAGGGATATGCATTCTCACCAGATAGCGACTGGCAGAGAGAACTGGAGGATGCCTTTGTCTTTCAGGAAACTCCGGACCAGCTCACCACCATTGACGAGGTCAAGCGAGATATGGAAAAACCGATTCCGATGGATCGACTGCTAGCGGGAGATGTCGGATATGGAAAGACCGAAGTAGCCCTCCGAGCTGCCTTCAAAGCAATTCAAGATCACAAGCAGGTAGCGATGCTGGTTCCAACAACCCTTCTTGTGAAGCAGCACTTCGATACTTTTCACTCCAGATTTTCAGGATTCCCGATTAACCTTGCGGCACTCTCGCGGTTTCAGAGCGATGCCGAGGCCAAGAAGGTACTCGCAGGGCTCAAGAGCGGCGCAATTGACATGGTGATTGGTACCCACAGATTGCTATCTGCCGGCATCCACTTCAGAGACCTTGGTTTGTTGATCATTGATGAAGAACAGAGATTTGGGGTTGAGCACAAGGAGAAAATCAAAGACCTTCGTCAAAACGTAGATGTTCTTTCAATGAGCGCCACCCCAATTCCTCGCACGCTTGAAATGGCAGTTACGGGAATTCGAGAGATGTCGACGCTTGCCACGCCTCCAGAAGATCGTCATCCCATACTTACCTATGTCGGTGGATTCAATGACGCGACCGTTGCTGCAGCTATTCGCAGGGAGCTCATTCGCGAGGGCCAGGTTTTCTTTATCCACAATCGTGTTGCCACCATCGATAGCACCGCCGCAAATTTGGCCAAGCTGGTGCCGGAGGCGAGAATCGCAGTTGCGCATGGGCAGATGCCAGAGCATCTACTTGAACAGGTGGTGGTTGATTTTTGGGAGAAAAAGTTTGATGTTCTCGTTTCAACCACCATCATCGAAACTGGAATAGACATTCCCAACGCCAATACCCTGATTGTTGATCGCGCCGAGAATTTTGGTCTGAGTCAGCTTCATCAGATTCGAGGAAGAGTGGGCAGATCAAGGGAAAGAGCATATGCCTACTTCTTCTATGACCCAAGCAAGCCGCTTGGAGAGACAGCCTTCGACCGGCTCTCAACAATCGCCACCCACAACGAACTAGGCAGCGGCATGCAGGTTGCAATGAAGGACTTAGAAATTCGTGGGGCAGGAAACCTTCTCGGGGGTGAACAATCGGGACACATAGCCGGAGTCGGCTTTGACCTCTACATGCGCATGATTGCCGAAGCAGTGAGTGAATTTAGAGGTCAAAAAATAGAGGCTCCTTCCGAGCTGAAGCTCGAATTGCCTGTGGATGCTCGAATTCCGGTTGAATACGTAGATTCTGATCGATTGCGCCTTGAGGCTTATCACAAGCTCGCTTCAGCATCCGGCGCGGGGGCAACGCAAGATCAGCTGATTGAAATTCAGGCTGAGATCGCAGACCGATTTGGACCACTGCCAACCTCGGTCCACAACCTAATTGAGGTCACTCAGCTTCGTCAGATGGCCAATCGTTTGGGACTGTTGGAGGTAAATCTCCTGGGCCTTTCGGCACGGATTCAACCGGTGGAATTGACCGAATCAGAGCTGGTAAAGCTAAGTCACACATACCCAACCACCAAGTATCTAAAGAGCTCCCATCTTCTTACGATGGGCATTCCAAAATCCCAGGCCGAGGGCACTATTCGTGACCGAGAGGTGATTGACTTTGTGAGAAAGCTTCTTGAGGAATTGCAGGTAATAGCGAATGGAAAAGCTCGAAAGTCTAATTCAGACGGCCCATCAACTTAGAGCACCAGGTGGTTGCGCCTGGGATGCCGAGCAAACCCACCACTCACTTATTCAGTATCTTCTGGAAGAGACCTTTGAACTGATTGAGGCAATCGAAGCCGGCTCAAGGGAAGAAATCATGGAGGAGCTGGGGGACGTTCTCTACCAAGTCATTTTTCATTCCGATCTTGCATCAACTGGAACCCTAGGCGAGCCATTCGACATCGAAGACGTGGCTCAGCGGATGGAGCAGAAGATGCGTTCCCGTCACCCACATGTCTTTGGCAGTGAAGAGGAACAAAACAGATTTGCTGCTGGCACCGGAGAAGAAGTTATGAAGAACTGGGACCAGCACAAGAAGCGAGAGAAGCCCATGCGGACTTCCATCATGGATGGCATTCCTGGAGATATGCCCGCACTCGCTAGAGCCAACAAGATAATTGGTAAAGCAGAAAAGTCCCACATTCTTGAGCCGCTATCTTCGCCTGTAATTCCCATGAGCGACGAGAAGGAGCTGGGACAGCTGCTGTTGGCAATCGTGGCATCTGCGCGATCGCTCAAACTCGACCCCGAGAGAGCTTTGCGCCAAGCGGTTCGTCAGCTCGAAGATGAAATCAGAGAGCAGGAACTGGAGCAGGCAAGCGATGCTGGAATCATCGGCAGAGCTAATCTGGATTAGCTAAATAGTTTTTCGAAATCCCTAAAGCCCTGGTCCAAGACTTCTGATGGTGTTCTCTGGTCGTCCGTCTGGGCCCACCAAATCAGAATTGCCATTGAAGCTGAAATCAGTGCCGCGGAGACAATCTTGGGTCGCAAGGTGTCCTTACTAAATTTGCTGACAGCCTTCTCAATAACCTGTCTGGTTTGATCCATCTGAGCTTGACCCCAACCGTAGATTTCTGGTGAGCTAGCGATTAGTTTGAGGCGCAGTCTTACGGTTTCTACTCTTTGATCCAGTGGTGCCATAGCCTGAACCCAAGAAGCGTGCAGTAACTTGACCACATCGGTTTCTGGATTTTCGTTGATGCGCTTTTCGAGTTCCATTGTGAATTCGTGCATGCCTCCCCAGATCACCGCGGCCTTAGACGGGAAAATTCGAAACAGGTTAGATCTAGAAATAGAGGCGGCTTCTGCCACTTCGTCCATGGTTACCTTGTCGATGCCGCGCTGGGCGAAGAGCCTAAGAGCAGTTAGTCCAACCGCACCGGGGTCTGTCGTGACTGGTCTTCCCCGCTTGGGTCGCTGATTGATGGCGATGCTGGAATCTCTACTCGCGGCTTCGCGCAAAGTTAATTCCCCCTAAACAGGACTATGTCCAACATTATCCTTATCCCTTCAAAGCCTGAAGTCCTTGGGTTCCTGTGCCAAACTGGAGCGGTGCCAGTGAACCCACCGCGTGGAATGCGTGACCTTCTGCCAAAAGAGAAGGCTCAGCGTGAGGCAGTTTTAGCCCAGATCCGACAGGTTTACACCGCGCGAGGTTTTCAAGAGATTGAAACCCCAGCCCTCGAGGACATTGAGCGGCTAACTAGCGGTCAAGGCGGCGATAACGAAAAATTAGTTTTTCAGGTCTTGAAGCGGGGAGAGGAATTAGAAAAGGCAAAGAAGGAAAACCTTCCGCTGTCTGACCTTGGGCTCAGGTTTGATTTGACTGTGCCACTAACTCGCTACTTTGCTTCGAACCATGCCAAGCTGCCGAGGGTTCTAAAAGCAATCCAAATCGGACCAGTCTGGCGAGCAGAGAGACCGCAGAAAGGTCGTTATCGACAGTTCCTGCAGTGCGACATCGACATTCTCGGAGATGCGACTGAACTTGCAGAAGTAGAGCTATTGAGTGCTTCCCTCGCTGCGCTTGATCAAATTGGAATCAAGAATGCAGTTATTAGGGTCAATGACCGAAAATTCTTAAGAAGAGAACTGAGCAAACTTGGTATCGATAGCCAAGATAAGGCACTAATTGCAATTGACAAGCTCGACAAAATTGGAATTGCGGGTGTCACTAAGGAAATCGCGGAGACCTACTCCGAGGAGACAGCCGACAAAGTAGCCAAGTGGTTGGAAACTGCCGCAGTGGAGATTCCAGCGGAACTTGCTTGGATCCAGCAGCTACCAGAAGCTAAGCGAGTGCGATTTGATCCAACGTTAGTTCGGGGGATGGGCTACTACACCTCAGCTATTTTTGAAATAGAACACCCTGATTCTGATTCCTCTATCGGCGGCGGTGGCAGGTATGACTCAATGGTGGGCAAGTGGTCTGGGATTGATACTCCCGCCGTGGGTATCTCGCTTGGCATCGAGCGAATCCTGGACCTGATGGGTTCTGATTTCTCAGAGCAGAAGTCGCTTGTCCTGCTTGTCGATGGCAAAGTCTCAGAGGCCATGGCTGCGCAGCAGAAGCTAATCTCAGAGGGCTGGAACGTTCGGATAGACCCAGTTGCCAAAAACCAAAAGGCCCAACTCGAAGAGCTCAGTCAGCAGGGTTTCACCCACTTCGTTCAGCTTGGTAATGACGGGCTTTCTCAAATCCGCCCGTTGGCATAGCCGCTAGACTTTTTAGTGAAGCCAGTGCTGTTTTCATAAATTCCAAAATCAATCTAGGAGAAACTCTCTTGTCATTCATCACTGCCGTCGGTGCCCGCGAAATTCTTGATTCCAGGGGTAACCCAACTATCGAGGTAGAAGTTCTTCTGAGCGATGATTCTTTTGGTCGTGCCGCAGTTCCATCAGGAGCATCAACCGGTGCCTTCGAAGCTCATGAGTCACGCGATGGTGACAAAGCTCGCTACCTTGGTAAGGGAGTTCGAAACGCAGTTGCCGCAGTGGTTGAAAAAATTGACAACGCTCTAACTGATGTTGATGCCACGGATCAGCGGCAGGTGGACACCACTTTGATTGAGCTTGACGGAACAGATAACAAGAAAAAACTTGGTGCCAACGCAATCCTTGGAGTATCTCTAGCAAGCGCTAGAGCTGCTGCGGATTCGGCAGACTTGCCCCTTTATCGCTACCTCGGCGGCTCAAATGCTCATGTTCTTCCGGTTCCGCTGATGAACATCATTAATGGCGGCGCGCACGCTGACAATGGCGTTGACATTCAGGAATTCATGATTGTTCCCTTAGGCGCAAAGACTTTCTCAGATGCACTTCGCTGGGGAACTGAGGTTTACCACCACCTAAAGAAACTGCTTTCCGAGAAGAATCTCGCAACTGGCCTTGGTGATGAAGGTGGCTTTGCTCCAGATCTGCCAACCAACAGGGCGGCGCTAGATTTAATTTCTGAGGCCATCAAGCTTGCTGGCTATGAGCTCGGGAAAGACATCGCTCTTGCTCTGGATGTGGCATCAACAGAGTTCTATAGTGAGGAAACAGGCAAGTACACATTTGAGGGCAAGGAACGAACCGCCTCAGAGATGATCGCCTACTACGCCGATCTGATCGCCAACTACCCGCTGGTTTCGATTGAAGACCCTCTTGCTGAGGATGACTGGGCAGGCTGGAGCGAAATTACCGCTCAGCTTGGTTCCAAGGTTCAGCTTGTTGGAGACGACCTATATGTGACCAACCCTGCGAGATTGCAAAAAGGAATTGACCAAAAGGCTGGAAATGCAATTCTGGTGAAGGTGAACCAGATTGGAACGCTCACCGAAACCATGGACGCAGTTGCACTTGCCCAGCGACACGGAATGAAGGCCATCATTTCGCATCGAAGTGGTGAGACCGAGGACACCTTTATTGCAGACCTAGCTGTTGCAACAAATGCTGGGCAAATCAAAACCGGGGCACCTGCTAGAAGTGAGCGAGTCGCTAAATACAACCAGCTGCTTCGCATTGAAGAGGAGCTGGCTGAGGCTGCCAAGTATGCGGGCAGGGAAGCCTTCCCCCGGTTTGCCGTTCGCTAAATCTCAGCATTACTAAACCTTGCCTTCTAGACTCCTAGGCATGGCGCGCACAAGCAAAAACGAACCCAAGGTGCCGGTAGCACTTAATCAGGGTCGCTTGATGCTTAAGACACTTCGGCTTAACAGCACCTGGGTGACAGTTATTTTAATTGTCGTTGGGGGAGCCTTTGTCGTATCGCCAGATGTTGAGGCTTTTCTAAATCAGCGCAGGCAAATTGCAGAGATGGAGCAGAGTATTCGCCTTGCGCAGGAGCAAGTTGAGCAAATGGAAGCAGAGCGGGATCGGTGGCAGGATCCTGTCTACATTCGCTCGCAGGCCAGAGACCGCCTTTACTACGTTCTTCCCGGGGAGGTTTCCTATCTAGTTATGGACGCTGAAGGGATGGACTTCTCAGACACTTCTGGAACAGTCGGAGCACTGATGGCCGATCGCCGGCAAGCAGATGAAATAACAACTGAGATCTCAGCTGCTAATGACAACTGGGTGGATTCACTTCTCGAATCTTTTCTTCGTGCTGCTACGGATAAACCAGAGTCAAAATGATTTCGCCTGAGGACTTGCAGGAAGTTTCTAGGCAACTTGGTCGTGATGCAAGAGACATAGTTGAGGTTGCCGCTCGGTGTGTTTGCTCAAGGCCATTGGTTGTGAAGACCTCACCTCGCCTAGCTGATGGAACGCCTTTTCCCACACTCTTTTATCTAACACAAAAATCTGCAACTGCTGCTGTCTCGGCTTTGGAGGCCGCCGGTTTTATGGCCGAGCTCCAAGAAAGTTTGAACCAAGATGAGGAGTTAGCTAAGGGTTACCAGCTTGCGCACCAGCAGTATCTGTCTGAACGGGAAGAAATTGAGAAGGTGGAGGAGATTGCAGGCATATCTGCCGGGGGAATGCCAAATCGAGTGAAGTGCCTCCACGCTCTAGTAGCTCACTCGTTAGCCAAGGGGAAAGGTGTAAATCCAATTGGTGATCTAGCACTTGCTCAGCTGAGTTGGTCAAGTGAGGTTTGCCAATGCGTCTAGCAGGATTTTTACTTGCTCCTTTGCTTTTCACCTCTGTAACAGAAGCAGATCACTGGTGGCTGTCGGAATTTCAGGCTGTCAGCGAACTCTCCGGTGAGGGAGTTGTCATCGCGGTAATCGACACGGGTATTGATACCAGCCACCCTGATCTCGCTGGGGTCGTCGTAGGCGGAGCAGATTTTTCTGGCGCTGGAACACCCGATGGCTCAAGTCCGGTTGGTCCAAGTGGTTTCCACGGAACTATGGTTGCCTCTTTGATAGCAGGTCAAGGAAGAGTCACGGGTGGAGTAATTGGAATTGCTCCGAGCGCAAAGCTGCTTTCCATATCAGTGGGACTTGGACTAGTGGGTGCAGATACTGATCGGCAGATTGCCCAGGCTGTTAGGTGGGCAGCTGACCAAGGTGCTGATGTCATTAATCTCTCTGTGTCTCGGGCTTCGAGAAACTGGCCGGCAAGTTGGGATGAAGCTTTTCTATACGCCATGGAAAAAGACGTGGTGATTGTGGCGGCAAGCGGGAACAAGCTGGATGGGCAGAGCTCACCGACAGCGCCGGCCACTATTCCTGGAGTCATCTCGGTCACAGCAGTTGACCGCGAAGGGAATGCTTCCGAAGTTTCTGGAGCCGAAGGAATTGGCATTTCGGTTGCCGCCGCAGGAGTGGACATGGTTGGCTCTTACCCGAATCAGCAGCCCAGAAAATGGTCGGGCTCATCTGCAGCAGCGCCAATCGTCTCTGGGCTCTTAGCACTAATGATTGAAGCGGATCCAAAGGCTAGGAGCAGTGATCTGATTGAGAGGTTGATTTCGACCGCTAAAGATCTTGGAGATATTGGGTATGACAAGGACTACGGTTACGGACTAATTTCACCGGCTACAGCCATAGCTTCGAGGCTTAGTGCGGAAGAAAACCCACTTGGGTCATTGGCAAGCTGGATTGACCTTTATCGTCCGTCCGCACCCGTTGACGAGGCAGAACTTCTGATTCCACCGCAGAGCGACCCGCTAGCCGCAGAAAATCAGCTCCCAGCCCCACAACCTGAGGCCGAGCTCTGGTCGAATCCGCTACTCTATGTGTTGGTAGTTCCCCTGGCTCTGTTGCTCCTCTATGGCATTCGCAATCGATTTGGGCGGGATGGAAAGAAAACCAGAAGGTAATTTAGATTCTCATGACGGTCGCGACCACTAAGTCAAAGACGCCTAAAGCAATTCTCGAGCAAGTTGTAAACCCAGCCAAACCCCAGCGCATCTTGATTATTGGCGGCGGCTATGCAGGCTTCTATGCCGCCTGGAAGCTCGAGAAGCTACTTCGCCCAAACGAAGCAGAAGTGACGCTGGTCGACCCACTGCCATATATGACTTATCAGCCTTTCCTTCCCGAGGTGGCGGCCGGATCAATCGAACCTCGGCACGTAATCGTTTCGCACCGACAACATCTAAGGAAAACCAAACTGGTCAGCGGCCGTATGACCAAAGTCAGTCACAAGGACAAGAAAGCCACCGTCGAGGTGGAGGGCGGAAAGCTCATCACGATTTCCTATGACCAGGTGATTATGACCGCCGGTGCAGTGACTAAGACCTTTCCAATCGATGGAATTGCCGAAAACGCAATTGGAATGAAGAACATCGAAGAGGCAGTAGAGGTCAGGAACAGACTATTTGGAAATTTTGAGCGTGCTGCCGCCCTTCCTAAGTCGAGTCCAGTGCGCAAGAGACTACTCACTCTTGTTGTAGTCGGTGGTGGATTTGCCGGCATCGAGGCGTTTGCTGAATTGCGCAGCACTGCCACTGCACTTCTTCGCTACTACCCAGAAATTGATTTTGATGAAGTTAGATTCCATTTGATTGAGGCTATGGGTCGAATCATGCCGGAAGTTTCGGAAAAGACCGCCAAGCAAGTTGTCGAAAACTTGAATGCACGAGCCGGTTACATTCACCTCAATACTCAGGTTGTATCCGCCGTTGATGGTGTCGTGAAGCTTTCAAACGGCGACAAACTGGAAACTGATATTTTGATTTGGACAGCTGGTGTGGCTGCAGCTCCCGTTGCCAAGCACTGCGATTTCCCTCTGGATGGAAGATTGCGTATCACTGCTAATGCCAAGTTGCAGATTGTTGATGGTGACAAACCATTTAAAGGTGCTTGGACTGCTGGAGATGTTTCCGCTGTGCCAGATCTGACTGGCATGGGAGTCGGTGGCTACTGTGTCCCAAATGCCCAGCACGCTGTTCGCCAGGCAAAGCTACTTGCCAAAAATGTAGTTGCTTCAATTCGAGGAGAAGAGATAGGCGAATACCGATGGAAAACCATCGGTGCCGTTGCCGGCCTCGGTATTGGAATCGGAGCAATGAAAGTTGGAAAGTTTGGAATGATTGGGTTCTTCCCTTGGCTTGCTCACCGTGGCTATCACGGGTTGGCCATGCCAACCTGGGAACGCAAGATCAGGGTCATTTCAGGCTGGGTTCTGAACTTTATTCTGGGAAGAGACCTAGTTAGCATCGAGGGTCTAAAGTCGCCTCGATTATTCTTTGAAACCTGGGCAACCAAACCTGGCAAGTAACCAGTTAGATTGGGCCCAGCAGTGCTGGGCCTTATTTATTGCCCCGATAGCCCAATGGCAGAGGCAGACGACTTAAAATCGTCACAGTGTGGGTTCGAGTCCCACTCGGGGCACCAAAAGGTGCAAATAATTCAGCAAAGCCTCAGCAAACTCAAATAGTCTGAACTCAGCTTTTTTAAGGAGCAAAATGGAAATCTTCCTGGTACTGCTGGGAATCGCCGCACTAGTCGGTATTTATCTTTGGGTCACTTACAACGCCCTTGTTGCCCTGAAGGTTCGCGTTGATGAGGCCTGGAGCGACATTACTGTTCAGCTCAAGCGCAGGGCAGACTTGATACCAAACCTTATTGAAACCGTTCGAGGCTACGCATCGCACGAGCGCGAAGTTTTTGAGAATGTGACTAAGGCTCGCGCAGCCACTGTCTCTCCAAGTGCTCTCGAGCATCCAGCGGAAGCTGCTGCCGCAGAGAACATGCTGCAGGGGGCACTGAAGAGCCTGTTCGCTGTTTCTGAGGCCTACCCTCAGCTTGTTGCGTCGACAAACTTCTTAGAACTTCAGCGGGAGCTGACCAACACCGAAGACAAGATCATGGCTTCACGTCGCTTCTATAACGGGGGAGTCACCGAGCTGAACACAAAGATTCAGCAGTTCCCAAATAACGTATTCGCCAAGCGTCTTGGTTTCACAAACCGCGAATTCTTCGAGGTCGAGAATCCAGCCGCTATTCAAGAACCGCCGCAGGTGAAGTTCTAGGCATGTATCGGGCAATCGCTGCCAATAAGCGCAACACAGTCTTAATTATTGGCCTCTTTGTTGGACTACTAACCGCCCTGGCACTTTGGTGGGGCCAGGCAACCGGCAATGGCTCAAGCGCAATCTTTATCGTGCTGTTTGTTCTTGGCTACACAATCTTTCAGTATTACGCATCTTCTTCAATCGCTATTGCGATGAGCGGTGCTCACCAAATTGAGAAGAAGGACAATCCCAGACTTTGGAACATTGTTGAGAACCTCGCTATCACCGAGGGTCTTCCGATGCCTAAGGTTTACATCATCAACGATCCAGCACCCAACGCATTCGCCACTGGAAGAAATCCCAAGACTGCTGTGGTTGCAGCAACCACGGGACTACTCGAGATAATGGATGACAATGAGCTGCAAGGTGTAATGGCGCACGAGCTTGGACACGTCAAGAACTTCGACATCCGGGTTTCCACTATCGTCTTTGGTCTAGTCTCCGCCATCGGCATCTTGGCAGACATGGCCATTCGTATGGCTTGGTTTGGCGCTGGTGCCAAAAGCAGAGATCACGGACAGGCGGCTATTTTTCTAATCGCCATCGGAATCCTCGGCTGGATTATTGCCTGGCTGATTGGACCTCTGGTTTCAGCTGCTGTGTCGCGCCAGCGTGAATATCTGGCTGATGCAACCGGTGTTGAGATGACCCGTTTCCCAGATGGACTAGCCAGCGCGCTTCAGAAGCTTGGGGAATATGGACGACCAATGCGCCGGGCCAACACAGCGATGGCACACATGTACATCAATGATCCTCTGAAGCCCGGAATGGTGGAGCGCTTGTTTTCAACGCACCCCCCAATTCCTGCTCGAATCAAGCGACTTTCAGAAATATCAAGGGGCTTCTAGTCGCTAGACTTTCTCTCATTCTTTGATTGAAGGTTTTGCAATGGTTCAGCAGAAATTTCCCACCCTGGGTGAATTCGAACAGGCCGCTGCGCGCGTTGCCAACGTTGTCTCTAAGACTCCACTGATTGAAAGCCACTGGTTGAGCGCTTTTACTGGTCAGAAGGTTTACTTCAAGTGTGAGAATCTGCAGAGAACGGGTGCTTATAAAGTTCGCGGTGCATACAACCTCATTTCTCAGCTCAGTGCCGAAGAGAAAAAGCGAGGAGTGGTTGCCGCATCTGCTGGTAACCACGCCCAGGGGGTAGCGCTTGCGGCCCAGCTACTCGGAATCAAAGCCACCATTTACATGCCCGTGGGGGCATCGCTTCCTAAATACCAGGCAACCGTCGGCTACGGCGCAAATGTTGTGCTCGAGGGTGCAATCTTCGATGAGACAAATGCAGCTGCTAAAGCTTTCGCGCAGAAGACCGGAGCAGTTTACGTCCCGCCTTTTGACCACCTGGACATTATTCGAGGACAAGGAACTGTTGCCTTAGAAATCTTTGAACAGCTTCCTGATGTAGACAACATCATTGTTTGCCTTGGGGGAGGCGGTCTAACGGCCGGTGTGGCCCTGGCTGCAAAACTGAAGGCAGCGCAACTCGGCCGAAAGGTGAAAGTTTTCGCTATTCAAGCTGAACTTGCCGCCGCCTACCCTGCCTCGCTGAAGGCCGGGAAGCCAGTTGAAGTCAAGACTTATCCGACCATCGCTGATGGAATAGCCGTCGCCAAGCCAGGCAAGGTCCCTTTTGAAATAATTGCCAAGTTTGTTGACAAGGTTCTGACAGTCACCGAGGACGAGATTGCTAAGGGCATGCTTGGTGTTTTAGAACGCAGCAAAATGGTGGTGGAAGCTGGAGGGTCAGTAGGAGTCGCCGCTATTTTGGCTAAGAAGCTAAAGCTCAAGGGCAAGACAGCGGTTGTGCTATCTGGCGGAAACATAGATCCTCTTTTGTTGCAGCGCGTAATTAAGCACGGCTTAGCTGCCTCAGATCGCTACACCAACATTGCGGTGATGCTCCCAGACCGGCCAGGACAGCTGGTCAGAACCGCACAGGCGGTTGCTGACGCTCACGCGAACGTTGTCGAGGTTCTCCACACGCGTCACGGTAGCGGTCTTCAGATAAGCGAAGTTGAGCTTGATCTCAGTGTTGAAACCAGAGGCAAAGATCACCGAGATGAAGTTTTGGAATCTTTGCGCAAGGCTGGGCTAAATCCCAAGCTGCTTAGTGACTAAATACGAAGTTTTTTAGTGCGGTTATTTCAACCGAGATTTCTTTTCCATTAGGCGCGGAGTAGCTAACCTTCTCACCAATCGTCTTGCCAAGAATTGCTTGCCCGATTGGAGAATCGGGGCTGTAGACAGAAAAGTCTCCGTCCTCCATGGCAGCTTCATACTTAGTGCCTTCAAAGATTTCGTGACTACCAAGAAAGAATTCGTTATCTTTTCCGTTCAGCTTGCAGTGAATTAATAGCCCCTGCTTAACAATCCCATCGCCGGCATCGGCCTCACCGATAGTTGCATTAGCCAACATTTCCTCAAGGCGATTGATCCTGGCCTCGATCTTGCCCTGCTCTTCTTTGGCCGCGTGGTAGCCGCCATTTTCCTTTAGGTCACCCTCTTCCCTAGCTTCTTGAATGCGCTTGGCAATCTCATGGCGCTCGACCAAAATCAGTTGCTCAAGCTCACCCTTTAGGCGGTCGTAGGCCTCTTGGGTCAAAAGAATACTGTCGGTCATTTTTTACTCTCGGGAATTGAAAAAGCTCGCCTAGCGAGCCAAAAGCAAGCTTATCGCAGGGAGCAGCTGTCAACCAGTCCCGTTACAGCCTCTTCAAAGGTGTTGATTGACACCGCGTGATTTGTAATTAACTGATCAAAAGGCCCAAATGATTGCTCAACATAACCAACCACAAAGAAGGCATTATTCAGGGCCTCAAAGCGACAGAGAGCAACCTCCCCAGGTGGCATTTGAAGTTCAAATTCCACCTTGGTCTGCCATGGGCTGACAACTTCGAAGCTGGAGGTCGTCGATTGAATAGGGGACCAGTTGGCTAAACCAAGCCAAACTGCTCCGGCCGCTGTGGCGATTATCGCAAGAATCGCGAAAATTCTGAATCTCAGAGCGTTGACAGGCTTGGCACCGTATCTTCTTGCCAGTAGGTCGTCAGTTTTGTCGCTCATGTCAAAAGGTTATGTCATAGGTGGAATACTTATGGCGTGAACATACTGCTGGACTTAAATTTCTGGGCTCAGATGCCTACCCCGGTTGCCGACGACACCTACAACACTCCAGGGACAATCGGATTCATCATTACCTTCGCTGTGGCAGTTGGAGCGGTTTTTCTGTTTTTCGATATGAATCGAAGAATTAGAAGGACCAAGTATCGCGAAGAAATAAGAGAAAAACTTGCCCAGGAGGATCTCTCCAGTTCGAGTGGGGAGAAGCCGACTCGACCAGAGCCACCGGCTAAGCCGCAGAGATAGAGCCTGCAACCGGGTTGATGCTTATTAGCAAAGCCGCGGTCCAGTGGCAGAAAAATGCAGCCACCGTTAGGGCATGGAAGTATTCGTGAAATCCAAAGTGCTTGGCATTTTTCTTTGGCCACTTCGCACCATAAAAAATCGCTCCCAGTGTGTAGCAGAGGCCACCGACTGCAATGAGGAGCATCATTACCCAGTTGGCAATCCAAAGGTCGACCACATAGAAAATGGCAAGCCAACCCATCGCTAAATAAATCGGAACGTAGAGCCATCTCGGAGCTCCAATCCAGAAGACTCTGAAAAATATTCCAATCAGTGCAACAATCCACACTGTCACCAGCAGCATCGTCCCCTTATCAGCCACAAGAGCGGAAAAGGCCATAGGTGTATAGGTACCTGCAATAAGGATAAAAATGTTGGCGTGATCTATGCGCTTTAGAATCCTCTTCACCAGGGGCCTCCAGTTGAAGCGATGGTAGAGAGCCGAATTCCCAAAGAGCAAAACTGAACTTCCAAAATATATTGCGGCTGCTGTTTTTGCCATCCAACCCTCTGCAACGACCAGCAGGATTATCCCGCCAACGACAACAAACGGTAGAACTCCAGCGTGAATCCACCCGCGCCAGGTAGGCCTGGATTCCTCCGGAGCTCTGCCAAGCTCAGATAGTGGAAGGACGGATTCATTGGACATGCGGTAAGCGTAGGACAGGAAGCTGCAATTCAGCCGAGATTACGAGGCAGTAAACAGCCAATTTCTCGGCGTGTTCATGTCGGACAACCTTAAACCTCAGGCGTAGATTGAGCAAAAGCTAAACAAGGCAGGAGCGAAGGTGGCAGGCTCTACCCCTAAGTCGAAACCGAATTCAAAGAAGCAAGCGGTTCAGGAGGTAAGCGAGTCAGCGACCAAAAGACGCGCAGAAACTGCCGTCCGAACCTTTGTCCTTGATACCTCGGTCCTCCTTTCAGACCCTAAAGCCCTATTTAGATTCGCTGAACACGAGGTCGTTCTTCCTATAGTCGTAATCAATGAGCTTGAGAAGAAGCGCAATGATTTAGAAATCGGCTACTTCGCGCGCAAAGCCCTTAGGTATTTGGACCAGCTTAGACAAGAACATGAGCGTCTAGATTTCCCCGTTGAAGTTGGCGATGGCGGGACTCTTAGAGTTGAACTAAATCACATAGATCCGACGATTCTTCCAACTGGTTTCCAACTCGGTGACAACGACTCTCGAATCCTTGCCGTTGCAGCAAATCTAGACAACGAGGGATTTGATGTCACAGTTGTCTCGAAAGATCTACCAATGCGAGTTAAGGCTTCTGCAATTGGACTCAGGGCGGAAGAGTATCTCCACGAACTTGCAACCGATGAGTGGAGTGGAGTCGGAGAACTTCACCTCTCAGCGAGTGAAATGGCAAACCTTTACGATTCAGAGGAAATATCCCACGCCGATGCCAAGGCATTGCCAACGAACACCGGATTGATTATTCAGTCAGAACGCGGCAGCGCTCTCGGCCGTGTTTCGCAACACGGCACAGTCAAGCTGGTCAGGGGAGACAGAGAAATCTTTGGTGTTCATGGCAGAAGCGCAGAGCAGCGCTTGGCAATTGACCTCTTACTTGATCCAGAGATTGGAATTGTCTCTCTTGGAGGCCGAGCAGGAACAGGCAAGAGCGCGCTTGCATTGTGCGCAGGACTGGAAGCCGTCCTTGAACGCAGACAACACAAGCGCATTATGGTCTTCAGACCTTTGTATGCAGTTGGTGGACAAGAACTCGGATATCTTCCAGGCACCGAAGGGGAGAAGATGAACCCCTGGGCCCAGGCTGTTTTTGACACCCTTGGGGCTCTTGTTTCAAAGGAAGTGATTGACGAGGTCGTCAATCGCGGAATTCTAGAAATCCTTCCTCTCACACATATTCGCGGTCGCTCATTGCACGATTCCTTTGTGATTGTGGATGAAGCCCAATCACTTGAGAGAAATGTCTTACTGACAATGCTTTCCAGGATTGGGCAGAAGTCTCGAGTCGTTCTGACCCACGATGTTGCGCAGCGGGACAACCTGCGTGTTGGCAGGCACGACGGTGTGGCTTCGGTAGTTGAGACCCTCAAAGGCCAGCAACTCTTTGCTCACATCACGCTCACTAGGAGCGAAAGAAGTGACATTGCCGCTCTAGTAACAGATTTACTCGACTAGCTGGGGATAACCAAAAGCCTTCTAGCACGCTTCTTCGTAGCTTTGGTAAGTGGCCGATCTCATAATTCTTGTTCCTATTGCCTACCTCGCTATGCTTTCGGTCCCGTTGGCAATTACTGACTTTCGAGAACACCGGCTCCCAAACCCAATGACAATCTCAGCCATTGCAGTGACACTGACTTCCTTGATCGCGTTGGCGATATTTACTTCGGGTTGGATCGGTCCAATGGCAGGTCTTCTTTCCGGAGGATTAACGTTCTGGATAGGTTTGCTGCTAGCTAAGAGGGATGCCATTGGAATGGGAGATGTGAAGCTGCTGACCTCGCTGAACGCGATAGCTGCCTATTTCTCGCCGGTCTTAGCCGCAATTTCACTAACCGCAGGGCTGGTTTTGGCCACCTTTGCCAGTGCTGTGCTGATGATCTTCAAGAAGTTAACCCTCAAGGCTTCACTCCCACTGGGTCCATACCTACTGCTTGGGTTTTTTATCTGCGTAGGACCATCGGTTTTTGTAGTTACTGCGGAGGCCTTGTCATAGGTAGAACTGAGAGAGCTTTGTCGAGCTGCTCCATAGTGAGTTTTTCCCCATCGACAAAGCCAAGCGCAATAGCTGCCTCTTTAACTGTTACGGAATTCTCTACCGAGTACTTTGCAATCTTGGCGGCAGCCTCGTAGCCAATAAACCTGTTCAGTGGTGTGACTATTGAAGGTGAGGACTCAGCCATTGCTTTAGCTCTCGCAGCGTTAATCTCGAGCCCATCGACAGTCTTGTCTGCCAGCACTCTCATCGAATTCGACAGCAGACGAATTGACTCGAGCAAAGCATTTCCCATTACAGGAATTGCCACGTTTAGCTCGAAGTTTCCAGAAGCTCCTGCCCATGTGACGGTTGCGTCATTCCCAATGACCCTCGCGCACACCATCAGCACCGCCTCCGGAACTACGGGATTTACTTTGCCCGGCATTATCGAACTTCCAGGTTGAAGATCAGGAATGTGAAGTTCTGCTAGTCCAGTGTTTGGTCCTGATCCCATCCACCTGAGGTCATTGTTGATTTTCGTCAGACTCACGGCCAGAACCTTAAGTGCTCCGGATGCTTCCACAAGAGCGTCCCTTGCTCCCTGAGCTTCAAAATGATCACGTGCCTCAGTTATGGGAAGGCCTGTCTCCTTGGCTAGTCTTTTGATTACTTCTTGAGGGAAACCCTTCGGAGTATTGATACCAGTTCCAGTTGCAGTTCCGCCCTGGGGTACTTCGGCCACCCGAGGCAGAGCCGCATTCACCCTTTCAATGCCATATCGAATCTGAGCTGCGTACCCTGCGAACTCTTGCCCAAAGGTGACCGGAGTTGCGTCCATAAGGTGAGTTCTACCTGGCTTGACATCGTCTTTCCAAAGCTTGGCTTTTTTCTCCAGTGCCTTAGCTAAGTGTTCGAGCGATGGAATTAGGTCTTTGACCAATGCGCTGGTGACAGCTACGTGGACGCTGGTTGGAAAGACATCATTTGATGATTGGCTGGCGTTCACATGGTCATTCGGGTGGACTTCCTTGCCCAACTTCGCGCTAGCCAAAGTGGCTAGAACTTCATTCATGTTCATGTTGGACGATGTTCCAGAACC
>JBBAMI010000014.1:0-2662 GCA_040402595.1 Aquiluna sp.
AACAGCAGCCAAGCTCAAAGATCTGATGTCAGAGATAGCTGGCTTTCCTGTTCACTTAGCCTGGAACCCGGAGTTCCTTCGTGAGGGCACTGCCCTAGAAGATTCATTAAAACCTGATCGAATTGTTGTTGGATCCTGGGATCAGTACTCGGTTGAAAAGCTCAAAGAGGCATATCAGCCAATTCTCGAAACTGGCACTCCTTTCTTGTCACTGGATGTGGAGACAGCTGAGCTTGTGAAAGTTGCAGCAAATGCTTTCCTAGCCACCAAGATCAGTTTTATTAATGCAATGGCCGAAATAGCGGAAGCAGCTGGCGCAGATGCTGTTGCACTGGCAGAGGCAATTGGCCACGATGAGCGGATCGGTAAAAAGTTTCTCCGCTCAGGTATTGGCTTTGGTGGAGGTTGCCTACCAAAAGACATCCGAGGATTTATTGCAAGAGCCGAAGAGCTCGGTGTTGGAAGTTCCCTTGATTTCCTAAAGGACGTCGATCAGATAAACCTTCGAAGAAGAAGCCGAGTGGTCGAGCTTGCCAAGCAGGAAGTCGGCACATTAGCTCACAAGAAAGTCTTCGTCCTCGGAATCTCCTTTAAGCCAGACTCAGATGACCTGCGTGATTCGCCTTCTTTGGAGATCGCAAAGAGGCTCTCCGAATTAGGTTCTGAGGTTGTTATTCATGACCCTGTTGCACTTACTGGGCTCAAGGATCCCGGAAAACTTAAACCCGAACAGAATTTAGAAGTTGCAGCTCAAGATGCAGATCTTGTAATCCTTGGGACCGAGTGGAAAGAGTATCGGGAACTGGAGCCAGCAAAGCTAAAGGTGAAAAGCAAAGTCATCATTGATGGCCGAAATGTTCTTGATGTGAAGAAGTGGCAGTTGGCTGGCTGGAAGGTAATTGCGCTTGGACGCAACATCCAGAACTAACTTGCAAGACGCCACCTTCGTGATGCCAGTTCGCAACGAAGAAAAGTATCTGGCGAGCGCCGTTGAGTCTGTCTTCAGTCAAGAGGCTCCGGGGAAAGTAGAGCTAATTCTTGCCATCGCCCCATCAACTGATAGGACCAAAGAGATAGCCCATAGCCTGCAGTCCAGCTACAAGAACCTGAAGGTCATCGATAACCCCACTGGCGACACCGCCAGTGGCCTAAACCTAGCCATCAAAGAATCTTCCTTTGCTGTCATCGTGAGGGTCGATGCTCACAGCCAGCTAACTGGCGACTATCTAAAAACCGCTTTAGAGGTGATGAACCAGACAGGTGCTGCAAACGTCGGCGGCAGGATGCAGGCAATCGGTGAGACACCTTTTCAAAAAGCCGTGGCCTTTGGCTATAACAATCGGGTGGGCCTAGGTGGTGGCAGCTTTCATATAGGAGGTAAAGCAGGTGCAGTCGAAACCGTTTACCTAGGCGTCTTTCAAAAAAGCTGGCTGGAAAAGGCCGGAGGCTTTGACCCCAAATGGGTCAGGGGTCAGGACTGGGAACTAAACCAAAGAATCAGGTCACTGGGCGGAGTTGTTTGGTTTGATCCAAGACTGGTAGTCAACTACTTCCCCCGTTCGTCTTGGAGAGCTTTAGCTAAGCAGTTCTATCAAACAGGTAGATGGCGCGGAGCACTCACCAGGCAGGCTCCCTTCCAGTCATCACTTAGATACTGGATTCCCCCGATCTTTGTCCTCGCAGCCCTTTTCGGTTTCCCCCTCTGGCTCTACCTTTTGTTTATTGGCCTGATTGCGTTCAATGCCCTGGAACTTCCTAACGGTGTGAAGCTGCGGGTTCTGCTGGTACTTCCAACCATGCACTTTTCCTGGGGTATTGGCTTCTGGGTGGGGCTTATTCGAGGGGCAAAGTAGTGCCTGCTGGTAGTTTTCTTTCGTGAACCGCGATGTCATTGTCTGTAGCTTCTACACCCCGGATGACTACTACGCAAACCATGCCAAGGAGCTGAGGGAACAGCTTGCATCCCTTGGGATCCAGACCGAGCTGCTTGAGGTTCAAAAAAGACCAGGTGAAGACTGGGCCGACACCACTAGGCGCAAGATTGGCTTCATTAGAGATGTCTGCAATAAGTACCCGGACAAGATGGTTTTCTGGATTGACGTTGACTGTCGAATCACTCACCTTCCCGATTACATAT
This sequence comes from Aquiluna sp., assembly GCA_040402595.1. Lineage (GTDB taxonomy): Bacteria > Actinomycetota > Actinomycetes > Actinomycetales > Microbacteriaceae > Aquiluna. Next base: position 2,138 of record JBBAMI010000014.1, read on the forward strand.
CTAACTCAACCGCCGACCTGATTGGTTTTCAAAGAAGCTTCGGCAATCCCCTGCAGATTGGCTATCACAACCGCACTAGATTCTGGGAGCCAAGTTTCTGGGGAGTGGGCGCTACCCCCCAGGGAAGAAAGCTTGTCGAAGATGCCTTCCTGCTTGAGCAAAGAGCAACCATCAAGGCAACCGATGATTACTTCCTGGAAGAGGCCTGGCGAGGCAATGCCAGAAACCTTACCTTCCAGCTAATCCCCTCAAGCGCAATTGTTAGAGACGGCAAGCCCTTGGAGGGCGGATCGAGAAGCGCTTTCTTTGTCTTTGGATCCTCTGGAAACGTCGCTGAGTTTAAAGACAAGGTGGTTCAGCATGGCGCTGGAAAGAAAGCCAGCCCTCGCAGAAAAATCTTGCAGCAGGCGAAAAACCTCGAGAAGGCTTTGCCGGATTCAATCAAGCTTCCTCTTAGAAGAATCGCTGATGCTGTTGGTGTGACCGCGCTTCTCACCCAGGGACGACAAAAGGCCATCGACCCAG
>JBBAMI010000014.1:2762-13274 GCA_040402595.1 Aquiluna sp.
AAGTCCCGTTCGGTGGTTGTTGGCACCGGTATTTCAAGTGACGATGTCGAGCTCAACCGAAAAGCCAAGTACATCTCTGTCCGAGGTCCGCTCACTGCAGCAGTTCTAAAGCGCTCCAGTGGGCTAGAGATAAATGCTTTTGGGGACCCAGGGTTAATCCTCTCCCGAATCATTCCGATTGATAGAAAAAAGGGAAACGGAAGGATTGCCTTCGTTCGGCACTTCTCTCACGTGGCCGCTCCCATCCAGCTGCCTGATGGAGTGGATGAGTTTTCAGTGCTTATGTCAAGAAGGCAGGACATCGAGGCCTTTGTCGCCAAACTTGCTGAATACGATGCGGTAGTTACCTCGGCCATGCACGTCATGATCACCTGCCAGTCATATGGCATTCCGTGTGGTCTGGTGACTTTTGAAGGCTTTGAGGAGAACGTCCACGGCAGCGGCATGAAGTATGAAGACTATGCGCTGGGAGCTGGCGCAGAAGTTATGAACCCCAAGGTCATCCCACTAGACCTAAGAAAATTCGAACTTAGAAATCTGGCTAAGCAGATAAGCGTTAGCGAAGAGAAGAAGGATGAGGTTACCTCGCACATCAAGGCAGCAATTGCCGAGGTACTCAGATGATCAAAATGTTCAAGATGCTCCTGAGCTCTTCCAAACTGCTGGTTCCGAAGGGCAAATACCGTTGGCAACTTGTGTTACTGGTCCTGATTGGGGCGGCTATCCCAGTGACGGAGCTATTGGTAGCGAAGCTCTTCACTGACCTGGTGGTTGCTGGAGCATCGAGACCGGTGGCGGAGATTGTGCTATCGGTAGTGCTCTTTTCGCTTCTCTTTGCCAGCACCCGCATTGCCAACTACCTGCAGAAGACCTACCGAGTCAAATTCTTTGACAAGGCCTTTGGGGCAGATGAGCGGGAAAAGAACAAATACAACGAAAGCTGGGAATGGGCCATGGCCCTGGAAATGGTGAACGTTTGGTCATTCCTGACCCAGCTGATTGTGATTGCCATCTTCTTTGTGACACTTGATCCAATGTTTGCCGCTGTGAACTTTGTATTCATCTTTATTGTCTTGCAGCTAATGGGTGTCTTGTTCATGAGGCAATACCGCAAGCAAAGGGATTTCGTTCACAAGAAAAGGGCTAAGGAAGATGTCAGACCGGCAGAGAGGCTGGGTAGCAGAATCCAGCAGGCTGAGCTTGGAACTCTGGTGGCAAGCTTTGGCGTTGTCCTTCTATTTGCACTTCTGATTTACTTAGGCATCACAGGAGCAATCAGCCTGGCAAATACCATCGTGTTGTTTCTTGGTCTTAGGCTCCAAAACACAACCTTCAGCACTATCTCTTCTTCACTAATGCGCTTTGCCAGAGCGAAGGCAAATAGCTTCTAATGAAGAAACTCACCGTTGGCTATTCGGTGTTGGCCGATAGGGCCCACAACATCACTCCCCCTAAGTCTGACGATTGGGAGCTGCTCATCATCACTCAGGGCGGCCAGCCAAAGGCTAACGTTCCAACAGCGAAAGTGATTTCTTTGCCCACCACTGGGGTGGCCAAGTCACGCAACGCTGCGATAGCTGAGGCAGCTGGTGAATATCTCGTCTTTGCAGATGACGACATTGTCTTCAGTGACGAAGGCTTGAGAGAAGCAATTGCTTTTCTAGATGCAAATCGGGAAGTTTCTTTGGTGCTATGTAGGGCTACTGGTACAAGTGGAAACCTAAGGAAGAACTACCCAAGCCGAGTTGAGAAGCTTGGACTTTTCAACTCCGCCAAAGCTGCAACCTACGAAATGATTGTCCGAGTTTCTGAGGTCAGACGCCTGGGGATCACATTTGATGAGCGATTTGGTGCCGGTGTTGAAAACTACCTAGGCGATGAATACATCTTTATTGTTGATCTAATCAGAGCCGGTGGAAGGGCACAGTTCATCCCTGTCACCATCGCCTCTCACCCAGAAGTTTCCTCGGGTTCGGGTTGGGGAACGCAAAGAGACCGCGTTGCAAGAGCAAGGGTCTTTGGCCGCGTTTTTGGTGGAATGGCCCCCCTTGTTCGGCTAGCTTTTGGGCTGCGAAGAATCAAGGATCTTGGCGGGGTGGGGAACCTCACTAAGTTTGTTTTCGGACGCTAGCTACCTAGTCAATACTTTCTCTGACGCGACGAGTTTGCCGTCAATGAAAACATCAACCTGCACCTGATAACCAGCACCTGTGTTGCGCCTGGTTATCGAATATGACTTGCCTGGGGCTTTGGCAATTGGGTTCACAGTTAGCCATCTTCCCGCAACTTTGGCAGATAATTTGCTATCTGTGTAACCAAACGTGTAGATGGCGATGAACCCGTTGAAGGTGCCGATTGTTACCTTCTTCTCTGGCTCTGGCTCAGGGATGACAGTTGTGTCATTCAGGAGCGCGTTGTAGGCGGCCTGAAGGTTGATAACTGGAATGTCCTTGCGGATGACGTCACTGACTTTGGTTCCGGTTGCCTTCATGGCTGTCAGAATTTGCTCGCTGGTCTTTCCTGGAAAAGCCTGACGAAGAAGGGTAAATGCGCCGGCGACCATTGGCGTTGCAGCGGATGTGCCAGAGCCAGTCATGTAACCAATGGTGTCGGCACTAATTGCGTAGTCAGGAGCCAGCAGTTCAATCTTGTTGCTCATGGTGACATACCAGGAGATCTCACCCTGCTGATTCACCGAACCAACTGCTACGACATCCTGAAGGCAGCTTGGAAAAATTGAAGTTGCAATATCCAGGGTTGGTGAATTTCCGGCAGCAGCAAAGGTGATGATTCCGCGCTTGCGCATATCTCCCAAAATCTTGGCCAGTTCCGCAAGTGCAGGATTGTTGTCACAAAGCAACCAGCTTCTTGGCATCTCGCTAAAGAGTCCTCCAAATGACAACGACACCGCGACGGTGTTATTGATGGAAGCTCTATCTGAAATGTATTGAGCAGCTGCCGTAATGCCAGCAAGAGTTAGATCAACATTCGCCATGACAATCTTGGCGTCTGGAGCAATACCGCCGGGGGCAAAGCTGTTTGGTTTACCCGCTGCGATGCCCGCAACCATGTTTCCGTGATTCTCAGAAAAAACTGGAAAGTTAGAAACGATTCTTTGCGATGCGGCAATCACGCCGGTTTGACGCTTTGTTCCGTTAGGACAGAAGTTCCGGGTATAGAACTCATATAGGCAGAATCCATCAACGACCTGGCCCTGAAAATACTCGTGGGTTAGGTTCACACCCTGGTCAATAAATGCAATCGAAGCGCCCTTGCCGGTGTGACCGAGCTGCCAGACGAAGGGTGCTTTGACATTGTCGTAGGCGGGTTCCGAGACCGCAGCTTGAGCAGCGGGCGCTAGACCAACCACCAGCAGGGATGTAATCCCCAGGCTGGCTATCAACTTCTTGAGCACTTGCTTCATTTTCAACCCCGACAAAGTGTAGGAGCTTAGTTTGAGTAACTCCTGAAAGTTGAGTCTAGGCTTTAGCTATGGTTTCCAATAAGTTTTCTGTCACCAAGGCCGTGATTCCCGCGGCAGGACTGGGCACCAGGTTTCTGCCTGCAACAAAGGCCTTGCCCAAGGAAATGCTCCCAATTGTCGATAAGCCTGTAATTCAGTTCGTTGTTGAAGAGGCAGTCTCTGCTGGTCTATCAGACCTATTGATGATCACGGGAAGAAACAAAAATGCACTCGAGAATCACTTCGACCGAGTTGCAGAGCTTGAGCAAGTTCTCGCCACAAAGGGTGATGAAAAGAAGTTGTTCACTGTTCAAGAGTCCTCGCAGCTTGCAGATATCCACTACACCAGGCAGGGAGACCCGAAGGGTCTTGGTCACGCAGTTCTCAGAGCAAAAAGCCATGTCGGCGAACACAGCTTTGCTGTTTTGCTCGGTGATGATGTGATTGATTACCGAGACGCCATTCTGCCGAGCATGCTGAAACTTCATGAGACAACGGGTGACAACGTGGTTGCTCTAATGGAAGTTCCCATGGACCAGATTCACCTCTACGGTGCAGCGAAAATCACTGAGGATGGGGATTCCGTCATCATCAACGACCTTGTGGAAAAACCATCTGCAAAAGAAGCGCCATCGAATCTGGCGGTAATTGGAAGATACGTCTTGCGACCAGAAATGTTTGAGATTTTGGAAAACACCGCTCCCGGAAGAGGCGGAGAGATTCAGTTGACTGATGCCCTGCAGTATGCAGCTAAACACCCAGCGGTAGCAGGTGGAGTTAGAGGAATTGTTTTCCGAGGAAGAAGATATGACACCGGAGACAAGCTTGACTTCATTAAGGCCACACTTCGAATCGCGGTTGATCGCGATGACATTGGAAGTGACCTCAAAGTCTGGCTGAAGGACTTTTCTAAGAACCTTTAGTTAGCTTGCACTTTTCAGAGCAGTACTTGACCTGATCCCAGGTTTTTGCCCAGGATTTTCGCCAAACCATCTCTCTGCCGCAGCGTAGACAAGTCTTACTGGGAAGATTCTCTTTTTTTACTCCGCGCAAACTAATCCGTTGATTCTGAGGCTGTTGCAGGTTCTGGGAAGACAATCATCAGCTTGCTTCTAGGTTGGTCCATCAGCTCAAACCAGGTGTTGCCAGCAGCGAGCTTCGCCTCGGCGCCGCTCTCAGTGGTGAGTTTGATTCTTGAGTTGATTGCGCCTTTTGTCCAGATGGCTTTGAGGTAATAACCGTCAGTGAATATATGTGCGACGCCAGTGTTGTTCACAAGTTCAGCCTTGGGAATAGGCCCGTATTTGGGATCGCGGAAACTTAGATCATGAGTCACTTCTAGCACCACCACGTTCTTGCTCAGCAGCTGCTCTTCGTTTTGCTGAAGGTGGGGCTTACCGTTCTGAGATCTGAACCAGGCGGGCTCTGAACTTGCTGCCCATGGAAAGCTTCCGGTTCCCACCTCCCACTCAGACAAAGTCTCTGGATACTTGACGCTGAAACTTAGCGCTGGCGTCCCCTCGCTTACTGCAGTAGGGATATCTCCAAAGCTGAGCTGGTCAACAGGGGCTGACTGCTGATCGGAGTAGAGCTGCTGCAGAAGTGGCGCTCTGAACAACAAATCCCAGGGCGCTCGCCTGCTTTTGTCGCGGAAATAGGTTTCATTGTCAGCTTCGGTATCCTCATCGCTCATCACAAGTCCGGTTGCCTTAGCTGCCTGCTTGAATGGCGACTGACCGCCTGAGTAAACAAAGATTCCTCCGAATGGAGCAATGAGCAGAGGGTCGACGGGTCTGACGGAGCGAACTGGACCAATTTCAGCTGGAACCCTGGAGTGCCAAACGGGAAGAAGCCTGGTCATTCCTCCCTCAACCCGAGTGACAAAAACAATGTCTGCATCGTTTAGAGAAAGTTGTGGATATGAGTACTGGGTGTTGTCAACCTTGGCCATCACTGCAGGAAGTGTTAGGGAGGGGTTAGTGCCCTCCTCATACAGGACTCCAGTGAGCGGAGCGGCAACCAGCACCGGTTCTGGCTCCGGAGTCTGGGTCTCGGTAGGGATGGTTTCGGCCACCGGAGCTGAAGCGCAACCAGCTAGAAGAAGCACGGTGGCTAGGGACAAACGACGCATTCTGAATAGTCTAGGAGTCGAAGAAGGTTCAAGTTGTAGCTGAATGTTCACCCGAGAGCAAAGCAACATTAAGTGTCGCTTGGGTCATATTTCTTAGTAGTTCGCTGAACTTTCTCGGTGATAGGAAAGCCTTACCGCTCATATGTAGCAATCGGGGACTCACTCTCCGAGGGCCTTGGAGATTTCACTTTCCACCATGAGCGCCTTCACAACGGTTGGACTGATCGCCTTGCCGGGATTCTGGCCAGGGAGGCTCAGCAGAAGGGCTACCAGTTCCAATTTGCCAACCTGGCTATTCGCGGTGCAAATCTGAGCAAAATAGTCGACCAGCAACTGCCAGTCGCACTTCAGATGCAGCCTGATCTGGTGACCGTTATGGCTGGATCAAATGACCTGATGACGAAGGCTGAGAGACTGCCGGCGCTGATGGAAAAGTTTCAACTGGGCCTTCTTTCGCTAAAGGCGGCGGGGTGCGATGTGGTGGTGGCAAATACTATCAACCCCCTTCACCTCCGGTTATTCACTTCACTGAGGCTCCGATCTGAGAGATTTAGCGAGATGATTCAGGAAGTCGCTGATGAGCTGGAAATACCGGTGCTCGATGTTTTTGGCATCAAGGATTTTGATCAGCTGATGTTTTGGGCAGAGGACATGGTTCACTTCTCAGGACATGGACACATTGCCGTAGCGAACGAGGCTGCCAAACTGTTGCAGCTGGATTATCGCTATCCGCAGCTCGACCCACAAGAACTCACCCCGATGAACAGAGGTCTGCTTGACACCATTCGCTGGATTGTTCGTGATGTAATTCCATTCTTTGACAGAAGGCTGCGCGGTGTGACATCGGGTGATGGTCTATCACCAAAACTAGATAAGTTGGTTCCCTTTGAACCCAAGCAGAAACACCCACACTGGGACTTAATCAGCCTTTGATTTCCTTAGCTTCGTAGCGACTCGATCCCTAAGTAGCTCAATTGGAAGAAGCAGTGAAGTCCCAACCACAATTGCAATCACGGTTATTTCAAGATTCTCTTTTACCCAGCCGATTCCTCCGAGCCAGTAACCTGGAATCATAAACACCGCAACCCAAATGGCCGCACCAAGCAGATTGAGCCTGAGAAAGCGTCTTTGATCCATCTGAGAGATGCCGGCAAGCATTGGTATCAGTGCCCTAAGAATCGGCACAAACCTGGCTAGGATAACCGCCCTTGCTCCATAGCGATCGAAGAAGGCATGCGTTTTTGCGAGGACAGATTTGTTCAGAATGAAATTTCTATTTTCGGCGAAGAGTGGTGGTCCGACTTTCCTGCCAACCCAGTAGCCCACCTGTGTGCCAGTAAATGCCGCTATCCAAATGAAAACAAAACCAAGCCAGTCTGGTAACCAGGAGTCACTGGTTGCGAGGGTTAGACCGGTGAGAAAAAGAAGTGAATCCCCAGGCAGAAATGAAGTAAGGATGAAAGCGGTTTCGAAAAAAATGATTATGGTTACAGCAATCGCCGCCCAATCACCAAAGGCGTTGATTATCTGCTGAGCATCAAGCCAGTTCAAACTCAGCTGCCCGTCGCGAGTGAACTTTAGACATAGCATCACGGTAGTGGTTCAAAAGTTGCGCGTTGTTTTTTGACCAGGACTTCTCCCTAACCGATTCAGCAGCTCGTTCAGCCATAGCCTCCCGCCTACCACTATCAAGTAGTTTGGTCACCGCCTGCAAATAGCCGTCGGGAATATTAGGGTTCACCAAGAGTCCTGTGACTCCATCGTCGATTAGCTCCCTCGGACCTCCGCAGTCGGGTGCTACCACCGCTAACCTCGACGACTTAGCTTCCTGAATGGTTTGTCCGAAGGTTTCCTCGGTACCGAAGTGAACAAAAATATCCATCGCCGCATAGTGGTTGGCAAGCTCGAGCCCGCCCAGGGCGCCAGTAAACAAAACCCTTCCCGCAAACAGCTGCTCGAGCCTCTGTCGCTCCGGCCCATCTCCAACTACAAGAAACTTCACGCGTGAAAGCCCAAAGAGTTCAACCATTCTGTGAACTTGCTTCTCGGCAGCGAGTCGTCCCACAAACCCAATAACAACCTCGCCGTTTGGAGCGATGTCGCTGCGAATCTGTTTCGCCCGAGTACTCAGCCTGTTATCCGGATTGAAAAGATCTTGGTCAACTCCCCTACCCCAGACGTTTACATTGGAAAGTCCCAATGACTTGAGGTATTGAGCGCTGTGGTTAGTCGGGGCAAGATTCACGGTTGCTTGATCGTGGATGGCGTAGGTGATTAGGTCCATAACTGGTCTGGCAAAGCTGGCGTTGTATCTGGCGAGATAACCGGAGATATCGGTTTGGTAGACAGCGATCGTTGGAATTTCGTTGCGAGCTCCCCAGGCAATTGCCTGGGCGCCCAGCAAAAATGGTGCAGCCACGTGGATGACATCGGGGCGAAATTCATCCAGAGCGCGCCAGACTCCTGGCGTAGGAATTGCAACCGGGAACTGCAGCACTGGTAAAAACGGGGTCGTAACTACCTCAAAACCTAGGTGCTGTGGTGCCAGAGCAGTCGGGGCGATGACCTGAGCCTGCATTTCTCTTTGTTTGAAAGTTTCCAGGATACGGATGACCGAGTTGGTGACTCCATTGACCTGGGGGAGAAATGACTCTGTTACTACCGCAACCCTTGCTCGCACACCAACAAACTAGAAACGCGGTGTGGACAAGTGGTGAGAATGGTCTAAATGTCAGGTTAAGGCTTAGAGGGCCTTGCCATCAATCTCGGCTATTAGCTCCTCAACCCTTCGCTTTATTTCATCTCTGATTGGTCGCACCGCTTCGACACCTTTTCCAGCTGGATCCTCCAGTTTCCAGTCCAGGTATTTTTTGCCGGGGTAAAAAGGGCAAGCGTCTCCGCACCCCATGGTTATCACATAGTCCGAAGCTCGAACATCCTCATCGGTCAGAATCTTGGGCTTCGCTGCGGAAATATCTATTCCAAGCTCTTTCATTGCTTCAACCGCAGATGGGTTTACCTGATCGGCGGGCATGGTTCCCGACGACCTCACCTCAACTCGATCTCCCGCCAAATGGGATAAAAAGCCTTGTGCCATCTGAGAGCGCCCAGCGTTGTGTACACAAACAAACATCACCGACGCAATTATTTCGCTCATGCCTGATCCTTCTTTCCTGTTAGTGGAGTAAAAACAAGTAGTGCGACAACTAGGCCAATCAGCTGGGCAAAGATAAACCACAGTGCCGAATCAATGCTGATGGATGAAGGAGCGGTTGAAAAGATTCGCCCGATAGTCACAGCTGGATTAGCAAATGCGGTAGATGAAGTAAAGAGGTGTCCGGCTAAAATCCAAAGAGCGACCGATGCGGCAACTAAATCCTGCTTTGCAAAGTGAATAAGTAAAAGAACAATTAGAACCAATCCTGCGCTAGCAAAGACTTCCCCGACAAATGCGCCAGAGTTAAATCTGCTGACCTGGCTGATAGTCAGATTTGCGTTAAACATCAAATTGGCAATCACAGCCCCGGCAATGGCCCCCAGCAACTGAAAGAGAATGTACGCGGCTGCCCCGACTGAGGACAGCTGGTTGCGCATCACAAGCGCGATGGAAACGATTGGGTTGAAGTGGGCACCCGAAATTGGCCCAAAGATTGAAATTGTGACAAACAGCACGGCCGCTACAGCCAGAGCAATCATGGTGAGTCCGAGGGCTGGGTCAGCACCGAGACCTGCTTGCGAGAAGCCAGCTCCCAAAACGGTAGCCACGATCAAGGCAGTTCCTAGGAACTCCGCTAGCAGCTTGGCGATCATGCTGTCCTTCAGACGGGGTTGTTATTCATAGATAAGTATCTATGATTAGCTATAGACAATCATCTATGTAGAAGGTGAACAAATGGCAACGAAAATCGCCCTCGACATCAGCCAGTGTGCACCGGCACCAGGCATAGAGCCTCTGGCCAGAGAGCAAGCCACCGACATTGCGTCGCTCCTAAAGGCTGTTGCCGACCCGACGAGACTGCAAATCCTTGCCCTAATCAGGCAGGGAGAAAACTCTCAAGCCTGCACCTGCGATCTGACTGGTCCCCTGAATCTTTCCCAACCAACTATCTCCCACCACATGAAAAAACTAACGGAAGTTGGCCTGCTTGAGGCAGAGCGAAAGGGCACGTGGGTTTACTACCGCATCAACAAAACACTTTGGAACCAAATAGCAAAGCTGTTCGACTAGGAGAAAAAATGAGCAAGTTAGAAATAGAAATCAGCGGTATGACCTGCGGGCACTGCGCCATGTCAATCAGCAAAGAATTGTCCGAGGTTCCTGGTGTGCATGTGATTGAGGTTAATCACCAGCAAGGAAAGGCAATTGTTGATGGCTCTGCTTCTGAAAGTGAGCTATCTGAGGCCGTTGAGAAGGCTGGATACACGGCAGTGAAGTTCGAGAAAGTAGATGCCTAATCAACTAGAGCTCGAGATTGAGGGTATGACTTGCACAGCTTGTGCGAGGCGAGTTGAAAAAAGCCTGAACAGTCTTGACGGAGTTAGTGCCTACGTTGATTTCGCTACTGAAAAAGCGCATGTCACACTGAGTAAGCCAGTTGACCAAGAATCTCTCGCAAACGCGGTAGATGATGCGGGCTACAAGGTAGGCAGTGGCAAGCCTGAACTTAGCCTGCTGCTTCCGAGAATACTTATTGGCACAGTTCTATCGCTTTTTGCCGTGGTTTTCTCAATGGTGCCAGGATTCCGCTTTGACGGAAGTCAATTCTTGGTGTGGCTGATTTCAACCCCCGTAGTTGCCTATGTTGCATTTCCATTTCATCTTGCAGCGCTAAAAAATCTGAGGCGCTTTGATTCCACCATGGATACTCTCGTCTCACTGGGATCGTTGTCTGCATATTTCTTTAGCGTCTATTTAGTT
>JBBAMI010000014.1:13374-24538 GCA_040402595.1 Aquiluna sp.
AAGCAGTCCCTGCGGATGGTGAGCTTTGGTCAAACCATGCCTCTGTCGACAACTCCACCCTCACCGGTGAATCGCTTCCGCTAGAGCTATCTAAAGGCGATGTCCTAGCGGCCGGTGCAATCGTGGTCTCGGGCGAGGCTTTGATTACGGTAATGAAACCTGCCAAAGCCTCGCGTTTAGCTCAGATTGCCGATTTGGTGCGCGAGGCGACAGCGCAGAAAACAAAACTGGCATCCCTCGCGGATAGCATCTCCCGGTTCTTTGTGCCTTCGGTAATTGTTATTGCACTGAGCACATTTGCCATTTGGTTTCTTACTACCGGAAACGAGTTGAGGGCCTTTGAGGCCGCTGTTGCCGTTTTAGTAATTGCCTGTCCCTGCGCCTTGGGTATTGCAGTCCCTATGAGCCTCGTGGTTGCCACAGCAATTGGTGCTCGCAAATCTGTCGTAATTCGAAACCCGGATTCTCTTCGCAAGCTAGCGAAAATCCAAAAAGTTGTTTTCGATAAAACTGGAACTCTCACCGACGGAAAGTTAGCTGTAGTTCGAACTACCTCACTGGCAGGTGCTGATGCAAAAGAAGTACTGGAATTAGCAGCCGCTGTTGAACGAGGCTCAAAGCATCCCATAGCAATCGCACTTAGTGAATATGGAAATCTCACTGCAGAAAACATCCAGGAGCTGGCGGGGGTGGGCCTCGCGGGCGATGTTGCCGGTAAGCGAGTAAATGTTGGCAAGTCTTCCGAGGTTGAAAACCAAGCCGAATTGAATGCAGCATTAGCTGCCGCAGGACCTAACACTCTGGTCGTTGTTACTTGGGATGGCAAAGCTAGAGGCCTGATCGAGCTAAGCGATCAGATTAGACCTGGAGCTATTGAAACAGTTAGGGAACTAAACAAACAAGATTTGTCAGTGGCTCTGTTATCTGGAGATAACCCAAGAAGAGTTAGTGAAATTGCAGATGCACTAGGAATCAAGGAAGTTTTGGGAGGCGTATCTCCGGAAGAAAAGCTTCAATACCTAACCAGCTCCGAGAGCAAGATGGCAATGGTGGGCGATGGAATCAATGATGTTGCTGCGCTATCTGCCGCAGAGATCGGTATTGCGATGGGTAGTGGTTCACAAGCAGCCCAGGCTGCCAGTGACATCACTATCTTGGATGATGACCCCAGAAAAGTCCCATTCGGCCTCAGTCTTGGAAAACGCACCTACCGCAACATTTTGCAGAACCTGGGATGGGCCTTTGGCTACAACCTTCTGCTAATCCCAGTCGCAGCCCTTGGTCTTCTCAACCCCATGCTGGCGGGCTTAGCCATGGCCCTGTCCAGCGTTTCCGTAGTGCTGAATTCACTCAGACTTAAGTGGCAGGATTAGACACATAAATAAGGAGTGGCAATTGGTTTCAGCTGCCGATGAAAAAAGAGCCCTGGATCTAGTACCTGATCAGCTTCTGATTGGGGGAAAGTGGCAGTCTGCCAGTGATGGCAAGACTTTTGAAGTTACCGACCCCGCCACCGGGAAAGTTCTGAAGACTATCGCCGATGCCAGCTTTGAGGACGGTCAGCTTGCGATGGCAGCAGCTCACGAGGCTCAGGAGGGTTGGGGTAAAACCGCTCCTAGAGTCAGGGCGGAGATTCTCAGGGCTGCATTTGAAAAAGTCACTCAGATGTCGGACGACTTCGCAACCCTGATGTCTATGGAAATGGGAAAGCCGTTTGCAGAAGCTAAGGGTGAAGTTGGTTACGGTGCTGAATTCCTGAGATGGTTCTCTGAAGAAGCGCCAAGAATTGATGGACGCTACACCACTGCCCCTGATGGAAAAAACCGTCTTCTCGTACTAAAAAGACCAATTGGACCTGCGCTCCTAATAACTCCTTGGAACTTTCCTCTTGCTATGGCCACTAGAAAGATTGGGCCTGCAATTGCGGCTGGTTGCACATCCATACTGAAACCTGCAGCGCTTACCCCTCTCACCTCACTACTATTCGCCAAAGTTTTGCTAGAAGTCGGGGTTCCTGCAGGAGTTGTAAACGTAATTCAAACAACCAGGGTCCAGGACGTTACCGGACCCCTGATCAAGGATTCGCGACTAAGAAAACTTTCTTTCACAGGATCCACTCCGGTAGGTAGAAAGTTGATTGCTGATTCCGCAGAGCAGGTGCTAAAGGTTTCAATGGAGCTTGGTGGCAATGCTCCATTCTTAGTTTTCGAAGATGCGGATATTGACAAAGCTGTTGAAGGCGCAATGCTAGCCAAACTCAGAAACATGGGCGAGGCCTGCACAGCCGCCAACCGGTTCCTTATTCACGAAAGTGTCGTCGAAGAGTTTTCAAGCAAGCTGACAGAAAGAATGTCAAAGCTGAAAGTTTCCAGAGGCCTGGAAGAGGGTTCCAACATCGGTCCACTCATCGATGAGAAGTCTCGCCAGAGTGTTCACGCCCTAGTTGAGGATGCTAAGTCCAAGGGAGCAGAGGTTCTCCTGGGCGGTGTGGTTCCCAGTGGCGAGGGTTACTTCTATCCCCCAACAGTTTTGAAGAATGTTCCTGAGACCTGCGAGATTCTAAGCAATGAGATATTTGGTCCCGTTGCGCCGATCTGCACGTTTAAGACTGAAGACGAAGCCGTGAAAATGGCTAATAACACTGAGTATGGACTCGTTGCCTATGCCTTCACCAAGGACCTCAATCGGGGTCTGCGACTTGCTGAAAGATTAGAGACCGGCATGTTTGGACTGAACACCGGAATGGTCTCTAACCCAGCAGGTCCATTCGGCGGTGTGAAGCAATCAGGTCTTGGACGTGAAGGATCACGCGAAGGAATCGAAGAGTACCTCGAGACTGTTTACGTTGGAATAGCTGACCCTACAGTTTGATGCACTTTCACAAGGCCAACTCGAGATGAAGAAAATCCTTCTTCTACACGGCTGGACCAATAGGCGTCCCGAAGGTCACTGGATGCGCCTTGCGGCTGCCAAGCTTCGCTCGCAGGGTCACCAGGTTTGGTATCCCCAGTTTCCCTCCCCTGAAACTCCCGATCCGCTCGAGTGGCAAGAGCTGCTGAGACAGGAGAGCAACATGATGGACGAGGTCCCGGGAGAGAAGATCTGCATAGCTCACTCGCTTGGAACAACTAACTGGCTATTCGGAGCACTGAATGACTTGTTCAAAAATCCCTTTGATCGAGTCTTACTTGTAGCGCCGCCTGATCCTGAAATGACTGCCGACGCTGATGGAATCACCGGAGAACCATTAGACCTAAGTAACCCACTGCTTGCTCGTCAAGCAAAGAAGTGGACAGAAGACTTGACGGTGATTGCGAGTGACAATGACAAATGGCTGCCAAGAGGAATATCGATTTATAAACCAGCCCTTCAGATTGAACCGGTAATTTTTTCGGGAGCCGGGCACTTTTCTTTGGATGATGGCTGGGGAAGCTGGGCGGGATTATTAAGGTGGATTGAAACTAAAGACTCAGCAAGTCTGCTCGAGCACTAAGAGATTTCCCTTATTTCTCCAGTCTCAGGATGTTTTGGATTTCTTCCTCTGTAAATAAGGTAAACCCAAATAAGGAGAAGCCCTGAAGTAAATCCCATGCCAAATGTTGCCAGTATCGCTAGCTGCGGATTAGCCAAAAGCATCAGGGTCAGCAAGGTAGGAGACAGCGCCGAAAGAATCTTTGACGGCATCATTATGTAGCCCTGCCGCTGACCAAACCGATCAGCACCAAAGAACAAAAGTGGTAATGATCCTCTAATGAATGGATTTAGCCCAACACCAATTCCGTGCAGAATCACAAAGGGTAAAAGACCTGCGTCACCGAATAGCCATATGCATATAACTCCAAGTGGGTGGGCTGCTATGGAGATCGCCGCAACCAAAATTGGAGTTGCCCTGGATCCCATGGCAACCAGCAGCACTCTCGCCATAACCTGAAAGGGTCCGAGAAGGACAGCTGCCAGAAGAGCCAACTCAACCGATGCCCCAAGCTCTTGAAGCATGAACGGCAGGGTCGTGTTCACTGAAGAGACAATGAAACCCTCAAGAGCAAACATCAGAGCAAACACAACTAGCAGGGGGTCAAATCGGAACCTGCGCTTGATCATCTTCCTAATTGGGCCAGTCATGTCTGGAATTTCCTTGGCTTCCGACCTAGGGATCGTCAGGTGTAGAGGCAAGGCGAGTATCAGGTGGGCTACTGCCCAAAACCAGATGGCCTCGCGCCAACCAAACTGATTGAACAAGAATGTTGTTAGGGGCCAGGAAATAGTTGAGGAGAAGCCAGCAAAAACTGTGATACCCGCAATTACCGAGTTGGACTTGTTCCCAAAGAAGTTGACCGCTGTTGCAAAGGCAGCGTCATAGTTGCCCATCGAGCCACCAATACCGATAAAGAACCAGGCGATAAAGAGCTGAATGGGTTCAGTTGCGGTTGCAAGAAGAGAGAGGCCAATAAAGAAAGCAACTGACCCGAAGGGAAGTACCTTTCTCCCACCAAGCTTGTCTATGAACTTACCGATTCTTGGTCCCATCAGGCCTGAGACCAGGAGAGACACCGTGAAGGCCCAGAAAAACAGTTCGGTGGTAATCGCCAAAGAAGCAGAAATAGGAACAGCTAGAACTGCCGGAATATAGAAGCCAGATCCCCAGCTAATGATTTGCGTAAAACCCAGTCTGATTGTGAGCCTGGTGGTTGGTTTCAACTATCACCTCTCAGACTGGATAAAGTCTAGTTCTTGCCATTAACCTCTTATATGTGCGCACTCCCCTGGGTTACCTAAATGGCATCAAACACCCGGAAGCCTTCCACGGTAAAGGGAAAACCAAGAACTTCTTCGAGGGCTGGTATTTCAAGATTGTCTCTGAAGACCAGTCGCAGAAGTGGGCAGTAATCCCGGGTATCTTTCGTGGTCTTGGCGGCTCAAGCAAGGACGAAGCTTTTGTGCAGGTTCTAGATGGCTCCACCGGAAGAAGCTGGTACCACGTGTATCCCGTCGAACAATTCCAAGCCAGCGACACCTCTTTTGATGTCACTGTCGGCGACAATCACTTCTCCGCAAGCGGTGCAACGCTGAACCTTCCTCAACTTCAGGGAAGGGTTCAAATCACAAGTGAGCTAAAGCCGTGGCCTGTGACCTTCGCCAGCCCAGGCATCATGGGTTGGTATGGATTAGTTCCTTTTATGGAGTGCTTCCACGGCATAGTTTCTTTTTCCCACTCCTTAGCTGGAGAACTAAAAGTCGAGGGCAAGCAGATTAGTTTTGACTCAGGCAAGGGTTACATCGAAAAAGACTGGGGAAGAAACTTTCCCTCTGGCTACATCTGGCTGCACAGCAACCACCTAGCCGGCCGCGAAGATGCTTCACTCATAGCCTCAGCTGCAATCATTCCTTGGCTTGGTAAACCCTTCCGGGGTTTCATCCTTGGGCTTCACCACTCTGGAAAACTTCACTCCTGGACCACCTACAACAAATCAAAAGAAGAGTGGCTCAAGATCGATGACACCCACATCAACTGGAAAGTCAGTGGTCCCGCAGGTGAGCTTGAACTAAAGGCAGAGAGAAAGCGCGGTGGGCTGCTTCATGCACCTCTTCGCGAGGCAATGCATAAAAGAGTTGAGGAAACTCTGGATGGGGTAGTTGAGGTCACTCACACCCAAGGTGGGAAGACCCTCCTTTCCGCCACCGCCACCACCTGTGGCATGGAAGTTTTTGGAGACATCGAGAGACTACTGAGAATCTAAAGAATGAAAACTGCACTTATCACTGGGGGAAGCTCGGGACTGGGACTAGCGAGCGCCGAGGCTTTGGCCAGTGAGGGATTTAATTTGATCCTTCTCGCACGAGGGGAAGACAGACTTAACCGCGAAGTCAGCAGCCTCAGGCTCAAATACCCCAGCGTTGAAATTAAATCCTCGGCGCTGGACATTTCAAATCAATCAGCTGTGAGAAAGTTTGCGGCTTCTGTGAGCGAACCGATTGATGTTCTAATGAATAACGCGGGACTGATGGGTCCTGACTTTTCCCTTTCTCCCGATGGTATTGAGTCTCAAATGGCAACCAACCACCTGGGCCACTTCCTTCTGACTCAGCTGTTATGGGACAGAGTTGAAAAAGCAGCTGGTCGAGTTGTGTCGATAAGTTCAGTCGTCCATCGCAGATCGAAGCTGCAGGCTGAGAGTGTAGAGGTGATTAGAGGAGCGGATGCTCCCTATAACCGCTGGGGAAGATATGCCGACAGCAAGCTCGCCTGCCTGTTCTTTGCCAGAGAGCTCGACATCAGAGCAAAACAATCAGGATCTAGGGTGAAATCAATTGCTGCCCACCCCGGCTGGGCAAAAACTGGATTGCAAGATAACTACCCCAACACCTTCGACTTCCTTGCGCAAACTGCAGCAACTGGTGCCAGGAGTCAGATTCAGGCAGCACTTGACCCGGCACTGACGGGTGGGGAGTTCATCGGGCCAAGGTATGAAGCTTGGGGGGAGCCAAAACTGATCTCAGGAACTAGGCACTCTCAGAACCTAGAAATTGCCCAAAGGCTTTGGAGAATCAGCGAAGAACTGACCTCGAGTAAGTTTCTGCCCTGAGGGTAGGCTTTTCATATATAGGAGTATCCCCTTGCTGCCAGAAGAAGTTGTCGGTTCCAAAATTTCGAACCAGAGCCTAAGGCGCTGGCTCTTCTCACTTCCTGGCGTTGACAAGGTTGGCCTGGAAGCTCGCGCCGGATCCCTAGCAACCAGATCCATAAAGACCGACTCGAAAGCCTGGGCGCTGGACATGGCAATCCGAATGATGGATTTGACCACCCTCGAGGGCATGGACACCCCGCAACGAGTCCGCTCTCTCTGCCTCAAAGCCATCACCCCGGACCCCGACGATCTTGACTGCCCCAGACCCGCGGCCATCTGTGTTTATGGAGACATGGTCAGCTACGCCAAGGAAGCTCTGGGGAAATCAGGCATCTACGTTGCTGCGGTTGCGACAGCATTCCCTTCAGGAAGAGCAAGTTTGAAGGTGAAGCTTCTGGATACCAAAGAGGCAGTTGCCGCTGGTGCTGATGAAATTGACATGGTGATTGACCGTGGTGCTTTTCTCAGTGGTGACTTCCTCGAGGTTTATAAGCAAATTCAGCAAGTGAAGCTAGCGTGTAAAAAACCAAATGGTAAATCCGCTCACCTAAAAGTTATTTTGGAAACAGGCGAGCTTCAAACCTACGACAACATCCGAAGAGCAAGTTACCTGGCAATGCTGGCAGGAGCGGACTTCATAAAGACTTCCACCGGCAAGGTGAACGTTAATGCAACTCTCCCTATCACACTTTTGATGCTGCAGGCAGTCAGAGACTGGTTTGAGGAGACAGGTGCGACAATTGGTGTCAAGCCAGCTGGCGGAATTAGATCTGCCAAGGATGCTCTTCGCTATTTGGTTGTAGTTAAAGAGACTGCTGGAGAAAAATGGCTAACACCAGATTTGTTTAGATTTGGAGCGTCGAGCCTACTCAACGATGTTCTAATGCAGCGAAAGAAACTAAAGACTGGAAACTACTCCGGTAGTGACTATGTGAGTGTGGACTAGGAGAAAAATGTTCGAGTATTCACCAGCCCCAGAGGCTAAATCAATAGTCAAGTTTCAGGATTCCTACGGACACTACATCGGTGGCAAGTTCGTCAAGAGCAGCAAGAAGTATGAAACCATCAATCCCGCAACCGAAGAAGTACTAGCAAACATCTCCTACGGTGGCGCAAAAGAGATTGATCAGGCTGTAAAAGCTGCCAGACACGCTTATGAAAAGACATGGAGCAAGCTCACCGGAGCGGAGAGAGGGAAGTACCTCTACCGCATCGCTCGAATTATCCAAGAGCGAGCCAGGGAGCTTGCTGTCGCAGAGACACTAAACAATGGCAAGCCAATAAAAGAAACCCGAGACTTTGATATTCCAACTGTTGCAGCCTGGTTCTTCTACTACGCCGGCTGGGCAGACAAGCTTGATTATGCGGGCTACGGACCAAGCCCCAAGGCCCACGGAGTAGCTGCACAGATAATCCCTTGGAACTTCCCGCTCATGATGTTGGCCTGGAAGATTGCCCCAGCGCTTGCTGCAGGAAACACCGTTGTCCTAAAGCCCGCCGAGTCCACTCCCCTGACCGCACTGATGTTTGCCGAAATCTGCGAGCAGGCAGAGCTTCCAGCCGGTGTTGTCAACATCGTCACTGGTTTCGGTGATACCGGAAGTGCGCTGGTGAACCATGCTGGTATCAACAAGGTTGCCTTCACGGGTTCAACTGAGGTTGGAAGAATAATTGCCAAGCAGATTGCCGGAAGTAAGAAAAAGGCAACGCTTGAACTTGGTGGCAAAGCGGCCAACATCGTTTTCGATGACGCTCCGATTGATCAGGCAGTTGAAGGAATAATCAACGGAATATTCTTCAACCAGGGACACGTCTGCTGCGCAGGTTCGAGACTTCTTCTACAGGAATCTATCCAGGATGAATTCCTGAAAAAACTCAAGCGACGCATGGAAACCCTTCGCGTTGGGGATCCAATGGATAAAAACACAGATGTTGGTGCAATCAACTCTGAGGCACAGCTAAAAAAGATCGAGAAACTAGTTAAGCAAGGTGTCAAAGAAGGCGGGACTGCTTGGGCTCCACAGTGCAAGCTGCCGAGAAATGGTTTCTGGTATGTCCCAACAATCATCACTGGTGTTTCCCCAGCCAACACAGTTGCTCGGGAAGAAATCTTTGGTCCGGTCCTAAGTGTGATGACCTTCCGCACGCCAGCCGAAGCTGTTACCAAAGCAAACAACACCCCCTACGGTCTAAGCGCTGGTATCTGGACTGAGAAGGGTTCAAGAATCCTGAAACTTGCCGATCAGCTAAACGCTGGAGTTGTCTGGGCAAACACGTTCAACCAATTCGATCCCACAAGTCCATTTGGTGGATTTAAGGAATCTGGATATGGAAGAGAAGGTGGTCGTCACGGACTCCTTGCATACCTGAGAGGAGGTGCCAAGTGAGACTGGATGTGAAGAAAACCTACAAGCTCTTTATTGGGGGTAAATTTCCCCGCAGCGAATCTGGCAGATCTTATGAAGTTCTAGATTCCAAGGGAAACCACATTGCAAACGCTGCGAAGGCTTCCCGCAAAGACGTTAGGGATGCAGTCGTAGCAGCCAGATCCGCGCTACCCGGTTGGGAGAGCGCCAGCGCCTATAACCGCGCGCAAATCCTCTACCGCATCGCTGAGATGCTGGAGGGTCGCAAGGACCAATTCGCCCAGGAAATCAGGCTCCAAACAGGCAAGTCTCTAGCTGCTGCCAACAAAGAGGTCGAGAACGCAATCGACAGTTGGGTTTGGCATGCCGGGTGGTCAGACAAAATTGACGCGGTGGCGGGCAGCATGAATCCCGTTGCTGGGCCCTTTTTCAACATTTCAACCAATCAACCAACCGGTGTGGTTGGAGCCTTTGCCCCTCAGGACAGCGCGCTCCTGGGACTCGTGAACACAATCGCGCCCGCAATTGTTTCGGGAAACACCATCGTTGCGATAACAAGCGAGGCTTATCCCCTCAGTGCAATAACACTGAGTGAAGTACTAGAAACATCTGATCTGCCCGGTGGTGTTGTGAACATTCTGACCGGCAATGCCAAAGAACTTGGCAGCTGGATTGCCTCTCACCTGGATGTAAACGCCGTTGACCTAGAGGGAAGCCAATCACCTGCGGAACTTGAGCTACTTGCCGCAGAAAATCTCAAGCGAGTTATCAGAGCGGGAACCTACGGCAGAGATGGTGCAACTGGATCTTTGCAACACATTTTGGACCTCATGGAAGTAAAGACCGTCTGGCATCCCAAGGGACACTAGGGCTGCCCGCCAGCTTTAGTTACTGCAGCGGCTGCAAATCTGTTAGCCGCAATTAGTGAATCGCTGACGCTGTCTCCTGCCAACCTCATCGCTAGGTATTTTGCTGCAAAGGCGTCCCCCGCTCCCGTTGGATCAACGACGCCAACCTTTTCTGCCGGAATGCTTAGAGACCCGAGTGCTTCAGAACCATTTTCACCCTTAGTGATAATGACTTCTGAAAATTCTTGGGACAAATCTCTACCGCTGCCGAGCAATTTGTACTCGTCCTGATTGGGGAAAAGAATGTCCGAACCCGCTATTGCGGCTAAGAAGTTATCAACGCCAAACTTTGAAATGAACGCGGAGCTTCCCGGATCTACCGCCACCAGAGCGCCAGCTTTAGATGCCAAGTTAATTAGCTCCTGAGTCTTTTCAATTCCAAGGGAAACCACCGAATAACCGGAGATGTAGAGCACATCAAAGCCGCCGAGGTTTAGATCTTTGATTTCAAGGTTTTGATTGGCTCCTCGGTCTGTAAAGAAAGTTCGGTTATTTCCTTCTACCAGGACCACAATGCGGCCAGTTGCCAGATTGGGATCGCCTTGCAGATTAGGCGCTACGCCTACTGAGTTGAAGTAAGTCGCAAGGTGACTGAGGTCAGCGATGCCCACCCTGGCCGTCAGTTCTATTGATACCCCGAGCGAAGCTAGCCAAACAGCAAAGTTGGCGCCGGAGCCACCCGGTGTTGCTGAGATCTGAGATTGGTTGTCGGTGTTTTCTTGTCTATCCGCTCCTGCTATGACAATGATGTCCTCAATGACATCGCCAATCACCATGACCTTCTTCAAGCCAATGCCTTTGCAATCTCTGCGGCGAGACGGACATTGTTCATAGCAAGTTCGAGGTTCACCTCTAGGGATTTTCCTTTGGAAGCTTCGACGATGTATTGCAGTAGAAACGGCGTTACCTCTTTACCGCGAACCCCGGCCTCATCTGCTGCTTTGAACGCTTGCGCGAGCACGGCGTCGTGCTCACTCTTTTCCCAGGCCTTCTCAGTGGGTAAGGGATTAGCAACTACCAGCGCTGAGCTTGATTGACTTTGTCTTTGAGCTTTGAAGATTTCAGAAATCTCCTGCGGGTTATCCACTTGCCAGTCGAGGGTGAATGGAGAAGATGGCAGCCAGAAGCTTGGAAAAGTTTTTGTCTTGTAACCAACCACTGGAATGCTAAGCGTCTCAAGTCTTTCTAGAGTGGCAGAGATGTCAAGTACGCTCTTCACACCCGCACTTACGACAACAATTGGAGTTTGAGCAAGTGTTGAGAT
>JBBAMI010000014.1:24638-27012 GCA_040402595.1 Aquiluna sp.
GTCGGGACTCCCTCAATGACCGCCACAGTCGCCGGTATAACTCCCGCTGCTCTAAGAATTTCCTCAAATTTCTGAGCTGCCTGCATGTTCCTAGGTCTTGGGAGACCGTGGGAAATGATTGTTGATTCCAGTGCTGCGACAGGGCGATTCGACTTAATTGCCTGCATCACGTCAGTATGGATATTCAGCCCAGTCTGCATTTTCAAATGTGCCTTTCTTGGCTTGGGTAATTCTATGGCTGGCAGAAGTAGGGGATGATTGAGGGGTGAGGAATTCAAATGGCTAGAAGACCCTGGCTCCTGACTCAGCTCGGTCAAAGACTTGCAGTGGTGGTGGTATTGGCACTTTCGCTGCTGGCCATAGTTCCCGCAATCAATCAGGTGAGCGAGGATACGAGCCGGGTTGTTCCTCAGCTAGACACAGCCAACGTGATCTATTGCGAGCTAAGTGCCTGCGGGGCAATCCCAACCATGGCGGGGCTTGTCGTAACAGATGACGTTCAGATCACAGAGTCTGACTATGGAACCAAGATCAGTGTCAGGGTTATCAACTCCGGTCGTCTAGTCGGCGACAGAGAAGTTTGGGCTCAGGTGAGAACCCAAGAGGGCAACCTGGTCGAGGGGATGCGGACCAAGCTAAAACTGAGCGATCAGGGACCGCAACACGTCGAATTCCAATTTTCGGGAACCCCCCAAGAACTGGCGGATTTACGGATATTTCTGGGCTTCTAGCGTTACCAAACCGTTACCTTTATCAGGATTTTCACAGAATAGGGCTAGGTTGTTAACGGATGTAGGTCGAGCAATGGGGCTAAGAGGACCTCTTTTATAGCCCGTTCGGCTTACGCCTAATTAGGCCGAAAGGATAAACAATACAAATGAGTGAAGCCGGATATTCGGTGGTATTCAACATGCTCTCGCTTGGTATCGCGAGCATGTTGTTCACTACAACCTTCCTCCTGGTAGCACGCGAGCGAGTACTACCTCGCTACCGCATGGCAGTCATGGTTTCCGCGACTGTTACCGCGATCGCTGCTTACCACTACTTCAGAATGTTTGACAGCTTTGTGCACGCATTCGGACCTGGCGCAATTGAAGGAGCTACCTACAACGTTGGTTACCGCTACGTTGACTGGTTCCTAACTGTGCCACTGCTACTGGTTGAGACCGTTGCAGTTCTATCGCTGGCTCGTGCAGCTCAGCGTTCACTACTAGTTCGTCTAGTACCTGCTGCAGCATTGATGATTGCACTTGGTTACCCAGGTGACGCTCAACTAGACCTGTGGGGCCTCGCTCCATCAGTCTGGGGTCTGCTATCAACAATTCCATTCCTCTACATCCTCTACGTTCTGTTCATCGAGCTGGGTAAGTCCCTCGAGCGTCAGAGCGCAGCTGTTGTCAGAAGAATCAAGGAACTACGCCTGTTGCTTCTTGCAACATGGGGCGTGTACCCAATTGCCTTCATTGCAAACATGAACGCAACCGGCTTCGAAGAGGCTGGATTCGTACTGCGTGAGACTGGCTACACCATTGCCGACATTCTGGCAAAGTGTTTGTTCGGTCTCGTTATCTTCTCGATCGCTCGTATCAAGAGTGCCGAGGATGACGCAGAGTTTGCAAAGACTGAGTTCAAGGACTAAGTAGTCCTAAACATAAGGCCCCGGAGAAATCCGGGGTTTTATGTTTTTAACCATTTACTAGTAATCTCAACACGTGGCCAAATTCTCGGAAAGCGACTGGAAAGAATTCGTCGCATCTCGGCGCACCACCAGAGACTTCTTGAATAAAGATGTTCCTGATTCGCTGATTGATGAATTACTCACCGATGCGATGACCGCTCCATCTTGGTCAAACACACGGCCCTATTTGGTTGGCATTGCCAAAGGTGAAAAAAGAGATCGAATCAGTAAGGAGCTGCTCCGCCGCTGGGAGGCAGCGGGCAAAGCCCTCAAGGGCGGGCTGCTTGGTAGAGCCAAACTTCTGCTCACTCGTTATGGGCTGCCCACCAGCGACTACAAAGTCTTTCGCCCCTACCCCAAGGACTTGGTTCCACGGCAGCAGCGCGTTGGAGCTGAGCTCTACGGTCTTCTTGGCATAAAAAGAGATGATCAGGTTGCAAGGCAAGCGCAGTGGGCTAGGAACTATGAATTCTTTGGTGCACCGGTTGAACTATTTATCTTCACCCACTCGGGTCTTGATGAGTATTCAGTATTAGATGCTGGACACTTCATGCAGAACCTCATGCTCGGAGCTCATGCCAGGGGACTTGGCACATGTGCGCAGGGTGCTGTAGCGCTATGGGCAGACCCGATTCGCAAAGAGTTTCAAATTCCTAAGAGATACAAACTTCTCTGTGGCATAGCCATTGGCTACCC
>JBBAMI010000015.1:0-2607 GCA_040402595.1 Aquiluna sp.
CGAAGGTAAATCTTGGAGCTCTTGTAGCTGCAGTGCTCGCTCCACATAACTGAATACATCGCTAGTTCTGATGAGGTCGGCCTTCTGCCAAGAATCTCTCTGATCCGCTGGTACTCGTCATCCTTGAGGCCAAGTTCTTTATAAGGCTGACTCTTATCGGGGTCGGTTTGTGCAATCAGAACTGTGTCTACACCAGAGGGCTTTTTCTTTTTGAAGAACATCAGCTATTCACCAGCTGCTGAATCACACTTTGGAAAAACTTGAGACCATCAACACCGCTTCTCATTGCCTTTGGTCTGTCGGGACCAAAACCTGGCTCAACTGCGTGCTCTGGGTGAGGCATGAGTCCAACAACATTTCCACGCTCATTGGTAAGTCCCGCGATGTCGTTCATTGAACCGTTTGGGTTTAGCTCTAGGTAGCGAAAGACAACCCTGTTTTCCTCTTCGAGCATCTTTAGTGTGTCAGGTGTTGCTATGTAACCACCCTCACCGTTTTTGAGAGGGATAGTAATTTCTTGGTCTTGCTCGAAGAGTTTTGTCCAAGCTGTATTGATGTTCTCTACTCTTAGCTTTTGATCTCTGCAGATAAAGTGCTGATGTTCGTTTCTAATTAGTCCACCTGGCAGAAGGTGTGATTCGACTAACACCTGAAAGCCATTGCAGATTCCAAGAACGGGTAGACCTTTACCAGCAAGCTTAATTACTTCTTTTGTTGCTGGAGCCTGAGCTGCAATTGCTCCGCAACGAAGATAGTCGCCATAGGAGAAACCACCTGGCAAAACAACTGCGTCAACTTTTTTTAGATTCTCATCAGCATGCCATAGAGGAACTGGGTCAGCACCTGCCAGCCTGATTGCTCTCTGTGCATCGCGGTCATCTAGCGAACCGGGATATGTGATGACTCCGATTCTCATTCGATTTCTACCGAGACAACATCTTCAATTACGTCATTTGATAGAAAGTTCTTTGCCAGCTCTCGAGCTTGTTCTAGATCTTTTTCAGTTACTTCCCTGTCGAGGTGAAGTTCGATTCTCTTCCCGATTCTCACGTTCTCGATGTTTTTGTTCCCAGAGCGGTGGAGGGCATTGGCAACGGCCTTTCCCTGGGGATCCAGAAGATCCTGCTTAGGCATGATCTGAACAATGATCTTTGGCACTTTTCCCCTTCGGTTGGCTGGCGCAGGACCAGTTTCGGGATGGATAAAGCCGAGCAGTTAGCGCGGATTGGGCTAATTTTAGCCGTGTTCCTGACCCGGGTTTTCAGGCTCTCCTGGGCAGGAACTTATCCACAAGCCCTAATTCTTGGGCCAGAAAATGTCCTAGGCTTCCTCTAGATTTCCTTTGCTCAAAGTTTGGTTAATCTAACCAAAACTTATAACCTAGGAGCGTGATCCATTACGTGAGCGTCTATGACATCAAGGTCGACCTTTCGAAGTATTTGAAGCACATTGAAAAAGGCGACGAGGTGGTAATTACCAAGCACGGCAAAGCAGTTGCAAAGTTGATCCCTTATACCACTCCCGGAATTAAGTTCGGGCTCTTGGCAGGCCAAGGGCATCCCCCCATGGAAGTTGAAGACTTTGAGTGGAGCGAAGATGAAATTGCCGAGTGGTACAGGAACCCCCTCTAAGAGGCAAAAGAATGCTCCTTGACTCTCACATTGTTTGGTGGTTGCTCTATGAACCAAAAAAGTTGGGCAAATCTTTGGTTAGAAAGTTGGAGCGAAATTCGGTTGCATTTTTCTCTTCGGCCTCAGTTTACGAGTTAGTTACTAAAGGCCTTTCCGGCAAGCTTGACTTGCCAGATGATTTTGTTTCGCAAGTAGCCGCTGCGGGCCTCAGCGAAATTACTTTTACGGCTGAGCATGCGGCGCAGTCGAGATTTGTTAGCAGGCAAATTTCAGATCCATTTGATCGATTACTACTCGCACAAGCAGAATTTGAGCAAATTGACTTTTACACTCAAGACTCAAAAATTTTGTCCCTGGGGCTCAACTTCGTTAAAGACGCAGGTCTTTAGCGCAGCTGAAAGCCAGCAGCAATTTCCAAAAGCAGCAGCGCTCCAAGCTTGATTGTTCTTTGGTCAGCTGAGTCAGTTGTTGCATCAATCTCGGTGATGTCAATTCCTTTTACTGACGGATGGGCTGCTAGCAGTCTTGCTGCTTGCCTAAGCTCGAATGCACTTATGCCACCAGGTGCTGCTGCTGGGCAAGCGGGAACTACTGACTTATCGCAGACATCAACATCAATGTCAACAAAGATTGGTCCATCAGCATCTTTCAGAGCAATTTCGCAAGCCTTCTCAATTCCAATTTCAGCTACCTGTGATCTTGAGATAACTTTCACCCCAACCGACTTTGCATAAATTGCATATTCAGGGGAGTTGGAGAAATCATTAATTCCAATCTGAAAGATGTTTTCTGGATTAAATCCAGAGTCAATCAGTCTTCTAATTGGGGATCCGTTAGAGACGCCGTCCCTTAGGTCGTGATGGGCGTCAAGTGTGATGAGTCTGGCGCTGGCAAGATCTTTGCCAACAAGTCCAAGTGCTGCCGCATAGGTAATTGAATTGTCTCCACCCAGGGCAATTACAAGTTTCTTGTGAAG
>JBBAMI010000015.1:2707-5968 GCA_040402595.1 Aquiluna sp.
CTTGGGTCATCAGCCATAGAGATCAATCTTTCACTAGGTCATTACTCGTTGATAACGCTAGCGAAGATTGCCAAGACCTAGCCATTGGCCCTTATTTCAAGCCCTTTTGCCGGCCGCATGGGCCCTAGTCAAATTGCTACTCTTTAGCTGTGACCGCAACGACGCGAATACTAAAAGCAGCAACTGGCAACACCCTCACCGCACAGGGTTGGCAGCAGGAAGCAGCGCTTCGCATGCTGCACAACAACCTCGATCCATCGGTAGCCGAGCATCCCGAGGAGCTGATTGTTTATGGCGGCAATGGCAAAGCCGCCCGCAATTGGCCCAGCTTTGATGCATTGGTAAAGACTCTCACTCATCTCAAAAACGATGAAACCATGCTGGTGCAGTCAGGCAAGCCGGTGGGAGTATTTCAAACTCACGAGTGGGCACCAAGAGTTTTACTTGCCAACTCAAATCTGGTTGGAGATTGGGCCAACTGGCCAGAGTTTAGAAGATTAGAACAACTAGGCCTCACCATGTATGGGCAGATGACTGCTGGGTCATGGATTTACATCGGAACTCAGGGAATCCTGCAGGGAACCTATGAAACTTTTGCTGCGGTTGCAGCTAAGAGATTTGGCGGCACTCTTGCCGGAACACTGACACTAACTGGTGGATGCGGCGGCATGGGAGGTGCACAACCTCTGGCAGTAACTATGAACGAGGGCACCTGCCTTATTGTCGACATAGATCCATCACGTTTGCAAAAAAGACTTGAAACCAGATACCTCGATGAGATTGCCGACAATCTGGATGATGCAATTGAGAGAGTCACTCGCTACCGCTCAGAGAAGAAGGCAATCTCCGTTGGCGTTCTTGGTAATGCCGCAACAGTTTTTGAAAAACTTCTTCACTCAGACGTGCCAATAGATATCGTCACCGACCAGACCTCTGCTCATGATCCGCTGTATTACATCCCTGAGGGGGTGGATATTGAGGATGCTCGTGAATACGCCATGAGAAGCCCCAAGGAATTCACCGACCGCGCTGAGGCATCCATGGCCAAGCAGGTGGCTGCAATGGTCGGTTTTATGAATAAAGGCGCCGAAGTTTTTGATTATGGAAATTCAATTCGAGATGAAGCTCGCAAAGGTGGCTTCTCCGATGCGTTTAAGTTCCCAGGTTTTATCCCTGCATACATTCGTCCCCTCTTCTGTGAGGGTAAGGGTCCGTTTAGATGGGTGGCACTCTCTGGTGATCCAAAGGACATTTATCGAACTGATAAAGCTGTTCTTGATCTCTTTCCCGAAAATGAACACCTTCGTCGCTGGATCACAATGGCCCAAAAGAGAGTTGAGTTTCAGGGTCTTCCCGCTCGCATCTGTTGGCTTGGTTATGGCGAGAGGGATAAGGCGGGAGTTGCCTTCAACGACTTGGTTCGCAAGGGGGAAGTGTCAGCGCCAATTGTGATTGGAAGAGATCACCTCGATTGCGGTTCGGTTGCCTCCCCGTATAGAGAATCTGAAGCCATGCTGGACGGCTCAGATGCCATCGCCGACTGGCCGCTACTCAACGCCATGGTCAACATAGCTTCGGGAGCATCTTGGGTTTCTATCCATCACGGCGGCGGTGTTGGCATTGGCAGGTCTATCCACGCAGGCCAGGTATCTGTGGCTGATGGCACTGACCTTGCGGAGCAAAAGCTCAGAAGAGTTCTGACCAATGACCCAGGCATGGGAGTGATTCGCCATGTTGATGCTGGTTACCAAGAGGCAGCGGAGGTGGCTCGCCAAAGGCATGTCCACGTTCCCATGTTGGACACCGAGTGAGCACCTTATATAAAGGCATTTCCTCGCTAGTTCTAACGGGTGAGAGCTTTGGCGATATTCGAGTGATTGAGGACGCGGCGCTCGCTGTTGCTGGAGGCAAGGTCAGTTATGCGGGCAGTGCTGAGGCAGCACCCGGTTGCGACGAGGTCGTAGAGCTCAAGGGACAAACAGTAATTCCTGGATTCGTTGATTCCCACTCGCATTTGATTTTTGCTGGTGAAAGATCGGAAGAGTTTGCATCGCGTATGACTGGCAAACCCTACGCAGCAGGCGGCATAAGAAACACTGTCAAGGCGACCAGAGCGGCAAGTGATGACGAGCTGAGAGCAAATGCGAAGAAACTGGTCGCTGAATTTCACGCTTCAGGCATCACCCAGTTTGAAATAAAGAGTGGCTACGGCTTAGACATTGAAACTGAGATTCGATCGCTGAAAATTGCATCCGAGCTCACACCACACACAACTTTTCTTGGTGCCCACGTTGTTCCAGAGGGAATTCAGAGAAGTGATTACGTAGCTTTGGTGAAGGGCGAGATGCTGGAAGCAGTCAAGCCATATGCCAAGTGGATAGACGTCTTTTGTGATCAGGGCGCATTTGATGTCGCTGAGGCAAAACAGATTCTCCAGGCCGGCATAGCAGCTGGGCTAAAGCCAAGACTGCATGCCAATCAGATCGCAAACATTGGTGCGATCCCGATGGCAGTTGAATTGGATTGTGCATCGGTAGATCATGCGACTCATCTGAGTGCAGAAGACATAGCTGCTTTATCTGGTTCGAATACGGTCGTGACACTTCTTCCTGCAGCAGAGTTTTCAACAAAGAGCAGTTATCCGGATGGAAGAAGGTTGGCCAGCTCGGGAGTGACACTAGCAATTGCAACTGATTGCAATCCAGGCTCTAGCTACACAACTTCAATGTCCTTCTGTATCGCAATCGCTGTTAGGGAAATGGGGCTCAGTCCAGAGCAAGCTCTCTGGGCAGCAACAAGAGGAGGAGCAAAAGCATTGAGAAGTATTGGTGGCGGTTTATCAGTTGGTGACCAGGCAGATTTTGTGGTGCTGGATGCTCCAAGCCATGTTTTTATTTCTTATCGTCCTGGAGTTCAATTGGTATCGGCCACCTACATTGCAGGAAAGAAAGTTGTTGGTGCATAGATGAAGAAAGTAGTGCTTTCAACAAGTGGGCTAAGAGCTGAAGATGTTCTGCTAGTCGCCAGGGGTAATGCCCAAGTTGAGATTTCCCCGGAGGCAATTTCAGCGATGGCCAAAACCCGAGAACACATCGAGAAACTGGCCAATTCAGAAGAGCCTGTTTATGGGATTTCAACTGGGTTTGGGGCACTGGCCCAGCGCCATATTCCCAAGCAGGACAGGGTTCAGCTGCAAAAGTCTTTGATTCGTTCGCACGCAGCGGGAATGGGCGAGCCGGTTGAGCGGGAGGTTGTGCGTGC
>JBBAMI010000015.1:6068-10362 GCA_040402595.1 Aquiluna sp.
ACCGATGGCATGCTGGGCATGCTTTTGATGGCAATCAGTGATTTCAATCACTTGCTTGATCAGTCCGACATTATTGCTGCTATGAGCGTTGAAGGACAGATGGGAACCGACCAGGTTTTCAGAAGTGAGTTGCATGAAAATCTGAGACCACATCCCGGTCAAGCAATCAGCGCGAGAAACATGTTTGATGCACTCCAAGGTAGTGAGATTGTGAAGTCACACCGTCACGGCGATGGAATTGTTCAGGATGCTTATTCGCTTCGCTGTGCTCCGCAGGTAAATGGTGCTGCTCGCGACACAGTCACACACGCTTCCTTGGTGGCGGAACGTGAGCTGGGGTCTGTAATTGATAACCCTGTTGTTTTAGATTCTGGTGAAGTCACATCTAATGGAAACTTCCACGGTGCACCAATTGGCTACGTTCTAGATTTTCTGGCGATAGCGGCAGCCGATGTCGCATCCATATCTGAAAGAAGAACGGATCGCTTTTTGGATGTTGCAAGAAATAGAAAGCTTCCTGCGTTTTTAGCAAATGATCCAGGCGTGGATTCGGGCTTGATGATTGCTCAGTACACCCAGGCCTCACTCGTTTCAGAAAACAAGAGACTGGCTTCTCCCGCAAGTGTTGACTCCATCCCATCGAGTGCGATGCAAGAAGATCACGTTTCGATGGGGTGGCATGCTGCTCGTAAACTGCGCAAATCACTGGATAACTTGCGAAGAGTAATTGCAATTGAATTAATTGCAGCTGCACGAGCTGTTGAAATGCG
The DNA here is from genome assembly GCA_040402595.1 of Aquiluna sp. Taxonomy (GTDB): domain Bacteria; phylum Actinomycetota; class Actinomycetes; order Actinomycetales; family Microbacteriaceae; genus Aquiluna. The sequence goes on from JBBAMI010000015.1 coordinate 6,839, forward strand.
AGCTCCACTCAAGCCCTCACCTGTGACAGGCGAGTTGATTTCTATCCTTAGAGAAAGAGTTCCTGGAATTGGTCCAGATCGTGATCTAGCCCCTGAGCTAGAGGCTGCTTATCAGCTTTTGGTCCCCGGGCTCTAGAGTTATTGAGATTAACTCTGGCTCATGAGCTTCTCCCATAACTGACCTCATAATCTGAGAGAGTTCGTCTCTTACGAACGCCTCCAGCTCGCCATTGAAACTCTGCTGTATTTCTGCAGAGAAGAAGATCATCTGTTGCGAGGTGTCTAATCCAGCATCTAAATCAATTAGTCGGGTACCTGAGTACTCATCCAAGAAAAAAACTAGGTCAGTGAATAGTTGCTCAATAGCAACGTCACGAGGTGCCCGAAACTGAGCTTCAACAATTAGATTCACCTTCATCACCTCTTCCATTCGAAACAAGATCTGGATTTCAATACGGACCTAAGTCTAAGTAGATAGTTTCGACTTGAAGGTGTCACATGAATAACCTTTTGGTGCAAGCCGCAGGGGCAAAATGCTCTGTAATACTTGCGCCCGCGTTGGACTAACCATCCCTGTTCGTTGAGTTCAACAAGAAGGCCTTCGATTTCTTTATCAGGATGCTTGGGCCAACCGCGGCTTGTGGTCATCGGGTAAGTCAGCCACGGAAGGCAGGTCCTTGGTAGCTACACCTGCAATCCTGTGGATAACCTCACTTTGGTATCTAAATGGTATCATAATTAAATGGCACTCACATTGCGGCTCGATCCCCAAGTTGATGCCCAGCTGACAGCGTTAGCGAAGAAGCTGGAAATGTCGAAGCAGCAAGCCTTGTCAATAGCGGTAAGTGAGTTCATCGGACTTTACGACAGTTCAGCTATTGCTCGCCGCGTTGTTGACGAGATTCTCGTGCACGATAAAGAGCTACTTGAGAGATTGGCAGATGCGTGACTAGATACCTCGACCTAGAGAATTTGATTCCTCAGCTCGAACGAGTCGGATTTAAGGTCAAAGACGCAGGCCTCCTAGGTGCTGCCCTGGCTAGACCTCAGTCAAGCGTGTTTGGTCAAGACGCTTATCCAACAATCTGGATGAAGGCAGCAGCTTTGTTTGATTCGCTTATCAAGAATCATCCAATGTTTGATGGGAACAAGCGAACCGCATGGATTTCGGTAAATATTTTTCTTGCCCTTAACAATCAAAAGTTGAGATCAGACCAAGATTCAGCATTTGACTTTATTCTTGGAGTGGCAAAAAAACAGATTGATCTTGATGACGCAGCTAAATGGTTTGACGGCCACTCTGCCCCAACAAAATTCGACTAGTTTTTGGCAAAGCTTTCAATTGGCGGGCATGTGCAAGTGAGATTGCGATCACCAAAGACCCCATCAATTCTTCTTACCGGTGGCCAGTACTTACTTCTTCGCTGACCATCGGTTGGGAACACCGCTTCTTCGCGGGAGTAAGGATGACTCCACTCATCCACCAGGTGGCTGGCGGTGTGAGGGGCATTGACTAAAGGATTGTCATCCTGCGGCCAATCACCCTCTTGAACTTTTCTGGCTTCTTCACGAATTGCGAGCATCGCATCGATGAACCTGTCCAGCTCTTCCTTGGGCTCACTCTCGGTTGGTTCAATCATCAGCGTCCCAGCAACCGGGAAGCTCATGGTTGGAGCATGGAATCCATAATCAACCAGTCGCTTGGCAATGTCATCATTACCAATACCGGCTTCTTTCTGGAGAGGCCTGATGTCAATGATCGCTTCGTGAGCCACCAGTCCGTTCTTTCCTGTGTAGAGAAGCGGGTAGGCATCGGAAAGTTTCTTGGCAACATAGTTGGCGCTTAAGACAGCAACAGCAGTTGCCGCTTTAAGTCCCTGCGGACCCATGAGGTGGATGTAGGCCCAGGAGATGGGAAGAATGCTGGGTGAACCAAAGGGGGCAGCTGAGACTGGGCCGTAGCTGGGCAGGTCAATCTGGGCCATTGAGTGACCAGGCAGGAAGTCCTTGAGGTGGCTCTTTGCTACCACTGGTCCAACTCCGGGACCACCACCACCGTGAGGAATGCAGAAGGTTTTGTGCAGATTCAGGTGGGAGACATCTCCTCCAAATTCACCGAACTTAGCAAAACCAACTACCGCGTTGGTATTGGCGCCATCGATGTAGACCTGACCTCCGGCATCGTGAACCATCTTGCAGATCTCAACAACAGCCTCTTCGTAAACGCCGTGAGTGGATGGATAGGTAATCATCAGCGCCGACAGGGTGTCTTTGTATTCAGCAATCTTTTGCTTTAGATCCAGCACATCCACGTTGCCATCTGGATCGCAGGAAACAACTACAACCTCCATGCCAGCCAGAACAGCTGATGCGGCGTTTGTGCCATGCGCAGAAGATGGAATCAGGCAGACGTTTCTTTGGAGATCTCCGCGTGAGCGGTGGTAACCGCGAATTGCAAGTAGTCCTGCTAGCTCACCCTGGCTGCCAGCGTTTGGCTGCAGAGAAATTGCTTCGTAACCAGTTATGTCACTCAGCCACTCGGTCAGTTCTGAGATCAGTTCGATATAACCTTCGGTGTCCTCGGCGGGAGCAAAAGGATGTAGCGAAGAAAATTCTGGCCAAGTGACCGCTTCCATCTCGGTAACGGAATTGAGCTTCATTGTGCAGGAGCCAAGTGGAATCATTCCGCGGTCGAGTGCGTAGTCAAAGTCAGACAGTTTCTTCAAATACCGAAGCATTGCAGTCTCGGAGTGGTGGCTGTTAAAGACTGGATGAGTGAGGAAATCTGACTGTCTGTGATTTATCAAGTTATCGACAGCGTCCTGAGGTCTTGGAGCTCTGGCTCCAAAAGCTGCGGCAAGTTCTGCCAGGTGCCACCAGCTGGTGCTCTCATCAACTGAAATACCAATGGTCTTTTCATCAACCATCAGCACCGTCAGATCTTTCTCTCTTGCCTCTTCGTAATACTTCTCCGCATCAATGTTGGTAATGCGAATAGTGTCAAAGAAGTTCTTGTGCTGAAGGTGGAAGCCAACCTCGTAGAGCACCTTGGCAAGCGCCGAAGTCTTGGCGTGGATTTCTTTGGCTATGTCTTTCAGGCCCTGGGGACCGTGATAGACCGTATACATTCCGGCCATAACTGCCAGCAGAACCTGGGCCGTGCAGATGTTGGAGGTGGCTTTCTCCCGCCGGATATGTTGCTCTCTGGTCTGCAGAGTTAGGCGATAGGCCGGGGCACCTTCAGCGTCAACCGAGACACCCACCAGTCTTCCCGGCATCGTTCTTTCAAGCTTTTCTCTCACGGCAAGGTAACCGGCGTGGGGACCACCAAATCCCATAGGAACACCGAAGCGCTGGGTGGTTCCGCAGACAATATCTGCACCCTTTTCTCCCGGGGGAGTGATTAGTGTCAGCGCCATCAGATCGGCTGCGGCAATTGCCAGGCCTCCAAACTCATGAATCTTGGCAAACAGGTTGTCAAAGGAAATGATTCTTCCCGAAGCTCCTGGATACTGAACAACCGC
>JBBAMI010000015.1:10462-18883 GCA_040402595.1 Aquiluna sp.
TGGTATGGGGTGTAGGCGGTATACCAGCTTGGGTTTTCTAAGACGTTGCGCTTAATCACACCGGGGGTTCTGGTTCCGTAGTAACCAAGACCAATGAAACTCTGGGTGATTCGATTCTTGCTACCGATTTCCCTTAGGCGCTCCAGAGCATCCTCTTCGCTGATTGGCTCGGGAAGCGTGCTACCACCTTTGTACTTGATGGCATCAGGCAGAGCCTTCTCCATGAGTTCGTTTAGATCTTTGAGCCCAAGAAACTGAAGCATCTGCTTTTGCTCAGACGCGTTCGGGCCGATGTGGCGATGGCGAAACTGATGATGGTCGGCTAGCAATTACTCTCCAACTAGGGCGTCATACTCACTGGCGGATAGAAGATCCGGTAGTTGTGTATAACGGATTTTAATGAGCCAACCTTCCCCAAATGGGTCTTGATTTATCGTTTCGGGGGAGTTTGGTAGCGATTCGTTAACTTCTACGATTTCCCCATCCATTGGGGCATAAAGCTCTCCCACGCTCTTGGTGGATTCGATTTCCCCACAAATCTTCATATAAGTAGTGTTAGACCCCACCTTGGGTAGGTCCACATAGACAATCTCGCCTAGGGCGTCAGCCGCATACTTGGTAATCCCGACGGTCGCTAGCTCGCCCTCGACCAAAATCCACTCGTGCTCTTTGGTGTATTGCAGGTTGGTTGGATTAGCCATTTTCTCTCCTATAGAAAGGTGTCTTCACTACCTCGTAGCCGATTCTGGTCCCCCGAACATCGGCCTCAAGCTTGGTACCAGTCTCTACTTCAGCGCTCAGGTAGGCAAATCCGATGGGGTAGCCAAGGGTCGGGGACAAAACCCCAGAGGTAATCTCGCCAATGGGAGCTGATTCTCCAGGCAGAAAAACCTGATAACCAGCTCTGGCCGCCCTTTTCCCCTCTCCTCGGAGAGCATAGAGACGCGGTCCCTTGGTCTCTGAAGTAAGAGCACGCTTCCCAACAAAGTCATCCCGATCAAGATTGATGATTCGACCAAGGGATGCTGAGTAGGGGGTGGTGTCAAGGGTTAGCTCATGTCCATACAGCGGCATGCCTGCCTCTAGCCGGAGAGTGTCTCGTGATGCTAAACCGCAGGGCTTAACCTGATTCGTTGCAAGAAGTTCCCGCCATACCTTAACTGCATATTTGTTCTGAACCAGAATTTCAAAGCCATCCTCACCGGTGTAGCCGGTGCGTGCAAGGAGTGCAGCACATCCCACGACCTCGGCGCTCGCAATTGAGTAGTAGCGAAGAGGTGCTAGGTCAGTGGTAGTCAACTTCTGTAAGACTCCTGCCGCATTTGGACCCTGAATTGCAATCAAAGCTGTGTCGTCGGAGTTGTCAGTAACAGTGACAGCAAAGCCGCTAGCCCTTTGTTGGAGTGCATTTCTAACGGCTTCTCTATTCGCGGCATTTGCAATGATCAGAAAGTCAACCTCATGTAGGCGATAGACAATCAGATCATCAATAACTCCGCCGTCTTCGCGGCAAATCATTGTGTACTTTGCTTTTCCAACCGCCAACTTAGAAACCTGAGTGACTACTGCGTAGTCGAGGAAGCGGGCTGCATCGTCTCCCACGATAGAGAATTCAGACATGTGCGAGATATCAAAGATGCCTGCTGACGAGCGAACCGCGTGATGTTCGTCTAAGTCGGAGCCGTATCTAACCGGCATCTCCCAGCCACCAAAGTCAGTGAAGTTAGCACCAAGTGACTTGTGTTCTTCGTAAAGGGGAGTTCTCAGCACCGCTTCACTCTATAGCTTGACTGAAGTTAGTTTTTCTCTCAGCAGTCGGTAGCGCTCCGCCGTTAACTCAACAATCTCAGGGCTGAGAGTAGGCGGCTCCCCCCGCTGATCCCAGTTATCCAAGAGCCAGTTTCGAACCATTTGCTTATCAAAGCTTTGGTCTCTCTCGCCTTTTTCCCAGAGCTTTTTGTCCCAGTAGCGGGAGCTGTCGGGAGTCAGAACTTCGTCGCCGAGGGTTAGCTCACCTGTTTTCGGATTGGCACCAAACTCAAATTTGGTGTCGGCCAGGATTAGGCCTGCTTTCTCGGCGACTGCGGAGGCAAAGTTGTAGATGCTAAGGCTTGCATCCCTAAGGGCCTGGGCGGTTTCTTCGTGAACCAAATCAATGACCTCGTCGAAGGTGATGTTCTCATCCTTTTGTCCCTGGGGTGCTTTGTAGGCGGGGGTGAAGATTGGCTCGGGAAGTTTGTCACCAAATCTCAGTCCGCTAGGGAGAGCTATCCCACAAACCTTTCCAGTGGCCTGATATTCCTTCCAACCAGAGCCAGATATGTATCCACGGACAACACATTCCACCGGATACATCTTTAGTCTCTTTACGATGACAGCGCGATCTTGAATATCTTGCGGAACCTTCAGCTCAGCAGAGCGATGATTAGGAAAGTCAATTAGGTCTAGCCACCAGTTTGTAATTGTGGTTAGCTCAACTCCCTTGAGAGGGATCTCTGGCTGAAGAATGTGGTCAAAGGCGCTGATTCGATCTGTTGCGACAATCAGCGCAAGGTGAGAAAACTTTTCGTCCTCTGGCTCAAACAGCTCTCTAACTTTTCCAGAGTAGATATGTCTAAATCCAGGTATCTGCATTAGCTGACCCTGAGTGCGATGTCATTGCGGTAATGACCGCCCTGCAGTTGTATTCGGCTTAGACCTTCATACGCCAGGGTTCGTGCTTCTTGGAAGCTTTCACCACACCCAACCACGGAGAGAACCCTTCCCACTTTGCTGGCTTTGCAGACCTCAACATCGTCGATACTTTCAGCGGACTCAATCCCACTGACAGGCCTTTCTTCAACAGATCTTCCGGGGTAGCCCTCGGAAGCCAGGACAACTGTGACGGCCTTGCGGCTAGAGAATTCTGCGGAAGGTCCAGAATCAAGTTTTCCAGTTGCGGCTCGCATGAGTAGATCGGCAAGGTTGCTGGTCAGCCTGCGAAGGACAACCTGTGTTTCTGGGTCGCCAAATCTTGCATTGAATTCAATCACTCTGATTCCGCGATCCGTGATGATTAATCCGCAGTAAAGAAGACCAACAAACTCAGCTTTTCTTGCAGCAAGCTCTCTGATTGTTGGCATTGCAATCTTTTCAGTCACTTCCTCAATAAAACCTTCTGGCAGCCATGGCACAGGCGAATACGCACCCATGCCTCCAGTGTTTGGTCCCTGATCACCATCGAACACACGCTTATAGTCCTGCGCTGGTGAAAGTGGCATAACACTCTTTCCATCTGAGAGGAAGAAGAGGCTAACTTCTTGTCCCGTCAGATGCTCCTCAACCAGAATTCCGCCAGCTATGTATGCCTTGGCATGCTCGAGGGCCGCTTCCTTATCGGAAGTCACAATCACGCCTTTGCCTGCTGCCAGGCCATCTGCCTTGACAACATAGGGGGCACCAAATTGATCGAGGGCTGATTCCACTTCTTCGATGGTGTCGCATCTTCTTGCCATGCCTGTTGGCACATCAGCAGCAGCCATTATTTCTTTGGCGAAGGTTTTCGATCCCTCTAACTGCGCTGCTTTCTGGCTCGGTCCGAAAACCGATGTTCCTTGCTCTCGAAGGGCATCACTAATTCCAGCTACTAAAGGTGCTTCAGGACCAATAACTACCAGATCTACTCGCTCTTCGAGTGCGAGTTTCACAACCGCTAAACGATCTGTTATCTCGCAATTCCTGGTTTCAACCTCTTTGGCTATTCCCTCATTACCGGGGGCGCAAACAATGTTTTCTTTAGGCGTGCCAGTTCGAATCAGTGCCTTTACAATCGCATGCTCTCTGGCACCCGAGCCCAACACCAGGATTCTCATTAGGGCGAGTTTAGCCGTGATAATTGGGGCATGGGCAAGAGGCAGATTCCGGCAGAAGAAGGAGAAGCAGCGCTCAAGAGTGGGGATGAGCGAGTCGCTGTTCGCTACCTGCTTCTTGAGATTGAGAAAAAACTTCCCGGCAAATCAGTTGAACTTAGAGTTCCGCCGTATGGGGCAATTCAGTGCGTTGAAGGACTGAATCACAGAAGGGGAACACCCCCGAATGTGGTTGAAATAAGCGCCGATGTTTTTCTGAGTCTTGCCCTTGGGAAATCTTCCTGGCAGCAAGAAGTTGAAAATGGAAAAGTGATTGCCAGTGGAGAGCTCTCAGGAGAGCTTGCGAAAGTATTTCCCCTACGCGGCGATTAGTTCAGAGTCGCCAAGCTCAACAAAGAGTTGCTGATTTAGCTTGAAAGCTGCTCTGACTTCTGCAACAAGTAGTAGCAGCTCATCATCTGTCAGATCAAGAGTGTCAACTGCTGCGCGATAGCTTTCTTTGAAAGGAACTACCGCTTCAATTTGGGCAAAGTGGTAGAAGCTGGTCTGCTCTTCAGTCAAACCATAGTGACGACGAACCAGGGCACCAATTGCCTGTCCTCCCGAAAGATCTCCGAGGTAACGGGTGTAGTGGTGCGCCAGCAGTCTGACGTCTTCGATTCCACCGAGAGAGTTAATTCTTGCGACGTAGTCTTTGGTCGCGGGCAGCATTTCTGTCTCGCTCCAGTTTTCAACACCAAGCTTCTTTAGGTCAGCAACCATTGAATTAAAACGCTTCAACTCTGGTGCAAAAGGAACAGCACCGGAATCGGGGAGCTTGGCCTCCATCGCCTGGTAAACGAAAATCATTTGGTTCAGGTAGCGGGTGTAATCCGCGGCCGACAGCTCGCCACCCATCAGCTGCTTGATAAAGCCTGCATTCTCCGCGCTCTTGTGGTCAGACATGGAGGACTCTCGCATCAGCTGGGAGATGGTGGTCATTTTGCCCCTTACTTAGGTGAACCTAACCAGTTCAGACTAGGCCAGGAACCTGCCAGCTCGCAACCCCGCCTTTTCCGCTTTAATTAGGGCATGGCGGAAGAAGAAATCGAAATCAGAAGAGCTCCCAAGGTCCTTCCCTGGATGCTCACCGGTGCCGCCATCGGCATGCTGATTGCTCTTGCCCTTTCGCTCCTAACTCCTGCAAACCCTGAGCTCCCGGAGAACTTTCTTGGACTGATGCTGATTTCATTCGGATCTCTAGGACTGGGCCTAGGAGTTGGAATTGCAATTGCCTTTGACCTTATTTCTGCTCGCCGCGCTAAACGCGCCACAGCGAATAGGGTTTCAGAGTGAGACGCGGAGATGGACTACTCAATCACGACCTTCTGCCAGGAGAGAAAGGTCCGCAAGATCAGTGCGGAGTCTTTGGAGTCTGGGCACCGGGTGAGGAAGTAGCAAAACTTTCCTACTTCGGACTTTACGCTCTTCAACACCGCGGTCAAGAATCTGCAGGTATTGCAACTGCAGATGGCGAGAAGATTTTGGTCTTCAAAGATATGGGTCTGGTTTCTCAAGTCTTTAATGAAGCGGCGCTGGAGTCTTTGCAAGGACACATCGCCGTTGGTCACACTCGCTACTCAACAACCGGATCATCACACTGGAAGAATGCACAGCCAACTCTAGGCAGAACCGCATATGGAACAGTTGCCCTTGGTCACAACGGCAATCTCACCAACACCTCTGAACTTCTTGAGCTTTTGCAAAAGAGATATCCAAATCATGACGGCGACCTTCGCTCTGGTAACACAACTGACACCGCTGTTATCACAGCTCTTCTCGCAGGCAACCCAGACAGCTCGCTCGAGGCAACCGCGCTTGAACTGCTTCCGCTAGTAAAGGGTGCCTACTCTCTGGTGTTCATGGATGAAACGACTCTCTATGCAGCTCGTGATCCGCAAGGAGTAAGACCTCTTGTTCTAGGAAGGCTGGAAAGAGGATGGGTAGTGGCAAGTGAGTCGGCTGCCCTAGACATTGTTGGTGCCTCGTTTGTCAGAGAGATTGAACCCGGTGAACTGATTGCCATTGATGAAAATGGCCTTCGTTCATCCAGGTTCGCTTCAGGTAAGCGAGCTGGCTGTGTCTTTGAATACGTCTACCTAGCCAGGCCCGACACATCTATTAACGGTCAGGTTGTCTATGAGGCCAGGGTTGAGATGGGAAGAACACTGGCCAAGGAGTATCCGGTTGATGCGGATCTGGTTATGCCAACTCCCGAATCGGGAACCCCTGCAGCTATTGGCTACAGCGAGCAAAGTGGAATTCCATTTGGTCATGGGCTAGTCAAGAATGCTTATGTTGGAAGAACCTTCATTCAGCCTTCCCAAACTATTCGCCAATTGGGTATTCGACTCAAGCTCAACCCACTGCGTGAAGTGATTGCCGGTAAGAAGCTGGTTGTGGTTGATGACTCAATCGTCAGAGGAAACACACAGCGAGCCCTGGTCAAGATGTTGAAGGAAGCCGGAGCTGCCGAAGTACACGTAAGAATTTCTTCACCTCCAATCACCTGGCCATGTTTTTACGGAATTGACTTTGCATCAAGAGCAGAGCTAATTGCCTCTGGACTTGGTGTTGAAGAAGTACGCCAATCTATCGGAGCAGATTCTCTCGGCTATCTTTCGCGCGAGGGCATGATTGCAGCGACCAACCAGGACGAAGAATCTCTCTGCACAGCCTGCTTCACAGGAAAGTATCCGATTGAGTTGCCAACTGCGGACCGCCTTGGAAAGAATTTGCTTGAGCGCGGAGTTGCCAGCATTCGAGAAGAAGGCCACGTTCACGTCGATGACTGATCCCTACGCATCCTCTGGAGTTGATACCGCAGCCGGTGATAAGGCTGTTGAGCTGATGAAGAAGGCTGTCGGTGCAACCCACGGTAATTTGGTTCTTGACGGTGTTGGGGGATTCGCAGGACTAATCGATGCAAGCTTTTTGAAAAACTACCAACACCCTGTTCTTGCAACATCAACCGACGGTGTTGGAACCAAGGTTCTTATAGCGCAAGCAATCGATAAGCACGACACCATTGGCCAGGATCTAGTGGGCATGGTTGTTGACGACATTGTTGTCAGCGGGGCAAAAAGTCTTTTCATGACTGACTACATCGCCTGCGGGAAAGTAGTTCCCACTCGAATTGCTGAGATTGTTTCTGGAATCGCACGTGCATGCCAAGAGGTAGAGGTGGCGCTGGTTGGTGGCGAAACTGCTGAGCACCCGGGGGTAATGCAAGAGCACGAATATGATCTCGCTGGCGCGGCAGTGGGCGTGGTTGAGAAGACAGGGATTCTCAGTCGGGAGAGGGTCGAGGTCGGAGATGTTGTGCTTGCCCTGGAATCATCGGGCCTTCACGCTAATGGTTACTCCTTAGTTCGAAAAATAGTTTCTGACGGCAAGCTTGACTACAAAGCTCAGTTGAGTGATTTTTCTAGATCACTTGGTGAAGAACTTCTGGAACCGACGAGGCTGTATTCCAAAGTCTTAGGTCAGATAATTCAGGAGTTTCCAGACGGTATTGCTGCGCTCAGTCACATCACCGGTGGAGGAATAGCTGCAAATCTTTCACGTGTTCTTCCCACCACAGTTTCACTCGATGTTGATCGCTCTAGTTGGAAACCACCAAGAGTTATCTCAGTGCTTTCAGATATTGCGAAGCTGCAGCTTACTGATCTTGAGGGAACCTGGAACATGGGAATGGGATTCGCAGCAGTTGTTCGAAAAAACTTGGCTGTTTCGATAATCGATAAAATCAATTCACTTGGAATTGCTTCCTGGCAGGTAGGGGTGATTGAATCAACCGCCTGTGATGACAAGGGATATGTAACAGAGGCCAAAGGTGTCAGGGGCGGAGCGGTTCGTCTAGTTGGTGAGTATGCGAAGTAAGGCAGCGGTCGTCGTCGGTGTCGTTGGTCTTCTCACAACCTCAGCTGCACTAATGCTGGGCATTGCTGTCGGAGCAGAACAGGCAACTGTGAATGTGGTCAGGGATGTTCCCAATGAACTTTGCTTCCGTGATAGCGCCACTGATCAGTTTTCGCAAAGGCATGTTGAAACTAAGCTCATGGCCTGTCAGGTTGTGGGAATGACCAAACAGGCAGCCATTGATTATCTAGAGAAGGCAAGCCTCACCATCCGAATTGCATCAGAGGATGGAGAGTCATTTGCACTGACCGAGGACTACCGGGATGACAGGGTAAACCTGGATATTTTGGTTGGAATTGTGGTTGGCGCTAGCGCCTGGTAGCTATTTGTCGTCGTCTAGCTCAACCACGCGGTCATCATCACTAGGTGCGTAGTCATCGTCTTCATCATCAGCCCAGCGGTCGATATATGTAGGTTCGCCATCGGCTTTTTGATTTAGCTCGGCCTCCAGGGCTGAGTAGTCAGTGTTTGGACTGAAGTATTTGAGCTCGCGTGCAGCTCTGGTGTTCTTTGCTTTTTGACGGCCACGCCCCATGGCGAGCCCCCTTATTCTCTTGCAATCTCAGGCAAATGCCCCGGTTACAGGATCGAAACCTGGCTAAATAATACCAAA
>JBBAMI010000015.1:18983-21301 GCA_040402595.1 Aquiluna sp.
TCATGCAAAACATGGCGCAGCATGGAGCCAATCGCGCCACCGAGAAACACCAGGCCAGCCACTCTCCAGTTGGCTAACACATCTTCACACTAGCGAATTTGAGATAAATCTCTAGTGACTTTGTCTTCCCTCATCTAGTAGCCTCTATCGAGTGTTTGATTCCAAGGACAATCTGATTGCTGGTGCTTACTACCAGAACAACTTCACCAGCGAGGAAAATCAGCAGTTTGCCCATGAGTTTGATGCAATAACTAAACAAATGGTTAACTGCCTCGATGCCGGACTAACATCCGAGGATCCGAAGATGCAAGAGCAGGTTCGGGCTCACTACGAGTTCTGCCTGCAGTTTTGGAAACCTAATCGAGAAAGCTACAAATCTCTAGCCTTAAGCTTCATTCTCCCAAGCCCATATCGTGACACTTATGAGGGCTATCGACAGGGCCTTGGACAATACATATATGAGGCCATGGTGAGTTTTGCGGATCGCGAGCTTAGCTAAGCGCCAATAGAGCGCAGGCCCCAACCGCCAAAACAATTCCCAAGTTTTGACTGAGCGCGATTCTCTCTTTGAGAAATACTCTGGCCAGCAGGATTGTGCCAACGGGATAGAGCGAGGTCAAGACTGCGGCAACGGCCAGTGCACCTTCGCGTGTGGCAATAATGAAAAACAGATTTCCCGTAACGTCACCAAATCCAGCTAACAAAACCAGCCAGATGGTGGATAGAGCAAACACTTCTTTTTCAATCAATACTTTGCTCTTTCCCGTGAAAAATAAAATCGCAAGAAGCGCAAACAAAATTGCAATTCCAATGATTCGCATGACAACTAAAACGCCAAGACCAGAATCACTAGGTGCAGCATCAATAAACACAAACGTTCCAGCAAATCCAAGCCCAGCACCAATTGAATAAATTGTTGCTTTCAGACTCGGCAGTCTTACATCCTGCCCTGGCACAAATGCCACCAGCACCACCGCAATCAGGATTAGAGCAATCGCCAATAGTGAAAGCTCTCCTAATTCTTGACCTGCGGCAATGTCGACAATCACTGGAACGATCGCCGAGAGTACTGCGGTAAAGGGGGACACTATTGAGATCGGTCCTAGGGCGAGCGCCGCATATAGAAAAGTAATCGCCGCCGCCGAGCAGATACCCGCCAGGATGCCGTTGAGAATTACCGATTCTGAATAGCTGGCCCCAGCAAAGAGGCTGAAGAGAATGGCAAGAATTAGACCGAAGGAAAAGGCAACCGTGGTGACGGTCAGAGCTCTTACTTTTTTAGCGGCAATTGCACCAACGAAGTCGGCATAGCCATAAGAAAAGGCGGTTAGTAAACCAAAAAGTATGGTCACTACCCGCCTCCTCGCGTGGCTCCGACCGGCATCGATCCGGTGACCTAACGATTTTCAGTCGTTCGCTCTACCAACTGAGCTACAGAGCCTTGGGGAATTACCCCCAACCAAGTCGCTTTCGCGACCGCGACCCTGACGGGACTTGAACCCGCGACCTCCGCCGTGACAGGGCGGCGCGCTAACCAACTGCGCTACAGGGCCAATACTGCTGGCCTTATGGTGACCCCAACGGGATTCGAACCCGTGCTACCGCCGTGAAAGGGCGGCGTCCTAGGCCACTAGACGATGGGGCCAAATAGGCCTCTGGCACCAAGGAGCAAGACTACCCGCCGCTCGGCAAGTTACGCAACACATAGGGAACTCTCAGGCAATACTTTAATGTTTCCTTCATATTCATAAGCAGGAGGTGTCAGTGCGGAAGAAACTTATCGGCGTAATCGCCAGCTTTGGCCTGCTTATCTCCTCGCTGCTCCTACTGCCTGCCTACGCAGTTCCCGACTACCCCAGTGCTGCTGAAGTCGCTGCCGCTAAGCGAAATGTCGCTGAGAAGAAGAAAATGGTCGACCGGATCGAGGGAATCCTCGACACCCTCGAGAGTGAAGCTCGAGCTTTAGAGAAGGTCGCACTCGAAAAGAGTGAGCAATACATGAAAGCTCTCAAGCGCGCCGATGATATGCGCGCCAAGGTTGATTCACTCAAGGACCAGGCGAACAAGTCAGAGTCAGAAGCCGAGCAGGCCAGGATTCAGCTTGGTCAGATTGTCTCTCAAATGCTGCGCGATAGATCAAGCGGCGACATCACGCTACGACTGTTTTTTAATCCAGAAAGCGCAGAGGATTTGCTGTTTGAAATGAGCATGCAGGAAATCATTGCTCAGCGCATGGAGACGATCTATCAATCTGCCTTGGACAAACAAGCCCAGGCGCAAGCGCTAACACTTGAGCTCGATGAATCAAAGAAGCAACT
>JBBAMI010000016.1:0-17707 GCA_040402595.1 Aquiluna sp.
CAGGCTGAGACTCGCTACACAATCACCAATCAGGCTTCACTGATTTCAGCCGTCAGCACCATCACTGACACCCTCGGATTGCTCCTTACAGGCATTGCTGCAATCAGCTTGATTGTTGGTGGCATTGGAATCATGAACATCATGTTGGTTTCAGTTAGAGAAAGAACCAGAGAAATAGGTGTAAGAAGAGCAATTGGTGCTCGTCAGTCAGACATCCTTACGCAGTTTCTAATTGAGGCGGTAGTTCTTTCGATTGCCGGTGGAATTGTTGGTCTAATCCTTGGCGAGATAGCAGCCTTCTTCTTGGCTATCTTGGGAGATTGGGAGTTTGCAATCCGAATGGACACCATCACACTGGCAATGGGCTTCAGCCTGGTGGTTGGAGTTGTCTTTGGAGTTTGGCCAGCAAGGACAGCCTCCAAGCTTGAACCTATTGACGCGCTGAGATTCGAGTAGTTTTAGCTCTGACCTAGAAACGGCCTGAGCTCGACCTTCCGGTTGCAGGCTTTTGATCCTTCAAGCGCCAGTTCCTTGGCTTCAGTTTCATCTTTTGCCTGAATAATCCAGAAACCGCTATAAAACTCGTTGCCATTGAGGGAAGACGGGCTTGAAATGTTTGCGCCTGAGCGATTGTCAATGAGTGTGGCGGTTTGCGATGAACCAATTCCTGCCGCCATGACGAAGTGGCCGTTATTCTCAAGCTTGCTGTTGAACTTGTCTATTTCCTTTAGTTCCTGGGAGGTGCCTGTATTTGATGCAGTGTCGATGACAAGAATCAAAAATTTCAATTTCTCTTACTCATTTCTCGGGTCAGAGGCGCAGCCCAGGAGAGTAGTCTACTTTTATGAAGAAAATTCTTGGCCTAACCTCCTCCGCAATTTTGATCCTCACCTTGCAGGTTGCTGTAACAGCGCAAGCCTCATCCACATTTGAGATGACAGTCGATAGCGTCACGCTCGGAATGACTGGAGTCTCTCCGCATGTTGAGAGACTTAATGGGGTTGATCGCGTCTGGCGATCTGATGGCCCAGGTGGTACCGCGGTGAGTGATTGCACAGATGCAGGAGTCTGCACAACGGTTAGTGTCCCATCGAGATTGGGCAATGACATAACGATTGTAAATTTCCCCAATGGAAACAAGCGCGCATACTTTAAGGACATCGATGGCAGTTTTCAACAGGTTTACTCCGCGCCCTGCACTGATGCGGGTTGCACCACGCTGGGAGCTCGCACAGCAACCTCTGATTTGATGAGAGTCCCCTCTACCCAAAGAGCCTGGGGTGTTCCCGATGCAGTTTTGCTTCCTGATGGAAGAGTCAGAATCTATATCGTTGAGATGCCAACCATGGGTAAGTGTCTCGAGAAAATCGCTAGCTACATCTCATCTGATGGCATCAGCTTCACCAAGGAAGCTGGCTGGAGGCTTGAAGGTGGATACGTAGACACCGAAGTACTAAGAGCAAAAGATGGTGACTGGGTCATGATCCTGGCTGATATTGCCTGCACTTCATCCAATCGCCAGGAGCTATACACGTCAACATCGCAAGATGGTCTGAGCTGGACAACCCCGGCGATGCTCAGAGGAGCAGGTGTTCACGGTCTGGATCCAGCCGGTTATGAAGTTTCCACAGATGTTTTCCGAATCTACTTTGCTCAGTCCACTGGTCCTGACTTTGTGATTAAGCGAGGAACCCTGAACTTGAAGCAGGCTTCAACGCCAACCCCCAGCGCAACGCAGAAGCAAACGACAATTAGCTGCGCCAAGGGCTCCCAGGTGAAGAAGGTAACGGGAGTGAATCCCACGTGCCCAGCAGGGTTTAAGAAGCAAACAACCATCACCTGTGTGAAGGGAACAAGCAGTAGAACCGTGACGGCTGTTAATCCAAAGTGCCCATCGGGATTTAGAAAGAAGTAGCTTTTCGCGGCATGGGAAGTGTGGCCGAGAAGCCCGCAGCCTTTCGATCTATTTCCCAGTCCTTGGTGAGGTCTGTGATCATCTGAAAGCCAAGCCCTGCTGATATGTCAGTGGGGACAGGCTTTCCGTTATTGCCAGCAATCATCTCTAGGTCACCTTCTGGGTTGAGATATGCGTTGAGCCAAAACTTTGTTGCACCCCCGTGTCTACTGGCGTTACTGACAAGTTCTTTCAAGATCTCGATAAAACATATTGTCGAAGTCGGACTTTGGTTGAGTGATTTTTCAGCTGATGATGAGATTTGGTAGCTAAAACTGCACACACCCTCCCAAGTCGCAACAATTTCATCCAGCAAAACACGCGCATCGCCAGAAAACTCCGGAGGGTTGGTCAAGATGTCTTTTGCACGAGTAATGTCTGACTCCACCTGCACTCTGAGTCGGTCATCAGGTCTCCGACTTAGTTCCAGCCTTGACGCCGCCACAGTGAGGGCTGCTTGCACAGTTCCGTGAATAAGGAAAGACCATCTTCTCTGGGCAACCCAAATAGATTGGTCTAGTAGGTCAAACTCATGCTTTGCCTCACGATTAATTTGCTTGATCTGTTCGACTATTTCAAGGCGTTGACGCTGGAGGGTAAACCAGCTTGTAGAAATTAAGCAGGTCAGAAGGAGAACGCCCCCAGCGGTGAAAACCGTTATCAAAAGCTCTTGCCACTGACTTGCAAAAAAGCTAATCACAAATCCAAAGGGCAGGTAGCAAATAGCTGAGACAATTCCGCACACAATCAAACTTGATGCGATGGAAAATTTACCCTTAGGCATAAAGTTTTGTACCAGTCTCCCAAGAAGAGGGTATGAAACGGACGCTAGAAGCAGGAGAAGACTCGTAATCAAATCAGTTTTCGATATAAATGTGGAGAAGATGTTCGGCATGGCTATCAGATAAGAAACGACGTAACTGGCATCTTGTCGCGGAATGCTCCGCAGTGAACCCAACTTTGTGCTTGGTGCTTCAGAGGGACTTAGGCTCTCCAGAACCTCCACGCGAGCCTTAAGTTCTCGACTTAGCGGCCTAACTTGGTTTCTGACAAGGCGCTGAATTTCCAGCTTCACTTCACTAGCCTTCGCCGCGTCCATAATTTCACGGGACAGACTTGCAAGACGATCGAGATCGTTGAGCAAAACCGAGCTTGCTTTATCGTGCAAGTCCTGCTCAACTTCCGAGGCGGTCTTAAGGGTTAAACGCCGCTGCTGATATAGGCGCTGAAATGACCTGTTTAGTTCTGAGACTGCCAGAAGATGATCATCAGAAGTAGATCTAATGACTCCCGCAATTAGCCAGTAGAGGGCTGCTAGAGAAATATCCCCCGGCAATCTTTCTATGAAGTGTTCAATGAATACTTCTGTCCGAAAAGCAATAATAAGAACAGCACTTTTGCAAATTTCCGCGAATATCACGATAGAAAACAGGGCGAGGCCCTTCACTGTTTTGTTCTTAACATTTTTAGTCAAAAACACCATTCCAAAGTAAATGGCGAAGAAAACCAAAATCGAGGCGATTGAAAATAGAGCTAACTCTGGAAGTCGATCAGGGGAGCGCTGGCCTTCGTATCCCACATCCGTGAGAAACAACAAAATTGCAAGCATAAAAATGAGCTTTGGGCTAAGTGGATCAATTTTTATGAGGCTAGTCCACATCAGACTGAGCAGATTTCGACCTGAGTCAGGTAGAAGCTTGAGCCTCACTTAGTTTGACCGATTGTCTTTAGATACTTTATGGATGCCAGGACTCTTCGTTCTGGCCCTAGATTTTCATCGAGTCCCATCGACTGAAATGCTCGAACAAGAATCATCCTCACAGCTCTAACCGTTGTTCCGCGCTCTGCGGCAATCTCTTCGTTTGACTTACCCTGGGCAACCATTCGGATAACATCCAACTGGGAGCGAGACAAATCTCCGAGGGGATTAATTGCCTCTAAATCGTCCCTAAACTCACTTCCTTTGCCGCGAGATGCTTGCCTAATTGCTTGATCAAGCAAAGATGTGTCGGACATCCTGCTTTTAACTAAGTAGGCATGACCGGCTGGCAGATCCTTGGAAGAGCGTCCAGCGAGCCTAGGTTCGATGAGGTTGGTTAGAAAAATGATGGCGATTGCAGGATTTAGAACTCTGAGATTGTTCGCAAGATCAAAGCCATTCGGGCCCGCACCCAAGTCAACGTCAATAATCGCAACATCGGCATCAAATGACTGACAAATTTTTCTGGCTTCTGCAGCACTAAAGGCAGCTTTAGTCTCATACCTCAGACCCCTTATTACCTCCGCCAAAAGAGAGCAGACCAGCGGGTCATCATCGACAACAAGAACCCTCAGCTTGAAATCCACTACTAAAGAATGTCACAATCCCAGAATCATGCGACTCTGAGGTATTCCCGCCTGGGAACTTTAGGCAAGTTGGATGGTTGCCAGAGTCGAGAATATCCCCATTCCAAGAGGGGATTTATGTCGCCTAGGCGCAGTCTAAAGGACTTGTTTCGAAAGTCTGCTCTGCGAACAGAGCGAATGAGTCGAACCCCCAAATTCGATGACAGCTACCCAGATCACATCAACAGTTGGGCGTCAAAGCTCAAGACTTCAGTTGAAGGGCTGCGGGATGATTCAACAGATTTGCAGAAAAAATACGAGGGAGCTCCGCTGCGTCGAAAAGCAAAGGCAAAGAAGCCATTAAAGAAATCAAGCAAGAAATAGGGAACCCTCCAAGCTAGGTAAACAACTGTGAATAAATTGCCTAACCGAAGATGGATATTTTCAGCTAACCTTCCTTCATCCCCAAAAAAGGGTGACAATTACCCCAAAATCTTTCGACTTTAGGCAGAGTTTACGGTGACTGGATTGGCATTTATCGGGCAGCTTGGTATCCGCAGTGCGGACGATACGCAGCTGTGGACAGCCTTGTCGCTTGTGGCGATTGCGGGATTTGTAATCTGGCTAGTTTTCTTTAGTGGAAATGGCGATTTCAAGTCTTTTGTTCAGGATCTAAAGGGAGAGCCAAAAACAGAGAAGAAAGAACCTTTTCCTGTTCCGGTGTTTGATCGAAGCAAAATCGAACTTCCTCGGGCCCCAAAACCTCAGAGGCAACCTCTGACCGATAAGCGCACAGCGGATGAGATTGATCTGAAACTCGACACCTGGGCCAAGGACCTGCGCCAATCTTTGCGGGAAGTTCGCGCCGAGAGTCAGTGGCTAGTTGAGAAATACAAAGATGTGCCACTGAAGCGCCCTAAGCCCGAGACGCCAGCTAAGAAAAAAGCGGAGAAAACTAAAGCTAAGGCCAAGCCCGTTGCAAAGGCAAAGAGTCCGACTAAGGCCAAGCCCGGAACTCCTAAAAAGACCACCACTAAGCCGAAGGCCGTCAAGAAATCGAGCAAGTCCAAGCCAGCAAAAGGCAAGAAGTAGGTTTCCTTTTGCCCCAGCTTTGGACTACCCTTTGAATCATGACTGAGCCAACCAAGAAGGTGTTTAGCACCGCTGTCGGAGGATACAGCCGCAGCGAGGTTGACGAATACATCGCTTGGCTCAGAAAAACCCTCACAGAGCTCGAGCAATACAACGCGCTTGCCGTTCGCGAGCAGAACTCTCTGCGCGAGAGAGTCGTGCAACTTGAGGAGTCGCTCAAGCTTGCCAAGTCTCCCGGCTATGCCCAGCTCGGCGCTCAGTTCGAGCAGACCCTAAGACTTGCTGAATCAGAGGCCGCCAAACTTGTCAACGATGCTGGCAAAGAAGCAGTTCGTATTCGCGAAGTGGCTAAGGCCGAAGCTGAGAAAATTAAGTTTGAGGCAGAAGCAACTGCCAAGCCAATTGTCGATGGCGCTAACCGTGAAGCACGAAACCTGGTCATGTCGGCTCGCAAGCAGGCCGAAGAAATTTTGGAAAAGGCTGAGGACGAACTTCGCAAAGTTCAGGCTGAACGTGCACAGCTTCAGAAAGAAGCAGCCGTTATTCGATCCGATGCTGACAACTATGTTGCTAGGACCAAGGCGGAACTTCAGTCCGAAGTCGAACGCATTCAAACTGAGAATGCAAGACTGCTCAAGCGCAATGCAGACATTGAGTCTGAGATAAAGAACAAGATTGACGAGGGCGAGAAGCAAGCCCTTGATCTATTTAGAAAGATTCAGCGCGAATCAGAAGAGATGCGCGAGCAAGCAGAGCGTGAGCTACGTGCTGCTACAGATGAGGCATCCTCTCTGGTTGAGAACGGAGAACTCACTCTTGATAATGCTCGCAAAGAAGCCGACAGAGTTGCTCAGGAATCTCAGTCGATGGCAGCTGCGCTCCTCGCAGATGCTCGTGCACGTGCAGAAAAGCTTGCAGTTCGCTCCTTGGACATTACTCGCGAGGCAATCGCAGAGGCAGAGTACAGACTGGCAAAGCTTCCATCACAGCAGAATTCAATTGAGTCATTCCTCGAAGAAACACGCTCTATGCTCACTCCAGAGCAAGAGGTCATCATCGCAAGACGCAAGTCACTTGAGCAGGCATACCAGCAGCCACTTGAGGCCGAAGTCGTTGACGATTCAACTCAAATCATTTCCGAGGTTGACGACAAGTAATTAGAGCAAGCCTCTAATTGAGTTCATAGCCCCACCCATAACTGCGGGCATTCCGCCTCCTGGGTGAACAGAAGACCCCACCAAATAGAGCCAAGGCCTGAACAGGGATCTGTATGAAGGTGCGTGAAAAGGCCCAGACTGCCAGAGTGGGTTCTTCTTTCCGTAGATAGCTCCGAGTGGCCCGCCGATACTGGCGAAGTAGCTCGGGTGCAGAATCTCATAGCCCTCAAACAGATCCTGAATATCCCCACCGAGCCCCATCACCGCAGAGATTCTCTTGAGCTCTTTTGCTACCCATGGCGTCGTGAGATCAGCCTTTTGTCCGTCAGCCGCTGCGGTCAGCAGAACAGCAACTGTTGGTTTTGAGTTTTGATAAATCTCATTCGGCTTGTAGTAGTTGACAAAGGCCATGGTTTGCTCAGGTGGCCGGTTCTTCTGAAGACGGCCATACAAATCTGATGGTTGATCGGGCATGACAACCGAGTGGGTGACTGTCTCTGGCGGCAGCGGCTGTTTTAGAACTGCATAAATAGCAACACCCGAGCACGAGCGATTTGGATCCTTCTTCGGAGATCTTCCAGAAACTAGTTCAAATGTCTTATCGGCATCTAATCCTGAAACCACCAGGTCGCACTCATAAGTCTTTGACGCCGTGGAGACCCTGCCTTTTTGTATTGCGGTCACGGGGGAGCTGAGCACAATTTCACAGCCTGACTGTCGTGCAAGTTTTGCAAGATAGAGAGGAAGCTCATTGACTCCTCCCTGCGGAACCAGAATTCCCTGGCTAGCCATGATTGCTGTGACCGATGCATAAATAGGTAGCGTTTGGTTTGGTGAGACTCCGGCATTTAGCGTGTGAATGGCAATAAGCTCTCGCAGTCCCTCGGGCAGGTAATCGAGAGAGTCCAAGTACTTCTGTGTGTTTAGCTGAAGGCCATAGACCCTCAGGAGAGCAATGACGGAAGATAAAGTTTTGATGTCGGCTGGGTGGGAAGTTAGAAGCTCCGCGATTGGTTTTTCAAGCTGTGAGTGTTCTGAAACAAATCTCTCCCAAGCCAAGTGCCACGGATGATTACTTGGAATTGGAAGAGTAATCGCCCCGTTTCGAAAAAAGTAGCGCCCAACTTCCGCGAGGCGATGAAACTTTGGGGGATTTTCTACCTTTCCCCCTAGCGATTCGTATTTGTTCAAAACACCTTGCCAAACCTGTGAAAAGGTAACCAGCGATGGGCCACTATCAATCACCTGATTGTTGATGTTTAGTCTTCGGCTTTTGCCGCCGATCCAGTCTCCCTGTTCCAGCAAAGTTACAGTGTGACCAGCTTGGGAGAGCAGCGCTGCCGATGTCAGACCACCAAAGCCTGCCCCAATTACAACAATTCTTTTTTTCATGCTGGGTATGAGCCGAAAGCAATTCCAACTACGAGCTGAACACCTGCCACTGCACCTGCTACATAGGGGAAGGCAATCGAGTACTTATAAACGTCATGAGCTTTTTCAGGTGTTGGGTTTTTCCAAACTGCAAGGATGAGGTAGCTGGCAATTGCGAAGTTAACTATCGCAACTGGAATGTTGACTAGTGCAAAGAAAACCGTGGATAACCCCCACCAGAATCCAGACCAGATAAGTGTCTTCTTCACACCAAGGTGAACTGCTGTTGTTCTAATTCCAGTGTCACTATCCTGTGGAATATCTTGAATCGCATCGTAGGTGTGCTTGGCAATGGACCAGAGCATGAGACCGATAACAGCTAGCCACATCGGCTCGTGCCCAAGAGCTAGTGGGACAAAGGCCAGCGGGAACGCATAGTCAGTATTTGAAAAGCTATCGAGATAAGGCCTTGCCTTGAATCTCAAAGGGGGTGCTGAGTAGAAAGTAAAGAACAGCGAGTAAGCAAGCATCCACCAAACCGCAGCAGTTGGAAGCGTTAGTGCAAAGTAGATAAGGAATGGAACATTGGTCGCAATGACACCTATCCAGATTGGGTTTACTTCATTTGGATAAATGTGGGCACCTTCATAGGAACCCTTGCGAGCATTGATGTTGTCGGTTTCCTGATCAAAGATGTCGTTGATTCCATAGATCAGGAGGTTGAAGGGGAAGGTAACCCAAATCAGTATGGGAAGAATCTCCCAGGTCCACAAATAGCCAGCCAGCCACATCCCCACCACCGTGGTTCCAATGGTGTTTATCCAAAGAACGGGTCTGGAGATTTCAAATAGGCGGCGCAGCACAGCTACAGCCTAGGTGCTAGCCAAAAATTCACTTATGTGAGGGTTTTTCGGTTGGCACTCACAATCGTGCCAAGGCATAATTAGCACATCCGCTCACCTCTGAGCACGTATGTGAAGGTTTTCATGGCGACGATTACACCTCTTATTCCACCCGCTCAGGGAGCAGTCTCAGACGATCTGGCTGCCTCCCAGGCAGCCCTTGAGTCACTGCTGGCTATTCGCTTTTTTGAGGAAGCTGTCGATGGTCTATTTGCCAGAGGTCTGATGCACGGAACCATGCACCTTTCTATTGGCCAAGAGGCTGTTGCCACTGGAGTGTGTGCAGCTCTGCGCCAAACGGACTTCATCACCTCTACTCACCGTGGCCACTCCCACTGCATTGCCAAAGGAGCAGACCTAACAAGAATGATGGCCGAGCTTCTGGCAAAGCAAACAGGTTACTGCCGAGGTCGTGGTGGAAGCATGCACATCGCAGATGCCAAGACTGGAAATCTGGGAGCAAACGGAATTGTCGCTGGCGGCATTCCAATTGCAACCGGTGCCGCACTTGCGCAAAAAATGCGCGACACGGACAGTGTCGTGGTTAGTTTCTTCGGAGACGGTGCAACTAATGAGGGAGCATTCCACGAAGCACTAAACCTAGCGTCCGTATGGAATTTACCTGTCGTATTTGTTTGTGAAAACAATAAGTATGGAATGAGCTTCTCAACTGCAAAAAGCATGAAGGTGGAGAAGATTTCTGAGCGAGCTGCCTCCTACGCAATGCCAGGAGTAACAGTTGATGGCAATGATGTGGATGCCGTGTTTGACGCCGCCAAGGTTGCAGTTGCAAGAGCGCGAAGTGGCGGAGGTCCAACCCTGATTGAGTGTGTTACCTATCGTCACAAGGGCCACTCGAAGAGTGACAAGAATCTCTACCGAACTAAAGAAGAGATTGAGTTTTGGAAGACCAAAGACCCTGTCGGAATTTTCGAAACTCGACTTATTGAAAAAGGTGTACTAACCAAGTCTCAGGTGGACCAGATTACCGAAGCTGTTCGCAATGAAATTCGAAATGCGATTCAGGAGGCTTCAGCTGCTCCAGACTCAGACCCAGCGGAGCTACTTTCCTCGGTATTCAGGCAGGTGGGATAGTGAGCGAAAGAATCATCACTTACGCCGAAGCCATCCGTGAGGCCATTGGCCAGGCCATGGAAGCAGATCCAAATGTCTTCATGCTCGGCGAAGACATCGGAGTGTATGGCGGAGCCTTTGGAGTTTCTGGAGACCTCTATCACCGCTTCGGCGAAGAGCGAGTTAGAGATACGCCCATTTCTGAGATGGGTATTGTTGGCGCGGCTGTAGGTGCAGCTCTGGTTGGTATGAAGCCAATTGTTGAAATCCAGTTTTCAGATTTCACCGCTCACGCGATGGATCAAATAGTCAACCAGGCGGCCAAGATTCACTTCATGCTGGGTGGAGAGCTTTCGGTTCCGATGGTTCTTCGGGCCCCATCCGGTTCTGGGACAGGCGCGGCAGCCCAGCACTCTCAGTCCTTGGAAACTTGGTTCGCCCATGTTCCAGGGCTGAAGGTCGTAATGCCTAGCTCACCGGCTGACGCCAAGGGCCTTTTGCTCAGCGCGCTCGATGACCCAAACCCGGTAATTGTCCTTGAGCACAAGCTTCTCTACAAGACCTCTGGCCACGTTCCGCCTGAGATGTATAGAACGCCTATTGGAGTATCGAATAAGGTTCGCGATGGCAAGGACCTGACAATAGTTGCAACCGGTGTGATGGTTTCAAGATCTCTCGAAGCTGCTGCGCAGTTGCAAGCGCTCGGGATTGACGCCTGCGTTATTGATGTCAGAACACTTTCGCCACTGGATATGGGTCCAATCAACGAGTCTGTTTCCAAAACGGGACGACTGATGCTTGTTCAGGAGGCTCCCAAGCACGTTGGTTTTATGGCGGAAGTTGCCGCACGCATTTCAGAAGGACCAGGCATCTATCACCTCACGGAGCCAATTAAGCGTTTGTGTGGAATGGATGTACCTATTCCATACGCTCCACAACTAGAAAAGGCTGTTGTCCCTCAGCTTCCAGATATCCTCAGTGCCGCGCAGGATCTAATGAGGGGTGTCTAATGCCCAAGACTCCTGTGGTGATGCCAAAGATGAGCATGACGATGACCGAAGGAGAGGTTGTTGAGATTAGTGTCTCGGTCGGTCAGACCATCTCCCAGGGAGACGTTGTCGCAGTCGTTGGCACTGACAAAACCGACATGGAGGTCGAGAGCGAAGCGGCTGGCAAGGTAATCGAAATTCTTGCTTCTCCTGGCGCAGTTATTCCAGTGGGAGAGCCGCTTCTGATCCTCGAAACAGAGGGCGAAGATCTTCTGGCAGGTATGTTCACCCCTCAAGAGCAGAAAGAGGAAGTTGTTGCTGCACCAACTCCCGTGGTTGAAGTGCCGGTGGAAAAATCAGTCACCCCCTCTGAGGAAAAAGTTCTAGCTATGCCGGGTGCTAGGAAGCTCGCTGCGGAACAAGGAATCAATCTGGCAGAGGTAAATCCCAAGAGTCCCCTGGGGGTTATCAAGCAAAGTGATTTGAAAGTCAGTGATGACAGGGCTGAAAAAGCCAGAGCTCACATCGCAGCCGTTGTCGAAACGGCAATGCAGATTCCGCAGTTCTCAATCAGCGGAGAGCTAAAGCTAAAGCGTCCTCTGCCAAAGAGTTTTGATCAGAGATTTGTTGTATTGGCCAGAGCTTGGGTTAGAACCTTAGCCGAACACCCCAAGCTCTCCCAGCAATTGGTCGGCGGTAAGTTTGTCTCCAGTGCTGTGCGAATTGCCTGTCTTTTGAAAACCGATTACGGCTTTGTTTCACCAGTTTTTGACATCGACGGGATTGAAACATCTTCCTGGAATGAGAAGGTGATTGAGGTCTTGGCTTTAGCTAGGAGCAACAGGATCCCCCTGGCCAATCTTTCGGGAGCGACCACCTCCATTACCGATCTAGGTGAGTATGGGATTAGACAGGCCAACACACTGCTTTTCCCTCCCCAAACATCTGGCTTCAACATCGGAGTGGTGAGGGAAAAGAAGGATAAGTACCGAGTTGACTTCACCCTGGTGGCGGACCACCGGGTATTAGACCCAGGTGATGCGGCGCTTGCGGTGAAGACTTTTGAAAAGAAACTGAACGAGGTGCTTGGTGGCAACAGCTAGAGACAGGGCACTGATTGTCAAGGTTGCTCGCATGTATTACGAGCAGAACATGTCACAAGATCAGATTGCCAGAGCCCTGATTACATCCCGTTCTAACATTTCACGAATTCTCTCGGTAGCAAAAAAGCGGGGCATAGTCGAGATAAAGATTAATGAGTCGACGAAACGGGAAACCGACATCGAGGAGATGCTGATTTCACGATTTGGTTTGAGAGCTGCGTTAGTGGCAAAGGTCCCAAGATCAACCAGCGACTACAAGGCCGTTGGGCAACTAGCGGTTCAGAGTTTTCTCAATCACCTAAAGCCCAGAGTAAAGGTTGCAATCTCCTGGGGAAGATCCATTCAAGCCATGGTGGATGCTCTGGACAATGAAAGCCGTCCTGACTTAACCTTCGTTCCTCTGATGGGAGGAATGACTTCGATTCCTTCCGCCTACTCAGGAGAGACTCTGATTAGGTCGTTGGCGGAGAAGTTCAATGCTGACTATCAAATACTTCACGCACCAACAATTGTGCAATCATCCGATATAAAGGTTGCACTCATGAAAGAGCCAAGCGTTGCATCTGTAATCGAATCTGTTAGGAATGCCGATGTTGCTTTTGTTGGAATCGGTTCCAGAGGCGCAAACTCATCCGTGCACATTCTTCAATCTGCTGGCATAGACGAGAAAAACAACCCGGAGTTTTTCGCCAAGTGGGCGGGAGATCTAGCGGGACGATTCTTTGATCGAGACGGTAAATCGGTTAGCAAGCAACTAGATTCGCGAACCGTTGGACTCGAGCTGGATGAAATCGCAAAAATCAGACGCGTGGTAGGTGTCGCAGCGGGAGATGAGAAGACTGAGGGTATTCTGGCCGCACTAAGGGGAGGGTTAATCTCCGAGCTTGTGACAAGTTCAAACTGTGCACTCAAGCTGCTGGAAGCAGCCGAGAGCAAGAAGCTGAGGGAGTTGGTATAGCGATGGAAGTTCTAATCTGGATTCTTTTGCTGATAGCTGTGATGTGGGTTTTCCAGCTCTACATGGCGGTCAAGCAGTCGCAGAGGTTTGCTGATGCCCTCAAGGAGATCAGGACCCCCGGCACCACCACCACGGTTGGCATCGGCGGATACCGCTACCGCGGAGGACGAGCATTTGTGGCAATTGCCCAAAAGGACGGGGTCGTTACTGGAGCAAAAGTCCTAACGGGGCTGACCGTCTTCGCAAACGCAAAACCGTTCAATGAGCTTGTCGGCCATAAACTTACTGACCTTTTGGAAGGTAGGGGGCTTGAGGGAATGAAGAAAAAGTTCGTAGAAGCCACTCAAATGGCGGCCAAGACCCTGCTTGACCAGAATGCACAAACGTGACAATCCAGCCGCTAATGGGCTGAGACTTTCTCCGATAGCGTAACGAACAGCACGGTCGACGTCGACCGTGTTCGATCCATAGGAGGGTTGATGAATATATTCACCAACGCCGAGACGGTTGCCGAACCGACAGGCGTATGGGGAGCGATTGCTGGTGGAGCTGAATACTTCATCGGTATCTTCAACAAGGGTGGCGAGGTTTTCTTTAGCCTCATGGGAGGAATCCTGCCAACTCTGGTTGTTTTGTTAACTGCAGTTAACGCTCTCGTCCGACTAATTGGTACCGAGAGGATTGAGAACCTGGGTAGAAAAGCAGCCCAGCCCGGTCTTCAGTGGTATCCAGTTCGCTACATGGTGCTGCCATTCTTGGCAGTATTCTTCCTAACGAACCCAATGGCTTACACCATGGGACGTTTTCTCCCCGAGCGTTTCAAGCCTGCTTTCTATGACTCAGCAGTGTCTTACGTTCACCCAATTACAGGTCTGTTCCCACACGCAAACCCAGGTGAGCTTTTCGTTTACCTAGGTATTGCTGCTGGTATCACGACGCTAGGACTTGGTCTTGGTGACCTTGCTCTTCGTTACCTGCTAGTTGGTTTGGTAGTCATCTTCATCCGCGGAATTGTGACCGAATGGATCACAGCCAGGATGATGGCTAGGAAGGCGGCTGCAGCATAATGGACGGACTAAACAAAGTACTAGTAACCATTGGTCGCGGTGTAGGTGGAGTGGTTGGAACCCTGTATCAAGCAGGTCGTGACACCATCGACACAATCATCCGCAACATCCTGCCTTTCATGGCCTTCATTTCCTTCATCATCGGTCTGGTTCTTGTAACCGGAATTGGTGACTTGATTGCAAATGGTATTAAAGGTCTCGCTGGCAACATCGTCGGTCTTCTGATCGTCTCTGTTGTCTGTGCCATTCCTGTTCTCTCTCCGCTGCTGGGCCCAGGTGCTGTTATTGCACAGGTTGTTGGAACCCTGCTCGGTGTTGAGATTGGTAAGGGAACAATCCCTCCACAGATGGCACTTCCTGCTCTATTCGCAATCAACCCACAGGTTGGTTGTGACTTCATTCCAGTGGGTCTAGCCCTTGGAGAAGCAGAGCCTGAGACTGTTGAGGTTGGTGTACCAGCTGTGCTGTTCTCCCGCCTCATCACCGGTCCACTATCTGTCGTAATTGCTTACGTAGCTAGCTTCGGACTGTACAGCTAAGAAACAAAAACATCCTTTCGGGGGTTGAATCAGAGGATGGGTCGAAACTGGCCCATCCTCTGATTACTAATCAGGGACTTATTTAGGCCAAGGAGATAAAAATGGCAGAGTACAAGGCAGTAAAGATTGACAAGGGTCCAGGCGGCTGGGGCGGTCCACTGACGATCAAACCAACCGATGCCCGCCCATACATCTACTCGGTGACCGGTGGTGGCATTCACCCACTGGCTCAGAAGATTGCTGACCTAACCGGGGGAATCGCTTTCGACGGATTTGCTTCCTCGAAGAAGTTTGAAGAAATTGCCGTAGCGGTTATCGACTGCGGTGGAACAGCTCGTATCGGTGTTTACCCGATGAAGAAGGTGCCAACCGTGGACATCCACGCCACCTCACCAGCTGGCCCATTGGCAATGTTTATCACCGAAGACCTACTGGTCACCGGTGTGAAGCTCGACAACATTAACCTGGCGTAGGGATTTTGATGACAGTGCTTTATAAGAGCACAGTCACTGAAATTGGCGAGTTGGTCCCAACTTTCTTGGCAGAGGGAATGCTTGTCTTTTTTGGTGAAAGTGCACCCGAGGAACTCAAGACCTTTTGCATCATCCACAAGGTTGAGCATCAGGAAGGTCAGATCAAAGAGGGAGACTTTGTCTCTATCGATGGTCACGAGTTTGAGATCCTGTCGGTTGGCAGTGTTGCTAACGACAATCTCTACAACCTCGGTCACCTGAACCTGAAGGCCAATGGCAACACCGTTGCCGATCTTCCGGGAGACGTCAGCATCGCTGTTGTTCCGCTCCCTGAGGTAAGCATCGGAACCAAAATTGAGATAAGCAGGAGAAACTAAGAATGCAGTACCGACACAAGCTTGCTGAGCTAGCTGTAAAGCAGGGCAGACCATTTCGAATCGCTCTGGTAGGAGCAGGACAGATGGGCCGCGGCTTTGCAGCTCAAGCACACAGGCTTGGTCTGTCGGTGGCAGCTGTTGCTGACATAGCAACCGATCGCATCAACCAGGCTTTTCATGACCTTGGCCACCCTGCCCCAACTATTTCCTCTGATGCAGCTGATCTGAATAAGCGCATTGCAGCTGGCCAGCCTGTTGGAACCACCGATGCCTCAATCGTTGCTCTACTGGATGTCGATGTTGTAGTTGAGGCAACCGGTGTAGCTGCCATCGGGGCGGAGATTATCTATAACTCCCTTCTAGCGAGTAAGCATGTGGCGACGTTGAACGTCGAAGCCGATGTCACAGTTGGACCGATTCTTCACAAGACCGCCAAGGAACACGGGGTGCTCTATTCGGTCTGCAACGGAGATGAGCCAACCGAAGCAAAAGAACTGGTCGACTTTGCTCTAGATCTTTCATTCGAAGTGATTATGGCCGGCAAGGGAAAGAACAATCCCTTTGAGCCTCACTCCAATCCCGACTCTGTTGCAGAGCGTGCTGCTAAGAAACACATGAACCCCAAGATGCTTGCCTCTTTCACCGACGGCTCAAAGACCATGATTGAAATGGCGGCGCTCGCTAACGCAACAGGACTAAAGCTAACCAAGCGGGGAATGATTGGGCCAGCTGCTTCGAGAACCACTCTGCAGGATGTTTTCAAACCAAAGAGTGAGGGTGGTGTTTTAGATGAGGTTGGTGTGGTGGATTACTGCACCGGCGATGTTGCACCCGGAGTCTTTGTCGTTGTAAAAACCGAAGCGCCATATGTTGCAGAAGAGATGAGCTATCTCTCGATGGGAGCTGGTCCATACTTTGCTCTTTACCGGCCCTACCACCTGGCATCAGTTGAAGCACCTCTGACGGTTGCCAAGATGCTGGTCGATGGTTATGAGTCTTTAGCAACAGATTCACGCATGACAGAAGTTATTGCCAGCACCAAGAAGATTCACAAACAGGGTGAAAAGTTTGATGGCATTGGTGGCTACTCCGCAAGGGGAGTTGCTGATCGTGTGAATGACGCCAAGCGGGAGAACCTAGTGCCAATAGGAATTCTTCAGAATGCGGTTGCTAAGCGGGAGATACCAATTGATCACCTTGTGACCTATGACGATGTTGAGCTCGATGAAGGCGCAACCATTTACAAGCTTCGCAAAATGCAGGATGAGCTAGGACTCTAAGCTGCCATGGCAGATGAACCTCAGAAGTGTGGATACTGCCGCTCAGATAAACCTCGGGAAATCATCTACGTCGGCAAGATCGAATACGGCTCCAAGTGTGTGACTTGCGGAGCAACCACTCAGCGATCAGCCAGGGAGCTGCGAATGGCTGCCAAGGATGTCACCCCTGGAGGATTTGAAACTACCCCAGTCGGAATAGTGAGCCGGATGCTCAAAGATCCGTTTAAGTTTTTCACCGGTCGCAAGCAAGAGCCACCAAAAGACAACTGAGTTATCCACAGATTTAGCGATGTAAGAAGTGGACTAACTGGACTAAGCTTAGACTCATGGCTAAAACAGTCAACATGCATGAGGCAAAGACTCAGTTTTCCAAGCTAGCCAAATTGGTCGAGCGTGGTGAAGAAGTTGTGATTGCCCGCAGCGGAGAGCCAATTATGAAACTTGTACCCATTCAGGACGAGCTTTCTCAGCCTAGAGACTTCAGCTCCTTGAAAGGGTTAACTCACAATTTCTCTGATGAGGAATGGGAAGCCCTCGATAAAGAGATACTCGAATCGATTGTGTATTCCGAAGATGACCTCTAGGGGCTATCTACTCGACACACACATTCTTTTGTGGCTCGAGCACAACCCAAAACGTCTTGGGAAAACGGCAAAGAGACTAATTGAGAGAAGAAGCATCTATTACTCCGCAATTTCAGTCGCTGAGTTGGCACTGAAGTATTCGCTAAGGGGTCTAACTCTTACAGCTAAAGTTCCCGAAGGGTGGCAAGCGCAAGGCATTCGAGCGCTTACCTTTGATGATGAAGCTGCCATTGCTTCAGGCAACCTTTCGAAAGAATGGCTACCAGATCCCGTTGACCGGCAACTGGTCGCAACTGCGGAAGTAAATGGCTTGAGCTTTATCACGGCTGATCAAAAGATACTGAAACTTGAATATGAATGGATTGTTGACGCCACGACCTAGACTTTTGACGTGGAAAAGCAAGTAAGGCCTAAGACCGAAGGTTGGACGCAAGCCAAGGATGAATCTGGAAAGCCACTTCT
>JBBAMI010000016.1:17807-19827 GCA_040402595.1 Aquiluna sp.
AAATTTCTGTGGAAACTGTTTGATGGAGCTTTAGTCGAGTCAGTCCTAATGCGCTATCCAAACAGAATCACACTCTGTATTTCATCCCAGGCTGGTTGCGGAATGAATTGTCCGTTTTGTGCAACAGGACAAGCGGGACTAACCAGAAACCTCTCAGCCGCTGAGATTGTTGATCAGATTGTTAGGGCCAATGCTGCCATTCAAGCTGGCGAGCTGGGAGCAAAGAAACATTCGGATGAGCGAGTAAATAACATCGTCTTCATGGGCATGGGGGAACCGCTTGCCAATTACAACCCGGTGATGCAGGCAATCAGGACAATGCTCGCCGAGCAACCAAACGGGCTTGGCATGTCTGCCAGAAACATAACTGTTTCAACGGTCGGTCTCGTTCCTGCAATTCAAAAACTTGCTGATGAGGATTTGCCAATCACCTTCGCACTCTCACTTCATGCCCCAGACGATGAACTAAGGGATGAACTAGTTCCGGTAAACACGAAGTGGAAGGTTGATGAAGCTCTCGATGCTGCCAAGGCATACTTCGACAAAACAGGTAGAAGGGTTTCAATCGAATACGCACTCATCAAAGACATGAATGATCACAACTGGCGAGCCGAGCTGATGGCCAAGAAACTAAACGCCCGAGGCAAGGGCTGGGTCCACGTAAACCCGATTCCCCTAAATCCAACTCCTGGATCTGTTTGGACCGCATCAACTAAGGATCAGACCGCCTCTTTTCTGAAGATTCTTGAGAGCAACGGCATCCCCACCACTCTTCGAGACACCAGGGGTAAGGAAATTGACGGGGCTTGCGGCCAGCTGGCAGCTAGTTTGGAAAAGTAGTCAAGACCCCCTAGACTTATCTCATGACACGCATTCAATTTGGCCTCGACACCTTCGGCGATATCTCCCTTACCGAGTCTGGTGAGCAAAAAAGCGCAGGTCAGGTCATCAGGGACGTGGTTGATCAAGCCGTCCTTGCAGATGAACTAGGCCTGGCCGGCTTCAATGTCGGCGAGCACCACCGCGATGACTATGCCGTGAGTGCACCAGACACCGTGCTGGCTGGAATTGCGACTGTTACCAAAAACATACGCCTTGGAACAGGCGTCACAGTTTTATCCTCCGAAGATCCAGTTCGGGTTTATCAAAGATTTGCAACTATTGATGCACTTTCTAATGGCAGAGCGGAAATCACAGCAGGTCGAGGTTCGTTTATCGAATCTTTTCCGCTTTTTGGCTATGACCTGAATGATTACCACGTTCTTTTTGAAGAGAAGTTAGAGCTACTGGTTCAGCTGCTAAACGAGAACGCTGTCACCTGGAGTGGAACAACGAGAGCATCTCTAACTAACCAGCAGGTTTATCCAAAAACTGAACGAGGAAGAATTCCGCTGCGCGTAGGAGTGGGTGGTTCACCAGAATCTGTTCTGCGTGCAGCCAGGCTTGGTATTCCGATGGCACTTGCCATTATTGGTGGGGACCCAGCGAGATTTGCTCCTTATGCAAATCTTTATCGTGAAGCTCTGGAGAAAAACGGACAACCGCAGCTTCCAATTTCAATTCACTCTCCTGGCCACATCGCGGAAACGGATGAGCAGGCAATTGAGGAGCAGTGGCCTCACTACGAGAGCGCTTTTGGTCGAATTGGCAGAGAGCGCGGCTGGGGACCCATGACCAAGATGCACTACATTTCCGAAGTCAACGGAGGCTCACTCTATGTTGGATCTCCGGAGACTATTGCCAGAAAGATTGCTTATGCAATTAGCTCTCTGGGAGCCTCTCGATTCGATTTGAAGTATGCCAACGGCCCAATGCCACACAGCAAGCAGATGAAAACTATTGAGCTTTATGCGACGAAGGTCGTGCCGATGGTGAATGAGCTGCTGGCCGAGGCGAGGGTCTAACTTTCTAAAACTGCCATCGCTGCGTTATGACCAGCTATTCCGCTGACGGCGCCGCCACGCCTCGCACTAGAACCGCAGAGCAGAATCCTTTCGTTTTCTGTCGAAACTCCCCAGCG
>JBBAMI010000017.1:0-1336 GCA_040402595.1 Aquiluna sp.
AAACACAGTTTTTGTGTTGTTAGTTTTTTTATTTTTGTTTTTTGTTTTCAGCGAATCATATATATACACACACACCAGAAAATGAACGAGCGCTAAAAACAATATCCCTATTTGTGTTAGTAATTTATTTTTTTAATATTTATTTGTACCTTCCGATTAGCAAACTTGAGCCGTATTCGCTATCGACGAGAAGCGGATGACGACGGCCGGTGCCGGACATTGCTTCTCGACTCACGGATGCTTGCGCTTTCGCGAGTCCGAAAACTCTTCGTCGCTGGCCCCCGAATGGTTTGGCATGGGGGTACCCGGACGTTCTTCTTCGACGACGTCGTCGCTTTCCTCTTGCCTGCCTCTCTTGCTGGTCCTTTTGTACGACGACTTGATTCTTCCGCCGCCCTTTTTGTGTCCGTCGACTTCTTCGTCTCTGGGCAAGTCGATTGCAGCTTCCAGGTAGATGTCCTGAACGTCGTCGTGGGACTGCAGATCGATGCCGGTAGCTTCCCTGTAATTTGTCAGGATTTCGGGCCAGACGTGTTCTTTTAGCTCTTGATCGGCCAGAAAGCTCATGAAAGAGCTGTAGCTCACGCAGAAGGCCGCTTTGTCAAAGTGGTAGGCTCTGCTGTCAATTTCGCTAGCGTTTTTCGGAATAAAATCCTCGCTCGAAAACTTCAGAGAGATCTTGCAGTCCGACGGTGTGCACGTGAAGTCCTTTTTGAATTTTGCGGCCTCCACGTTGAAGTGATAGTTGCTCACGGTGAGCAACAGTTGGGTCTTGATGGGAACGGATGTCTCCTTTCCCAGCGTTTTCACCGTCTTTGTGATGCTGTTCTCGCCGATCACCTGGTAGCGAGTTTTGTGGGATCGCTTTTGCCAGACCTGCAAAAATAACACACAATAGTCTTTTTTGTTAACAACAGATGGCCCTGCTTGTTTTCTGCTCCTTTTTTTTGGCGTTCACACAAAAACAAAAACAACAAGAACAATTTCTATGCATCGGTGCACTAACCTGAGCCGAAGAGAATTTGGCGTTCCATTGAGTCGACACCATGCGTGCATCTCTGGTCACGGCGGCTGCTGTTTGGGCGGGATCTTTGCCGAACACGGCCCATGCCGAGTAGATGTCCACCACGATGCCGTTTTTGGGCGCGTAATGTAGGGTTAGGTCCTTTGCCGAGATGGCGAAGAAATGGTTGTTGAACGGGAAGAGCTTCCTGCAATTTACGTTGTTGCATTAATATTTGTTCAGTAGTGTCTGCTTAATCGATAGTAAGAGATATGTAAACAAACGCTCAGAACTTACGTGTACTTCTTGTAGAGAGTCGTTTCGGACGGATAT
>JBBAMI010000017.1:1436-17584 GCA_040402595.1 Aquiluna sp.
ACAAACGCTCAGAACTTACGTGTACTTCTTGTAGAGAGTCGTTTCGGACGGATATTTCGTTTTGGCGTCGCTTCCGGCCGGCTCGGCGACAGACGAAAGGGCATATTTTTTGTTGCCGACAGTCAGCGCGATAGGAGATTTGTTTCCGATCGATACGTGCTCGTGCTTGACAACCCAAGTTTGCTCGTCCAACGGTTGGGAGGTATTCCCGTCCGCCTTCAGCCAGCAAAGCTTAGGAACTTGGTGGTGGAGTCCGAACATCGCGACGTCTCAAGTCGGTCTACCGATATCTTAGGAGTTTTGCGAGCGGCCCGCCGATTTAAATACCTAGGTTTCAGCTCTTTCTCTTTTTCTGTCTACGCCGGCTACCCGCATGGCTGAAAAAGAGAGCGGAGGGCTTGCAGCAGTCGCCAGGCCAGGGCAGGCCAGCTCCCCCTCCGCTCTTTGTTCGCCTCCAGTTGAGAATAATGAGTTTTTGCAAAAGCGACGTCGCCGCCGTCGAAAATAGAATTACATCTCCGCCACTTCGTCTCGCGGTGAGGTTCATTTTCGTTGTTGTTTTTTACTTCGACCAACAATTTTGCTTGCTAAATGTTTTTTGTAGATGCTTATGCTTTGACTCCTCGCGTCTCTACACACACATACACACGCACACACGACAGACCCGACATTTTGTATGCGAACGAAACGATCCGGTTGACCCAATATGCCGTCGTCTGAATTTAACCTCGTATCTCTAGCAGCTCTAGTAATAGTAATAGTGCTAGGTTTGGCAGCGCTCTGCTATTGCCTAGCCCTTCGCAGTCTTTCGTCTCGCTCGATGGCTGGTCGAGCTGAGCGACAGTCGCTTCAGGCGATTACGAGCCGCAGCAGAGAGGGAGGAGTCTGAGCGGAGATTTCAACGCGCGTTCGTCGACAAGCTTATCGCCGTCGCCGCTGTTACCGCCGCCGCTTCACGTTTTTATCTGGAGCAAGCTGCGATCGAGTGAGCGCAAATCGATTCTCAGGTAAGAATACAATCAAACTCTAAAGCAAAAATGTAATTTAGACAATTACTCTAAAGCAAAAATGTAATTTAGACAATTACACTCTAAAGCAAATGTAAAAATACAAAAACACGATCTTTAGGATTTTTATTGTTTAGATTTATATGTTGTTCTAGTTGCTCTATGGCACCGACGTACCAGGAGCGAGGCGCAACTCGATCGGGACGGCGATTTGCGCAAGCCAACGTCGGGCACTACACCAGTTTGGAAAGACTTCTTGCCAACCACCAGCGCCTTCTTGAAAACGAGACCGCTACAACCAGTAGAATATTTCGACTGGGATCCGACAGGGGATACCTCATCCAAGCCACGCTACGTTTTTCCGTACACCACGCCGACCTGAGAGGAGCGTTAATGCGTCGGTTTGTTCGGCTATTTAGAGAGCACACAGAAGGCAGAGAGACCGGATTCGAGGTAGCTGTCACCTTTAACGCGGTGCTCTCAAATCCCGAAGGTTCGTCGTTTTCTGTTTTCTACGGTCACGACTTTAGGGCCGGCAATTTGGCGGGCGCAGCTCCCGAGCTGTCCTACCGTTCCACCGGCTACCTCATTCGCACCTTGGGCGACGTCTATAGGTTGCCCGTGGAGTTTGACTTTGACGCGTTGGCCGAAGCTCACCGTCATTCTTTCGAACAGTCGGGCGTTCGGATAGCCCGTTTTCTAAACGTTGTCTACCTCGTCTATCGCTACGTTCCCGCAGGTCGACCCCCCCCTCCCAGACCTTTGGCTCGTCGCAGACCCTAGGAGCATGGCTGTACCTTCGAGACACATTTTAGATTGGGCCGAGGGACGATGCTTGAGCAAGGGATTCTTAGATTGCATGGCCGGCCAACGAGGGGCCGGATTCGATCTGTACTTGCGTTTTCTAAACGAGGTGTCCATCATGGACGACGAGCTGAGCTTTTCGGGCCTCTCTCGATTCGGGTCTGTCAATCCCAGCATGGTGGGCGCCTACCAGTACAAATCGTCTGAGCCAAACGAAGAGCCAACTCACTGGTCGATCTTTTCAGAAGGCGACGTCAACAGAATCGGAGGAATCTGCGGATTCAGAATAGTTCTCTACAATTACGACAATTCGGGTCGACAGTGTTCTCCCGTTCCTGCCAGAGTGCCCCTCTCCTTCTGGCCCGACAGGGTGAGGGGGGGCGACAAGAGGTTGACTCTGTGGCACGACGGACGGCTCGACTGGGAGCAGGACGACGATGTCGAGCCTCCTCCCATTTGCGCCTTTGTCGCTACAACGTCCAGTTCTCCCCGTCGGCTCTTCTGCATTCCCGGATGGCAGGTTCCCCTGTTGGACTCTGCCTGCAACGTTTGGTTTGCCGATCGCTCCGGCCCGATCTCTGAGGTCGGGCTAGAACTCGCTCGAGACGGCGAAGGCGACTACCTGAAACTCGTCGACAAGCTGCTAGGTCTGCAGAAGCCTAGAGAAGAAGAAGAAGAAGAAGAAGACCAGAGGGTCGGCGAATTGATAGAGTTGTGGGGGGCGGACAGACACAAGCTCTACCAGAGGTGGTCGTCTGCCGGCTCTTGCGTAGTTCTTCTTTCGTTCGAGAGACGCTGGGGCAGGCCTCACCCCAAGTGTTGGACGCCGAAAAATCTTCGATTCTGTTGCATGGCTGTCACGTCCGAGCTCAGTCCCTCGGACGTTTCCAACGTGGATTTTGTCGATCACGCCACGCCCGACGCGAAGGTGGTTTGCTTCTACGGCCAGACTTACGCCGTTCTTCTTTCCGAACCCTTCAGGCTGCAGGCCCTGGCCTATCATCTCGACACGAGAGGTCTAGCGCAAAAACTTTTCAATCGAAGCGACTTGTCCAGCGTTCCTCGCACCCTGCCAAAAGAGACAGTCCAGGAAGCGATTGCAGCTCGGGCCGCTAAAAAGAGACCCAGAGCCGGTG
This sequence comes from Aquiluna sp., assembly GCA_040402595.1. GTDB lineage: Bacteria > Actinomycetota > Actinomycetes > Actinomycetales > Microbacteriaceae > Aquiluna. Next base: position 4,384 of record JBBAMI010000017.1, read on the forward strand.
ACAGGATAAGTAAGAAGTGCAAGTGTCGCGATTGCAGGAGCGCAAGGTATTCTGAAAATATGGCATCGTCCGGACCCGAGCGGCTCTGCACAGTCTCCTTCACTCTCAAAGATCTTCTTCGCATGTTGGGAGCCATGAGCAAAGACGCAGATGTTCTGATAGCGAGAATGGTTCAGCTGAGCGTGGCTTCGATGGACGTAGAGTCGCAAACCACAGGACTGGACCTAGACGGTCCTAGGCCCGGTCCTCAAACTAGCTACTCCGAATTTGGAGGTCCCGTTCTCGAAGGTCACCTTCTTCACATTCAGCGTCCCATCATGGTGGGACACACAGACGCTCTCAGCAGAGAGAGAGGCGAACGTTGGCAGGACGTTGTCGCAGACGACTCGCCCAAGGCCGTGTACGACATGTTTGCCCGCTACTGGCTCAGGGTGAGCAAGCTCAGAAAGGACGCCACCAAGCTGAAAAAGGAATTGTGCGCCGAGCTCCTCCAACTGTCCGAACAGTATGCCACGGCGTACTTTGCGTTTGCCCAAGGATGGCTCGAGATGTCTCAGATTCAAAAGAATTACCACAAAGATCGAGATCTTGCAGCCCTGGCCCAGCGACTGACGGAAGGCTCTCTCTCCAAGGAGCAACACGACGTGCTGGCCCGAGAGACGACCTGGGAGTACGAAGACTCCGACGACTGGATGATGGCAGAAATGAAGGCCCTGGCCAGCGCGTTTCGAAATACGGTGCCCGGACTTTTGGCCAGTTCGCTGCGCAAGCTCTGTCAGCGATACGTCGTCTTCAATTTCTACGGGTGAGAATAAATAGAATGATAAAAAAAGCAACAAACAAGCTCGTCCGAGGCACGCTCAATCCTATTCTTTTGTTTTTTTTTTTGTCTACTTTTAGCTCCGGCTACGACAACGTGCTTCTCTTCAACTTTCTCGTGCCTCGACTTGTGGAATTGTCCGAGCGTCCCAGAGTGTGCAAAAAGGGAAACAAGGTGACAAGCATCACCACTCGTTCGGGAGTCGAATTTCGCGACATCGCTCGACTCCTTGCGCCCTCTACGTCTCTGCGAAAGTTTGGAGAGCTCTTCGGGCTGGAGCAGGCCAAAGCCCACTTTCCCTTCTCTTATCTGACGAGCGTCGAGAGACTGCAAGATACCAGCCTTCCTCTCGATCCTGAAGCGTGGCGATCGGAGCTCACCGGCGACAATCCCACCGTGGAAGAGCTGGCTGCCACCAGAGACGAAGCCCTCGTCATGTGGGAGGCTCTTGGATGTCGCACAGTGGGAGACTACCTCTCGGGCTACCTGCACTTGGACATCGAAATTCTACACGAGGGAGCGCAGAGATGGATCACGACACTCGAAACCCTGCTCTCGCTAAATTTTGTCGAGCTGGGCAAATTCACCATTTCGAGTCTAAGCTATGCGGCCGGCCTCAAGTCGGCAGAATCCAGGCTCAGGGTCGGCTCCTTCTTTCCCAACAACAGCCAACTCTATTCGGTTCTCCGCATGGGAATGAGAGGGTAAGCGCGGTGTGCTATTATTCTCGTGTATTGCAGATCGACATCGACGCGCGACAATGCAAATATATTGTTTTTGTTTGTTTTTTGCTTCTAGCGGACTGTGCAGCGTTTTTCGATCGAGGGCGGGCGATCCTGCTACGCTGCGAGAAGCTGTCAACGAAGGCCGGTCGCAAAACGATCCGGCTGCGGCTCCAGAAGCGGAAAGGCTGGTGAGCGACCGCGAAGAAGATCACGCTCACAATTCGCACTGGCTGGAAGGCGGAAAGGGCGGACCTTCTCGCTTTGTGGCTTACTACGACGCGGCGTCTCTCTACCCTTCTTCTGGTAAGCACCGAAATCTCCCCGAGGGGAGCCTACCAAAGGCCTCCATTGAGGCAAACCCGATATTACCCCCGCGCGAGGTGTTGGATTCGGCGTCGCCTAGCTGGCGACGCCAGGGTGTCCGCGACGGCAAAGAGCCGTCGCAGGACAGAAAATTGTTTGATCTCGTTTTTGCACCTTTCAGAATTGACCGACATTCCGTTCGGCCCCTGCCAGGGATTCTACGTCGCCTCGACACCTAACCAGGGTCTCGAATCGGGAGACGGCAACAAGCGAGCCAAGACCGACAACTTTTTGGATCTGTCAACCGGTCGCATCAATTTCGCTGCGGTCAGAGCGGCAATCTGCTCGGCCAAGCCGGTCAGACCCGAAGAGGTGAAAAGATGCAGCGACGGATCCGGCGTCGACCGTCGCAAGTACAACGTGCTCGTTGCCGAAAAGAGATTGAAAAATGTGACGGACAGGGAAGAAGGACGAGCCATTCAATACCTTGTTTTGGGAGGTTATCGACACTACGTGTGCGGCCAAGCCGCCGACTGCGATCACGAACATTTCATTCTGACGAGAGCCTGCTCTGCAATTCACGCCGGCCCGGGACAGCAGACGTTCGGATGGGACAAGACGCAGAGGGCGGACCTGCTCCTTCACTTTGAATCTGCAACGGACGGCTCGTCGGTGCTCCACTACCACAATCACCACGAAGCGGGAACTCACTACACCGGCCACTACCCCGAGTGCTGGAAAGCCGATCACAACGATTGCAAAATCAAAATGGCCACTCTCAGAGCTGACAGCTTCAAGACGGGCCTGGCACGGGCCCTCAGTTCGGTACGTCCGGACAGAGTCAAGTTTGTCTACTCTGTCACCACCAGCTGTCAGCTAGAGCACGGCAGCGCCAGAAATCCTCGTGTGCCTTCTACGCTGAAATCGTCTGGAAACCGATACGCCAGGTGCGTCGACGCTTGTCTGGCAGAACGACGATCTGACTTTGTTCACGTTTTCGACGAAGAGCGACTCAGATCGCTCGACGTAGAGAGAGACGTCTTGCCGGGCATCGCCGACGGCAAACTCACGGGATTTGTCACCATTCGGGGAGGAGAAGAGGCAAAGTCATCGACAGACTCGAGAGCCGGTCGTCGCTTCGGCTTCTGCGTTCAGAAATACGCTCCGCCGCCCGGCAAAATATCGCCCTTCACAAAGCGACAAATCGGAGACTACCACGGCTACGGAGCCGCTGCAGACATCGACGAGTGCATCAAGCACCAGGCACCCAGAACGGTCAATTCAGGAACCTTTCACGTGTGGGAAACGGTCACAACGTCCTACCTGCGTTGGCTGATGAACGTGAGAAAGTTTGTCAATTTCGAGGTTCGCCACTTGCTCTTGTACAAATTCACAGACGATCCCAAGCACTTTTTGGAGCCCATCTTGCAACGGCGACACGATGCCAAGAGGGTCGGAAACGCGGTCGAAGCCGAGTGCTTAAAACTGGTGGGCAACGGCAGCTTCGGGTACAACGGTCTCGAGGCGACAAACTACACAACAGTCAAACTGCTAAGGCACGCTTCCTACAGGGCAGAGCGCTACAAAGGAATGGCCCACCAACTGCTCAAGAGCACGACGCTGCTCTCGATGGTGCGGCAAAAACTAAAGAGACGCAAGGCCGATCGAAATCGGAAAACGCAAAAGAGACGACCGACAGGACTCGTCAGCTCGTTCTTCAACGACGAAGCTGTCGACGACGACGACGAAGAGGACGACGAGGAGGAAGAGAACGACAACGACGACGAAGACGGCAGAGAGTTTGCCAACGTGCTTGGAATCGAGGTTCCGAGCGTCGCCGAGGAGCAAGCCGACAACGAAGACGACGACGACGACGACGATGCCTGCGATGACGCTGCCGTCGCTCGACAAGACAGAAAGGTGTTTGGATCGGATCCGTCTCTGATAAGCCTGAGCTTTCTGTACGCGATTGACGTGACGGGCACTTCGAGACGTCTCTTCAACAACCTTCCCAAGGCAGTCTCCGTGTTGGGCAATTCGAAGCGGCTCTTTCTCTCTCACCTCAATGTTATGCTCGACTGCTTGGATCCGGCTCTTGCTGAGCTCTGCTACATCGACACGGACAGCTGTCTCTGGTCTCTGACCTATCAAACGCTGGAGGATTGTCTTTTGCCCAACAAGGCGGAGCGCTGGAAGAAACAAAACATTGTGGCCGACGAGAGCACCGCGACCAGCTGTCACGGAAAGCTCAAGTTGGAAGGCATCTGGAAGGCTGCTTTGTTCAAAACGTCAAAAATCTACAGGCTCTTTGGCGACTGCGCGAGCGCGTACACTCGCTGCAAGGGCGTCAACAGGCGACAAGCGGACAGGTTGTTGAACATTCACTTTGACAACAACTGGAACAACGCGACGGTGGTGCACAGGACCTGCCTCAGACCTCGACGAACAGGAGAAATCGTTGTGGCTACAGAGGCCAAGCGATTGTCAGTTCCGTTCAATCTCAAACGGTTTGTAACAGACGACGGCATTCACACCCTTCCGTTTTCCGAAATCGAATGTTTAAGCGACGACGACGACGACGACAACGAAAATGACGCTAGAGTCGATAAAAAGTTTGACGAGAAAAGCGAGTGCGAAGACAACGACGACGACGACGACGACGACGACAATCCTGTTCACCACTAAGGTCACCCTTTTTCTCTTTGTAGAGCGAGCGATGAACGTGCAGCCGGCCTCCTCTGCGTCATCGCCAATCTCTAAGAAGCACAAAATCGAAACAGGAGAGCTGATTCACCCTCTACTGCGTCAGCTGTTCTTGAACAAGCTCCGTCGGTCCGGCGTAGCTCTCACCGCCCACCAGCTCATCGATCACGCTCGAAAACGCAAATTGCCCGCTCCTACCCTTTCCGAAGCGTTCAGATTCATCAGAGAAGACGTTCCGGATTTGGCAGGATTTGCTAGCGGCAGGACCAAGCCCAAATCCCGCGACTACCAAACCATCGGTGTTTCTAAATCGGGCGTTTTCTTCATAGACTACGGTGAATTTAACAAATCGTGGGCCGGCCACAACAAAGGCTGCACTGGATTCCTGCTCGCCGTCGAAAACCTAACCAATCGACTGTTTGTCGAACCTACCAAGGGTAAGAACACCGATCAGTGGCTCAAGAGCATTGCCGCATTTCTAGAGCAGACTCGAAACGTCAAACTGGTGTATTCGGACAGAGACAGCGTGGCCCAAAGCAAAAAGTTTCGAGACAGGTTAGAAGAAAAGTACGGAGTGAAATGGAGATTCTTGGCTAAGGACAACAAATCGTACCTCGCCGAGAGTCTGATCGGATTTTTCAAAAGGAAGCTCGGCCAAGGACTCAGAGCTAAAGGCGGCAAGCGCTGGATAGATTTGATTCGGCCGATCTGCGACACCTACAATTCCCAAACCGTTCCCAAGACCAAGTTTAAGCGGGGGGCCATTGACGAATCCAACTTTGACCGATTCGTCGGTCAGCTGTTTGGCGAGTCCGACCCGACCCTCTCCCGCTACAACTCTTTCAAGGCCGGACCGTTCGAAACCAAAGCCTGGAACAAGGCCATCTTCAAGTTTGACAAAGGCGACAAGGTTCTCGTGGTCAAGTCTGCTGTGTGGAAAAAGAATCTTCTACCCGACGGACGCAAGGAAAGCGTTTTTTCGAAGCGATCGTCTGAAGGCGCGTTTACGTCCACTCCTTTTACTGTGGCCGGTCGACAGCTGAGAGCCGTCAGAGACTACTCACGCCTGGTGCCCGTGTACAGCTTGAAAGAGTTGGGCGAACGTCACCTCACCTTCTACGAGCCCCAGCTCCGACGAGCCGGACAATGGGCCAACGAAAGAGAAAAGGACTCGGCGGAAAGAGACAGTGCGAAAAGAGACAATTGAGGTTCCCACGACAGCTTCAACCGACGACGCGAGAACGAATTGTGGTTCTTCTGGGTCGCATTGATCCCAACTCCAGCCTGCTGAGGGTCTTTGTTCCCGAAAGCGTCATTCCTCTGGGTCTGCTAAAATTCAGCTTCGCCAGTTTTTCGTACTGCGAGCAGCAAAACCACAACCACTTTGTCTCGCCGGCCAACGAACGAATAAACCTGACGTTCGGACGCGACTACCAGCCACTGATTGAGGTAAATCGAATGGTCTTTGCCGTCAACTACAGAGATCGAACTCGGCTAACCCTAGACCTTCCACGTCCATCTCACGCCCCTCGACGACAGTCTGAGAGAGTGGAGGCTCCCACAGTCAGAGTTCTCGACAACGTGCCTCTAAATTGGAACGTCAACGACGACGACGACGACGACGACTACGACGACGACGATCCGCAACAACAGCAGCAGCAGCAGCAAGACAATTACGTCGCCGACGACGACGACCGCGAGCGTGTCAGACGTGCGCCGAAATTAGATCCCATCGGAGACAACGAGCTGAGAGTGCGGTTCGGATTTGACCCTGCGGTGACCGAAATGAGATTTGAGGCTCTGAGCAAGGACGCCAACCTCAACGACTTCGACGTGAAAACTATGAGAACCAGAGACATTGTCGCCAATCTCTCAGCGTTCGTCACATTTTGGGGCAGCTCGATGGGCGTGTACGGACCTCAGAACAGTCTAGGATTTCCGTACGTTCGCGCGATACCGCTCACAGAAGCCGAAAAGAAAGCAATGATCGATCGGATGAATTTGCCCCCCCAAGTTGAGGCTCCCAATCTCTCCAACCACTGCTTCATCGAACTAGGATTGCCTCCGGGCTTCGGCATAGGTCTGCCCATGTCCGGATGCTGGCGAATGCTCGGTTTTCACCCCGACAAAATCCGAGTGATTCCGCAAGTAGGAGATGCCAATCGAACCTGGGTGGTCGGCAATGCAAACGCCGGCTCCAAGTACATAGCAGGCGAGAGCACCAACGCGAGCGGAATAGGAAGCATTGTCAGATCGTCGATTCCTCTCGAAATGACCGAATTTGGAGAAGATCTAATGAGGTCGTGGCAAAAACGTCAGGGAAAAAAGGAGGCCGAATTGCCTGCAGATGCTCTCCTGGCCCTTCATTTCGCGCCCAGACTGGTCATCGTCCCGCCGGAATACTTTTACGTCGTTAATCTCAGCAGATACACATTTCCGGCAGACAAGGACGGCACCTTGGCCATGCTGAACGGCCTGCTAGACGTGACAATGGGAAAGGCCAAAGAGGCTCTGGGTTGCAAGCTGGGATTTAGAATAGAGAGAAAACTGGAAACGGGTTTGGACAACAAAAAGAGAGTCGTCTTCATAGCTGACTACAACGTCGCCGACAAGGGAGCTTGCTTTTTCGTGGAGTATAATTTCGGAAGTACCGACTTGTCCAAGCACTTCGGACTCACCAGTCTCGATCTTTCCATCGACTTTAGACAATTCCGCGGCCGGCAACAATTTAACAACAAAGCCACGCTTCCCGCATCGATGGTGACCGACAAGCTCGTTCAAACGGCCGACGCTGAAATTTGGATGACAAAAAATGAAATTGACGCGCTGAGCATGCAAATGCGAAACGTCAAGAGACGATCAATCGCGCCAAGATTTGAAACCTCCGCTTTTCTAGAGAGAGAACTCGAAGCCTTTCAAAGGTGGCAAAACGACAATCCAGAGCAGCAACCTGTCAACGTCGATCCAGCAGCCGCTCAGGCCGCCGACGACCAAGGTGCCGCAGGCGGTCAAGCTGCCGCTCCGGCTGCAGACGACCAAGGTGCCGCAGGCGGTCAAGCTGTCGCTCCGGCCGCCGACGATCAAGGTGCCGCAGGCGGTCAAGCTGACGACGACGACGACGATCAACCGGCCCCGGCTGCCGACGACGACGACGATCAGCCGGCGCAGGCTGCCGACGACGACGACGACGATCAAAATCCTCTTCCTCCGATTCGCGTTCAAGTTCCCAACCCCCTTCCCCGACCCCGGGAATCCTACATCCCCCTGGGAAGCGTCACGTCGGGAGCGTGCGCCGGAGAGCCCAATAGGAATGTTCCAACAGATTTTCCAAACTCTTTCATTGTTATTTCAGAAAACGGAGAGAGACGCGACTTCTTCCAAGAGCTCGGCCACGTTTGCCTGGCCGGTCGCTTCACAAACAACGGCATCGAGCCGGACAAAACCAAATCATTTCTGATTAACAACGGGTCAACCGGATCGCACTATCTAGACTTTTACATTTACAACGCAAAGAATATGGCTCTATACGAAAACAGAAGCCCGAACGTGGGGCTAGCAAGATGCATGCTAACCCTTTCCAACTAAGCCAGACAGACAAATTGTTTTTTCAGGTGACAGTCCATGTCGTTTATTCCCTCGATTGCTAGACACGTCGCGTCAGCGTCACACGATATCAGCTCGAGCAGCTCAAGCGACGAAGGGTCGGGCAGTCAGAGCGATTCGGAAATCCACGACGTCAACGCAGCAGCAGCAGCAGCAGAAGCTGAAAAGATCGAAGAGGAGACGCAAAAAATAAAAAAGACTCTAAAACGTTCCAAGCCCATTTACGAAGACTATTTGATGCCAGGCTCTGGAAGAGCTTCCTCGGAGTCGGGCAGCGAGCCCGATAGAAAACGCAAGGCCAAGCGTCGCAGCGACTCGCCCGAATCGGAATCCGAGTCCGACCGTCTGAGACGAGAGATACGAGAGGAGGTGCAGAGAGAGCTCAGAGCTGCGCTAAATGTCAAAGCGGAAAAGGTCAAGCAGCAAAAAAGGCCGGAAGGAGGCAAAGAGGCTCGCGCATCCGGCTCTGACAACAGAGACGAGTCCGGCGGCTCCAAAACAAAAAGTCTCTCGGAAAAGGCGATCACGTACAAAGTAGAAAAACCCAAGCAAGCCAAAGGAGGCGGCGGCTTAAGCTACAAATATCAGAAGCAGCTTGCTACTTGCGTGCGACAGCTAGTTCAGTTGGGCGACAAGATCAACGCGATCGCTCAGTCTGCTGACAAACGTAATTAACCATGGGCAAGCACGGACGAAAGAAGAGGGACGAGGACACGGTCCTGCCCGTCACCTCGGGGGCTCTCGGCAACGAGAAGCCCAAGAAGAGACCCCGACAAGAGCCAGATCTAGAAAAGGCAGCAGCAGAAAGAAAAGCCGTGCAGAACGAGCCCTCGACTAGCAACGTGCTTCCGGCCCTCAGAGAAACCCCAAAACCGCCGTCAAACAACTTGGCCGGAATTCCGGAATTGCAACTTCGCTCTGCTCTGGGAGTGAGAAAAACAACCAAAAAAAGCTGCAGAGCCATGCCCTTTCAAGAATCCAACGCAAGCAACTGTCTGCACTTTGCTCTCGAAACCGGAGCCTACGAGTGGGTACACCTTTCCAAAGACGCCGTCAGCATGCTGCTCTATACCAACTATCCGCACACACCACAACAAGGAGGAACCCCTGAGCAGCAGGCCGACACTTGGTCAACAAGACGAGGACGACCGAACATCATGTTTGATCCTGACGTGGCCGCAAGATCCTTCTTCACTCGCGCAGACGTCATCATCAACAACGTGCTTGTTCCAACCAACAACTCGCTGAACCAGATCTTCACCACCTTTCCCAGATACCAGGCCATCTTCGAGCCGGAAGATCCCAAATGCAGAAAGCCTCACTTCAAGAAGCTTTCCGATTGGAACTACACCAACGTGAACACGGAACCGGCAATGTTTGAGGCAACAAAATTTTTCAGTCACAGCGACTACAACGATACCCAGCACATCAGAGTGCAAGTGCCCCTCGACGGTATCTTCCCGTTCGACACCAAAGCCGCCATCCACCAAGCCATCGAAGGTGTTCAACCCCAGGTTCTCTACCTACCGCCGTCGACCAAAATCGAGCTGAAACTCTACTTTCACCAGCAGAAAACCGAGGCGCTTTTTCACAACGAAGTGGCTGCAAACAACTACTTTAATCTAACCGTCGCGGCCAATGCCTGGAACGTGCACACCTTGCGCATGACCATGGAGCAAGCAGTGATGGAGTACACGGCCATCGAGCTGTTTCCGGAGCAGCACACCGAACAAATGAAATTGTACCGGGGAGAAAGAATAGGCTTTTGGGATTACGACATTGCCCGCGCCCAACACCAGTCCATACTCTCGGGCACCTCCTACGCTGAAGCGACCTTTCAAATTCACCCCTACTGTCGCAGCATGCTGATCGCCTTTCAGCCGGACCACGCTGTGCTGGTTCAGCCTCACAAGAAAAGACCCCTGTCTGGCTGGAGCACGTTCCCCACCGGATGCACAAAAATAACGTGCGAATACGCAAACACAGAACTCGGCAACGATCTAATTCGATTCGGCGTCAAAGGAATAAACAGCGAGCTGAGCATGAGCCAGTACTACAACTATCTAAAAGAACTAAGGCTGGCCGAAAACTTTTCCTTCAACGACCTTTTCCCGCGCAGCAAAGACGAAACCAGCCTCGTGCAGTACCTCGTCTTCGACGTTCGACACCTCATCGCTAGAACGATGCAAACGTTGAGAATCGGAATGGAGTTCAACGGAGACACCACGTCGCCCGCCAACCACCAAGTCGTCTGTCTAAGCTTCCACCCCAACGGCCGAGCAGAAATACAAAATCACTCAAACGAGGGAACGGAATGGCAGTGGACGTTCCTCCAAACAGGCTAGATTCGACGAGTCAAAGCAAAAAAGCATCTACGTTTTGTTTTCCTGTACACAGTGTAATTTTGGTAGATACAAAAGCAGCAAAAAAAAGTTAAAAATCCATTTAAAAATAACAAAAAAATTCCTATTCACGTGTATAATACTATATTTTTGTTGTTCTTTCTTCTTCTCGCACCGCATTAGCGAAGAAACACCGATCGCATGGAGGCCGAAAAAGCCTTGGAAATGCAATTGAGCGCGGAACGAGGTGAAGACGTTCCAGAATGCACCCCTCCTCTCATCCAAAGAGTGCCTGCTAGGTCGTCCGGATCGCCGCATCCCGTACGGTCGCCTTGGTATCGCCGATGTCGAGCCAAGCTGTTTCTCAGCTTCACCTCTACAGTCGCTCTCCTGACTGCCCTCATCTACTTTGGCGCAGAATCTAAAGTGGTCGTGGCCGCGTTTGACGCAACGCTAAAGCAGCTCGTCGGAAGCGCCGGAAACTTCACGTTCGAATCGCTAAAGCAGAACCTCACCGAGGTGCTGACAACCGCCGTCAGATCCGCGTCATTCGCCAACTATGCTGTCGCCAACTCCGGACAGTCTGATGACGGCTAGAGCTGAAGTCTACGTTCGCTCCGCATCGATCTACAGTCGTCGAATTACAATACAATGTTACGATTTTGATTTTATATGGACATTCAATTTGGACACAGATAATCAGCTAAGCACCATGGTTTCGTGCGTCAGACAAAAGTTGATCGCGTGCGCGCGAAACGTTGCCACGTTTACAGAAACCCAAAATGACATTTACCTAGTTAGGGCATGGATAGAAATTGAAAACGCGTTCGAAGCTTCGTATCCCTTTATTGTAAATAGCGCATCATTCGAAAATGCAGACAACAATTCGCTAATGTACGATTGGCTGTGGGTAGGCCTAGAATCCGTGCCGCCGCCAGGTCAATCGCTGAGTCAAACGTTGCAAAACCTCTCAAACTACATTTTTACAACTATCTTCGAAAGTCCTATCGTAACTAGGCTGGCTATAAAAAACCTAATTCTACCCATCTGCAATTCTCTATGGCTCTTTCTCGACATTCTACAGCGTTTTTGGACCCGGACTACATACGCAGACGAACTAAATTTGGCTACCCGAGAAATAAAAAATCCCCGACCCCTAACAGACCTCGCAATAGCCGGCATGCAAAATCCTATTTTAGGCATTTCCCTACTACTGCCCGATGTTCTAAATTTGTAATTTCTACATTTGCAATGTACATAAATAAAAAACACCTTACGCTGCTTACTTACAGTGCATTTCATTTCATAATCATCGCGTGCGTCTCGCGCAACCTCTCCAAACTAGATCTAACCAGATCGAGCTCGATGCATCGAAACGAATCCAAGCAGGACGGTGAGATACAGCAGAGCTGTAAGCGGATGGGCGGGTGGGAGAGAGAGGGCTGGTAGCGTGTTAAGGCAGGGTAAAAAGACGCTCAGTTGCTGCCTGGCCGTCACGGCGTCAAGATGCTGGGACAGTTCAATCTGAAAACGTCTCTCGTCGTGTGGTCCAGGATCGCTGCCACGTTTGACTTTGACGTCATAGTCAAGAGAACTAAAAACGAGAACTCGGATGCCTACGCGCCGCCGCCGCCAGTCAGCTATCTGAGCTGTCTGTCCCTGGACGACGCTAAAATCTTCTCGGCCACAGCAGGCATCTTGCGACAGCTGCCCGAAAAGCTGTTCAGCGCCGAAGACGTTCATCGAGCTTCCCAAAATCTGCCGGTCACTCTGGAAAACGGCACCTTCATCATCGAAGACATCATTCGTCTGCTGGAATTCTACGGCCAGCTGTTTGACCTGCAAAAATCTGCCAGAGACGAGAGGAGCAGACGTCGCTCGGGTCCGCCTCTTCAGGTGATGGAAGTTTCGTCCGGCAGTCTGACGAGTTCGGTCTCTCGCCCCTCTCTGACAATGCAAGAATTCGAAGCTCTCAACTTGTCGCCGGGCGACCCAAACGAGCGAATCGAAGCCGACTTCAAGGTCCGGCTGGAACACCTGATCGGAGCTTTACGAAACTGCTGCAACTATCTGCGTGCCAACAACTCGGACGACTACAAGACGGCCTGCCGGACCGCTCTGAACGTGGCCGACACCATCCTGACGGACTCCGAGATCGTCACAGATGTCGCGCTGCCTGCACTGCAGGCGCCGCTCGAGCAAGATCCCAGCGCGGACTTCTCAGAAAGGTTCAGAATCTACCACGAGCGTGTCTACGCGGCCAAGCCCAAGGGCCTTATCGGCGTCTACAACGCCGAACTGAAGGCCACGTCCAAATTGCAGGGATGAATATTCTAAAAACCTGCCACGCGATTGTTATTTAAATGTAACAACACGCCAGAACGAAAAAATAAAGAAAACGTGTTTTTCGAACACACATTTTTGTGTTTTGATTTTTATTTGTCGTCTCACAATTTACAACGGTGGTCAATCAGCTGATCAAAAGTGTAAAACGTAAATAGATGAGGAGGTAGCTTTACACCATTGCGGCGAAGATCGTCGTAGCAGGTCGAGCAGATTTGGGTAAATCTGGCTAGCGTCAAATTCATTCCGGCGGTGACAAACTCAAGAAGCCATCCGTGCGCGTAGTACGTGTGAAGTAGAGAGTGGGCAGGTCCGATCGTCATTTCCAGATGATTCACGATGCTTTTCACAGAGGAGTAGGT
>JBBAMI010000018.1:0-8116 GCA_040402595.1 Aquiluna sp.
TAATAATGTTAAGAAAATAATAAATCGTTTGCAATACACACAATTTGTTTCTTTTTTATTTTTAAAGGTTGAGTAACGCGATCGAAAATATATCGAAATATATCTTTACTCGATAAATTTAACTTACTTTTTTGATAGATGAGACTTGAAAATTGTAGAAAAACGGAAGTGTTTATTTTCGAGCTGCTGACAAACCAAACGCAAGAGAAGAAGTGCACTTTGGCAGAACGCAATACCCCGCATGTAAAAAAAACATTTACATTATTTTTGCAAAATATTTTTCTTAAAAATTGCCTTATGTCTATCTAAATAGTTCAAATTGCTTAAAAAATATTTTGTTTGTACTAATTTAGCAGCGTAACAGAGGTAAACGAGGCCGAAACGAAGCGGAACAAAAAAACCTGTCATTTAATGCTCTGTTTGGGGACGAGCGTTCCGTTTCGTTTCGGCTCCGTATATCTCTGTTGCCGTATTAAATTAGTACAAACACAATAGTTTTTTTTGAGCTATTTTTTTTAGCTCATTTAAAAGAGCTTTTTTTTTGTGTGCTAATTCTTTAGATCGCTCGCGCAATGTACCTGCTCTCACTCACTAAACCTCCTATTTACATATGACTAAATTGGCTTTTATATGGTTTAAAACTGTATAGAAAAAATATTTTATCCATTCAAATCACTCTTTAGATACAAAGTATTTTTATTTATACTGTGGTACTGCAACGGCAATAAACGAAGCGGAACGCGAGCCCCCAAATAGGGCATTGAATGACAGGTTTTTGCTGTTCCGTTTCGTTTATTGCCGTCCGTTGCAGTATCACAAAAAAAGTATAAATAAAAAATGCTTTAAAGCTAGTACAGTTTTTAAGTTGTTTGCAAGTACAGTTAGCTTAAGCATTCTAGTTTACGCGCGCGCGCGCGCGCGCGTGCAATGTACATGGGTTCATTTTTAGGCAGCATTGGTTAAAATGGACTAAAAATAGCCGTACATGGTCGTACTTAGGTAAAGCAAAATTATTTCGTCGTAGAAAATGGGTCGGCCAACGCTTTGGCAATTTTGAAATAATTTATTTTCGCCCTCTCTGTCTAATAAGGTCATTAGTAGAGAGTGAACACACCGGTTAGAGCCGGCCATTTTGCGTTTGCTCGAAGATAAACAGTCCGATCAAATTTACAGGCGGTTTGGCTACAGGTATACCCACATACACGCCGTCGCGGCAAGTGTCCTTCGTTGTTTCTACCTGTCTGACTACAAAAAATGCGACTAGTAAAGCCAACGCTAGATGGCATTGATGCAGTCTTAAGTTTTTTCAGTCAAAATGCTCATTTTTGTGTAACTACTAGTGTAAAGGTCAGCAGCAGAATGGCTCAAGACGTAATTATTAATTGCTAGTTACGTTAGGTCAGATTGTATTTTTACAATTCGACCAGCTTAGTTATAATACACCTGTATTTTCGTTGGGTACGCGCGTTGAGCGAAGCGGCGTTAAAAAAGATTTGCCGTCGTCTACGTTTACAGCTTCAATGTTTGCTTGTTTCTTCCAACAGAAACTCATTTTGGACGGCTTCTTCATCATCGGAAGAAGCTCGATTGCCTTGGGGTTTGCTTTGTCTTTGAGAACAATGAGGTCGAAGCGTACATACACGCGCAGAGAGCTAATGGGATTTTGTCGGAGGAAGGCATTTATTTTCAAACTCATTATTTTTGATGCTTCTCTCTTTCTCTCACGCTCACACACACACACACACAGAATTACGCAGCAAAGAGACAATGAAAAAAAGTTTTTTTTAGAAGCTTTTTATTTCGAGTCAGCAAAAATATGGGTTAGGCTTTTAGCATTCGTTCGCTCGAGTCGATCGCGACATCGCACTGGTGATTGAGGAGCACGCTCGCAAATGCGGCCCTGTATTTAATCGAATTCGGACGAGCATTATCGTGCGCTATCGCGTAATGTTGGGCCAGTTGGGAAATGCCAAAAGACGATTTCGATGTTTGCTCGCATTTGGCACAGGTGACAGACCAACGAATCATGCTTGTTTCGAGTCCCATAGGAACGCGCTGGATAACGTCCTCTTTAACGCGGCTAGCGTGCAGTCGTTTTCGACGTTTGATTGTTTCGTAAAATATTCTTTCGTCGCTTTCTATAATTCCGATTTCCGACCGTTCGAAATCGGCTTTGTTTAGAAGAGCCCAGAGCGAGCTGCTAGTTACCAGGTAGACGTGACCAGGCACGGCCTTTAGAAAAAAAGTGTCATCCATTGTCAAAGGCGTATTGTCCATTTGCACAAAGTCTTTTAGCATTTGTACGCGCTCTTCTGGTTTGAAATCGCCCGAAAGTACACTGACCAGCTCTTCCCATTCGTCGTTGGATGTAGAGCATTCGATCAGATAGTTGGATTCGGGCTTGAGTAGGTTGGCGTCGACAAACAGGACGGCAAAAATGTTGAGTCCGTTGTGCTCGAATATAGTCGAGCGTTTTAAAAGGCGTCCTCCGCCGTTTTCGTGTTCAACGGTTTTGATTTTGTCGACGTCGTCCGTCGATGTGACGATGCAGTAGAACGATCCGTGTGTCGGCCGCGAAATGCGCAGACTCTGATTGGCCGGATCTTCCAAGCGGGGAAAGGGACGGCTGATTTCGCTCTCGGACGATTCCAGATTGATGTAGACGGCGCGCAGAGTTCGGTCCAAATCGTTGTTCTTGTCGCGAAGAGCAAGGTGTAGAGTTGGCTCGTCGTTGTCGACGACAAATGTTTTTGGCCAAATTTCGGTCAAAGTCATTGTTGTTATATCGAGAAAGCTCTGCATAGACTGACGCTTTATATTTCGATAATCAGAAAATTTAACGTCGCGCTAATTAAGAAAATTTTTTTAATTAGGTTAGTTGATGCTAAAGTGTAATTGCTCGATTTAATTGATATTGCGACCGGATTAATTTAATCGATCCCAAAAATATATAAAAAGCTTCTTCGCATTTTGTCTAGTCATCAGTTCGAAATGAAGATTTCAACGGCGAACGTTGTATTTTCTCTGCTCTGCCTGCTCGGCCCTGTCGCGACCTCTATATTGAGGCTCGGAATCGTGGTCGTGTACTACGAGTTGAGCGCCGAAAAAACAACCTACAATCGCATCGAGGCTTTGGTCGAGCGGGGCGACAAGATGGAAGCACTAAAGCGCATCGAGGATCCGAATCAGCTCGTCAACTGGATGCTGCACAACGCCGAGGCCGTGAGGGAGCACCAGACATTTCCGGACAAGATGGCGATGATGACTTCTCAGCAATTTGAAGAGCGGACCGCCGGCAAGACCAAGACTCTCGTAATGTCCGTCGGCCTATCTCGAAGTATACAAAGAGATTTTCGAAGAGAGCTCAAGCTTCGAGCGAGAGAAAAGAAAGGCATCGGCCTCTTGGGACTATTTGGAGGCGTTTCTTTTGTACAGTTGGGACTAATCACTTTTGCCATGTGGTTTCAAAAGGATTGGTCCGAGCACTCGCTTGCTATTCTCTACGGCCGCGAAGAGGCGAAGTTGAGGGCCAAGCTGGAGCCCAGCAAGGCCGAAATGATCTTTACAGAAGGCGTGCTTGCTTCTCAAATGTACGCTCGCGATTTATACGAAGCAATTTTGCTCGACAGCCGGAGGTTTAACGCGGCACACGCGGGTCAAATAAAACAGGTCAGCGGTCGCAATCGCGCCAGCAAAAAAGCTGCCAAAGAATCGGTCGCAGCCTCCAGGTCTTCGGTGACTCGATTGCAATACGCGTCCGATCAAGGTCGGTTCGTCGCGGCTGCAACGACTTCCGGCAATCAACCTCCTACGAAGCCTCCAAGAGGTCCGCCTTCGCCGACTCCTTCGTCTCTGCTCTCTAGTCAAGACGACGATAAGGACGAAGAAATTGAGGTTATTATCGACGACGACGACGACGACGACGACGACGTGCAGATTTTGCCGGCTGCTTCTGCGGCAAAGAGAAAACGTCCGAGCACGAGCGTTGTTTTAGCTCCGCCAAACAAGAGACGACGCGGCCCAAATGTGCAGCAGCAGCAGCAGCAGCAGCAGCAGCAGCAGCCAGTGGTTGAAGTGCTAAATTCTTCGACCGAAGAAGAGGAATGGGAAAAATGGAGGCTGACGAGAGAAGAATACGAGAGAGCCCTAGAAACGATGGCGTCGCCGCCTCAGGAGTTTTTTATAGATCCGGAACTCAGGGTGACTGTTTTTGAGGCTCCAGCGCGTGTGCAAAGTTGCGGCCTCTTGCCGAATTCTCAAAATGCCGCCGATGTTAGACCCGCATATTCGGCAAATTGTTCAGCGCTCGACGGCTACACTGTGTCGTCCATGGCAGTGCTGCCCCCCTCTGTGCTTTCTGCTCACGAAGAAAGGGTCGGCTACCATCTAACCGCGCCTCGTCTGCCAACAATGCCGACTGTCAGGCCGCGCGCTGGCACCGAGTCTCTTTGGCGGGGCCTCTCTTGGTATACGCCTACAGTCACGAACGGGTGTAACATAGACTCTTTTCTTACGCACGTTTTACTTCGGGCACGCCGCCAGCCCGATTTTGCCCGTCGCTACTTTCTGATTCCGAGAAATGTAGCCGAAGGCGTTTTGACCCTCGCCATTCGAGACTATCTACGAGACGCGTCTTGGTCGTCCGACGCCGAAGCGATGCAAATGATGGACAGGATAAAGACCAATTGGTCGGTCGCCAACTTTTGGAAATTTAGAGACGACCTGGAGCGCGACGGCCGTTTGGACGTTGTGGGCGGCGAGTCAAACAACATTGGACGGCCGCTCAGAGACTCTAGCCTTTTGCTCCGTACTACTGTTTGCGAATGTCTCGACACCGATGGGCTTAATCAATTACACACAGAATCGTTGTCCGAGCATGCGGACATTACGTGGACGCCCGACATGCTTCGCCAATTTTCTGCTACCGGCCAATGGAACTCTCCCGGAGCAAATCGAAAGTGCTCTGTTTGCAATAATGCGCGTTTTTGGTCCGGCACTTACGTCCCCGACACCACTTGGTTTTTGCCTTTCGACTTTGAGACTGCGCCCACCCATCTTAATCAGTTTTCCCTTAGCCAACTGCCTGAGACGCTCGCTTTTGACGAGCTCTCGAGGAGCGACGGTGCTCGGGCTACTTTTGAACTAGGCTATGTGTCTCTACGCAATAGAAGAGTGACCCCAAACATGGTGTTGCACCAAACGGCCTTGATGAGATTCGACAATCAGTGGTGGTACTACAACGATATGGAAAGAGACGGAAGGTTGCTCCTAGTTGACGATCCTGACGCGCTAATTAAGAAGTTCGGCCTATCCATTACAGCGGCAAACTATTTTCGCAAATAATATTTTTTTTGTATCATTTTATTCGCTTTTCGAAATAAAAAAACGCATATATTTTTAAAAACACCGGCATGCTTTATTGTTTATGCTTATATTTTTTGGACATGAAACTAGGTGGTCGGGCAAGTGTTTAGGCTTTTGCAAAAAAAGGCGGGGGGGGAGTAGAGAACGAGCGATGGTTGGTGGAAAAAGATTAAGCAAGCAGCGCGTTGTTATTTATAATCGGCTTGGCGAGGCGGCGGTTACTCGGAAATAGCGACTTCGTCCAGATCCTCGTCCAGAAGGACAGCCAGCCTTTCGTAGCGGTCAGCGGGAGCCTCGGACTCAAAGTTAGCCTGGCAAAGCGACACGCTAAACTCCTTAGCGCTGGGCAGGCTAAGGTACGACATGAGTTCGCCAAAGGGAGCGATGGCTTCTCCCAAGATTTCGATGTCGCCAAGGAGCGACTGGTGCTTTCGCAGCAAGTCGCCCATGCTTCGCCTGTAGGCGGGGTAGTTGGGCTCGCGCAAATGGTTGCCGCACTCGGCGAGTTGGTCCGCGAAGCGTGCGACTCTCTCCTCGAGTCGTTGACGTGGTCCTTGATCGACGGCTCCTTCCACGGTCGCTTTGAGAGTCGTGTCGTGACCCGAGTGCGCGTCCTTGATCACGCGAGCCACCGCGTCGGTCAATTGGCCGTCCGTTTTTTCTAAGGTGTAGACAACATAGGGACGAAGTATTCCCTTTTCGCGTTCTTCCTTGACTTTGCCGACAGCGTGCCCGTTGTGAATCAGCTTCGCCTCGTAGAATTTGAGTCGGGCAACGATGGCGTCCAGCAGGAAGACTCCGCTCGAAGCGTCTCCGGCATCTCTGGGCTCGTAGTTGTAGACCTCTCTCTTGCGCGTGATGTACTCGGCCTCGACAGCCGCGTCGACGACGTCTTTGATCACGGCGTTGAGTCCGACCATGCCTCTTAGGATCGCTCGAGTCAACACCGGCTCGACCAGGCTTGTCGAGCAAACGCTGCCTCGGAATCGCTTTTTGCAAGCGTACTCAAAACCGATTGTCTGGTTTTCTTTGCCGCGCCAGGCGACAAGGCAGCACGCGATATCTCTGGTAGCCGACATCGCTTCCGCCCGTTAGCACGACGACTGACTGACTGAGTTCAAAGCCGGCCGACCGACCGAAAGTCGACAGGTTAATTTTGGTAGGAGGAAGGGAGGGTCTCCAGGAGGCGTGCCCGCATTTTGCTATGTTTCGATGTATCGCGATTTACCTGTATGCGTAGAGAAAAGAGAGAGAGAGCACGATTCGTCGACGCGACTCGAGCTAGCTAAACAAGTTGACGATTCTGAATGTGTTGGAGGTTAGCCGGAGGGGCTGTATTTTCCTTTTCGTCCGTTTTAAAAAGTTCCTCTAGATTCGAATCGTAGATATTGCGTATTGCGCTCGACCATCTCTCTCTCTCTCTTCGAGCAGCAATTTGGCATTTTGATTTTAGCCAATTGGACCGGTCTTGCATTTCGACGATTTCGCTGTCGTTAAAAAATTGCCAGAAACTTGCCAGGGTGTAGAGTTGGCCCAGATATGCTAGTACCTTTTGGAAGCGAGATTTAAAACGTGGCCAATTTAGCGGACCCAAATTTGCTAGTTGTTCAATTGTGCGTAGAGAACGCTCGAGTTTGACGAGCAAAGCCGCTTCCGGATTTTGCGTAGATGCTCTCAAAGTTAGGCCCCTTAAAAGTTCTAGTCCGTACGTTTTTGAATAGCGACCGTCGAGCATCGAAGGAGAGAGATTCTCGACTTCGCGATCTACCTGCTTTAGATTGTACAAAATTCTCTCGCATGTTCTTGCCCCACTCCAGATCGGGCCGGTCACTCTGTTTCGACTCTCTATGTCCTTTGAGATTAGTTGATAGGTCACATCTGCCAAGTCGGAAGCCAGGAACTCAGTCAGGGTTTTAATGTTGTCAAAGTTGCGAGCGTAATCGATGTTGCCCGAGCGCCACGCGCGCCACCGACAAAACGATTCGTTTTTGCTGCCTATGTAGATTTTAACGCTCGGATAGCCGTATAGTCGAACGTATTCGGCCTCGGTCATGTCGCAGGCATCGCTAGCCTCGATGGCAAGGGAAAAGGCAATTCCAAAGCGCATTGTCGCAGCTAAAAAATGAAAAAAAGATTGAATTTTTTCTCCGCGTTTTTTAATCGTCTTTGCAAAGAGATTAGTACATGTATTTATTATTGAAAAATAAAGAAAACAAATACGCGCGCGTACACACACATCACGCTTACAATACAGAAAAATATTATCAAGATTTTTTTTTGCTTTTTTGGGACGGTTTTTTTAATACAAAATACACGCAGAACAAATTACGAGCACGGTTATTATTTGCGACAGAAAAAAACGTATTTACATGGTCGCGCGCAAAAAAAAAGGTAGGGAGAAAGAGGAGCCAGTGCTAGAGGACCAGATCGGTGTCGTTATTTTTTTTCATGGTATCGATAAGTTTCATCAGGTTAGCGGCGAGAATGCGGCGCGTGATGTTGCCCGACCAGTGAGAAGGATCGTGGAATTCTGCCACGACAAGTTTCACTGCTTCGTCAACTGCCGCCATTATGGTTTTAGATTCCGACATGAAAAGGGCTATGCCCGAGAGTGCTGTTAGAAGAGAGAAAATGCGTATTCCAAGAGTTGTTTTCGCGTCTTGCCACCACCGTATGGCCCTGTCCCTTTTTCTAGGTTTTCGCGATTCCGATCGCGACTGAGGGCGGCCCTCCGGATCGGACGTCGCGACGT
>JBBAMI010000018.1:8126-12843 GCA_040402595.1 Aquiluna sp.
AATAGGGCAAGGAGAAAGATGATAAGGTGGTTGGTTGGGGGGTCTAGCTGCTTTGCAAAAACTCCCACACCCATTCGCACCCAACCATCGACTCGTTTTTTACGTTTGCCCTTCCGTTTGGGTGAAGTGTGTACAAGGCGATTTGCTGGCTGGCCGGCGAGAGGTCTTTGCCGGCAAATTCCATCGCAATTTTCAGCAGCTGCATCCTGTCCAGCATGAGGTGACGCACGTCGAAAACCAAATACTGAACGAGGCTCTGCTTCTTTTCGTCTGCCGGAAAGAGGTCCTCGAACGCGATGTTGTCCGCGAGGTGGAGCTCGTCCAGGTAGTTGTAGTATTGACGCATGCTCAGTTCGTTGTTGATTCCGCGGATTCCAAAGTTGACGAACGGTCCTCCGAGGCTTACGCCTGCGTACTCAACTTGCAGTTTAGTGCATCCCTTGGGAAAGGTGCTCCAGCCCGATAGGGGACGTTTGGTGTGGGCTTGCGGAAAGGTGGCGTGATCCGGCTGGAAGGCGATGATTAGACTGCGACAGTAAGGATAAATTTGAAAAGTCGACTCGATGTAGGAGGCGCCCGATTGCAGCGGCTGATGTTGCCCTCTGGGGATGTCAAAATTCCAGTAGGCCATTTTCTTGTCTCTGTATTCAGACATCAGCTGGGTGTGGATGGCGGGAAAGAGCTCCACCGAGGTGTATTCCATGACAGCGCTCTGAATTGTTATCCTCAAATTTGCCGGATTGCCAATTTGTTTTGTCGTATCGTAGTAATTGTCGCGCTTGACCTGATCGTGAAATAGGCACTCCATTCGCGTAGGCATGAAGTACATCTTCACTTCGAGCTTCGTCGAGGGAGCGATGAAAAGCACTTGCGGCAACATTTGCTCGACGGATTGGTGGATCGCTGCCTTCAGGTCGAAAGGAAAGATGCCGTCCAGCGGCACGGGAATTCGCTTTCCCTGATCGTCGTTGTAGACTTTCATTGAAAACGGCTTGGTCGCTTCTCTCATGATGTCCGTCATGGCCGCACCTCCTGCAGGATACGCCCATTCGTCGAGGTCTTTGAAGTGCGGTTTTCTCTTTTTCGGATTTTCGTTGGCAAACATCGCCATCACCCGCGGGTACTGGGTGAAGAGAGTGCCTAGGCAATTGTTCGTCGGCACCAATTGGTCGTTGACGATGACCTCGATTCGGCTAAAAAAGCCGCGCGCGCCGACGTCCGGATCGATCATGAGCGCCGGATCGCCTGCCGATACAGCCTTCCATTCGGTTCGTCTCTCGAGATTTGGCGTACCTCTCCTAGCCAGATCTGGGTCATCGTTCGGGTAGACAGCGGCCGCGTCGTAGGTCGCGTTTTTTTGACCTGTCCACATCACCAAGCTGATGGCGTCTCTGTTGACGTGGACCCATTCGTACGCGCCCGTATGCAGGCAAAAGTGAATGCTGGATTCCGCGTTGACGTTGGAATTGACCCAGGGTCGAACGTACAATTGCTTTACCTCTTTGGCTCCCCTCCATCCTCGCAGCTGCAGGTCCGGCACTCCGGCGAGGTTTTCTGGCGGCGCTTTGGGCGCGTCCGAATGAGCGGGCAAAACGTTACTGCTGACCGGCGCGTTTTGCACAGGCAGGCGGGCAAGAGCCGACCTTCCAACCTCTTCTAGCTTGTTCTTCTTAGGCGTAGGCCTCTCCGTGCCTAGCGCGCCGGTGGTCGGGGGAAGATCGAGATTTTCGAGAACGTTTTCTTTGTCGCGATGATGGCGACGGTGTTTGCCGCTCGACGCCTTAGGCATTTTCGTTGGTTAGATTTTGAATTCGAGCCGTGAGCTGCTGGCACTGCTTCAGGCAAGAAGCAAGCTGCTTCTTGTGTTTTCCGCTGAATCCGGACTGTCCGCTCGGCTTTGACTTCGAGTCAACCTTTCCGGCAGCAGCTACTTCTTTGAGGAGCTCCTTCGATGTTTTTATTTTGACCTTCCTGTCGCTCGGCGGCGGCTCCGACAAATGCGCCTTTTTCTTTTTTTCCCCTCCCCTTACTCGCTGCTCAATTTCCTGCTGAATGAGGAGCCGAAGCTTCTTTGTTTCCGAATCGCTGTCTTCTGGCTCGCTCTCTCCGACATTGACCTGTTCGCGATTGGAGATTTCGCTGTCGGAGCACGAAGGAGCCGGAGAAGTAGGCATGTATTCTTCGTAAACGGGTCTGCTGCGTTTCAACAATTGCCTGGCTTCGCGAGCCTCTCTCTCGCGCCGTTGGAGTTCTTCTTTGGCCGCTCTTTCTTGTTTTTTTCTAGCCTCGTCGTCGTCGTCGTCGTCGTCGTCGTCGTCTTCGTAATTGTCGTCGTCGTAGTCGTTGTCGTAGCCGTCGGCGTTTGGTCCGTTGGCAATCTCAGAGGAGTTGCGAGATGTAGCTTGGATAAACATGGACCTAACGATAGTGAAAAAAAAACAACGACATAGATTAGCTAGGAATCGATTCGGTCATAGCTGATTACGAGACGGGCAAGTCCGACAACATTGTTCTGCGTTTTGTTTACGTATTTTTGCATAGTTTGCGAATTGTAAATTTGGAATACAAGAAAGCGCATTCCTTGAGTCCAATTTCGCAGCTGAAATCCTTGGTTGCACGGATTATTGTCTCGCTCTATCCCTCCTTTGACGAAGCTCGCGGCAAGACAAGCGGCTCCGCCCAATTCCTGAAAATAGTCTTGCCGTTCGCCGTCTTCTAAAATGAGATAAAAGTTTTTGGGAAACGCGTTAGGCACATTTTCCGCGCCGTTGCCGGCGCACACTCCCACAACCGAGTCGACATCGCGATTCAGAAAAACAAATCGATCGTCAGGTCGACCGCGGGGATTTGGTTTCAAAACGTTTAGCGGAGCCGGGCCGGGTTCGTCGTCGTCGTCGTCGTCGTCGTCGTCGTCGTCGTCGTCGGCTTGCTGAGCCGGCGCATCAACGGGCTCAGCCGGGTCGTCGTCAGGATGACCAACAGCAGGTTGATCTGGCACGTCGGCCGCGACATCGGCAGGAGCATCAACAACGGGATCGGCCGGGTCGTCAGGATTAATAGCAGCCGGCTGATCTGGCACGTCGGCCGCAACATCGGCAGGATCATCGTCGCCAGCCGGTTGATCCGGCGGTTGTTGCTGGCCCGGATCACCGCCAACAGGTTGATTGCCAGTTTGCTCTCCCGCTTCTTGAACCGGAGCATCGCCGGGACGATCGCCTTCTTGTTGCTGTTGGACCGGAGCTTCAGGGATAGCGCCACCAGCAGCACCAGCAGCAGCAGCAGCACCAGCGGCAATATCGCCAATCATTTCCGCTCCCCTCGCTCCGCCTCCTTCGATTTGCTCTTCGGCCTCCGCTTGCTCTTGAGCAATTTGCTCTGCCAGTCGCTTTTGCTCTGACGCTGTCCACGACAGGTAGCGATGAGATTCGTCGACGAGAAATATTTCGGGACCAGGACTGGGAACAAAACTATCCGGAACAATGTTGGCCAAGTTGGAGCGCAGGACGCGGTATTCTTCGGGTGTTAGGTTGGCAGGCTCGTCGGCCCCGTGATGTTTGGCGCTTTCCGACATCACAAGATCTGAGATGAGAGTCTTTTTGTCCAGGCGGTCAAAGTGCAAGATAGTAGCATCTAGTCCAAATTCGTTGGAGAGAGATTCAGACCCGAAAGTCAGTCGCAAAAAATAAGAGGCGGACAATTTGTCCGCGTCAAAGAGCGCTTCGACCGCTGCCGCGTTTTTTTTTACGTCAACAATGCGAAATCCTCTGCGCACCGAAAAAAGACTGTAGGAAATGTCCGAGAGACAGCTGGCGAGGGAAACAAACATCGAAAGTCTTCCCTTCTTGTCGCTTGGCGGCTTGTAGTTTTCTAAATTGACTCTGAAGTCGTACGACGGCGGATGGTAGACAAGTCTGGGCTTGAAGGCAAAAATCAGAGGGTCTTTCTCGGGCTGAACCATCGCCCTTGCTTGGTGAGTTCTAAGCGACCTCAGCAGAGCGGCTCCGGTCGCTGTAGGATCGAAGGCCACGTCGCCAACGTATTCCGTCGTAGGGCCCGCTTTGTCGCCCGTTTTTCCGCTTATAAATTTGTATCCCGCATCGGGATTGCCCACCGTCCAGGAAGTGCTTTCGGCGCGCGTAGATACAGCTTTTAACGGACAAGTTCGCAGACCTAGCATGCGAAATTGGTCGGTGTGCTCGAGCCCAAGCCCAAAGCCGGGCGGCAAAACCAACCGAATCTTTTTTCGCACTTGAACAGAACCTGCCAGATTTAGTTGCGCCGTTCCCTGAACAACCGCCGGAGCATCGACGAGCGTTACGCTCGGAGTGTTGTCTTCGCCTGCTGGGTTGAGAGGCAAAAAAGGACCGCCCAAAGCTGCAGCCCAATCTTTGACCACCTTGTTTAGGTGATTGACAATCTGCTGGAAAGTTTTTTTAGAAATGTCAGCATCGGTCGAGCTGCTCGGAACTGTCTTGTCCAACCGAGCGTCGTTTGTCGTTGGCGCGAAGCCTAGCGAAATGCCGAGGTGACGTTGACCCAACGGAAGCCTTGGAGGAGCTTGTCTTTTTTCTCTCTCCTGCTCTTGCGCATCTTCTCTTTTGTCGTCGTCGTCATTTAAAGATCGTCTCGCTCGCTTGCTTTGAGACCCTTCTTCGTCCTCGTTATCGCTCGCAAAATTTGCTTGAACCACAGGTTGATTTCCGCCGCCGCCGCCGCC
>JBBAMI010000018.1:12943-15594 GCA_040402595.1 Aquiluna sp.
CCGCCGCCGCCGCCATCGTCTCTGCCGGTGAATATACTAAAACTTTGAGGCGGTCGGGCGGGAGGAAAGAGCCGGCTGGATCGTCTTCGCTCTAGCATTTTGTCGGAAGGCGCAATGCGAAAGGTGGTGCGTCTTTTTCGCCATTCGGCCGATAGAGTAGCGGTAGGTCCCGGAACGTTGATCGTCTCCTGATAGGGTCTAGTGGGATAGGCGCAGGAGGTGGTCAAGGTTGACTTGAAATGCGGGTGATTGTCGCCTTCCGTTTCGCAATAAAAGAATTTGTGGAATTGCATTTTTAAAAGGCCTACGGGTAGCGTTCCTGCCGGCACCTCCACTCGAAGTTCAGAGCTCGAAGGATCGAGCCGACCGAGCAGAGAGATCACTCGACTCCGCTGGGATCCTCCCCCCCCGGATCCGCTAGGACGCTGTACGACGGCTGCTCGTTCTCTTCGCTTGCCCATTTTCCGACTTTTCTCATCTGGGGTTCGTAATAGTTGAGGTGACGCGCGCCCAGCTCCTTCAAGCTGTAGACAGGAACCATGCGAGAGAAATCCCTATTCGCTCTCAGCTGCCTGCCGGCCACTGTGTAGGTCCGTTTTGAGAATCCTCCTTCGCTCGAGTTTTTGGCAAAGACTCCTTTGAGACCTTCGCTCCTGGCTTCCTTCTTCCAGATAGCCGACTTGAGCAGCAACACCTTATCGCCCGGACTAAATTTAAAAACGGCCCTGTTCCAACGTTCGTTTTCAAACGGTCCCGCCTTGAAAGAGTTGTACCGGCTCAAAGAGGGGTCAGAATCCCCAAACAGCTGTCCGACAAACGAGTCAAAGTTGGTCTCGTTGATGGCTCCTCTTCGATATTTAGTGCCGGGCACGATTTGATCGTTGTACGCGTCGCAGATGGGCTGCAAAAGGTCGGTCCACTTTTTAGACTCGGCTCTTGTGCGCAAGCCTTGGCCCAGCTTTCGCTTCACGAATCCGATCAGGGATTCCGCAAGATAAGATTTGTTGTCTTTGGCTAGGAAGCGCCACTTAATGCCGTATCTTTTTTCCAAGCGATCTCGAAATTTTTCGCTTTTGGCAACGCTGTCGCGATCGGAATAAACCAACTTCACTCCTCCCGTGCGCTCGAGAAATTTCGCGATGCTAGACAGCCACTGATTTGTGTCCTTGCCCTTGGTGGCTTCTACAAACAGTCGATTGGTGAGATTTTCTACTCCTAGCAAAAAACCAGTGCAACCTCTATTAGATCCGCTCCACGTTTTTTTAAACTCGCCGTAATCCACAAAAAAAACGCCCGGCTTAGACACGCCGATCGTCTGAAATTGGGTCTGCTTCGGCTTAGTTGGTCCGCCCGCAAAGCCGGCCAACTCTGGCACGTCCTCCCGAATGAACTTCAGAGCAGCCGCCAAATTTGGAACTTTTAACTTTCGTCTCTTTGCCGCGTCCAACAGTTGGTACCCTGTTAGAGCTACTCCTGTTTTGCGCAGTTTGTTTAGAAAAAGTTTTTTCACCAACGGGTCGATCTCGTCGTCGGCGGCCAACGTTTTTTTCTTGCGCTGTCGTTGCCGGTCAACAAGTTTGCCAGCTTTCGCGCTTGCAATATTTGACGTCGCCGGATTTGTCTGCAAAAAAAACATTTTCTCTCTCTAACATCCGCTTCAATTTTCGTCGTCGTCGTCGTCGTCGTCGTCGTCGTCGTCGTTCCAATCGAGAAAAATTTTGTGATCGGAGCCAGAATTTTTCCATTCTTCGCCGCCGCCGCCGCCGTCGTCGTCGTC
This sequence comes from Aquiluna sp., assembly GCA_040402595.1. Taxonomy (GTDB): domain Bacteria; phylum Actinomycetota; class Actinomycetes; order Actinomycetales; family Microbacteriaceae; genus Aquiluna. Next base: position 14,721 of record JBBAMI010000018.1, read on the forward strand.
GTCGTCGTCGTCGTCGTCGTCGTCGTCGTCGTCGTCGTCGTCGTTGGTCAAGCAAGAAAATGGAAGAGTGTGAATTCCGTCTGCGCTGACGTACCGCTTGAGATTGAAAGGCACCGACATTTTCTTAGCCTCTGTAGCAATGACAATTTCTCCAGTTCTGCGCGGTCGCAGACCAGTTCTGTGCACAACAAGCGCGTTGTTGAAATCAATGTCAAAGCAATTGTCGGCCAGTCGACCTGCTTGGTGTTTGCTCACACCTTTGGCGCGCGTGTAAACGCTAGAGCCCTGCCTCTCAAAGAGCCTGTAAATTTTTGCCGTTTTAAAAAGGGCCGCTCTGTAGGTCCCTTCCAATTTCATTTTGCCGTGACAGCTGCGCTCCGACTGTTCGTCCGCAACAATGTTCATCGTTTTCCACAAGTCTCGCTTAGAACTGAGCAAGCAGTCCTCCCAATTTTCGTAGCTAAGCGACCAGATGCAGCTGTCGGTGTCAATGTAGCAGAGCTCGGCCAATTTCGGATCTGCGCAATCGAGCATCGACTGTAGATGGGAAAAGAAGAGTCGCTTGGAATTGCCCAATACGGAAACCGCTTTAGGAAGATTGTTGAAGAGCCGTCGCCGTTCGCCGCCCACATCTACCGCGTACAAAAAGCTGAGTCCGATTTTTGCCGGATCGGACCCAAACATCTTTCTGTCTTGACGCGCAACAGCGTCGTCGTCCCAAGCCATTTCTCTTTCGTCGTCGTCGTCGTCGTCGTCGTCGTCGTGCCCGTCGTCGTCTTGGACGCCTAAAACTGCTTGCCTCTCTCTTTCTTCGTCAAAACCGTCGTCGTCGTCGTCGTCGTCGTCGTCGTCGTCGTCGTCGTCGTCGTCGTCG
>JBBAMI010000019.1:0-13906 GCA_040402595.1 Aquiluna sp.
AAGGTTGAGGCAAATGTTGGTAAGCCACAGGTTGCCTACCGCGAGACCATCAAGCGTCCAGTCGAAAGACACGACTACACCCACAAGAAGCAGACCGGTGGTTCGGGTCAGTTTGCCAAGATTCAGATCAAGCTGGAGCCACTGGCAGTTGAGGGCGACAAGACTTACGAGTTCGTTGACGCCATCACTGGTGGAAGAGTTCCAAGAGAGTACATCCCTTCGGTTGACGCAGGCATCAAGGACGCCATGACATCAGGTGTTCTTGCCGGTTACCCAGTGGTGGGAGTCAAGGCAACTTTGGTCGATGGTGCTTACCACGATGTTGACTCTTCGGAAATGGCATTCAAGATTGCCGGCTCGATGGCCTTCAAGGAGGCCGCGCGCATGGCTCAACCCGTTCTGCTCGAGCCGATAATGGCGGTCGAGGTTAGAACCCCTGAGCAGTACATGGGGGATGTAATCGGAGACCTAAATTCCAGGCGCGGGCAGATCCAGTCGATGGATGACGCAACAGGCGTGAAGGTAATTCGTGCCCTGGTGCCGCTGTCGGAAATGTTCGGTTACGTAGGTGACCTGCGCTCAAAGACCTCTGGTCGAGCCGTCTATTCCATGACGTTCGAGACCTATGCCGAGGTTCCGAAGGCGGTCAGCGAAGAGATCGTACAGAAGGCAAAGGGCGAATAGGCAACTAGGCGCATTTTGGCTAAGATAAGAAGGTTGTAAACCCCAAAATCAGAGTCGGCCCCAAGGTCGATGATTAACTACGGATCCATCAGGAGGACCCATAATGGCTAAGGCGAAATTTGAGCGCACAAAGCCGCACGTCAACATCGGAACCATTGGTCACGTCGACCACGGAAAGACCACTCTGACTGCGGCAATCACCAAGGTGCTGCACGACAAATTCCCAGATCTGAACACGAGCTATGCATTCGACCAGATCGACAACTCCCCAGAGGAGAAGCAGCGCGGTATCACCATCAACATCTCTCACGTTGAGTACCAGACCGAGAAGCGTCACTACGCACACGTAGACGCCCCAGGTCACGCTGACTACATCAAGAACATGATCACCGGTGCCGCACAGATGGACGGTGCAATCCTCGTGGTTGCCGCCACTGACGGCCCAATGCCTCAGACCAAGGAGCACGTGCTTCTTGCTCGCCAGGTAGGCGTTCCTTACATCGTTGTTGCCCTAAACAAGGCAGACATGGTTGATGACGAGGAAATCCTTGAGCTGGTTGAGGTTGAGGTTCGTGACCTACTTAACACTTACGAATTCCCAGGAGACACCACTCCAGTTATCCGCGTATCGGGTCTAAAGGCCCTCGAGGGTGACGCAAAGTGGGGCGAGGCAGTTCTACAGCTAATGCAGGCTTGCGACGAGTTCATTCCTGAGCCAGTTCGTGACCTAGAGAAGCCATTCCTAATGCCAGTAGAAGACGTCTTCACCATCACTGGCCGTGGAACAGTTATCACTGGAAAGATTGAGCGTGGCAAGATCAACGTGAACGACGAAGTCGAAATCGTTGGTATCCGCGACAAGCAGAAGACCACCGTTACCGGTATCGAAATGTTCCGTAAGCTCCTCGACTACGCAGAGGCTGGCGAGAACGTAGGTCTACTACTTCGTGGAACTAAGCGTGAAGAGGTTGAGCGCGGTCAGGTTGTTGTGAAGCCAGGGTCTGTAACCCCTCACACCAACTTCAACGCCAACGTCTACATCCTTTCCAAGGAAGAGGGTGGACGTCACAACCCGTTCTACTCGAACTACCGTCCTCAGTTCTACATCCGTACCACTGACGTAACAGGTGTTATCACCCTGCCAAGCGGTACCGAGATGGTTATGCCTGGTGACACCACCGAGATGACCGTTGACCTAATCCAGCCAATTGCTCTGGAAGACGGACAGCGCTTCGCTATCCGTGAGGGTGGCCGCACAGTAGGTGCCGGTACCGTCACCAAGATCAACAAGTAAGACTTCTTACTCAAAACCCCCAGGGAAACCTGGGGGTTTTGCATTTAAGTTTTCCTATATATCGGTAGCCTTGGCTTATGAAGCGCTTTCTTGACAGACTTCTATCGCTGCTTGGCATAAATCCGTTTGGTATTTTGAGCCTTGGTGAACTGCCTCGATATTTCAAAGAGCGAAGAAACTTCAGGAAACTCGGCGGGAAGATTGCAGTTTCTTATCCCATACTCTCCGACTATAGAGACTGGGCTGGCACTATGAAAGGGCATTATTTTCACCAGGACTTGTATGTGGCCCAAGCTATTTTTGAATCCAAGCCAGCTCGGCACGTAGATGTTGGTTCCAGCATTGTTGGGTTTGTCTCCCATGTTGCCTCCTTTATGCCGATAGAAATTCTGGACATTAGGCCAGTTCCTAGCAGTAGCCGCAACATCAGCTTTACTCAGCAAGATGTCATGCAAGGCCTAACGATCAAGACCCGCTCATTGTCTTGCCTGCATACGATCGAGCACTTTGGACTTGGAAGATACGGTGACCCCCTTGATCCCAAGGGGCATTTGAGAGGCTTCAAGAATTTGGTCGAAGCCGTGGAGCCAGGCGGGACTCTTTACATAAGCTTCCCTATCGGTGCCAAAGAACGAGTCGAATTCAATGCTCACCGTGTATTCCATCCCGAGTCCATACTGAAGTGGCCTGGTTCGGAAAGCCTTGAATTAAAGGACTTCGCATTCGTTGATGATTCAGGGGATCTGCACCCGACTACAACAATTCAGGCCTCTCTGGAGGCAAACCTCATTTACGGGTGTGGCATTTATACCTTCGTCAAGCGGCCTTAGTTGCCTGACCTAGCCTTGGTGTGCCCGCGGATTTAACTTGCCCCTGGGCCCCAGGTTATGGCAGGATTGGGAAGTTCTAAAGAAGCGGGGTAACCCGCCCACTGCAGGCATAGTGCACAGAAATTGGGCCGGTCGCAGCAGAGCAAAAAACAACAAAACTAATTGGTTTTTCTTTCGCGTGCGCGGAAGTGAATCTGATTGGTAGTGCCTGAGAAATTAGGCGTTGACAGAAAAACAGTGCATCAGCATCACGGAAGTCAAGAAGGTTTCTTCTTGGCGGCCAATGACGTGTTCGTAAGAGCACAGAAGACGGAAGCGAGTCAATATGGCGGCTAACAAAATCCGCATTCGACTGAAGTCGTATGATCACGAGATCATCGACTCGTCAGCGAGCAAAATCGTTGACACAGTCACCCGCGCCGGTGCCAAGGTAGTAGGACCTGTTCCACTGCCCACCGAGAAGAACGTGGTAACGGTTATTCGTTCACCACACAAATACAAGGACAGCCGTGAGCACTTTGAGATGCGTACGCATAAGCGTCTCATTGACATCATCGACCCCACACCAAAGGCCGTTGATTCGCTGATGCGCCTCGATCTGCCAGCAGACGTAAACATCGAGATCAAGCTCTAAGGATTAGAAGAATGACTGTAGAAACAAGAACAGTTACTGGTCTTTTGGGCACCAAGCTCGGAATGACACAGGTCTGGGATTCCAACAATCGTTTGGTTCCAGTTACCGTCGTCGAAGCTGGAGAAAACCTAGTAACTCAAATTAAGACTTTAGAAACCGATGGCTACACAGCCATTCAGGTTGCATATGGAGCTGTTGACCCAAGAAGAGTCGACAAGCCAACTGCCGGACACTTTTCAAAGGCTGGCTCAACCCCTCGCCGTTACCTCGCAGAAATCCGCACCGCTAACGCATCTGACTTTTCCGTCGGTCAGGCACTCGGTGTTGATATCTTCCAGGTCGGATCGCTCGTCGACGTTGTTGGAACCAGCAAGGGTAAAGGCTTTGCGGGAACCATGAAGCGTCACAACTTCTCAGGTGTGGGTGCATCGCACGGTGCTCACCGTAACCACCGTAAGCCTGGTTCGATTGGTGCCACCACCACGCCGGGCCGCGTCTTCAAGGGATTGAAGATGGCTGGTCGCATGGGTAGTGACAGAGTCACCACACTAAATCTGCTTCTTCACTCAGTTGACCTCGAAAAGGGTCTGCTTTTGATTCAGGGAAGCGTGCCAGGACCAAAGGGTTCTCTGGTATTCGTTCGCAACGCGGTGAAGGAGAAGTAATGCCTACCGTAGATCTAATTGACGTCAAGGGTAAGAAGTCGGGCAGCGTTGATCTGCCAGAGGCTCTGTTTGACGCAACCACCAACGTTCCACTTATCCACCAGGTAGTAACTGCTCAGCTTGCAGCTGCTCGCCAGGGAACTCAGTCGGCTCTTCGCAGAGGTGAAGTTTCTGGTACTGGTAAGAAGCCTTTCAAGCAGAAGGGAACTGGTCGTGCTCGTCAGGGTTCGGTTCGTATGCCACAGCACCGCGGTGGTGGAATCATCCACGCCCCAAAGCCACGTGACTACGACCAGAGAACACCTAAGAAGATGATCGCAGCCGCCCTTCGCGGAGCTCTTTCTGACCGCGCAAGAAATGGCAAGGTTCACGTCGTTGACCAGTTTGGTATCAAGGACACTCCTTCAACCAAGGCAGCCAGTAGCTTCCTGAGCGGAATCTCATCTGCCTCAAAGGTTTTGGTAGTTCTTGACAGAAACGACGAGGTAAGCCTGAAGTCACTTCGCAACATTGCGGATGTTCATGTCATCGCAGTTGACCAGCTCAATGCCTATGACGTGCTGAAGGCCGAGGACATTGTCTTTACTGCTGCCGCACTGAGCCAGTTTGTCGAAGCACAGGTTGCCGGGGAGGTTAGCGAATGAGCTTAAACAAAGACCCAAGAGACGTAATCATCCGTCCAGTGGTATCCGAGAAGTCCTATGCACTTATTGATGAGGGCAAGTACACCTTCGAGGTTGACCCACGCTCCAACAAGACCGAAATCAAGCAGGCCGTTGAGAAGATCTTCAACGTCTCTGTCTCCTCGGTCAACACCCTCAACCGTGAGGGTAAGTCACGCCGCACGCGCTTCGGCATGGGAAAGCGCAAGGACTCGAAGAGGGCCATTGTCACTCTGAAGTCCGGCACCATCGACATCTTTACCTACATCGGCTAAGGGGAAACAAATGGCTATTAGAAAATACAAGCCAACGACTCCAGGACGTCGTGGTTCTTCGGTCTCGGACTTTTCTGAGATCACTCGCACCACACCCGAGAAGTCGCTGCTTAGACCACTTAGCAAGACAGGTGGCCGCAATGCCTCTGGCCGTATCACTACTCGCCACATCGGTGGTGGTCACAAGCGCCAGTACCGCGTGATTGATTTCCGTCGCAGCGACAAGGATGGAATTCCTGCCAAAGTTGCTCACATCGAGTATGACCCAAACAGAACCGCTCGCATTGCTCTTCTGCACTACGCAGATGGCACCAAGCGCTACATCATTGCGCCTAACAAGCTAAGCCAAGGCGATGCCATTGAGCAGGGCCCAAAGGCAGACATCAAGCCAGGCAACAACCTTCCACTTCGCAACATCCCAGTGGGAACTGTTGTTCACGCAATTGAACTCAAACCAGGTGGTGGAGCCAAGCTTGGAAGAAGCGCAGGTGCTGCCATTCGTCTGGTTGCAAAGGAAGGAAGCTGGGCACAGCTTCGTCTGCCATCAGGTGAAATCAGAAACGTTGACGCCGACTGCCGCGCAACCATCGGTGAAGTTGGAAATGCTGAACAGTCAAACATCAACTGGGGTAAGGCTGGTCGTAAGAGGTGGAAGGGCGTTCGCCCAACCGTCCGCGGTGTTGCCATGAACCCGGTTGACCACCCACACGGTGGTGGTGAGGGTAAGACCTCCGGTGGAAGAAACCCTGTAACCCCATGGGGTCAGAAGGAAGGCAGAACTCGCAAGCCGAACCTGCCATCTGACAAGCAAATTGTTCGTCGTCGTTACGTTGGAAAGAAGTAGGAGAGCGCTAGATGCCACGCAGTCTTAAGAAGGGTCCATTCGTAGACGAGCACCTAATCAAGAAGGTGAGAGTTCAGAACGAGGCCAACACCAAGAATGTGATCAAGACCTGGTCACGTCGCTCGATGATTGTTCCAGCCATGCTCGGACACACAATTGCTGTTCACGACGGCAAGAAGCACATTCCAGTTTTCGTCACTGAGGCCATGGTTGGTCACAAGCTTGGCGAATTTGCACCAACCAGAACCTTCCGTGGACACGTGAAGGACGACAAGAAGGGACGTCGCGTCTAAGGCGCGGCAGAGGAGAAGAAGATGGAAGCTATCGCTAAGTTGCGAAACATTCGCATCACGCCTCAGAAGGCTCGTCGTGTCGTCAACCTGATCCGCGGCAAGCAGGCTACTGAAGCGCTTGGACTACTCAAGTTCCAGCCACAGGCAGCATCTGAGCCGATCTACAAGGTCGTTGCCTCCGCTGTTGCTAACGCCAAGGTCAAGGGTGAAAGCCAGGGTGCTGTGATTGACGAAGACGATCTAGTCATTTCTCAGGCATTCGTTGATGAGGGTGTGACTCTGAAGAGATTCAGACCACGCGCTCAGGGACGTGCATTCAAGATCAACAAGCGCACCAGCCACATCACGGTGGTGGTTGCAACCCCGGACGAGTTTGCAAAGAAGGCAGGTAAGTAATGGGTCAGAAAGTCAATCCCTACGGCTTCCGCCTAGGAATCACCAGTGAGCACCGCTCACGCTGGTTCGCAGACTCAACCAAGAAGGGTCAGCGCTACAGCGACTATCTGGTTGAGGACGTGAAGGTTCGTCGTTACCTCCAGGAAAAGCTGGACCGCGCAGGGATCTCCAAGATTGAACTTGAGAGAACTCGCGACCGTGTTCGAATCGACATCTTTGCCGCTCGCCCAGGTCTAGTAATTGGCCGCAGGGGAGCAGAGGCGGAGACCCTGAGAACTGAACTTGAGAAGCTAACTGGCAAGCAGGTGCTGCTAAACATCCTTGAGGTGAAGAACCCCGAGGCTGATGCACAGCTGGTTGCTCAAGGCATCGCCGAGCAGCTTTCTGCTCGTGTTGCTTTCCGTCGCGCAATGCGCAAGGGAATGCAGGGTGCACTCAGAAGCGGTGCCAAGGGCATCCGAGTCCAGTGCTCCGGTCGTCTTGGTGGAGCTGAAATGTCCAGAAGCGAGTTCTATCGCGAAGGACGAGTTCCACTACACACACTTCGCTCAAACATCGAGTACGGCTTCTACGAGGCTAAGACCACCTTTGGTCGCATCGGTGTCAAGGTTTGGATCTACAAGGGCGATCTAACCGCCAGGGAGCTAGCTGCACAGCAGGCTGCTGCGCCACGCGCTCCTCGCGGTCCACGTCGTCCACGTCAAGAAGCGTCCGCAGGACAGGAGGGCTAATCAAATGCTGGTTCCTCGCAGAGTTAAATACCGCAAGCAGCACAAGCCATCTCGTGCTGGTCACGCAACCGGTGGCACCAAGGTTCACTTTGGTGAGTATGGTGTGCAGGCTGTTACCGCGGCTTACGTGACTAACCGTCAGATCGAAGCTGCTCGTATTGCCATGACCCGTTATATCAAGCGTGGTGGAAAGGTCTGGATCAACATTTTCCCTGACCGCTCCCTCACCAAGAAGCCTGCCGAAACTCGTATGGGTAGCGGTAAGGGTTCACCTGAGTACTGGGTGGTAATGGTCAAGCCTGGACGAGTTCTATTCGAACTCTCCGGTGTTACCGATGCGATTGCCCACGAGGCGCTTATGCGTGCAATTCACAAGTTGCCGCTGAAGGCTCGCATCATCAAGCGTGAGGAAGGTGACGCGTAAAAATGATCGGATCTAAAAACCTAAAGCCACAGGACCTCGACAAGGTTGAGGATGCGCTGCTGGCAGAGGAGCTAAGAAAAGCCAAGGAAGAACTATTCAACCTTCGCTTTCAGAGCGCTACCGGTCAGCTTGACAACCACGGCCGACTAAAGGCAGTCAAGCGCGACATCGCTCGCATCTACACAGTTTTGCGCGAGCGCGAGCTCGGCATTCGTGCTGTTCCGGTTGCAACCGAAGCAAAAACCACCAAGAAGAAGGCTGATGCTAAGTCAGCCAAGGAGGCATAACAAATGGCAGAGAACAAATCCGAAGAGCGCGGATACCGCAAGGCTCGTCGTGGCTATGTTGTCTCCGACAAGATGGACAAGACCATCGTTGTGATGGTGGAAGACCGCAAAAAGCACCCGCTATACGGCAAGGTTCTGCGCACATCAACCAAGGTGAAGGCGCATGACGAAAACAACTCCGCTGGAGTTGGCGATCTCGTTCTAATCCACGAGACTCGTCCGCTATCGGCAACCAAGAACTGGCGTCTGGTCGAGATTCTCGAAAAGGCGAAGTAACCCGCGAATAACGGTCGGAAATCGTTATTCACTAAGCAAGGAGAAAAGTAAGTGATTCAGCAAGAATCCAGGTTGAAGGTAGCCGACAACACTGGCGCAAAAGAGCTGCTCACCATTCGCGTAATGGGCGGATCAACCCGTCGCTACGCAGGGTTGGGAGACGTCATTGTCGCCAGCGTTAAGGACGCCATCCCCGGTGGAACTGTGAAGAAGGGTGAGGTCGTTAAGGCTGTCATCGTTCGCACAGTCAAAGAGACTCGCAGACCAGATGGTTCCTACATCAAGTTCGATGAGAACGCAGCCGTAATTATCAAGGCTGATGGCGAGCCACGTGGAACCCGTATCTTCGGCCCAATCGGTCGCGAGCTACGTGAGAAGAAGTTCATGAAGATTATTTCTTTGGCACCGGAGGTGATCTAGATGAAGATCAAGAAGGGCGATCTAGTCCAGGTTATTTCTGGCGGTAGCAAAGACCGCGGTGGCGACAAGGGCAAGCAGGGACGAGTTCTTGCTGTCAACAAGGAAAAGCACAGCGTCATCGTCGAAGGTGTCAACATCGTCACCAAGCACCAAAAAGTCAGCCAGAGCGACAAGGGTGCCAAGACCGGCGGTCTAGTGCAGGCGGAAGCCCCAATCCACGTTTCCAACGTTGCGCTGATTGATCCAAAGAGTAAGAAGCCAACCAAGGTTGGATTCAAAGAAGCAGAGGGCAAGAAAGTGCGAATTGCACGCAAGAGCGGAGAGGAGATCTAAATGGCAACCGCAACTCAGTCAAGCAGGACTCTTCCACGCCTAAAGGCGCAGTATCGCAAGGAGATTGTTCCTGCACTCAAGGAAGAATTTAAGTTCGAGAACGTGATGCAGGTTCCCGGTCTCACCAAGATCGTTGTGAACATGGGTGTTGGTTCAGCGGCCAAGGACGGAAAGTTGATTGAAGGCGCTATTCGCGACCTAACAGCAATTACCGGCCAGAAGCCACAGGTTAACGTCGCCAAGAAGTCAATCGCTCAGTTCAAACTGCGTGAGGGACAGCCAATTGGTGTTCACGTAACCATTCGTGGAGACAGAATGTGGGAGTTCCTAGACAGACTTCTGAATCTTGCTCTTCCACGTATCCGCGATTTCCGTGGACTATCGGCTAAGCAGTTCGATGGTCGCGGTAACTACACCTTTGGTCTTTCGGAGCAGTCGATGTTCCACGAGATCCCACAGGACTCAATTGACCAAGTTCGAGGCATGGACATCACCGTGGTGACCACCGCCAAGACGGACGACGAAGGCCGAGCTCTACTTAGAGCTTTGGGTTTCCCGTTCAAATAAACCCCAATTGAGGCAGGTCTGCAGGGCCCTTCCGGCGCTCAGAAACCACCTCGAGAAAGAAGATACAAATGACAATGACAGATCCGGTTGCAGATTTTCTGACCCGGCTGCGCAACGCTAGCAAGGCGCATCACGACTCGCTAAGCGTTCCTTACTCCAAGCTAAAGGGCACCATCGCCGACATCTTGAAGGCGGAGGGTTACATCTCTGACTACAAGGTTGAAGATGGTTCAGTTGGTAAGCAGCTGAGCGTGACCCTGAAGTACTCCGACGAGCGCAAGAGCAGCATCGCTGGCATCAAGCGTGTTTCGAAGCCAGGACTGCGCGTTTATGCAAAGAGCGACGAGCTACCAAAGGTGCTCGGTGGTCTTGGCATCGCCATCCTCTCCACATCCTCAGGTCTTTTAACCGATCGTCAGGCAGCTAAGAAGGGAGTGGGTGGGGAAGTCCTCGCCTACGTCTGGTAATAGATATGTCAAGAATCGGAAAAATGCCTATCGCCCTGCCTCAGGGTGTAACCGCTGATGTCAGCGGCCAGGATGTGAAGATCAAGGGCCCAAAGGGAGAGCTTGCTCTAACTGTTAGGGAACCAATCAAGGTTGTGCTGGAAGATAACTCCATCATTGTCACTCGTCCAGATGACGAGGCTGCTTCGAAGGCTCTTCACGGACTAACCCGCACACTGATTGCTAACAATGTTCAGGGAGTTTCCAAGGGATACAGCAAAGCTTTGGAAATTGTCGGAACTGGTTACCGTGCAGCCTCCAAGGGTTCAAACATTGAACTTGCTCTTGGTTTCAGCCACCCAGTTGTCGTAACTCCACCAGCCGGCATCACGCTAACCGTTGAGGGAAACAACAAGATCATTGTTGCGGGAATCAACAAGCAGGCCGTCGGCGAGGTTGCTGCAAAGATTCGCAAGCTTCGTGCTCCTGAGCCATACAAGGGCAAGGGAATTCGTTACGAAGGTGAATATGTTCGTCGCAAGGCTGGAAAGGCTGGTAAGTAAACATGGCAGCTAAGTCAAACTCACTGGCACGTTCCAAGCGTCACGCACGTGTACGTCAGAAGATTTCTGGCACTGACATGCGTCCAAGACTGGTCGTCACCAGAAGTGCTAGACACGTATTTGTTCAGGTGGTGGATGACCTAAAGGGTCACACACTTGCCAGCGCTTCCACCATGGAAGATGCCATGCGCAAGGCCACTGGCAACAAGACCGAAAAGGCCGCCCAGGTCGGCAAGCTGATTGCAGAAAGAGCCAAGCAGGCAGGTATCACTGAGGTCGTCTTCGACCGCGGTGGAAACCGTTACGCCGGTCGGGTCGCTGCAATCGCAGATGCTGCTCGTGAGGGAGGGCTCGTACTGTGAGCGAAGAAAAGAAAGTAGAGCAAGTGGTAGAAACTACTGAGTCAACTGAAACCGCAGCTGCACAGTCACTGGTGGTTGATCCTAACGAGCGCGAGATGCGTCGAGGTTCACGTGAGCGTGGACCACGTGCCGAGCGTAAAGACCGTGAGGACAAGTCCAGCCCATTCCTAGAGCGTGTTGTCACCATCAACCGCGTTGCCAAGGTGGTCAAGGGTGGTCGCCGCTTTGCGTTCACTGCTCTTGTCGTCGTCGGCGATGGCGATGGCATGGTCGGCATCGGCTATGGCAAGGCCAAGGAAGTTCCAGCAGCAATTGCTAAGGGCGTCGAAGAAGCCAAGAAGAGCTTCTTCCGCGTTCCAAGAATTGGTTCGACAATTCCTCACCCAGTCCAGGGAGAGGCAGCAGCTGGTGTAGTACTACTTCGTCCAGCAGCAGCTGGTACCGGTGTTATCGCCGGTGGTCCAGTTCGTGCTGTGCTCGAGTGCGCTGGTGTTCAGGATGTTTTGTCCAAGTCGCTTGGATCAAACAACACCATCAACATTGTTCACGCAACCGTTGCTGCACTTCGTCAACTTGAAGAGCCAAGCAATGTTGCATCTCGCAGAGGCAAGACCATTACTGAGGTTGCTCCAGCGAGACTTCGTGGTGAAAAGGCAGGTGCTTAGTAATGGCTGCTCGTCTGAAGGTAACCCAAATCAAAAGCTCAAATGGTGGTCAGGCATTTCAGCGTGATTCTCTTCGCACACTCGGCCTCAAGCGCATCGGCGACATCGTTGTGCGTGAGGACAACAAGAGTGTGCGCGGTTTAGTCGCTGCAGTTTCCCACCTGGTTAAAGTTGAGGAGATTGACTAATGGCTGAAGAAAAGAAGAAGCCAGCGGCTAAGAAGCCTGCAGCAAAACCTGCTGCCAAGAAGACCACTGCAACTAAGGCTCCGGCTAAGCCAGCTGCTAAGAAGCCAGCGGCAAAACCTGCCGCTAAGCCTGCAGCTGAAGCTACCGAAGCAGCAGCTCCTGCAAAGAAGCCTGCTGCTAAGAAAGCTAAGCCTGCCAAGGAGAAGTCAGCAATCCTTCGTCTTCACCACCTTCGTCCTGCTAAGGGTGCGAAGAAGGAGAAGACCAGAAAGGGTCTCGGTGAGGGATCCAAGGGTAAGACTGCAGGTCGCGGTACCAAGGGAACCGGCGCTCGCACCACAACCAGACTTGGTTTTGAAGGCGGCGGCGTGAACCTAGTAATGCGCACTCCAAAGCTGCACGGTTTCAAGAACCCATTCCGCATTGAGTACCAGGTGGTCAACCTGGGCAAGCTCGGTGAGCTCTACCCACAGGGTGGCAAGGTGACCGTACCTGACCTAGTAACCAAGGGTGCTGTCCGCAAGGGCCAGCCAGTCAAGGTGCTGGGCAACGGAGACCTCTCCGTTAAGCTGGAGGTCGTTGTTGACAAGGTCTCCGAGTCGGCAAAGACCAAGATTGAGGCTGCCGGTGGCAGCGTCAATGGCTAATTAGCCACTCAAGGGAGGTGCAGGATGTTTCAAGCCATAGTTAGGGCGTTTAGAACGCCAGACCTGAGAAGAAAGCTCGCTTTCACCCTGGGTCTGATTGCAGTATTCAGACTGGGCTCGTTCATCCCTGCGCCGAACGTTGATTACACCAACGTTCAGCAGTGTTTGGCTCAGACGCAGACCACCTCTGGTCTGTATGAGCTGGTAAACCTGTTCTCCGGTGGAGCGCTGCTACAGCTTTCAATCTTTGCACTGGGCATTATGCCCTACATCACCGCGTCGATTATCACTCAGCTACTGAGAGTGGTAATCCCGCGCTTTGAGAACCTGTATAAAGAAGGTGCATCTGGTCAGGCGAAGCTAACCCAGTACACCCGCTACCTAACAATCGCTCTTGCTTTGCTCCAGTCCACCACTTTGGTGACGGTTGCAAGACAGGGTGCACTGTTTGGTGCTGACTGCACCCTGCCAATCCTTGTAAACACCGACCCACTGGCAATCACCCTGATGGTGATGACCATGACAGCGGGAACAGGGCTAATCATGTGGTTGGGTGAGCTCATCACTGAGCGCGGTGTTGGTAATGGAATGTCGCTACTGATTTTCACTTCAATTGCCTCAACCTTCCCATCCTCACTGCTGCAGATTCTGCAGACCAGAACCATCGAAATCTTTGTGATTGTCATGGCTGTTGGATTCTTGGTTGTTGCTCTAGTTGTTTTGGTGGAAGAGTCGCAGCGAAGAATTCCTGTGCAGTACGCAAAGAGAATGGTTGGTCGCAAGGCCTACGGTGGTCAGTCGACCTACATCCCAGTAAAGGTAAACACCGCAGGTGTTATCCCGGTCATCTTCGCATCCTCCATGCTTTATCTACCGGCACTACTCGCTCAGTTCAACCAGCCGGATCCAACGACCGGTCAGGTTGCACCGTGGGTGACATTTATTTCCACCTATCTAACTAACGGTGACCACCCTGTTTATATGGCGCTTTACTTCGCGCTAATTGTTGGCTTCACCTACTTCTATGTCGCAATTACTTTGAATCCAGAGGAAATCAGCGACAACATGAAAAAGTACGGCGGATTTATCCCTGGTATTCGCGCAGGTCGTCCGACCACCGAGTACCTGGAGTATGTAATTTCTCGCATCACCGCGCCCGGTGCCATCTACCTAGGTCTCATTGCTCTGATTCCGCTGGTTGCCTTTAGTGCAATTGGTACCAACCAGAACTTCCCATTCGGTGGAACATCGATTCTGATCATCGTGGGTGTTGGACTTCAGACTGTGAAGCAGATCAACGCGCAGATGGAACAGCGCAACTACGAGGGTCTACTGCGGTGATCCGGCTACTCCTGATCGGCCCTCCGGGTGCCGGGAAGGGAACCCAGGCAGCTCAACTTGCTCAGCACTTTGAGATACC
>JBBAMI010000020.1:0-13364 GCA_040402595.1 Aquiluna sp.
CTGGTGTTTTCCCTATAAAACAGCGGGTTCGCTACGCCCGCATAACCAGAGGCCATTGATCGCTTGAAGACAATCACGTTTTCTGCTTCCCAAACCCTCAGCACCGGCATGCCCGCGATTGGGCTGCCTGGGTTCTCGGTCGCTGCTGGGTTCACGGTGTCATTGGCACCAATCACTAAGACAACACTCGTGCTAGATAGATCATCGTTGATTTCATCCATCTCCAGCACGATGTCGTAGGGAACCTTGGCCTCGGCCAACAGCACGTTCATGTGTCCAGGAAGTCTTCCCGCTACCGGGTGAATACCGAAGCGAACTTCCACTCCCTTTTCACGCAGGCGCTTGGCAAGTTCGGCAACTGGATACTGCGCTTGAGCAACAGCCATTCCATAGCCCGGGGTGATAACCACGCTCTTGGCCGCCGAGAGAAGCTCTGCCGCAGAGCCGGCATCTATTTCGGTGTGTTCGCCCGTTTCCTCTTTAGTGTCCGAAGGAGCTTCGATTCCATAACCACCGAAGATCACAGATATGAAGGAGCGGTTCATCGCCTTACACATGATGTAGGAGAGGTATGCACCGGAGGAACCAACCAGAGCACCAGTAACAATCAGCAGATCGTTGCTCAGTAGGAATCCAGTCGCCGCGGCAGCCCAACCCGAGTAGCTGTTGAGCATTGAGACAACCACGGGCATGTCTCCCCCGCCGATTGATGCAACTAGGTGCCAACCAAGGGTGAGTGCCAAGACAGTCACAGCAATCAATAGATAGAGATCGGGTGTGATGACGTAGGCAACGGTGAGAGCGATGAAACCAACCAGAGCTAAGAGATTCAGCATGTTTCTGCCAGGCAGAATCAATGGCTTTGAGGACATCTTCGCGGAAAGTTTCAGGTAGGCGACGATGGAGCCGGTAAATGTCACCGCACCGATGAAGACACCGATGAAGACCTCTGCTCTGTGAACACCAACCAGCTCAGGAGTTAGATCGCCGGTGTGCAGAGCGCCATTCCAACCAACCAGTACTGCGGTTAGACCCACGAAGCTGTGGAAGAGGGCAATCAGCTCAGGCATGCCAGTCATAGCGACGACTCTCGCTCGCCAGAGTCCGATAACGGCTCCGGCAACAAGCGCAATCACCAGCAGGATGAAACCGAGTGAGGTGGCTGCGTTCCACTCTCCCGAGAGAGTGAGCCAGATGGTTGCAGCCATGGCGATTGCCATTCCTGCAATTCCGTATCTGATTCCAGTCTTTCCGCTCTCGTGCTTACTGAGCCCTGCCAGGCTCATGATGAACAGAAGGGCTGCCGCGATGTAGGCGGCATTAGCAATTGCTAAAGCACTCATCACTTGTCTCCCTTCGTGAACATCTTGAGCATTCGTCTGGTTACCGCAAATCCACCAAAGACGTTGATGCTGGCTAGAAGAACTCCGAAAGCAGCCAGGATCTGAACAATCAAAACGCTGTCGGTGATCTGCAAGATTGCTGCCACCACCACGATTCCGGAGATTGCGTTAGTCACACTCATCAGCGGGGTATGAAGAGCGTGATGAACCTTGCCAATCACGTAGTAACCAACCACGATTGCCAATGTCAGCACCAGGAAGTGCTGGGGAAGAGGCGGTGGAGCTATTGAGATCAAACCAAACAGGGCAGCGATGCCAACTGCAATCAGAGCACCCTTGGTGCTGGCAGACATCTTTTTCTTTTCAGGCATTACCGCTGGCATGACCTGGGTTGGAGGAGCTGCAGAAACCTGAACAGGTGGTGGTGGCCAGGTAACCTTTCCGTCTTTGGCAACGGTGACTGCCCTTTGAACTACATCCTCGAAATCAATGGTGGCCTTGCCATCTTTGCCAGGGGTGATCAGTTTCAACAGGTTTACCAGGTTGGTTCCATATAGTTGTGAAGACTGCGAGGGAAGTCTGCTTGGAAGATCGGTGTAACCGAGAATTGTCACACCGTTCTTGGTGACAATCTTCTTTCCAGCGACTGTTCCCTCGACATTTCCTCCCTGCGCTGCAGCCATGTCAACGATGACGCTGCCTGGTTTCATCTGGGCCACGTCTTTTGCTGTGATGAGCTTGGGGGCTGGTCTTCCAGGTATCAGTGCTGTTGTGATGATGATGTCGACATCTTTGGCCTGCTCTGTGTAGATCTCAGCAGCTCTCTTGTCATAGGCCTTGCTGGTCTCTTTGGCATATCCATCGCTGGATTGCATCTTCTCGCCGATTTCAACTGGCAAATATTCACCACCAATTGACTTCACCTGATCGGCAACCTCGGGCCTTGGATCAGTTGCACGAACTATTGCACCGAGAGAGGATGCGGCACCGATTGCTGCCAGACCGGCAACTCCTGCACCCGCAACTAAAACTTTGGCTGGTGGGACTTTTCCTGCAGCTGTCACCTGTCCGGTGAAGAAGCGACCAAACTCATGAGCTGCTTCAACTACAGCTCTGTATCCTGCGATGTTTGCCATAGAGCTGAGAACATCCATTGACTGAGCTCTCGAGATTCTTGGCACTGCATCCATGGCGAGCGCAGTCACGCCCTTCTTGGCCAATGATGCTAGAAGCTTGGGCTTGAATGCGGGACTCAGCAGTCCAACTAAGACGGCGCCTTTCTTCAGTCGCTTGATTTCGGTTTCAGTTGGAGCATCGACCTTGAGAACGATGTCAGCTTTCCACGCAGCGACGGAGGTGACGATCTTGGCTCCGGCTGCAACATAGGAAGAGTCCGGGAAGGATGCCTTGGCACCGGCACCTTTTTCCACCACGACTTTGTAGCCAAGGGCGAGGATCTTCTTAACCGTCTCGGGGGTGGCGGCAACCCTGGATTCGGCCGATTGCTCGGCAACAACACCAATCAGCGACACATTCGCTCCATTTCAATTTCCCTAATCAACTAGGCGCGAAGCCTGAGGATTCCCTGAAACGCTATCGCTTATTGGTAAACAAAGTGGCCACTGGAAAGAAAGGTAAGCACTCAACGTCTGGCGGAAGTTTCTTTGCCAAGTGTTGCACTACAAGGAGAGTGCTACACTTGGCATGTGCCTACATCTCGCCCTCGCTACATGATCACTGAGTCCGATGAACTTGCCGAGGCTCTCGAGCGAGCTGCAAAACTCTGGCCAGAGCTAGCTCAAGAGCGCACTGCCCTTTTACGCAAGATCGTGGATCTTGGAGTTGAAGATCTGGGCAATAGGGCAAACGCGAAGATGGAAAAGCGGAAACAAGCAATTCTCAAAGTAGCGGGCAGCCTCAGCGAAGTTTGGCCGGAGAATTGGCGAAATGAATTGAGAGATGAATGGCCAGAGTAATTCTCGATTCCAGTGCGCTGATTGCTTTGTACAGTAGCCACGACAAGCACCACGGTTGGGCAATGAAAATGTTTATGGAAACAATTGAGTTTCAGCTTGCAATGCCGGTCCTGACTTACGCCGAAGCACTGATTCATCCATTGCGCTCTGGAAAAAAGAAGGAGTTTCAAGCCGGCATCAGGGGTTTAGGAATTGAAATAAGTTCGATTCCTCACGAATCGGTCGACCAAATAGCCGAGCTAAGAGCGTCAACAAAATTACGCATGCCCGATGTGGTTGTCCTTAGTGAAGCGATGAACACAAGTAGCGCAATTGCTACGACGGATCAACTGCTCGCTAAAACAGCGAGCAGTTTTTCACTACCTGTTTACTCCCCTAGCTAGCGGCTACTAGGTACTAGCAATAGCGGGGATGATTGCCCCAGAAAACACCTGCCAAGCCAGGATGGACTTAGCGACCAAGCTGAGCGTGATGTAGGTGGCTTCACCGTAGAGGTAGTTTTTCCACGGACCAATCTTCTTGTACTGAAATGCCTGGTTGAAGGCGAAGGTGTTGAAGAACAGGAACAGCGCAACGATAATTCCATAAACAAATCCTGGAATCTCAGCGGCAGACTCTCCCCCTGGCTGAATGGTGTAAACAATGATGATTAGCCAGGGAACAATTCCGGTCATGCTTCCCATAATGAACGGCAGGCCCTTGCCGTTACCAGGCGTCTCATACTTTTCCTGCAAGGCTCCGAAGAAGATCATGGATGCGTTCACCGCAAAGATTCCTGCGAGCGCCGCGAAGTCAGACACTCCTGTGAGCTGAGCGATAAGCCAGATCATCACTGAGGAGGAAAGAGAATACTCAACCCAGCGGAAGTAGTTGTGGTTGAGCTTCAGACCCTCTCTATATCGATTGAAAAACATTGGAGATGAGATTAAGAAGTGGAAGAAAGCGGAAAGAAGTAAGAATCCGATTACACCAGCACCGATGTTGACTTCAAACAGCTCAACTCTCTCTGGCGGAACTGGAACCCCCGGAGGTCCTGTCGGATAGTCAATCGTGACCGGAAACAGAATCTGAGTCTCAAGCAGGGTAAGCACAAACGTCAGACCGAGAGCCTGGATTAAGTGTAGAAAGCCTGCAACGACGTTATAGCCGCGCAGTCTCTTTATGTATTCATCTTGGGTTCGCTCTTTTTTGGCCATTGGAACTCCTTCGTTACTCTCAGGCTAACCATCAATGTGCCAATGAGTTGGAAATTGGGGTCTTTGCCTATTTCTTTGCCCTGAATGAAAGGATTGCGCTCGTTATTGCCCCCACCAGAGTGATCAACACGGCAACGCGATAAATCCAGTTACCGACTGCCAGAGGGGCGAGATTGGCCGAGCTGTCGGTGCGATCAATGCCAAAGATAGCCATAGCAAGAACTATCGAACCGATTACAACAGAGGCAAGGTAAGGAACCCAGAGGTACGTCCTTGGGCCGTGGCCGACAAGTAAAAAGGCAATCAGGTAGATAACACCAGCAAGGAGAAGTGCGATTCCACCCTCTAGCGGATCAATCAGACCAACGAAAACCATGGGAACAGCTAGCAGGAGAAGAGTTCGATGAAAGATGAGTCGAATCATTCCAGCTCCTTTGCGTTTTCGCTTCTAGCCTAGCCGAGTCTTTCCAGCAGGTATCGAGAGGGATTGCTGATCTAGCCCCCATATGAACGCCCTATATCTAGAGAACGCAGCGGTAATTTACGGGTCTAACTAAAAGTTAGATTCGCCTCACGGCCCTTGGTAGAAACTTGGCAGGTAAAGACATCTCCAGCCCTGGGGAACTTAGTTAGTTCATCTTCGGCCGTATACATAAGCGCCGAAGTCATCACCAATGTGTCAAGATTTTCTCCTGCAAAACAAAGACTGGTTGAATGCGAAGACGGCACAGAGACTGAATCCACAACCTCACCAGCCTGGTTGAAGTGATCCACTCGGGCCTGGCCCCAAAGAGCAAGCCATATTTCCCCATTGGAATCGATTACTAGTCCATCGGGTGTGCCATTGGTAACAAACCGCTTTTTGGTTTCAGTAAGACCAGAGTGATCCCAGTTGTAGCAGCGAATTTCCTCGGTAGGTCCATCCACGAACCAAAACTCATCCCCATACCAGTCAAGGCCATTTGGAATAGTTAGGTTTGGTAGCAATAGCTGAGCTCTTCCGTCTCTACCAATTCGCCAAAGACTTCCTTTGCCCTCAGTTGCGTCGTAATCCATGATGCCCAGCCATAGCTTTCCATCCGGGCCAACCTTGGCGTCATTGCAGCGGAACTGTTCTCCAATGACTGGCATATCTGCAACCTTGTGGCGCTCCCCTGTGGGTTGACGAAGAAACACTCCGTGGTTTTCGCAAAGTAGAAAGGATCCGTCAGCAAGCGGAAGCGCCGCACCAACATCGCCTTCGGTGTGGAAAGTATCGACGTGGCTCAATGTGGTTTCTGACAGGCTGAATAGGTGAACTTCTTTTTCAAAAATGTTCACCATAGAAACCTGTTTGGTGTTGGGGTTCCAACTTGGCCCCTCACCAAGGCCAAATGAAAACTTTCCTGTTGGTGTTGAGAGGAACTCAGCCATTGCCGTTGGCGATTTCTTGAGCTCGTTTGGCTCGCTTGGTGATTTCTTCGAAATCTCTTGCCGCAATCAGATCTCGGCTAGCTATCCAGCTGCCTGAAACGGCTAGAACATTCTTCTCACTGAGATAACTGGATAGATTTTGCTCGCTAACGCCACCTGCAGGAATAAGGCGAACTTCAGACATAACGGCTCCTACTGACCTTAGGAACTTCTCGCCGCCAAGCAAATCCGTTGGGTAGGTCTTGAGATCAGTGAATCCCCTGTCGAGAGCGACCTGCGCCTCTGTCAGAGTTGCAATGGCGGGGATGAAAGGTAGCCCAACATTTAGAGCAGTGTCCATCATGGATTTACTGGATGAAGGTGAAATACCAAAAGCAACACCGGCGTCTTGAACTTGATGCACCTGATTGCTGGTTCTTACGGTGCCTGCTGCAACGACCATTTTTTGAGCACCGACAGCTTGCTTGATTGCATCGAGAGCGCTTTCTGTGCGCAGACCTATCTCGATAACACCTATGCCGCCTGCGAGCAGAGCATCCATCACGAAGTGAATATCGTCGGCTTTATCAATGACAACAAGAGGGATAACCCGAAAACCAACCCAGGGCACTGCTTCCGAGTTCACCAGTTCTACCTCAATGTGCTCTGTCTGACTGTTGTTGTTTGAGCCTTAATGAATTCTGGCAGTAGCGCAGCTCCGTGACCAGCAGCATCGCTGACGTGAATATCTCCACCAACTAGTTCTGGATAACCACCAGCCATTTGTCCATACCAGCTGTGCCAGAAGGCTCTGGCGACTTCCTGCACCTTGGTGTTCTCGCTCGCTAGTGAGACTTGGGTGGCAACGGCTAGTGAGACGGGACCGGTGCAGTCGTGGAATGCGGTTACTATTCCGGCTTCCTTCGACTGGGTCATAAGTGGCAGAGCGTCGGTGATTCCGCCGCACCATCCAAGATCCATGATCATGACATCGACAGCTTGCTGCTTAATCATCTGCTGATAGCCATTGACGCCGGAACCTAGATTTTCACCACAGGCCACAGGCATTGATGAAATTCTTCGCAAAGCGGCAAGATCCTCAGTGTGGTCCGCCCTAATTGGATCTTCAATCCAGGCAAGTGAAAAGCGCTCGAGTTCTTTGGCAAGTTTTTCTGCTGCCTTCGGCTGCCACAGTGAATGAAGCTCCAGGTAGAGCTCCATCTCCATGCCTACTTCTTCTCGAATTGCTTCGAGCACGGAAAGACCAAATCTTAGGTCTGAGCTTTCACTGCCGTGACTTGACTCGGCCGCTAGGTCAAATGGCCAAACCTTCATGCCCTTATAACCAGCGTCCAGAAGCTCTCTTGCCAAACGACCAGGTTCGTTGAGGAAAGCCCAAAGATCTTCGTGATCACCTTCAGGGCGAGTGTTGCCAGAGAAACCCCAGTTACTTGATGACTGGCGTGATTCAGCGTTGACGTATTTGTTGCCTGAGCAAGTGTTATAGGTAGGCATGCTACTGAGAGCATCGGGCCTAAGCAGTTTTCTCAGAGGAAGCCCGGCACGCTTAGCCGCAATGTCCCAGAGAGCAATATCAAGTGCGGAACGGGCTCTGACTTCAGCTCCCGATCCCGAGTAGCCGACGTAGCCTTGAATTACTGCCGCAACTGCCGCTGGCGCTGCAGCTGGTTCTTCGGCAATAAGAGTGGGGGCAATCACGTCGTGCAGATGCGCTTCAACTGAGCTTGCACCGTAGAAAGTTTCACCAAGGCCAGTCAAACCATCGGTGTCGGTTACGACCACATGAGTGACGTTAGGTTGTATGGCAGATCTGACGCTTTCAATCTTGGCAATCTTTGCTGATGTAGTAATTGATTGCTGCAAGTCTTCGATAGTTCTAAGAGAAGCTTGAAGAGCTGATTTATCAACAGGATTCATCAGACAAGCTCCCTTCTAGCACTCTTGAGATCTGCCCTTGAAGCTGCGCCTTCCCAGTCTCCGGCATTAGCGCAGGCCATGGCACCGCAGAAAGCTGCACGAAATAATCTTTCCTTTTCCGTCTCCTGGTCAAGCAAAGCACTCAGGTACCCCGCAACAAAAGCATCGCCAGCGCCAACTGTGTCGATGACATCAACCTTGATTGCGGTTTGCTCAAAGTATTCACCATCAATCAGAGCAGCAGCGCCTTCGTCGGCTAGTTTCATCATTACTTGCGAAGGTCCCAGATTCGCAACTTGCTGCAAAATATCCTGGTCACTAGTTTGTGGCTCATCGACCAGTAGCTGTAGTTCTTGTCTATCTCCAAAGACAACATCGGCCTTGGCCGCCATTTCTCTAACAATCAAACTTGCCCGAGCTTCGCTCCAAAGAGCTGGTCTGAAATTCACATCAAAGCTGACTGTCTTGTTTAGTCTCTTGCTTCTATCCAGAACATCAAGAGCCAGCCTTCTCGTGCTCTCTGAGAGTGCAGGCATGACGCCTGTTAGGTGGACAATTTTTGTATCAGAGATTAAAGAATCTGGAACATCGTCTGGGGAGAGGTTGGAGGCAGCAGATCCTGCTCGGTAGTAACTGACAAAACGCTCCGTGCCAGCGCTTGGAGTCTTCACCATCAGTCCTGTCTGGCGGTCTTTGTCTCTGCGGGCTACGACTTCGACCCCCTCACCAGCGACAGTTTCTGCCACTAGATTTCCAAAGGGATCTACCCCGAGCGCACTCACCCAGCGCACCTTGTGCCCAAGTCGAGAAAGTCCAATTGCGACATTCGACTCAGTGCCGCCAATAGCCAGCGTGCAGGGCATATTGTTTCTGGGCTTTTCTGAAGAGTTTGTGCGAACCAGCGCCATGGTCTCACCAATCGTGACCACATCCATCATGAAGGCACCGGCGCTCTCCTGTTGCAAACCTGGGGCTAAGTATAGGGGAATTGGTCTAAGTGGTCATACCAGTAGTATTTAGCCACTTCCCCAAGAATTGGGATACCTATTTATGTGTGCTGCTCAAGGAGGAGTAATGGACACAGCTAAGAAGCCCACGGCAATTGTCACCGGTGGTGCTGGTGACATTGGTTCAGCGATAGCTCGCTCCTTAGGACTCAGCGGCTGGGATCTTTGGATTCTGGATATTCGTGATGAAGAGTTTGGTAACAAAAAAGCCCAAGAGATTGCAGCATTCTCAGGCGCAAGTGTTCACTACAAAAAAGTTGATCAGTGCGATGCCACTGCTATGCAAGCTGCTGTCGATGCGGTCGATGGCTTATCACTTATGGTCGTCACCGCTGCCACCGTAAAAGCACAACCATTTCTTGAAATAGAGCTCGATGCTTGGAAAAAACAAATTAATCTCAATCTCACCGGGTCTTTTATAGCGTCTCAGCTAGCGGCAAAGAAAATGGCCAAGGAAAAAACCAAGGGTCAAATTATTTTTATAAGCTCCTGGGTTGCCGAGAGGCCCTGGCCTGAGATCACTGCCTACACTTCATCCAAAGCTGGTGTGAATCAGCTGATGCGGCAGCTTGCACTTGAGCTTGCACCTTTGGGAATTAGAGCCAACGCCATCGCACCTGGAATAGTCAAAGCGGGGCTTGCTAAGAACCAACTAGAAAATGAACCTGCATATGCCGCTCGCGTGGCAACAGCTATTCCGCTTGGTGAACTTCAAGAGGCAACGGACATTGCACAGGCTGTTGCATTTATGGCCTCTCCGGCAGCTTCAACAATGACTGGCTCAGTTATGACTATTGATGGTGGCTGCACACTTGGACAGATTAGGTAGGGAGCAATGAAAACAATTGATCTTTCAAGAGGCATGATCTTTGTAACCGGAGGTGGTGGCTCAATCGGAGGGGCTATAGCTAAAGAAGCCGCAAATGCTGGTGCCAAGGTGGCAGTGTGTGACTTTAACCTTTCGGCCGCTGAAAAAGTTGCCAGTTCAATTGGGGCACTAGCCAAGGCCTACCAAATCGACGTCACAAAAAAGTCCTCGATTGAGCAGGCTATGCAGCAGGCAAGCGTGGACCTAGGTCCAATGATTGGACTGGTCACTGCTGCAGCAATCCTTCGAACCGGACCGGTTGCAACGCAATCCGAGCAGGGTTGGCACGAGATAATGTCGGTAAACGTAGACGGCACTTTTCTCGCCGTCCAAGCTGCTGTTCCATATCTAGAAAAGACCAAGGGTGCGGTTGTTACCCTCGGAAGCGTTTCGGCTTTTATCGGTTCTGACGAAGGTGCTGCCTACACAACAACCAAAGGTGCTGTGCTGAGCTTCACCTACGCGGTAGCGGGAGACTTAGCGCCCAAGGGAATTCGGGTGAACGCAGTATCACCGGGCTGGGTAGATGGGGGATTCACTCATCAGGCAATGAGTCAGTTAGAGAATCCTCAGGAACTTGTAGAGACAGCTAGGCGCATGCACTACTTAGGACGAATGGCAACCACTACAGATGTCGCAAATGCCGCAGTTTGGTTGCTCTCTGATCAAGCCGCTTTTGTCACCGGCACCTCGATGCTGGTTGACGGCGGTTACATGATTAAGCGTTAGCTCCAGCTAGTTCTAACAAACATGTGATTGCCGGCTTTACGAATACTCTGCAGCTTGGCTTGATATTTATTTGCCGGCTTAAGAGGTATTCCCTCAAAGAGGCCAGGTCGATAAGTATCGGTTGAAGATCCAACTACAACTGGACTAATGGTGAGAAATTCTTCGTCTAACTGCCCCTGGGAAATCAAGGAGGCGTAGAGCCTTGGCCCGCCCTCGCAAAGGACAGTTCGGCAGCCGAAATCAGAGTGAAGTGATTGATACAGCTGTGCCAGATCCACTTCAGTTTTTCCATATGCTCTAACTTCGGTGTTTGGAAGGTTTAGTTTGCGAACCCTCTCAGCTCCAGATTCGGTAGTTGCCACCAGCACCTTTAGGTCTGAGTGGAAAATCGCAGCATCGGTAGCAATGTCTCCGGATTTGGTAACCATCACCTGAAGTGGCGTTGGCTTTCTACCCTCGTGCTCTCGCAGCTCAGCGAAGCCTTGTGCGTCGGAGGGAAAAATAAACTCAGCCGTCCACTCGTGCTCGGGTTCAACGCGGAGCGTGTTAGCTCCGACCACCACTGCGTCCGCTCTAGATCTAGCTAATGCCATTACCCACTGGTCGTATCTGTTAAAACCACTGACATCTCCCCCGCCCTCATGTCCCGGGGTATTGAAGGAAACTTTTCCATCGTGAGATATCACAAAGTTTGAATAGCTGTAAGCCTTGGCTGAGGTATCGGGAATGCACCAGTCGCCTCCATAGATTGATCGAAGCTCTGGTGGTAGACCATTTGCTTTGTTTGATGAATCTTCAAACAAAAAATCAAAGTTGCTACCTGGCCCCGAGAACTTCATGCGACAGGACCGTCGACGACAATTGTCTGCCCGCTGATTCCACTCGACTGGCTTGAAAGAAGCCAGACACAAGTCTTGGCGACTTCCCTGGGATCAATCAGGCGATTGAACGCGCTGCTGGCTGCCAACTCGCCAAGCACCTGCTCTTCAGTCTTGGATTGTCTCAATGCAATTTGACCCGCAAGTTTTCTCAGCATCGGGCTGTCGACGTTGCCTGGGCAGACCGAATTGGCTCGACCACCAAACTGAGCAATCTCTGAGGCAAACGATTGAACAAAACCAATTAGGCCGAACTTCGTTGCAACATAGATAGAGCCTCCAGCCTCGCCCTTTAGTCCTGCCGTTGACGAGATAAAGACGCTCGAGAACGTTCTCTTGGTTTTCCTCATTGATTCTTCTAGTGCCGCTCCAACATGGAATGCGCCCTGCAGGTTTACCTGCATTAGTTTTTGATACTGCTGCCAGTCTGTTTGATCGACGTAACCGGTGAAATTAACACCAGCTGCGTAAACCAGGGAGTTAATTGGACCGCTCTTTTCAATATCCGCGATTTGAGATTTCACGTTCTCTAGGTTCGTGACGTCAATTTCCATGGCCGAAGCGCCAGGAATGTTTGGCTTGATTAGATCGGCTGCAAAGACTTCGCCGCCAGCAGCGAGCAGTTCCTCGACGCAAGCTTTGCCAAGATGTCCGGCAGCTCCAATCACCAGAGCTTTCATGCTTTACCTGCCAATTCTCGTGCTGCCTTGTAGATCGATTCTTCCGATGGAACCACAGCTTGCTCAAGGGTAATGGCTCCAGGGATTGGAACATCCGGCACTGCGTGGCGAGCAAAAGCTCTCACTGGAACTGACTTCTCATAGACCCGCGTTACAAGCTCTGCTGATAGACCGAAGCTTAGGTAATCCTCATCAACGATCAGTAACTTGCCTGTCTTGGCAACTGACTTCGCCACTGTTTCAACATCGAGCGGAACGACACTGCGAAGATCAATAACTTCGACAGATATTCCCTCGGCCTCTAATTTCTTTGCTGCTGCAACTGCAGGCAGGACAGTCCCGCTAAGTGTGGCAAGGGTGAGGTGGGTGCCTTCTTTTACAACTGAAGCCTTGCCCAGTGGAATTGTGTAACGCCCCTCTGGGACGTCAGCGCCAAAGGTGAAGTCCTCGGCTCTAGTGAGAAGAAGTTTCTTATGTTCGATGAAGACAACGGGGTCGTCTGATTCAACTGCGCTAGCCATCAGCCCCTTAGCGTCATAGGGATTAGATGGTGCAACAACTTTGAGTCCTGGAAGATGGGCGAACGTTCCCCATAAGCATTGTGAATGCTGAGCACCAGATCCAATGCAGCCACCAGCCGTCTTGATCACAATTGGCATCTTGACGTTGCCGCCTGACATGTAGTGGTTCTTGGCAATTGCGTTATAGATCTGGTCAAGACAAACGCCCATAAAATCAACAAACATGATCTCCAGAACTGGTCGATAGCCCTCCATTGCCAGACCCACACCCATGCCCGTGATTGCAGTTTCAGAAATTGGAGTGTCAATCACTCTTTCTGCACCAAACTTTTTTTGAAGCCCTCGAGTTGCACCAAACACGCCACCCTGAAAGCCGACATCCTCGCCGATAACTACAACGGATTGATCACGCTCCATCTCTTGTGAAAGAGACTCTGCGATGCACTGAGAAAGATTTAGATTTCTAGCCATCATCGACCACCAGCAAAGACATGGCGAAGGGCATGCTCGCTCTTGGGCAGTGAGTCGCCTCTAACTTCTTGCAGCATCTTCTGCACTGCTCCCCTAATGGCAGCTTCCTCTGCAGTCAACTGATCCTCCGAAGCAAGACCTTGAGATAAGACTTTTTGTCGAGTAAGTAAGACGGGATCAATTTGTCTTCTTCGTTCTTTCTCTTCCTGTGTTCGATAGGTGTCAGCATCACCTTCGAAGTGGCCGCGGAAGCGATAGCAGGTGGCTTCAATTAGCGTTGGTCCTCCGCCTGTCCGGGCTTTATTCACGGCGTCGCCAAAGGCTTTCGCGACAGCTTCAACGTCATTGCCGTCAATCTTGATGCC
>JBBAMI010000021.1:0-9440 GCA_040402595.1 Aquiluna sp.
TCATCCATCTTACAAGGAAGTAGTAGAGAAGGGTTGAGCTGTTCTCTGTTTAAGCATGCATGCATATGCAACAAGTGGAGGGCAGGCCAACCCTTCAGTCAGTTGAAACAAAAGAAGAAGAAAGAGTTGCTGATTGAAAGAGAAAATAAAGAATTGAAACTTTTAAAGAAATACAGTCCTTTTATTCAGAGAAAAGACAAAACATTCTTTATGGTCCTCCAAGGAACTGAACTGGTGACATTTGTGAAAGTGTTGGTCCCATTTTGTGACATTTGGAGACATTTTGTTGTGCCTCCAACTTCGAATTTTCTTGCCCTGGGTGTGGCAGAAAAAAGAGAGTGAGAGTGCCTGCTCTGCTGCTCACAGAAGAGAGTGTGTTGGAGAGAGCAGAGAAGGGGAGAGAGTGCAAGTCTGGCTTGCTGCTCCCATGAGTGAGAGTGTTTCAACTGCTGCAAAAGAGAGGGGGGTGCAAGTGCTGCTACTCCCAAGAGAAGAGAGAGAGAGAGAGAGTCAGCCTGTGTTGCTGAGCTTGCCCTCTCCACTGGCTACCTAGAAGGAAGATAGGGGGCCAGCTGTGAGAGAGAGACAGAGAGTGTGCCTGCCCTGCTGTGTGCAGGCTGAAGGGGGGAGTGAGTGCACCCTCCTGTGGTGGGCCAGCTGGACTGCTGGCCACTGTTGCTCCATCACCCTCTTCCTGCCTGGAGGGGGTGGGTGTTGCAGAGAGGAAGGCAAAACCCTCTGCCAGGGTTGCCAAATCCGATTTTTAACATTGAATGAACATTGCATTTTGCTATTATTTTCGGTGCAACTTTGCAAAGAAACACTTGTGAAAGTTTGTGGACACGCTGTCTGCTTACTTTGTGGTCGGTTTTGACCCCGTTTTGAAGAATTCAGTGCCTTTATTCAGTGCCACAAGCCACATTGTTGCTTACCATTTGGCAACGAGGCATTGACTTTTAGAACTCTGTGGATCGTTGTGTGCCACAACGTTGAAATCGGTGGCAACAGCTGCTGCTGCTGCTGGACAAATCAAAACAAACTGTGAGTCTGTGAGTCAGGTGGTCATTACGCAAACCACCCGGCCAGCTACTGTTTTGTTTTTTGATTTGGAATTCCGGGTTTCTGGACGTTCGGCTTCGCGCGGGAGGGCCCCAGGAGGTACCTACGTCGTGTGGAGAGGACGGCAACACGGAATAAAGAGAGGCTACGGACGGCAAAGGAGAGAGACGTCTACGAAGCAGAATAAAAAAGAAAAGAGACAGTAAAAACAGTGATTTAAGTGATTTGAAATACTTAATTTGATTGATAACTTTCTGATTTGAATAATTTGCAATTGAATTTGATTGTAGATAGTGGTTGCGATTTTAGCTAACCTGACTCTGCAAATTTGAAATTGACTTTGATTGTAGATAGAGGTTGCAATTTAGCTAACCTGAACTTGAGAATTTGATTTGAAAGCGCGCGCTGTATATAAATTGCATTTAGAATCGTACGATTGAACTTTGCTTAGGGGGATTTTTTCATTCTTTCTTTTCCACATCCCTCATTTCTTTGCCTTGAACTTAAAATTTTTGCGCAATAGAAAAGTTGGCGAGAACCCAACAGCAGAAAAAGCAGAAAAACGGCGTCATTTGGAAGATTCTTGTTTGAACCCAAGAACCCCAGAAAGATGTCCAAAAAAGAAGAAAAATCAGATCAGACAATGTCAAAAAAGGAAGACAAAGCAGAACCACCGCCAGCATGGCAGGTGGCTGAAGAAGACAAAGACAAAGCTCTGAAATATTGGAAAGGACGACGGTCTTCATCAAAGACAGAAGTCTC
The DNA here is from genome assembly GCA_040402595.1 of Aquiluna sp. Classification (GTDB taxonomy): domain Bacteria; phylum Actinomycetota; class Actinomycetes; order Actinomycetales; family Microbacteriaceae; genus Aquiluna. The sequence continues at coordinate 1,822 of JBBAMI010000021.1, forward strand.
AAAGAAAGTCAACCAGATCAAGACTCTGCTGGCAACAGGTCCTTTAAATGATGGACGGAAGAGAACTCTTGAGCGGTACATGCAAACTGCAAGAGAACACAAAGAAAAGGCAAAAACTGCCACAGAAGAAATTATCCAGTTGCTGGATGATGAGGAAATGGTTCAAGAGGCCATGGATTACCTGATCGAGATTGAAATTCAGGTAGAGGAAATCCTGGAGAAAGGAGACAATGCCATGAGCGAACCATCAGCAGTTCCCACTGGAGCCACACAGAAAAAGAGAGCAAGTGGTTGGGTCGAAGAAGAAGAGTCCGAAGAGTCGGAAGAAGATGACAACATGTCAGGCATAAGCCAAGCGAGAGACAGGAACTACTTCCTGCTGATGTCGTTGAATTACGACATTACAAAAGAAGTGCCAAAGTTCGATGGCACCAAGATTGAGGAGTTTGAGTCATGGTTGTCGCAATGGGAGGCAGCGGAACTCAAGATGAACTCCATGGAAAAGACAGAAAGCGAGAAACTCCTGGCTTTGAAGAGATGTTTGCAAGGAAGAGCCCTTGAATACATCAAAAACGTCAAGGAGGGGAAAGACGCAAATTTTGAAGGCGCCAAGAAGATGCTGGTAGACTACTACCTTGACAAACACACCACTGGGAAAGTCATGGTGGATCGACTGCTGGACATCCCACCGATGACAAGAGATGCCGACTCCATTGAGACTGGATTCTTTGAACTCAGATCAGTCTGGGAGTCCCTTCAAGGATTAAACCTCACAGGCAGCCAAGGACAAACCCTGCTGTTCTGTGCAATCGCAGAAACCAAGATGACCCCGGCCATCAGAAAAGCTTGGGCCAAGAGGATGGAGGACAAGATTGACTCCATGCACCCGATTGGACACACAGCCACAGAGGACGATCTGTTTGCTGTGTTGAACAGAGAAATCAAGTTGCAAAGAAGCATCTCAAAGACAAAAAAGAAAGAAGAGAAGAAAGAAGAGAAGAATCAAGACAGAAAAGAGAAGAGAAGCACCCTACATGGGTCCTTTGCCACAACGAAGAAAGAAGACAAAGGCTGTCTCATCTGCAAAGAGACAGGTCACAAAGTTGCAGACTGCAACAAGATGAAACAGATCAAAACTGGACAAGAAAGACGGAAATTTCTGAAAGAGAAAAAGATTCACCTTTGCTGGAACTGTCTGAAGGGACAGCATAGGTCCCCAGATTGCACAAGAGAGGCTCAGTGCAAGGTAGCAAAGTGTGGTCAGAAGCATCACACCTTGCTCCACCAAGAGAGAAAAATGGTGGCGAGCACAACCAGTGCGCCATCCCAGAATGACAGAGAGAATCAGAAGAAGGAAGAAAAAGAGGAAGCTGCCAGTGGAACCTCAGTTGTTGCTGCTGCGCTTGCTGAACCTTCAGGAACCAGACCGATCTTGCAGACGTGCAAAGCATGGATTGTCAGCCCTGGAGGAGAGAAAGTTCTTGCCACAGTCTTTTTGGACTGTGGCAGCGAGTTGTCTCTAGTTCGAAGAGATATTGCCAGAAAGATTGGACTAAATGGTCCCAAGCACCACCTCCAACTTCAAGCAGTGGGAGGACAGAAAGTCCCAGATTCCTACGAAAGGAAGGTAACTTTCCGACTGGAAAGTGTGCGAGGAGACTACATCTCCTCAGAGATCAAAGCTGTCACCAAGGAGACGTTGACAGACAGAATCAGAGCCGTGACGGTGAATCCTGCAGAGTTTTCCCACTTGAAAGACTTGGAATTCACAGAAGAATATCCAAGAAAGGCAGTTCGCGTCGATGTCCTGATTGGCACGGACTACTACGAAGACCTCATGGATGAAGACATCATCCGAGGAGGACCTGGAGAGCCAACAGCGAAAGCAACCAAGTTGGGGCTGATCCTTTGCGGAAAAGCCTGACTCTCAATGAGTCTGATTGTCTCAGCAGAACAGATGTTGCTGGCTGAGACTTTAGACAAGGTCAAAAGGCTCTGGGATCTGGAGCTTTTGGGCATTCAGAAGACAGAAGAAGTGCTTCTCACAAAAGAAGAGTTTGAAGCACAGAAATTGCAAGATGAGAAGACACACTATGACCCACAGCGGAAGACTTGGGTCACTAGTTTGTTGTTCAAAGAAAGACCACCGAAGGTTGGGTCGAACAAGAAAAGAGCCCTTGGCATTCTACAGAAGGTAGAAAAGTCCACTATCCAGAAGGGATTGGTGGACTCCGTGACCAATGCTTACGAGGAGTATGTCACCAAGGGATATGCAGAAGAGGTGAATGAAGACTATGAACCGGATGAAGTTCATTATCTCCCTGCTCATGCAGTGTTCAGAGAAGACAGCACTTCGATGAAGACAAGAATTGTCTTCAATGCTTCAGCAATTTCGGAGACTGGTAAGTCACTAAACCAGTGCCTGTACCAGGGTCAATGTCTACTGCCCGACATTGTACATGTTCTCCTCAGATTCAGAATGAAGATTGTAGGATTCGCTATGGACATTAGCAGGATGTTCCTACAAGTCAAACTTGAAGAGGGTATGGATTACCTACGCTATTTCTGGAGAAACTGCCAGACAGATCAGAAAATCAGAACATTCCGGATGACATCACTCACCTTTGGAGTTGTTTCGTCACCCTTTCAGGCCATTGATGTGGTTCTGAAACATGCAGAGCTCTTTGAGAGAATTTACCCAAAGGCAGTACAAGTGATTCGGGAACAGCTGTACATGGATGATGTACTGGGAGGAGCTGTTGATCTCGAAACTGCAAAAGCCACCGTCAAAGAGATTATGGCTTTCTTCTTTGAGGCCTCAATGCAGCCTCACAAGTTTTCGAGCAATCTGAGGGAATCATTGGAATGTGTTCCAGATCAGTTTTGCTCACCAGAAGTTGTCCACAAGGTCTTGGGAGTCCTGTGGGACACATCATCAGATCAACTCAGAGTGAATGTCAAAGATTTTGACAGCATCAAGAAGTCAGACACAAAACGAAGTTTTTTGGAGACAAGTGCAAAGATTTACGATCCAAATGGTTGGATCGCACCTTGCACGTTGAAAATGAAGCTCCTGTTCCAGCAAGTGTGGCTCATGGAGCAAAAAGAGGCACGATCGTCCAACAGTTGGGACAAGCCGTTGCCAGATCTCATCCAGGAACAGTGGGATGAGATCAAGGCGGACATCTCAAATCTAGAGACATTGGAAATCCCTAGATGTCCTTTTGTGAAGCAAGGACCGCCTCTGAAGATGGAAATCTTTGCTTTTGGTGATGCCTCGCAGAGGGCATATGCCACTGCCATCTATTTGGTTGGTATGCATGCCGATGGATCAAAATCATCGCATCTGGCATTGGCGAAAACCAGAGTTGCTCCAATGAAGATGGCTCAGTGTGCTGGTGAATACCAGACAATTGTTCGCTTAGAGCTGCTGGCAGCATTGATCACTGCCAGAGCTGCTGCTCATGTGAAGAAGGGCATTGAGAATGCAACAGAGGTGACAGGTGTTCACTTTTTCACAGATTCACTGATCAATCTGTGCAGAATCAGAAAAGGTCCCTCAAAGTACAGACTTTGGGTGGCCAATAGGATTGAGGACATCTTGAAATTGTCCTCTCCCAAAGATTGGCATCACTGTCCAGGAGTGATGAATCCAGCCGACCTACCAAGCCGTGGGCTCACCGTTGAAGAATTGAAGAATTCCACGCTGTGGTGGTCTGGTCCAGACTTCATCCAAGCAGACAAGGCATCATGGCCTACAGAAGCGGAAGTCCACATCAAAGAAGACCCCGAACAACGGAAGGTTGTTGTGATGGATGAAGAAGACTGGAAAGTCTGCAGCGCACTTGAAAAGGCTGAGAAAGAAGGAAAGGCTTGGATTTCCCCCAATTGGGACTTCATTTGTGCGTTGGCCAATCGATTTGAAGACTGGCTCAAGACAGTGAAGATGTTTGCATGCATCCTGAAATTGGGTGTTCCTGCTTACAAGAAGTTTCAGAAGAAGAATTTCAGCACGGAAGAAAGAAGAGAAACTGAAAGATTCTTGTGGAAGTTGACACAGAAGCGTCACTTTGACAAGGAGCACAGAAGTTTGACAACTGGAGTAGGGGTCACTGAGAACTCAAAGTTGGCTGCCTATAATCCATTTCTGTCAGGTGAAGGACTGATTCGTTCCAACACCAGGTTGTTGCTCAGCAACCTACCAGAAGCAACCAGACAAGCGATCATCTTGCCAAGAGATTGCCCCATTGTGAAGAAGTTTGTTCTACACAAGCACGTACTTCACCAACATGCAGGTACCAGCTACCTCCATGGATTGTTGAAGGAAGAGTTCCTCATTCCTCGAGGACGCCAGCAGATCAGAAAAATTGTCCGCACCTGCCTGGGACGCAGATGTGTGAAACCAGTGCCTTTGGGGCAACAGGAAGCTCCACTGCCGGCACTCAGAGTGAATGATCCGGCACCGTTTCAGTCGGTGGCTGTTGATCTGTTTGGACCCATGATGGTCTTTCACAATTGTGGTCATGAAAATTGTCCACATCCAAGGGAAACGAAGGTGCATTGTGCCTTGTTCACTTGTTTCCAGACAAGAGCTGTGCATCTCGAATTAGTAGATGACACAGGGACAGAGTCGTTTCTGAATGCCTTCAGGGCATTTGTTGCAAGAAGAGGGACTCCTAGTACGGTCTATTCAGACAATGCTAAGGGGTTCAAAGCCGCAAGCCGCGAAGTTCGGCAGTTGTACAGATCAATCAACTGGGACAGAGTGAAACAGGATGGAGTGACCAGAATGGTTGAGTGGTTTTTCTCAACTGAGCGGTCCCCTCATCAGAACGGGCTTTGTGAAAGGCTCGTGAGAACAGTCAAGACCCCTCTTCGGGTTGTGATTGGCTCGGCAAAATTGACTCGAGCTCAACTGGCATTGATTTTGGTTGAAATTGAAGCTGTTGTCAACAACAGGCCTTTGGCAACAACCACAGATGACCCAAACGATTGGGTTCCCATCACTCCTATGGAATTAGTGAGTGGACGGAGGCTGGAGCAGATTCCAGATCCAAAGAGTCCGAAGACTTCCACATCATTCTCTCATTTGTGGAAGAGAAGGCAGGCCATTTTGAACCAATTCTGGAAGCGTTGGTCGCATGACTATCTGCTTGAACAAAGTGTTCGAAGAATTTGGAAAACTCCAAGAACAGATGACTTGATGGGAAGGGTTGTCCTAGTCAAGGATGATCATCTCTCACGCAATGAGTGGATGATTGGGCGGATTGTTGAAATTCTTCCGTCCAAAGATGGCCTTGTCAGAAACGTAGTTGTCAAGACAAAGACTTCGCGACTACGCAGAGGAGTGCAAAAGCTCGCGCTCTTTGAACAGATTTAAGTGACAGGAATGTCAGATCAGCAAATTTAGAAGGACAATTTGTTGTTCTTTGTACAGAGAAAAGAAGAGGCTCATTCGTTTCGAGAATGTTGAAGAAGAAACTACTGTTGATTTTGTTCGTGTGGCAGATTGGCTACATTGAGAGTGTCACGCTCCAACCGAGTTTTGAGAGGTTGGGCTTTGTGGCAACAGGATTGTCCTACGGTCACGTCCATGGACATTTCAACTTCAACAGTTTGCGCCATGCGCATCAAGAAGTGGTTCGCATTGTGGAACAACAGATGAAGACCCGCGGGACACCAGAAGAGAGGATGTTCATTGAGGCTCTTCGCCCTCAATTGACCGCAGCAGAGAAAACGATCGAAGATCTCCACTTGATGTTCTTCGGAGACCAGCATCGCCAGAAGCGCCAGTTGTTTATTGGCCTTGCGATGGCTCTTGGTCTTGTCAGTGTGGGTACGTCTATCTACACTGCGACAGAGGTGACGAAACTTCACCAAGAGATGACGGACATTCGGTCGTCAGTCCAGAGGAACGCCCACCTGCTGGACGCAGAAGCCCACGCCATCAACAGGGTTGTGGACAACATGAAGACTATCGGCCGAACCTGTAAGTTTGTTTTGGAGAAGATTGACTTGCAGGAGAAACAGATCGTCACCCTCACAAATGTTTTGGGGTTGACGACCCTGATTAGCAACCTGAATGCTGAACTCCTTGCCTGGGGGAGGGGGTTGGAAGCCTTACAAGAAGGTAGACTCCACCCAGCTTTGATCGACCACGGGAAAATCAAAAAGGTGATGACAACGATTCAAGAGAAAGCAAGAAAACTTGGCAAAACACCATTGCATGAAGATGAGAAGATGCTGTTCAAATCACCAGTTTCCCACCTAGTCATGTTGGACGGAACAATTGCTTTCATTGTTCATGTTCCACTGATTGAACAGGTCCCGATGGAGCTGTTCAGGTACCACTCTATCCCGATTGAGATGAACAACTTCTACCTGGAAGTGACAACAGAGAAGACGATCCTTGCAACTGATGCAAGAGGGCAAACAGGGATGGAGCTGAGAGAAGAAAACCTGGTAAAGTGCCAAACGGAAGATTGGCATAAGGGAAGAATCTTCATCTGCCCTAGCATGAGCGTCCACCGAAACAACATACGACAGACCTGCCTTGGAGCACTGTTCTATGAGGACCGAGATGGAGTCGTTGGAAGATGCAGACACGTCCTGAGTGAAAACGTGGAGGAAGAAGTTCAGCAGCTTGGAAAGGATGAGATTCTGATCTTTTCCATGAAGGAGCAGACCCTGGTGCAGAGATGTGCGAACGGAAGTAGCCATCACAGCCTGCCAAAAGGATTGTCAAGAAGAACGGTGAAACCACAGTGCGAGGTGACTACAGAGCACTTCTCATTCCGTTCACCTCAAGACTTCGACCTCACCGAGAGCTTCATCCAACGCGAAATTGAAACTGGAAGGTTCCAGTTCCTAGAGAAGAACCCTGACAAGAAGATACAAGAAGCCCTGAGAGAAATGAAGAAGATGAAAGAGATGAAGAAGATTGATCTGCAAGAGATCGAAAAGTGGATCGCAAATGAGCAAAGAAATCAATGGAACAGAGGGGTCCACTGGACCACCAGTGCCGTTGCCGCTGTTGTTGGGTTCATGGCCATCTTTCTGATTTTGTACTTGTACGTGCAGTACAGAAGGGCAAAGAAATGATTTGTGTATTTTGAGATAAAGAAAATCATGATTCGGTATTTTTTGATGATTTGACATTTTTTAATGTACTGAAAATAAAGAAATTTTGATTACTCTTGAGTATGAAATCTGGGGAATTTCGCAAAGTGATCAAAAGCAAAGTTCAAATTGTCGATCCTGAAAGATACTTGTAAGATGGACTCCTCATGGGGGGAGTGTAGTGAAAATAGTTTCATGAGTCATCCATCTTACAAGGAAGTAGTAGAGAAGGGTTGAGCTGTTCTCTGTTTAAGCTTGCATGCATATGCAACAAGTGGAGGGCAGGCCAACCCTTCAGTCAGTTTTGAAACTCTAGATTGAAAAGAGAGAAAATAAAGATTGAAGAAAAAGATTTGATTTGATTGAGAAATACAGTCCTATTATTTTGAACGAAACATACGGACAATCTTTAGCTCCTGTACGAAAGCGGCGCAATACAGCCGTAATTTAAAAAAGGCTGGATATTGGGCGTCAGATTGTGACGGCTGGATGACCCTTTC
>JBBAMI010000022.1:0-8863 GCA_040402595.1 Aquiluna sp.
TGGCGACTAGGCCCTTGCCATTTTCATCGCCTTTGCCGCGCAGCTCGGACAAATGTATTGCCACGCCTGCACCGTTGCGCAAGCCATGAGAAACAAAACGCCACGATGCCTCAATGCCATTCTCCCCTTCCATTGAATCATCTACTACAAAGACCGTGCAGCTTACGGCGAGGCGACCTTCTGGATCATCCAACCAACTCTGTACCCGGCCAGTGCGGGCAATCTTTTCACAACGTGCCTGTTCCTTGAGCTTCATAAGACAACAAAAGCCCGCCTAGCGGGCCAGCGATCAACCAAAGCAGACTAGCGCAAAACCTTGTTCTTTTCTAATCACACAGTCCTTCAGGATCGCTTCCGCTTTGGGCATCCTTGGCGAACAGGACTGCTTCTGGCTTGGTTTTGAAATAGTGCGGCTTGCCTTCGTGAGCAATGAACCAAGAAAAGCCTGGGCGGCTATGAACTGGCCAAATTTTTATGGCACCTGCCATGAAGGGAGCTGGAAGGTCATCAAACATTAAAATGCCCCAGTCTTTTAATAAGACTAGGGCAAAACAATGGAAAGAAAAAGAAGCAATTGTTACTTAATGACGCCTGGCTTCACAAAAGGACCAAAACTTTCCGCCAATGTGTCAAAAACAGGACCGGAATAACCCTCTTCAACAAACTGCTTATGCAGCCAGTTGTAAATGATGCCCATGACCAAGTCAACGGCTTCTTCTGGGCACGATCCACGTTGTCCTTCGAGAAGTTGCTCCATGACGGCACAAACTTGATCAAATACTGTCACCTCCTCTTCCTCTTTTTCTTCTTGCTTTTCAGCATCGCGCATGGCGGCAAGGTAGCCAAAAGCAGCAGCAGTGGCCATATCCTTGCAAATGGAGAAGCCCTCGAAACGTTTCTTCAGGGCAGGAAGCTCAGGGCTGCTTGCATAGTCCATGGAAAGGGCAAACAGTTCCTCATGGAAAGGCATGGTGGGAATTACCAGTCGGGATAGGAGCAGGGTAGCTGGTTTTCGCCCTTTGTCAACTCCCAGCTCATGAGATCCATTTGGTGGCCTTGCTGACGTGCTAGCGCTCCTGGCCTATAGAAGCTGGTCTTTGTTGGCTTAATGGTCTTTTCAAGCTCTCGCACTGCTTTGTCCCAGGAACGCTCTGAAGGCACATACACTCTCCATAGCTCTGTCACCTGCACGTAGTCGCAGCGGCTGTCTGTGTAGGCCATGGAGGAATTAAATGGAAAGAGACCTCACGCTTTTACGAGGAGCCCTTGGCTTGATGAGCATAGCGTAAGAGGCTTCTCCCTGTTCTGTCAGCTCATAAAGCCCCTGCTCTGGCCGCCTAACCATGCCTTCCGCTAAAAGTCTGCCAAGCGTGTTGTAGATGGTTTGAAGGGGAATGGCTGCTCCTGGCAGTGCATGAAGCGTAGATGGGGCGCAAGGCTCTTGGGACCGTCCTAGAAGGTCGATAATCACTTCCTTTGCCGTGGGCATTGTCTTTTCATCACCACCCGGCCTCCATAACAACCTTCCCTTATAACGGCCAATAACGGCACGAGCCTGTCTTGTGGAGCAAGGCAGTTCCCTGATGAAGGCCTGCAAAGCAGCATTGTTTTCGTGCCAACGGGGAGACGCTGGTGCTTTTGATGGCGCAAGGTCCTCTATGTGAGTGGTAAGTCGTTTTTCGTCTTCTAGCGAGGCTTGCACCACTTTTAGGACGACGAGACGACTCGGACAGCAATGGAGGAAATTGTGAAGGGTTTCGTTGACGGCAGCGATATTGGTGCGCCATGAGCAGTGGATAAAGGCTGGAATGCCTTCCCATTGCACAAAAAAGAACTGACCGTCACTGTGCTCCCAGTCCAAAGACATGGCTTCCAAGGGGCTTACCAAAGCACCATATCACTTACCGCTTCATTGTCAACCCAGGAATTCCCCCCTCTTTGCTCGCACTTACCACCATAGGCAAATTACAATAGCTATATGGCGCAGCGTATGTCCTCTGACACGCAACGCAGCCACGAAAGGACCGTCACGAGCAGCTCAGCTCCCTTCGCTAGAGCCGCTTCGAGCGGGAGCCCCAAGCGGCCTTTGCATAGCGGCTCTTCTCCACAACCCTCCTCTCGACTGCTTTCTTTTAAGAAACCTTCGCCAGGAGCCCGTTACGAGAATTAGCCCCAAGCGAACGCTCGAAGGGCTCCCTCCTCACCACCTTCCTTTCAATTCTTCTTCTTCCGGCGAGAGCGTTAGTAAAAGCTGCTGATCGTGTGCGCAGCCACCCTCTGAAAACAAAAAAAAAGAAATCAATACCATAAAAAGCAGAAGAAAGCCCCCTATGACTGAGCTCGCTTGAGGCTCGCTTGCGCGAAGGGGGCTTAAGACAATGGCAAGGAGGAATAGTCTTTTACGAACAATACGAGCAATTTACGAACGTGCAAGTAAGTTTATGAACAATGTTCGTAAAGGGCGTGGTGTCCTCACTCCTTATCGTCCAGGAAAGATCGTTCGGACAGTACGCACTAGCTTTGCCCCATTGAAAATAATACACAGCGCTGCTGAAAATGATAACTAGGAGCAAAAAAGTCGTTTGAAAATTACGTCGCTTTTAACGGGGGTATCCCCGCCCCAGCTCACGCCCAGACCCCTTGCTACCGCTCCTTGTCTGTAGCCGTTGATACCGTTTGGCGAATTGAATTGATCAGGAACGGTGATAGGTCATTCTCAATAGTCGCTTTTGTTGAGAATCGGGGGAATTCTCTCTCCTTCGCATGAGAAAGGCCTCCCCATATGAAGGAGAGGCCTCGAGGCGATATCAGCCTGAGAGCTCTCAGGAGCCTCGAAGGAGGCGCGCGCGAGCTTCTCGAGAGGAGGAGAAAGGGAGGCGAGGCGAGGAGCGCTCGAGCCTTTCGAGGAGGCCTTCGAGGAGCTCCTCCTCGAGCATGCTCTCAGGCTCGAATGCTTCGAGAGCGAGGAGAAGGAGGAGCGCTTCGAGCGCTTCGAGAGAGAAGGAGCTTCTCATGAGGAGGCGCCTCCTTCGAGAGAGGAGAAGCGCGCGAGGCCTCCTCCTGCCAGCTCCTGCCAATCCCCATGGGGAGCGAGCGCGAAGCGCGAGGCGCTCTCAGGCTTCGAGCCTCTCGAGCGCTTAAGGCGAAGCAACACGGCGAGGCCTGAGAAGCCAGCGCGAGGAGCTCGATCGAGCATTCGAAGGTCGTTCAGGTCACCATCAACGCAATCGAGGCGCGCGAGGCCTCCTCCTTTCGCAGTGAGCATGAGCTCCCCTGGGAGAGGAGCGCCTTTCGGCAAGAGCACTGGCACGGCGATCGAGAAGCCATGGCGAGAGGCCTCGAGCGCGCGAAGCGCTCCTCCTGGGGCGTCAGCCGCGAGCGATGCCGTTGTGTGGATGCCGGCTTCTCTCATGGCGAGAAGGCGAGAGAGAGGCGCCTTCGCGTAGTCGTAAAGAGAGAGGCCTCTCACTTCTCGAAGCGCCTCGGGGATCGTGACGGTCCCATGAGGGATCGGGCTTCCATAAAGGCGAGAGAGAGCCTTAGCCTCCTCGCGCGAGAGAGAGGCGCTCATGAGAGGCGCATCCCATGGGAGCTCTTGTGTTCCGTTAGCACGAAAGGCGAAGGGGAGGCGCGCCTTTCGCGCCTTTCTCATGTCGTAACCGATCGCCCACAGCATGCAGCGTATAAAGAGCTCGCGATCCGCGAGAAGAGCGAGGCCTCTCCTCCCACGACAGGAGCCCACCGACAGGCTCATGCTTCCATGGCCGGAGAAGGCGAGACACAGATCTTCGCAAGCTTTCGAGGAGAAGCCACAAGCATGGAAGGAGAGCGCGAGCTCGAGGAGGCCTTCGCGGATCGCGAGCTCGCGAAGCCCGGGGAGCTCGCTCCTCACATCACAAGCATGAGAAGCCGGGGTGAGAGCGCGAGCGAGGCCTTTCGCGGGGAGGAGGTGCAAGAGAGAAGAGAAGGCGAGGCCTTCGCCTTTCGCGAGCTTCGCATTGGCGCTCCCGGAGGTGAGAAGAGAGGAAAAGGAGAGGTCGAAGCGCGCGAGAAAGGAGGAGAGCTCGCGAGGAGCGCGAGGAGCGCTCGAGCGGACAGTAGGAGGAGCAAGGAGGAGAGAAGGAGAAGCCATGAGAGAGAAGGAGAAAGGAGAAGGAGAAAGGAGAGAGAAGGAGGAGCTCAGAGAGCAAGGAGAGGCCAGCGCAGCTCAGCCATGAGCGCTTCGAGCTCCTCGAGGCTCTCCTCGAGCTGGGCTTGCAATGCTTCGCGCCTATCGGCAATGGTGCGCAGCTCGAGCGCGCGCTCGCGAAGCTGAGAAGCCGCGCTCCTGATGCTCGAGGCGCTCGAAGCAAGGCGAGGCTCGCTGTTGAGCGAGGAGAGAAAGGAGGAGGCCTCCTCCTCGAGAGCGCTCGCATCAGCGCGAAGCGAGAAAGGCGAGGAGCGCTCCTCGAGGAGGCGAAGGTTCCTCTCGAGCATCAGCGCGAAGGCCTCGGCCTCCTCGAGCGAAGAGAAGGAGAGCTCGGGCCATGAGAGCTCTCCCGGGAGCACTGGCGAAGGGGAGAGGCGAGGAGCGCGAGGAGCGCGCTTCTCTCCGGGGAGGAGAGGCGAAGCCATGAGGAGAAAGGCGAAGGCCTCCCCATGTAAAGGCCTCGAGCGCCTTTCGAGGAGGTGTGATCAGGAGCGCTCATGAGAAAGGCGCCTTTCTCCTCCTTTCGAGAAGCTACGCTGATCAGATAAAGAGAAAGGCCATGGATCCCAAAAATGCTTCGATTGCCATCACCCAGGTTTATCAGTCAGCGAAAGGAGGTCGATCCCCTATCAGGAGAAGCGCGAAGCGCTCGAAGCTTCTCGTGAATCATTGCGGTCTGTCGCCATTGATTCTACGGTTCTCCGATCGACAATCGGAGGATCCTATGCGCATACCGGCATAGAGTCAAACCACGGTTCTCCGATCGACAATCCGACATTACGAAATGTTACGAAATGTAAATGTTACGAAATGTTACAAAATGTTACAAAATGTTACAAAATGTAAATGTTACGAAATGTTGCAAAATGTTAAGAAATGTAACAATGCGGCTATGCGCATAAAACGATAAAACACTTCCCTGATAGACCTCGAGCCGGGTCTTTTAGGACTTCAGCCGGATCCAAATAGAACGCTGGCCGGATCCAATACCGCGCCAGCCGGCTCCAAAATTATTTCCAGCCATAACCATTTTGAGCCGCTGCAATGGCGGTTTCTTCGTCTTCATACGGGCCTCCCACATCATCTCCATCGTCTTCATACCAGTACCAGCCTTCTATGAGTTCGGTGCCTTTGCAGCAAGCTTCAGTGAAATAGTCAACGAGAATCATGAAAAGTCTCCAACGATGTAATCAAGAGGCCCTTCACCATGGCCAATGCAACGATCATCAAGCATGTGCCGAGCAAGCCCGTAAGGGCCTGGAATGGCATGATTGTCCCTTAGCCATTGCAAGCTATGGGGCTCTGTTCTTCCACGGTCCCAGACGATGGTGAAGAACAATCCAGGCTCCACTCTCTCGCCATATTCATCCCTAATTTCATAATTACCCTCTTCAACTAAAGCATCAATGTGACTCCAAATGTCTTGCCAATCAAAAAGAAGCTTTTCGGGATGAACGTGCAGGCCAAAGCACCATCCTGCTGAGCTTTTGCCAAGGTGCAAAGGCTCTTCTGCATGGCCGCAATGAGAGCAGGCAGGAGCATGAAGATAGAAGTTGGTGCCCATCAGCCTTTCCCCCTGCATTGATTAGCCAGAGCGTTGAAATGACCTGCCATTGGGCCTCCAGGGCGTCTCAGCACATAGTAGCCACGAGGCATAAGCCAGCCGCCTTCACCATCAGGCTCGGGCTCGCTGTCGTCTTCCCATAGCCCCACGCATTGGTCATCGTGCCACACGCTGATAACGTGCTCAAGGTCTTCCATTGCCAAGCGAACGTGAAACAGCACGTCCTTGAGCGAAGCGGCCTGGTAGCTCATCACAGAAGGCTCCCAATAGGGGCCATTGTCTTGGTAGGTGCGAACAGTGGTTTTCATGGTCAGAAAGGCTCGTAAAGGGGCTCGTCGTCTTCTTCGTCGCTTGGCAGTTCCTTGATGATGAACGAAGTGCCAGCGGCTTGGTAAATGGTCTTCAGTTGATCACGCTCTGCAATGGTGAGAGCATAATCCTCATATCCATCTTCAGAAGCGAAATAAAACACTGAGCGAATCATCAATCGTCTCCAATAATGCGAAAATCAGGGTCATTTTGTTTCTTTATCCATCGACATTGGCTTTCATTGATAACAATGAAAAGCTTGTCATGGTGATCCTGCTCAACAATGGCGGTGGTGATGTTGGAGCCGATGCGTGATCGACCCCTGTTGCTTGTGGCAAGAATGTTGATGGTGTTCACAGTGCTTTGCTCCAGCGCTTGATGCGAGCAACAATGTCGTCGCTGGTTTCATTGTGAAGGCGGGTGCCGATGGATCCGTCACGCCCCATGAGAATGCGACCATCGTCTGCTTTACGCAGCCAGGCCAACGAAGGAAGGAGCAGCGTTGCACCAGGCTTGCCCTCAACGATGAAAGTGGCGACAAGGCTCAGGAGCTGGTCTTCGGTGTGGCGGATGATGAGGCCACCAGCATTGACTTTGAAAGGAGCGGTCATGGTTTTGAAGGAGGAGAGCCTCTCGGCCCGTTGAGAGAACAATAAAGCATGAAGGGGCTGTTTCCAGCCCCCGTAACAAAGCTTTACAAAGGCTCAACGCCGCTGGTCGCAAATGCCTGCGAGCATCTCCCCAGCGTACTGGTGAGCATCGCGAAGCTTCTCGAGGGCCGCCCGCCGCTCGTTACGAGCCTGGTAGTAGGCACCTTCGGGCTGCGGATAGAAATCGCGACCATTCAAGGTTGCAGCGGCCAGAGCGTCAATGGCCTTCTCGATGGCATCGTAGGCAGCAGCGTATTCATCACGCAGCGTGGTGAAGCCAGTGCCGTTGAGATGGATGGTGGGGATGGTTGCCATGGGGAAAGAGGAAGGAGGCTCGCGCCTGAACAAAGCCAATGTATATCCACGAAGGCCGCAGCCCTTGGTTTGTCACAAAGCTTTACAAAGCTCCTGGATGAGCATTGATTGCTTCACCCGCTTGCCGTTGACCTTCCAGACAGTGGTGCTGCTCCAACGGCCACTGCCCATGCAGCGAGGCACGATGGTGCAGCTCACTGTTTTGCCATTGCACTCCCCAGAAGCGAAACCTCCAGAAGACAAGCCTCCGTTGCGGCGCTGCGTGAATGCTTGATCGTAAAGCTTGCCAGTGAGGATAGTGGCGTTGGCCCATGCCTGAGAGGCTCCGACGGCCATCAGTTCGTCGTGGGAAATGTAAGAGCGTGTCATGACATCAAGGGAACAGTGGAAAGAATGCGACGATGAAGCGTTTTCAAACGGCTTGCATAAGTGTCTGGTTCGTCAAAAGCGAAAGGAGTTTCGTCTTCAATGCGCTTCAACTCTTCGTTGAGCACAATAGCAAGAATGCTAATTTCAAAAGAAGAAAGATCGAGAGAAGCCATGATCAGCCGTTGATTACGTTGTTGAAATACTGTTCAGCTTCCCACTTGTGGTCGAACAGACCGTAGGAAGTGTCGTGAAGCTGCAGCTCAGTGATGCGCTCCCAACCATAAGCTTCCCACTTGATGGTGCCATCGGCGCAATGGTATTTCCTAATGCCATAGCCAGAATGCTGGGCCTGGCGATCAGCTTCAAGCTTGGCGAGGTAGGGGCTTTCGCGGTGGCCTTCGTAGGGGCGGTGCATGGTTCTGTGGCGAACAAAGGAACAATAAAAAGGAGAGGGGCCCTGAAGGCCCCTTTGTCACAAGGCTTAACAAAAGGCAGTGCGACCGTTGCTGTAGGCGAACCACTCCTGCTTGCCCTTGCTGGCTTCCTTCTGCCATGCCGCCCATTTCTCAGGCACCGCTTCGCTGACGATGCGGGTGCCAGCAGGCACCTGCACAGGACCGCCCATGGTCGAAATGGTCCACTGATCGGCCACTGGCCCATTGATGTACCAAGTTTTGCAGACGTGCAGCAGCCCATACATGTCCAGCTCGCGAGGGTTCTCGGCACCATTCCGCACCTTGATTGGCCAAGGCTGATGCCAGTCGGGCACGATCACAGTGAAGGACAGCCGCTCAAGCCCCTCGAACTGGGTCCAATAGTCGGGGCCGGTGAGCTGGTCGACGGTGTGGTTGATGATTGCCATGATCTTGAGGGTGGTGGAAGCTCTCGCCTCCGAACAAAGGAACAATACAAGCAAAAGGGGCTGTTTCCAGCCCCCTGAACGATCATCGTTGCTTATCTTTACAAAAGGCTGGGGACTTACGAGCTGATGCGCTTGATGCAAGCCTATGACACGTCAGACAACGCTGGATCCGCTTGCACTGCTCGATGGCACTCATTTCAGAACAGAGGCTAGATTAATAATTGCCTGCAAGCAATCATTTGCCCACCGCTTAGTCCGAGCAGTGGAAAGCATGTTCAGAGAGCGCACTTACGGGGGTAATGACTCCCCTTGCTCTGCCCCATTGCTATCCCCCAGGCATCATGGTGCCAGGCACCACGAGAAACTGCTTAGTGGTGAAGAGCCTGCGGAGGCCCTCAGCCTTTAGGCGCAGCTCTGCTTCGCTGTGGCTAGTGTCGAGCTGACACCACCGAGCGCCGCTCCTGCTCCAGAGGCTATATATCGGCAGGCGATTGGATGTGGCTTCAAGAGTTGCTGGCATGATCAAAACACCATTTCCTTTCCATTGGCTTTGATGCTGGTCACGCGCTCGCAATCAAAAGAGCGCCAGGCGCCTTGGCCTTCTT
>JBBAMI010000023.1:0-3913 GCA_040402595.1 Aquiluna sp.
GGCGTATGACCTCTTTGCAGTGAATGGAATTCTCTTCAACCACGAGTCACCAAGACGTGGTGAGACTTTCGTAACCAGAAAGATCACTAGGGCCGTAGCGCGAATCAAAGCTGGTCTTCAGAGCAAGCTTTACCTTGGAAACCTCGATGCTGTTCGTGACTGGGGATATGCCCCAGAGTATGTAGAAGGTATGTGGAGAATGCTCCAGCATGACAAACCGATGGACTATGTATTGGCAACAGGAAAGCCGACGACCATAAAGGAGTTTCTAGGCTATTCCTTCTCTCACGTTGGACTTGATTGGCAAGAATTTGTCGAGTTTGACTCTCGCTACTTACGCCCAACCGAGGTTGACGCACTTATCGGGGATGCCTCTTTGGCTAAGCGCGAGCTCTCTTGGGAAGCAAAGACTATGGCTGAAGATCTAGCCAAGCTAATGGTTGATGCTGATGTTGAGGCTCTGCGTCATGAAGGGACTCCTTGGATAGACAGGCCTACTTTCTAAATGGCCAAGTATCCACTGGCTAACGACTCCAAAATCTTCGTTGCCGGCCATCGGGGCATGGTGGGTTCCGCGATAGTAAGGAAACTAGCTAAAGAGGGTTATAGCAACCTCGTGTTGAGAACATCAAAAGAGCTGGATCTCAGAGATAGAAGCTCAGTATTTGAATTCTTTGCCAATGAAAAGCCAGATGTTGTGTTTCTGGCAGCTGCTCGCGTTGGCGGCATTATGGCTAACAACACCTATCCTGCAGATTTTTTGAGTGACAATCTGCAAATTCAACTAAACGTTATGGATGCATCACACCAGCACGGGGTAAAGCGACTTCTATTCCTTGGCTCTAGCTGTATCTATCCCAAGTTTGCGGAGCAACCTATCCGTGAAGAGTCTCTGATGACTGGTCATCTGGAACCCACTAACGACGCTTATGCCATTGCCAAAATCGCTGGTATTCAGCAGGTGCAGGCAATGAGGAAACAGCATGGGCACCACTGGATCTCCCTGATGCCCTCGAACCTTTATGGCCCAGGTGACAACTACGATCCACAAGGCTCGCATGTCTTGCCAGCGCTCATTAGAAGGTATGAAGAGGCCAGGCTTGCTGGAAATCCTGAAGTCACCAACTGGGGTTCTGGTGAACCACTTCGGGAGTTTCTGTTTGTCGATGATTTGGCGGAGGCTTGCCTTTTCATGATTGAGAATTATGACGATTCACTCCATTTGAATGTTGGTTCAGGCGAGGATCTGAGCATCCGGGCACTAGCCGAAATGGTGGCCGAAATCGTGGGATACAAGGGCAGAACTGTCTGGGACACGTCCAAACCCGATGGAACCCCCAGGAAACTCTTGGATGTCAGCAAGGCCAAGGCTCTGGGCTGGCAGGCCAGAACCTCTCTAAATGAGGGCATTTCTCTGGCAGTGGCTGATTTTCGGGCCAGATTCGAATCTGAGCTGAAAAGTCACAAATAAGTAAAGTTTGGGCAGAATTGCCTGTTGCGTAGCATAATTCTCCTCCCTTATTATTGAGGTTTGCTTCCCTAACCCCTGCCATGCGATATATAGCGGTCGTCTGGCGCGATGCAAATTGTGGCTCGTATCGGATTAGGTTTGCGTCTTTTGCCCAACCACAACTTCCCTAGGGGTAATTACTTTGGCCGCTGCTAAAACCGCTAAATCAAACAAAAACAACTCTCGCTCAGCATCTCGTCCAACATTTGCTAAGCACCAAGATCCAATCGAGATTCCAGATCTGCTTTCTCTGCAGACTGAAAGCTTTGACTGGTTGGTTGGAGCTCCTGCCTGGCGAGCAATTGTCGGTAAGAGTGCAAAGACTGGACTTGATGAAGTCTTTGAAGAGATCAGCCCAATTGAAGACAGCTCGAACGCTGCTCAAGATGCAAAGATGGGATTGAGCTTCTCCGATCCAATGTTGTTTGATCCTCCATACACTCCTGAAGAGTGCAAGGAGAAGGGTAAGAGCTACACGCAACCTCTCTACATCAAAGCTGAGTTCACCAACTATCAGACTGGTGAAATTAAGAGTCAGACAGTTTTCATGGGTGACTTCCCAGTTATGACTGGCAAGGGAACATTTATTGTTAACGGAACTGAGAGAGTTGTGGTCTCTCAGCTTGTTAGATCACCTGGTGTTTACTTCTCTGTTTCAACTAACACGACTGGAAACCTTGACGTTAGAAATAACAAGGCTCAAATTATTCCTAGCCGCGGTTCTTACCTTGAGTTTCTAACCGAGTGGGTCAAGGATGAGAGAAAGCCTGCAGCCAGATTCGGCCAGCCAATTCTGCAGGTGCAGGTTGACAGGAAGACCAAGGTTTCAGCCACTATCTTCCTGAAGGCACTTGGCTACACCAAGGATGAGATTCGCGCTGAATTTGCTGATCTGAAGACTGCTGTTGAGGCGAGCCCACTAGCTCTGAAATTCGACGAAGACATAATCGAAAGAACTCTGGAGTATGACGAGTCAAAGGTTTTCCCAGGTGGAATCAACACCAAGGAGGAAGCTCTTCGTGAGCTCTACCGCAAGGTTCGTGGCGAGGCAGCTGGAAGCGAAGTTGCAGAGGCATGGCTAAGAGCCACCTACTTTGAGTCCAAGCGCTACAACCTGGCACGCGTAGGTCGTCACAAGATCAACCGCAAGCTTCAGATTGAGCAGGATGCAGCAATCACAACCCTCACCCGTGAGGACATTGTTGCCACGCTTAAGTACCTACTTCTCTTTGACATTGTTCTAGCGAACAACGTTCAGGCTGCTGCTCAGAGGGCTGAGTTTGGCGTGAAGATGAATGGCAAGAAGGTAAACCTGATTGTTCGTTCTGACGATATCGACGACTTCTCTAACCGAAGAGTTAGAACCGTAGGTGAGCTAATTCAGAACCAGGTTCGCATTGGCCTAAGCCGTATGGAGCGTGTGGTTCGTGAGCGCATGTCCACTCAGGACATTGAGGCGATTACCCCACAGACACTAATCAACCTACGTCCAGTTGTATCTGCCCTGAAGGAATTCTTCGGAGCTAGCCAGCTGTCACAGTTCATGGACCAGAACAATCCGCTGGCCGGCCTTGCGCACAAGCGTCGCCTTTCTGCTCT
The DNA here is from genome assembly GCA_040402595.1 of Aquiluna sp. GTDB lineage: Bacteria > Actinomycetota > Actinomycetes > Actinomycetales > Microbacteriaceae > Aquiluna. Next base: position 3,110 of record JBBAMI010000023.1, read on the forward strand.
AGGTCCTGGTGGTATTGCTCGTGAAAGAGCACAGATGGAGGTTCGTGACGTTCACCCATCGCACTACGGAAGAATGTGTCCGGTTGAGACACCTGAAGGACCGAACATTGGTCTGATTGGATCTCTAACTGCCTTTAGCCGCATCAACGCTTTTGGTTTCATCGAGACTCCTTACCGCGCAGTAAAGGGCGGAAAGGTATCGAAGACTGTCGAGTACCTAGATGCAGCTTCTGAAGACGGCAAGGTTATTGCCGGTGCCGACACTCCTCTGAACGACGATGGAACCCTAAGAGGCCCTAAGGCCTTTGCTCGTTTCCGTGGTGACATTGTTGAGGTTGATGCAACCGACGTTGACTACATCGATGTTTCACCTCGTCAGCTAGCCTCAGTTTCAACCTCGCTGATTCCATTCCTTGAGCACGATGACTCATCTCGTGCTCTGATGGGTGCGAACATGCAGCGTCAGGCTGTGCCTCTGCTAAGAAGCGAAAGCCCTTATGTAGGAACAGGCATGGAGCGTATCGCAGCCGTTGATTCGGGTGCTGTTGTGACCGTGGTTGAGCCAGGTGTGGTTGAGTCAATTGATGCCGATGAGGTTTTGATTCACAACGACAACGGAAAGCGCAGCCACTACAAACTTAGAAAGTTTGATCGCTCCAACCAGGGAACTGCCATTAACCAGCGAGTAATCGTTGAGGTTGGCCAAAGAGTTGAGACTGGTCACGTTCTAGCGGATGGTCCATCCACCGAAGACGGCGAGCTTGCTCTTGGTAAGAACCTGCTGGTGGCATTCATGCCATGGGA
>JBBAMI010000023.1:4013-8162 GCA_040402595.1 Aquiluna sp.
AAGACGGCGAGCTTGCTCTTGGTAAGAACCTGCTGGTGGCATTCATGCCATGGGAAGGTTACAACTTCGAAGATGCCATCATCCTGTCCCAAGAGCTTGTCAAGAACGACACCCTGTCTTCGATTCACATCGAAGAGTACGAGGTTGATGCTCGTGACACCAAGCTTGGCCCCGAAGAAATCACAGCGGATCTTCCGAACATTTCAGCTGAAGCTCTAGCCAACCTGGATGAGCTTGGAATCATTCGAATTGGTGCAGAGGTCAGACCGGGTGACATTCTGGTTGGAAAGGTTACTCCTAAGGGTGAAACCGAACTCAGCGCCGAAGAAAGACTACTCAGGGCTATCTTCAACGAGAAGAGCCGAGAGGTTAGAGACACCTCTTTGAAGGTTCCTCACGGTGAGGGTGGAACTGTTATTGCCGTCAAGGTCTTTGATGCTGAAGAGGGAGATGAACTAGGCGCAGGTGTAAACAAGCGCGTAGTTGTCTACATCGCCCAGAAGCGAAAGATTACAGAGGGTGACAAGCTCGCTGGTCGCCACGGCAACAAAGGTGTTATCGCCAAGATTCTTCCGGTTGAAGACATGCCATTTATGGAAGATGGAACTCCGGTTGACATCATCTTGAACCCACTGGGTATTCCAGGTCGTATGAACTTTGGACAGGTCCTCGAGGCTCACCTCGGTTGGGCATGTAAGCAGGGCTGGGATGTTTCTGGCACTGCCGAGTGGATCAACGACATGGCCAAGAACCTTCTAAGCGTTGAGCCAGGAACCAAGGTGGCAACACCGGTGTTCGATGGTGCAAGCAAGGACCAGGTTGCAGGACTTCTCGAATACACCCGTCCAAACAGCGATGGCCAGAGACTGATTGACGGTTCTGGAAAGACTCAGCTGTTTGATGGCAGAAGTGGTGAACCATTCCCTGCCAAGGTTGCCGTCGGTGTGAAGTACATGCTGAAGCTGCACCACCTGGTTGACGACAAGATCCACGCTCGTTCCACTGGTCCTTACTCCATGATCACTCAGCAGCCGCTGGGTGGTAAGGCACAGTTCGGTGGTCAGCGCTTTGGTGAGATGGAAGTTTGGGCCCTTCAGGCTTATGGAGCAGCTCACACTCTCCAGGAACTTCTAACCATCAAGAGTGATGACATCGCAGGCCGCGTTCGCACCTACGAAGCAATCGTTAAGGGCGACAACATACAGCCACCAGGAATCCCGGAATCATTCCGAGTTCTTGCCAAGGAAATGCAGTCACTTGCTCTGAACGTCGAAGTTCTTGATGAGAACGGAAACGTTGTAGTCCTAAAGGACGAAGAGTTTGAGTCTGACCGCGCTGCCGAAGAGCTGGGTATCAACCTAAGCCGCAACGAGCAGCTCTCCGCCGAAACTGACTTCACCACCTACCAGTAGAACCAAGAGGAATAGACAATGACAGCAAGAGTAGAAAACTTCAGCGCCCTTCGCGTTGGCCTCGCTACCAGCGAGGATATTCGTGCCTGGTCCTCTGGTGAGGTTAAGAAGCCTGAGACCATCAACTACCGAACCCTAAAGCCTGAAAAGGACGGTTTGTTCTGCGAGAAGATCTTCGGTCCTACCAAGGACTGGGAGTGCTCTTGTGGAAAGTACAAGCGCGTTCGCTTCAAGGGCATTGTTTGTGAAAGGTGCGGTGTCGAGGTAACCAAGAGCTCCGTTCGTCGTGAGCGCATGGGCCACATCGAACTGGCAGCACCAGTTACTCACATCTGGTACTTCAAGGGTGTTCCATCACGCCTTGGCTACCTTCTGAACATGGCGCCAAAGGATCTAGAAAAGATCATCTACTTTGCTGCCTACAGAGTCATGGGCATTGACCAGGAACTCAAGGACGGCGATTACGATCTAGTTCGCGAAGAGTATGTAGAGCGCATTCGCGCACTCGTGAACTCTCGCGAAGAGGAATTTGAAGCCGCAGCCGATGAGGAGATGAAAGAGCTTCGTCAGATGGGTCTGCAGCTGCAGCTATCCAACAAGTTCTGGGAAGCTCCACGCTGGGTTGAGAAGCAGTTTGCTAAGAGCGTTGAGCAGCTGATTGCTACCGAGGAAAAAGATGCTGACGCATTCTGGTCAACCAAGTCATTGGCTCTAGAAGCCGATGATGCGGTGGTTAGAACCTCAGATGAGAACAAGAAGATCAAGAAGCTAACCGCTGACTTTAAGAAAAAGACCGACAAGATTGTTCGTGAGTACGCACGTCTTGAGCGACCAAGCAACCTGCAAAAAGAGCAGGTCGCCTGGAGAATGTTCCTGAAGGCTGAAAAGGGTCAGCTACTTCCGAACGACGTGATCTTCGATCACTTTGACTACTACTTCTCTGACTATGTTCTGACCGAGATTGGTGCAGAAGCAGTTCTGCAGGTTCTGGCCGACTTCGACCTAGAGGCATCAGCGAATGAGCTACGTGCAGAGATTGCATCTACCAAGGGAAGCAAGCAGACTCAGGCCATCAAGCGCCTAAAGGTTGTGAACTCGTTCCTGCAATCAGGAACCCCACCAACCTCGATGGTGCTCTCGGTTCTGCCAGTTCTACCACCTGAGATTCGTCCAATGGTTCAGCTGGATGGTGGTCGTTTTGCAACCTCCGATCTAAATGACCTCTACCGCAGAGTAATCAACAGAAACAACCGTCTAAAGAGATTCGTTGATCTAGGCGCTGTTCCAAAGACCATTTTGAACAACGAAAAGCGCATGCTTCAGGAAGCTGTTGATGCACTATTCGACAATGGTCGTCGTGGACGTGCTGTCACTGGAACTGGTAACCGTGCACTGAAGTCACTCTCAGATCTTCTAAAGGGTAAGCAGGGTCGATTCCGTCAGAACCTACTGGGTAAGCGCGTTGACTACTCAGGACGTTCCGTAATCGTGGTCGGTCCTCAGCTGAAGCTTCACCAGTGCGGTCTTCCAAAACTTATGGCCCTTGAACTATTCAAGCCATTTGTGATGAAGCGCCTGGTTGACCTCGGTCTTGCTCAGAACATCAAGAGCGCGAAGCGCATGGTTGAAAGATCCAGACCTCAGGTTTGGGGAGCCCTGGAAGAGGTAATCAAGGAGCGTCCTGTACTGCTAAACCGTGCACCAACTCTTCACCGTCTTGGAATTCAGGCATTTGAGCCAGTCCTAGTTGAAGGCAAGGCAATCCAGCTTCACCCGCTGGTCTGTGCTGCTTTCAATGCTGACTTCGATGGTGACCAGATGGCTGTCCACCTTCCACTTTCTGTTGAGGCCCAGGCCGAAGCCAGAATTCTGATGCTTGCTTCAAACAACATCCTGAAGCCTTCGGATGGAAGACCGGTAGCAACTCCTACCCAGGACATGATCATTGGTCTTTACCACCTAACTGGCGATGAGCCAGGCGGTAAGGGCGAAGGTCTTCGCTTTGCATCCATGGCAGAAGCTCAGATGGCATTTGACATCCACGAGCTTGCACTGGGTGCGAAGGTAAAGATTCGTATCGACGGACAACTGGTTGAGACAACCTTTGGTCGAGCACTCTTCAACGAGACTCTTCCTGCCAACTACCCATTTGTGAACTACCAGGTTGGAAAGAAGCAGCTCGCTCAGATTGTTTCTGATCTCGTCGAGCAGTACTCCAGAACCGAAGTGGCTCACTGCCTAGACCTGATGAAGGATGCAGGATTCTTCTGGGCAACGAGATCCGGTGTTTCGATGTCAATTAGCGATGCCAACTTTGACCCGAAGGGCAACTTCGAGAAGAAGCGCGCAGAGCTTATTCAGAAGGCAGAGAAGCAGCACACCAAGATTCAGGAAGCCTTTGACAATGGTCTAAAGAGTGATCTTGAGCGTCGTGATGAGCTGGGAGAACTTTGGTCCAAGCAGACCAAGGAGATCCAGGATCTGCTTCAGCAGTCAATCCCGCAGGAGAACGCCATCTTCAAGATGGTCACCTCCGGCGCCAGAGGAAACTGGCTACAGATTCGTTCAATCATGGGTATGCGTGGACCGGTTGCAACATCCTCCGGTGACTTCGCACCGATGCCTGTGAAGGGTAACTACCTGCTGGGCCTAACCGCTCACGAGTACTTCACCAACGCAACCGGTGCTCGAAAGGGTAACGCTGACACAGCTATGAAGACTGCTGCTGCCGGTTACC
>JBBAMI010000024.1:0-7698 GCA_040402595.1 Aquiluna sp.
TCATTGGTGAGGCTCTGATTGACCTGATCGGCCGGGGTGGCAGCAAATATGAAGCCGTTGTTGGCGGTGCCAATGCCAATGTTGCCCTTGCTTTAGCCGTTAGGGGTGAAGAACAAGCTTTTCTGGGTCGAATCTCTAAAGATGGCTTTGGGCAACTGATTCGAAATCACCTCTCCGCAAATGGCGTGAACCTTGAATACGCGGTAGAAGCCGAGGAGCAAACCAGTCTCGCTGTGGCAACAATCGATGAGAGTGGAGTCGCAACCTACAGTTTCTACCTCAATGGAACCGCAGACTGGGGTTGGCAAGAACATGAATTTCTCTCGCAGGTTCGCCTTCGGGAGCTGAATGTCTCTGCGATCCAGTTCGGTTGTCTGGGTATGGCCATTGAGCCCGGAAGTAAAAAGATCCTGGGCTGGCTAAAAGGTATTCACTCTCAAAACGAGATCACCCTTTCGCATGATCTGAATATCAGACCGGCACTCGGGTTTGAAAGGGAACTTGAGCTCAAGAGAGTCTTAGAAATAAACGAAATTAGCCACATCATCAAAGCTTCGGATGCAGACGTGGAGTGGCTTTATGGCACATCTGATGAACAGGAATTAGAAGCCATCTACCACGAATGGTCGAGAGGGAAACTGCTTGTTATAACTCGCGGTGGCGAGGGAGTAAGTCTTTACCAAAATCAAAAGAGGACTGATGTTCCTGGATTTGCAGCAAATATTGAGGATACAGTCGGAGCAGGCGACACTTTCATGGCTAATTTTTTAGCAGAGCTCGTAAAACTTGAAGCCCTTGGCCATAATCCAAATAAGCGAATTGAGAATCTAAGTCTCGATAATTTGACCTATGCGGCTAGATTTGCCAACGCCGCTGCAGCACTTGTTTGTGAGAAAGTGGGCTGCCAACCACCAAAAAACGAGGCAGTTATGGAAAGGCTTAGAGGCTAACCGACAATCTCGCACTGAAAGTAACGAGATTGCCCTGAGATTGAATGCCGTGACTTAGACATATCTGAGCAAATAGCTTTTCACCTTCACCCGCTCTGCCAGTAACTAGGCGACCATCGTTAGTAATCAATAGGTCCAGTTCATTGGCTGAGATAGAGATTTTCATGTCAATTTGTTTAGCATCCCCGTGCTTCACCGAATTCACTACGGCTTCCCGAATCACTTCAAAAAGGCAGCGGGCTAGGCCAAGGTCGCTCTCTAGGAGCTCGTCGGCATCCGCGCTGATCGTCCAGGTAATTTTTGCGGTCCCTTCCCAGAGTTCTTGCAGTTCCTTTAGTAGCGAGTTGAGTGACCCTCCAGCAAGATATTCCTGATTCTCAATGCGATTTAGAGATTCGCGAATAGCCTTTGTTACTTCCTCGAGCTCCTGCCTATCAGGATGCTCCATCTTAGAAAGTCTTGCTGCCATGGCGTGGAGGGTTGATTGAACGGAACCGTGCAGTTCCATAGCCAAAGACTTCTGACCTAACCACAATCTTTGTCTAAGCCATGAATTAACTCTTTTTAGCTCGTCAGTGACATGCAATAGATCCCCCAGGGATTCAACCCAGGATCTCTGAGTCATGGCATAGGCAATTGTGAAGGTCTTGGAAATTGCGACATAGACGGCAGAGGAAAAAGCAAAATTTGGATTCGTTTCAATTCCAAGTGCAGAACCGACTTGTCCAGCTAGAAAACCGACCAGGAAACTAACTGCTATCGAAGAAGGTATAGCAATCCAGGTATTGACTGATCTCCCCCGCAGAATTGCGCGCTCTAACAGGAAAGCAAGTAGAACGGGAGCCAGTGTCACAAAACCCAGTAGAAGTCCAGTAACAGAGGTGGTGCTAGTGACCAGCGAACTAAAACCTAGAGAGGCTGTAACTAGGATAAAAAAACCAAGGGGAAGGCTTTCAGTTAAGTCGATAGCCCTGGGCCAGCTCTTCAGCAAATGATTTTGGCTTTCGCCACTTTGGATGGGTGGCTCTGCACCGATAGCCAACTCTTTAGAGAGAGGTCTCACGACATCGTTATTCAGCGCTTGCATTTTCAGCAGTGCATCTTGAATAGCTGCACTGTCTTCTGCTTCTTCAAGCTTTTTCTGCAGTTCCCAAATTGGAGGTGTGAGAAGTTCTCTAACCCGAGCCCTTTGCTGCTGATTGAACAAGACAAGGTCCTGTGAGTAGTTGGCTTTAGCCTGTTGTAAGCGCGCTGTTTCGTCGCGCAAGTTTTGGTAGTTCTCTCGAAAATTTAGGTATGGTTCGAAAACTGAACTTGAAATTAGGTAGGAAAAAAATACAAAAAGTGGTGCGCCGATTAGACGATAAACGACATCTTCCGAAGGGACTAGATTCATTTCGCTTCCGACTATGTATAGCGTCGTACCTCGCAGAAATCCAACCGCCAAAAGAATGATGATGATTACGGCCGATCTAAGCTTCTGGATTCTCTTCAACATTGGTCTCGACAGTTCAAGACAAACAATGGTCACTGCAATGCCTAAGAGAGCAAGCAAAAACCAATCTCTAGGAGATCCCCCTAGCCGATTGGCATCGAAGACGACAGCGGTTAGCATCGCCACTATTGCGAACGAGAAGTGATTACGCCAATTCAGAAAATACTTGCCTCCCAAAAGCGAGAGCGGATTGGAGGCAACTGGATTCAATTACTGATTGTTCCTGGTCGCATGGTATTTGCTGACAGCAAGAACCCTGGGATTACTTTCGTTTGGATTTATATCCAGTAGTTCAAAAATTCTTTGGAGCATGCTCTCAACGGCACGGACACTTGTACCTCTGATTTGCGAAATTTGTGCGTTTGTCTTTCCCTCGGCCACCAGGCGAAGAGTATCGAGCTGCCTCTGGGAAAGCTGAGCAAGTGGGCGATTAGATGCAAGATCGTGACGGTAATCATGGGTGATTCGATCACGAAGAACTGCTTCTAGAGCTTGAATAAGTTCGGCTCCGGAATCAATCGCTCCTTTTCTGATGTAAGCCTGATTCTTGGCAACTGTCTTTGCACTTCGTCCCCCAAATCTTGGGTCAGGCAAATTTGTAAGAAAGACAATTCCGATGTCAGGTCTTTGACGTGAAATCACTTCTGCAAGATCAAAACCATTTGGACCAGGGCCAAGTTCGATGTCCAGCAGCAACGCATCGGGATCGGCAGTCTTGACAGCTCGCTTGGCATCTGCTGCGCTGGCTGCGGTGGTCACTAAGAAACCAGCGCTCTCTAAGGACCTTGCAATCAGATCCCGCAGTAGCGGTTCATCCTCGACCACTAAAACGTGCCGGGGTGAGGCAGATGCAGTTTTTTTCATGTCCAAAGTCTTGACCCCTGTCGGCATACCAAGAGTCTAATTTTCGGTTAGCCGAAGACAAACCGAAGGCCTAAACTCCCGATTCTGCCCATCAGTGGGAAGGTTGTGGCATGCGACTGAGAAGCAATAGCTGGAGTTTCGACTCCCGAGACCTACTTCGATCGAAGTGCTCGCATTGCACCCGACTTGCAACGGCAAGAGAACTGGGAGTTCCGGGCCTTGGTCAATTGCTCGAGGTTTACCGCCACACCCCAGACAACTTGGCTATCCGCTATGGAATTCGATTTGAGGAAAAGCTGGAACAAGATCTTGTAGATAGCCTCGGCACATCAATCGCGCGACCAGAAGACAGAGAAATTGATTCAACCCTGGCATTGATGGACCAGGGGGTGCCCGTGATTTATCAAGGTGTTCTCCGCGGTGGGTCTGGTGCTATGCAATTCTCTGGAAGACCTGACTTTCTTCTAAGAAGCGACTGGAGATTCGTATTTGAAGATGGATCACTAACGGCCAAGCAAGTTGACGGCTGGTCTGGCGGATACACCGCCTGGGATGCCAAGCTTTCCTCAACTGCAAAACCTGAATATCAGAATCAAGTCGCTTTGTATGTGGATGTTCTTAGAGAACTTGGTCTGAGCTCAGAACTAAACCACGGACTAATCCTTGGTTCCTATGAACTAGCGAGTTTTGATTCAGCATCGATTCTGCATCCAATGATTGCTGAAAGAACAAAGTTCCTGGATGAGGTGTTTCGAGTTATCGATAAAGCTCCACAAAGAATTGAAGATCTTGGGGAGCTAGTTTGCGAAGCCTCAACCTACTGCGACCTGTGTGAGTATCCAGATCTTTGTCAAGACCAGCGAAAGGAGCTGAATCACCTTCAGCTTGTTGCTGGCATCACCAAGGCAAACATTGAATCCTTGGTAAGAGGTGGCATTAAGACAGTTGCGCAACTGGCGAAATTGCAGACTGGAGTTGAAAAACTAACTCAGGCGCAAGTTGAAAAGCTGGCTAAGCAAGCCAGACTCCAGCAGCACACATATGACACTGGTGAGAATGTGGTTGAGATCGTTAACCAGGAGGTACTCGAGTCTTTACCCGCACCTAACATGGGCGATCTGTTTTTTGACCTTGAAGGATTCACCTACTTCACTGAACCAGGAGGGATTGAATACCTCTTTGGTTTCACCAGCGTCGATAAGACTGAGAAATTCCATTGGCTTTGGGCTGACACTCGTGAAGAGGAAAAACAATCGTTTGATAAGTTCATGCATGATCTTCTCAACCGTGTCCAAGCTTTCCCGGATATGAAGATTTACCACTATGCGTCATACGAACAGGTTGCGCTTAAACGCTTAGCGGAGCGGTACGGGATCTATCAAACTGCAGTCTCTGAGCTAATAGAGGGTGGTTACTTTGTTGACCTTTACAAGGTTGTAAAAAGTTCCATCATGGTTTCCCAGGAGGGCTACAGCATCAAACAGCTGGAGAACTATTACAGCTTCCAAAGAGTTTCTGATGTCAAGGAAGCCAAGGGTTCGATGGATGCCTATGACCAATACCTAACTGCGCTAACTGAGGATCCGGCGAGCGCTGAAGAGATAAAGCGCCAGGTGATTGCTTACAACCAAGATGATTGTGCAAGCACGCTGGCGCTTTACAGATGGCTTAGGTCTTTAGTAAACCGAAACGTCTAGTGGGATTCCAGGTCCGAATGTTGTTGAAACAGCACCCTTCTGGATGTACTTACCCTTCGCAGTTGATGGCTTGAGTCTGACTACTTCGTCCATTGCGGTCGAGAGGTTCTCGGTCAGCTTCTCGGCTGAGAAGTTCGCCTTACCAATAATGAAGTGAAGGTTTGACTGCTTGTCGATGCGGAACTCGATTCTTCCGCCCTTGATGTCGGTAACAGCCTTGGCTGTATCCATCGTCACGGTTCCAGTCTTCGGGTTTGGCATAAGGTTGCGAGGACCTAGAACCTTACCGAGCTTTCCAACCTTGCCCATAAGGTCTGGGGTTGCAACCGCTGCATCGAAGTCGGTCCAACCGGCTTCGACCTTGGCAATTAGTTCATCGCTTCCGACCTCGTCAGCTCCAGCTGCTCTGGCTGCGTCTGCGGCGGCACCATTTGCAAACACAATCACGCGAGCAGTCTTTCCAGTGCCGTGTGGAAGGGATACCGTTCCACGGATCATCTGGTCGGCTTTCTTAGGGTCGACGCCGAGCTTGAGAGCAACTTCAATGGTGGAGTTGGTCTTCTTGCCTGCGGTTTCGATGGCCAAGGCTGCTGCCTCGGCTACTGAGTAGAAGCGTCCTGCTTCTAGTTTCTTTGCGGCTTCTTGATAAGCCTTTGAGCGCTTTGACATCGCTGCTTTTCCTTTCGGTCACAGTCCGTGGTTTGAAGGGGCGCTATACCCCACCCACGAGCTATTTAGTTGTTAGTTCTTTTCTACGGTGATGCCCATTGAGCGAGCGGTGCCCGCAATGATGTGGGCGGCGGCCTGCAGGTCATTTGCGTTTAGGTCAGACATCTTGGTCTGCGCAATTGACTCCACCTGCTGCCAGGAGAGCTTCGCTACCTTATCGGTGTGAGGAGTTGCACTCCCCTTCTTAACTCCAGCTGCCTTCTTGATTAGCTCAGAGGCTGGTGGGGTCTTGAGGATAAAGGTGAACGATCTGTCTTCATAAACGGTGATCTCCACTGGCACAACGTTGCCTCGCTGATCAGCGGTGGCGTTGTTATAGGCAGTGCAGAACTCCATGATGTTTACACCATGCTGACCTAGCGCAGGTCCAATAGGAGGTGCTGGGTTAGCAGCGCCTGCCTGGATCTGAAGCTTAATCAGTCCGGTGACTTTCTTCTTGGGTGCCATTTCCTTTTCTTTCCTTAGTTCAGTGGACCGACCTGGTCAAAGGACAGTTCCACTGGTGTCTCTCGCTCAAAGAGCGAAACCAAAACGGTGACCTTGCCAGACTCTGGCTTGATCTCCGAAATTGTTCCTGGAAGGCCGGCAAAAGAGCCGTCCTTAATCAAAATGCTCTCGCCAACCTGGAAGTCAATCTTGACCGGAATTGACTTGGCCTTGGCGCCAGAAGAGCTCTTGCCGCTGGCCTTAACCTGAGCAACCTCTTCGCTCTCTTGCGGAGTGAATAGAGGCTTAAGCATTTCGAAAGCTTCGTTTGGTCTTAGCGGAGTCGGAGCTTGGGAGTTTCCAACGAACCCGGTGACTGCTGGGGTGTGACGAACCAGTGCCCAGCTTTCCTCAGTCATGTCCATGCGAACCAGAACGTAACCCGGGATTCTCACCTTGGTTACTAGCTTGCGCTGACCATTCTTGATCTCAATGGTCTCTTCCATTGGAACTTCAATCTGGTAAACCTGATCCCCACCAGCCAGCGACTGCTTTCTGATTTCGATGTTCTGCTTTACGCGGCGCTCATACCCTGCATAGGAGTGCACGACATACCACTTGCCTGGTTGCTTGCGAAGTTCCTCGCGGAATGTTCGGTAAGGGTCATCGGATACTTCCGTTTTCTCGGATAGATCCTCAGCCTCTTCGCGTGTTACCTCCGTGGCCTCTTCAACTTGGAAACCATCCAGCTCGTGCACGGCTTCCTCTTCGGCAGCTAGTAGATCCTGAGCATCCAGGTCGACGTTCTCGTCAACCGGTGGCTCGGCGATCTCTAGTGGCTCGCCCACTGGAGCGTCACTGAAATTTAGTTCTGACACCTATTTACCTCTTAGTCTGAAAATACGAAGGTCACTACGTTTAGGAAGATCCAGTCGAGCAAGGAGATGATTACCATCACCACTGCAACGAAGGCAAGAACAACGCCGGTGAACTTAATCAGCTCTGTTCTGGTCGGCTTAGTTACTTTGCTGAGCTCAGCCAATACCTGTTTGATAAACAGCGAAACGCGTTGAATCGGGTTTTTTGCCTTGGCGCTATCCGCCTTGGCTTTTTCAACCAGATCCTCTGCGGCTCTCTCGTTTTCTTCTGCCACTTCTGACCTTTCTTTAGTCGCAGGGCGGACAGGACTCGAACCTGCAACTTGCGGTTTTGGAGACCGCTGCTCTACCAATTGAACTACCGCCCTAAAGTTGCCATCGCCATCAACCAAAAACGGGCTCGAGGCTTGGTTTCAAGAGCCACCGGCGCAAGACACACTTCTAGTATGTTTTCTAGGATTGTGATTTTTGCCAGATTAGTTTTCGGCAGATGTCAACTGGTCAAATTTTAGGCTAAATGGCCCCCAGGCGCAATGCCGATAGGCCCCACAGAGGCCATTTCACAAGTATTCTGGCACTATGCCTCACCCCCGAATCTCCTCCCGCATTGCGGCCATAGCCGAGAGCGCCACCCTGAAGGTCGACGCCAAGGCCAAGGC
>JBBAMI010000025.1:0-7071 GCA_040402595.1 Aquiluna sp.
GCGGCTTGTCTCTGGAGTGCTAGAAATTCTTGCCATTGTGGAAGTGGCTTGTCGGCTCCTCTTACACTCCAGACCAAGCCGGTTGGCATCTTGGGAACAACTCTGAGCTGCCAGCCCATCTCCTGCGGTGTCCGATCACCTTTTTCGTTATTGCAAGAAAGGCAACAGGCCACCAGGTTTTCCCAGGTGTCCTTACCTCCACGTGATTTGGGGACGATGTGATCAATTGTGTTTGCGCCTCTTGAGCAGTACGCACAGCGATGAGAATCTCTTCTAAGCACTCCCCTTCGAGAGACGGGTACCCGCCTAGCGTTTGGAATTCTGACGTAGCGCTGTAGAAGAATCACAGATGGCATATCAAATTCCTGGTTGGTGCTTCTCACCACCGCGCCAGAGATGCCAGCGAGAATCGTGGCTTTTTGATTCAGCACGAGCACCAGAGCTCGCTTGAATGAGACAACTGCTAGGGGTTCATAACCAGCATTGAGAACTAGCGTGCGCATAAGGCTCCTTACGAATTCGCCCACACGGCTTGTGAGCATTCGGTCTTTGTCCTAGGAAACAAAAAACGCGCCGCAAATTCGCGACGCGTTGAATTTCCTGGCATGGGTATGCAGGGGTGTTGATGCAGATGGACCCAGTTGCCATGCTTGGATTGCATGTCTAGTGGCATCTCACCGCCCCTTTCTAACCAATCAAAAACTTGTCAACAGGTTAAGCCAGATTGCTGGGTAAAGCCAGAAAGAAACGCAGCCAGATATGGGCTTAGTTTTGGATGTCTGCTAGTCGAACGATGTGGTAGCGGTCGGTGTAGATCGGGGCTAACTTCACGCGGTCACCCTTTCGAGGAGCGTGGTAGAAGTTACCCGATCCGGCATAAATGCCGTTGTGGCTGAAGTCGTTAAAGATGACGATGTCGCCAGGAAGAGCCTCTTCCAGTGGAATCTTTTTGCCCATTCTCGCCTGCTGGTAGACAGAGTGAGGAAGGTCAATTCCAAACTGGCTGTAGATGAACTTGGTGTAGCCGGAGCAGTCAATACCACCTGGTGTCTGACCACCTGCCACATATGGTGTTCCGACCAGTTCGGCAGAAGCTCGCATGATGTTGGCGCTGGTGATTTCGGTGAAGCGAGGTCTGAGCAGATAGTCAGCAGCCACCGGTCCGTCGTAGCGTCTTAGAGATCGAGTGACCTGAAACTCTGATGCGTCAGCTGGCTCGAAGTCGCCTCTGGTGAATTCCACTGCCTTAATGGTGGCAACCGATAGCCCCTGCGAAGGAGCTGATATCTCCACAAGCTCGTTGTTAACAGTGAGTCCTGAAACAGCTGTCGCCTCTGGAGAAAAACCATATGAGGGAAGAGCAACTGTCGCCATCAAACCGGTGGTTGAGACCACAGTCAAGAATCGGCGAAGCGAGCCGGTTGAGACCTTGCTCTGCTGCTCCAATTGGCGCAGCTGCCGTCTCGTCGGCTGGCTAGTTGCTGTTTGAATCAAAAGGAATCCTCCGAAAACCTCATTGGACTTTCCAAGCTCAGATTATAACTATTTGGCAAATAGGGAGCTAATAAAGAGGTGTTGACCGTAACGCTCATCGAGCAAAATACCCTCGGACTGCCCCTTGGCTGTCATCAGGTAACCATTGCCAGATTTGGCCACCTCGACCGAAACCCCTGGTTTTAGGCCCAAATTGGCCATCTGGGAGAGGAAACTGGGGTCAATTTGGACTGGTTCCCCGATTCTGCACAGCTGAAAACTGCCTTCACCAGCCTCGGTAATTGACAGGCAACTAGCAGGTTCAACACTCGGCAGCCCGAGCAGTTCGAGCCCCGGAATTGGCATTCCGAAAGGAGAGTGGGTCGGGTTATTTAGCCGCTCGATCAACTTGCGCTCGACCTCCTCGCTCATGACATGCTCCCACCGACAGGCCTCGTCATGAACCTTCTCCCAGGTCAGACCCACAATTTCCAGGAGCATCAGCTCGGCCAGGCGGTGCTTGCGCATCACTTCGACGGCCGTGAGCCTGCCCTCGTCCGTGAACTTGAGGCGGCGATCATCTTCGACAATCAGCAGGCCATCTCTTTCCATTCTGGCCACGGTTTGTGAAACGGTGGGTCCGGAATGGTCGAGCCGCTCGGCAATCCGAGCGCGCATCGGAGTTATGCCCTCTTCTTCCAGTTCCAAGATGGCCTTTAGATACATCTCGGTCGTGTCGATTAGATCTGTCATAAATCTTCCTTGAACCTACAGACTAGTGAGGACGGATAAACTCTCCCTCATGCCGCAGATCGTTATTCCGAATTCTATTCGTCCCAAAGACGCACGGTTCGGTTGCGGCCCGTCCAGAATGCGACCTGAGCAGCTGGAGAATTTTCAAGTCTTTGCTCAAAAGTACATGGGCACCTCCCATCGCCAAGCACCAATTCGCTCCTTAGTTGGCGAAATCAAGAGTGGTCTTCTGGAGCTATTCAAGGCCCCAGCTGGCTACGAGGTGATTCTGGGAAATGGCGGAGCTTCCGCATTTTGGGACGCCGCAACTTTTTCACTGGCTGAGAAAAAAGCTCAGGCACTTGTCCACGGCGAGTTTGGCAATAAGTTCGCCAAGATCCTTGGTGCACCATGGCTCGAAAAACCAACTGTGATTGAAGCTGAGCCTGGGACCAGAGCAGACCTTCGAGCAGAAGAGGGCGTTGACATCTATGCCTATCCGCACAACGAAACATCCGCTGGCGTAGTTTGCGATGTTCTAAGAGTTGAAGGTGCGGACAGCAACGCGCTGATGCTTACCGATGCCACCTCAGCAGCTGGCGGCATTGACTTTGACCTAAACCAGACCGATGTCTACTACTTTGCTCCGCAAAAGAATTTTTCTTCAGACGGTGGACTGTGGCTGGCAATGGTTTCACCCAAGGCGATTGACCGAATCGAATCCGTTGCAGCATCTGGTCGCTACATCCCAAACATTCTTAGCCTGAAGCTAGCGCTAGATAATGCGCGAGAGAACTACACACTAAATACCCCTGCTCTTGCAACCATGTTTTTCCTAAACGATCAGATTCAGTGGATTCTCAAAAACGGAGGCCTTGCCTGGGCGGATCAGAAGACGAAGGCAAATTCCAAAGTCATGTTTGACTGGGCTGAGAAAAATCCTCTGACAGAAGCTTTTGTGAAGGATCCAGCCCACCGCTCTCAGGTGGTAGCAACCATCAATTTCGCTGATCACATTGATGCCCTAGGGATTGCGCAGATTCTTCGAGAAAACGACATCGTCGACACCGATCCATATCGCAAGCTTGGTAAGAATCAGCTCAGAATCGCCACCTTTGTCTCCACCGAAAAGTCAGATTTGGAAGCGCTAACCGCCTGCATTGATTACGTTCTGGAGAGGCTGTGACTAAGGAGCTAGAACCGGTAAAGGTGAATGCGCGATTAGTTATCGCTATCTGCACTGCTCTCTGGCTTATCGCCACCCTGGTCCTCGCTGCGTTTTATCAACCGCTTGCGGACGCGGGTCTTCTTTGGTGGCTCCATACCGCCATCGTCGGAAGCGCGCTCGGAGGAGTGGCTTTGCTGATTGTGCGCTCCTGACATTTGAGAAATTAGCTCATCCGCCTCGGCATCAGTCTTTGCTTTACCTTCCAGCCTTAGCTGTTGACGAAAATCTTTCAGCCGCTCTGACCAAGGAACCCAGGCTGGAGCGACCAGCGCATCCGGGCCAGCGAGAAGAGAAATCTCAGATATGGTTGGGCCTTTGCGTTTGTCGGGTTGAGTGACAGTAACCACCCAGTGCCACCCCTGATAGCCGCGGGCAGTTGCCTCAAAGCGGACATCGAAAATTCCCTTATCGATTTCTTTTTCAGAAATGAATTTGCCAAAGCTGCCGTCACTAAATTCAGTTAGTGCTTCCTTGGCAAACTGCTGATGCTTGTTAGCCCTCAAGCTCATCGGCCACTCGCCTCAGAAGCTGGGCAACTTTTCGAGCATGGGTAGCCTCCGGATACTTACCGCGCTTGAGCGAAGATCCAATCTGATCTAAAAGACGAATCAGGTCTTCTGTGATGATCGCAAGGTCCTCAGCAGGCTTGCGCGAGACAGCAGTGAGAGTCGGTACTTCCAACACTCTGAGGGAAAGCGCCTGAGCACCTTTTCTGCCATCGACAATTCCATACTCAACCCTGGTGCCTGGTCGAATGGTGCCGGTGCCGGCGGGTAGGGCCGAAGCGTGCAGGAAAACCTCGCTGCCGTCGTCTCCAGCGATAAATCCAAAGCCCTTCTCATCGTCGAAGAACTTGACCCGACCAGTTGGCATTACTCCTACTTTCCCTATAGTCGCAGGCAAGTGTAACCCAAAGCCCTAGGCTTAACGGATGCCCGAAAATGCAAGGCAATCCAAGGTAGAAGTGGTCCTCGCCTCAATGGCGGTGGGGGTCATTGGGCTGTCTGTCTTATCCATGCTGGCCACCCTTTTGCTCGTGTTTTTTGGGGTTCAGGACCTACCCGCCGTGATGGCCCAGCTGCCACTAATCGGACTACCGGTTGGATTCCTACTCATCATTGCCCTACTTATTGCGGCCATTATTCGCCGCTCGCGGCAATCGAGGGGTAATTGAGCTCAATCCTTTCGCTCGCCAAGCGCCTGCGCGAAAAGAGCGAGGAGGAACTAGCCGAGCTACTTTCCACCCTCCCCCAATCCAGCGCTAGCTGCGCAGATCTTTTTGATCTGTCGAAACTAATGCTCGGAAAAAGGGAGCTGGAGGAGAGAATCAGAAAGCTTTCGGCTTCTGATATTGAGAATCTCAAAAACGGAAAAGTTAGCGCAGGACTTAAGTCCGCAATGCTGGCGGATGCGAAAGTCTTTGTCGAGGCGCAGGAAGTTTTGTCTCAACTCAAGCCGCTTTCAAAACCCAAGCTCAATGTCGCTTCAACATCTCTCTCGGCCTACGAGACCCTACTTGCCGTTACCGAGATTATTCTCGCAACGGAACAGCACTGGCTCGAAACAACCAAGACTGGTCTGAAAAGTCTTGACGCGAAACTAATTGCTGAAAAGTTCAAATGGCAATCAGCCGAGCTTCAACTTCGCTTTCGATTAGCGATGCGAGCAAACTTGGTCTCAGATCAGTCAGGTCGCTGGGTTGCTGGAGCCCAGGCAGAGAGCTGGCTGAGAAAATCCAGGATTGATGCTTGGCAAGAATTAGCGCAGAGCAGTTGGGATCTGCCAAAGATGGCTATCGAAGATGCATCAATCAGTACCCAGCTGTTAGACGCATACCCGCTTATGGATTTGTCAAAGCTTGCGCTGTTGGAATTTGGCCCCGCTCTGGGGCTAATTGATATGGACAAGCCTCGAAAGCCGCTGCTGGCAGGAGCCTTCCAGGCTGTTAGCAAAGCAATAGGGGCAGAGCTGCCAAAGGCCGAAAAGAAATTGATTGTGCAGGGAGATCTATCGATTGTCTGTCCAGGACCGATTGACCCCGACCTTCACAGAAAACTTGATTCTTTTGCCGATAGTGAAGACCTGGGGCTGGCCTGCCGTTTTCGGCTCACTCCTTTATCAATTTCTCACCACCTTGAGTGTGGTGGAGAACTCTCAGAAATTGAAAAGACTCTGGTCAGTGCCTCAAAGGCTGAGCTACCTCAACCTGTTCAATATCTTTTAGCCGAAACTAGTGAGCGTTATGCGACTCTAAAGGTGTTGACTGGTCCGCTAACGCAGGTGGTATGTCCGGATGCAATTTTGTTGACGCAGATTCTGAATGAAAAATCGCTAGTTCACCTGACACTCAAAAAATCAGGTAATCACCTAAGCTCGCCCGCCTCGCAAGAGCTTTGCTACTTCTCGCTTCGGGAGTGTGGCTATAGTGCGGTAATGGTAAATGACTCGGGCTTTATCATTTCTCCGCGCTTTACTTCTCAAGCCAGTGCAGCAGTTGAGTCAAATCTTTTAGCCAGAGCTAAGAACCTACTGAGTGGGGAACAGGTCAGTGCTGATCTAGGAGATATTCAAAGGCAGCTTCGATTCGCACTGAAGAACAAATTGCAGGTTACTGTCGGTATTGAGCTTGATGGTGAGGTTCAAAGAATGCTCCTTACTCCACTTGGTCTAGCTGGTAACAGACTGCGCGGCAGGGATGAGGCCAAGCAGGCTGAGCGCACACTCCCACTGTCCCGAATAAGGTCAGTGGTCCTCAGTTAGGCTGTAAGGATGCCTAGACCACTGATTGTTCAAAGTGACAGAACAGTCCTTCTAGAAACCGACCACCCGCAGAGCGGTGAGGCTAGGCACGAGCTGGCAATTTTTGCCGAACTTGAGCGCGCTCCAGAACACATCCACACCTACCGCATAACCCGCCTGGGCCTTTGGAATGCCAGGGCAGCTGGTCACGACGCAACTTTCATAATCGACTCTCTCAAGCGCTGGTCTAAGTATCCGCTTCCTGAGAGCGTGACCTCGGAGATTAAAAGCACTATCGATCGCTTCGGAAAATTAGTTATCTCAAGGGATCAGCAGGGACTAGTTCTCAATAGCGACAGCCTCGCGATCCTGACTGAGGTTTCATCAAACCCAAAGGTGAAAGAACTGCTAGAGGAGAGGCTGGAGCAGGGCTTTCGGGTCAGTCCTTGGGCCAGGGGTCAGCTGAAACAGCAGCTTCTCAAACTGGGTTGGCCAGCTGAGGACACGGCAGGTTTTACTCCTGGCACACCTCACCAGATTGAGCTGAGGCAGCAAGGTTGGAAACTGCGCGACTATCAAAACCTCGCGGTTGAGAAGTTTGCCGATGGAGGCTCGGGAGTGGTGGTCCTCCCCTGCGGAGCGGGAAAGACGCTTGTCGGTGCTGCAGCCATGGCCAGATTTGACACCAACACTTTGATTTTGGTCACCAACACCGTGGCCGCAAGACAGTGGCGTGAAGAGCTTCTTGCTCGCACAGATCTTCGTGAAGAGGATGTGGCCGAGTACTCGGGATCATCAAAAGAAATCGCGCCAGTCACCATCGCCACCTATCAAATTCTCACCACCAAGCGAAAGGGCGATTTCGCTCATCTGGAACTTCTCAATGCCAGGGACTGGGG
>JBBAMI010000026.1:0-6780 GCA_040402595.1 Aquiluna sp.
TGAATATCAAAACTTTGCAGATGGTCGCGGCCTGAATACTGCTGTCATGTTTGATGAAACAGGAAGTCTCATCGCCCGCACCCCAAAGCTTCACATCCCTGTCACCGAAGGTTACTTCGAAGACCAATATTTTCAGCAAGGTCCTGCCAAGGATGCCTATCCCGTGTATGAAGTTGGCAGCGCTTCAGGCGTAAAGGTTGGACTCCCAACCTGTTGGGATGAGTGGTTTCCAGAGGTCGCGCGGGCATACGGTCTGGCTGGTGCAGATTTACTGTGCTACCCGACGGCAATTGGATCAGAGCCAGACCACCCTGACTTTGACACAGAGCCTTTGTGGCGAGCGGTGATAGTTTCACACGCCATTGCAAATGGTCTTTTCATCGTCGTTCCAAATAGATACGGATTCGAAGGCAAACTGAACTTCTATGGAAGCTCCTTCATTGTCGATCCCTACGGACGAATACTCGCCAGAGCTTCAAGGGATCAGGATGAATTGTTGGTTGCCGAAATTGACCTCGACCAAAGACGCGATTGGTTAGAACTTTTTCCATTCTTTGCCACTAGACGACCCGACACCTATGGAGCTCTTACTAAACCAGTTGTAAATCCAAGAGGAGAAGGCGGATTGGGAGTTGATGGCGGTATTCCAGGACTTGCCCCATGAGAATGCCAGCGGAATGGGAGCGCCACTCCCGCACCTGGGTTGCATTTCCCCACGGCGGATACACACTGGGCGAGAGTGAAACTGAAATAGTTGCAGCCCTAAAGACCTGGTCGGAAGTTGCCAACCAGGCATCAGATTTTGAACAAGTAAGCGTTGTGGTTCACCCAGCTGATATCTCTTTGGCCAAGCAATACCTATCCAAGCAAATTGACATCGTGGAAATTGAAATTGATGACGCTTGGATAAGAGATAGCGGTCCAACTTTTGCCCTAGATAACCAAAGCCTTGTTGCAATCGACTGGGTCTTTAACGGTTGGGGTGCTCAATCATGGGCCAGCTATAAAAAAGACGCAGAACTAGGAGCAAAAATTGCTGAGCATCTTGGAGTCAGAATTGTCAGTAGTGAATTGGTAAACGAGGGTGGCGGAATCCACACCAATGGTTCTGACACTGTTTTACTAACCGAAACCGTTCAGCTGGGTAAAGAGAGAAATCCCAAGTGGTCCAAAGAGGAAGTGGAAAGTGAGATTCACTCGAAGCTAGGAACCAGCAGGGCAATCTGGATTAAGCGGGGCCTTACCCGAGACTACGAAGATTTTGGTACCAAGGGACACATCGATATAGTTGCCTGCTTTGCACCAGACGGAAGAGTGCTTTTCCATGACCAGCAGGATGCCTCGCATCCCGACTACCTGATTAGCCAGCAGGTCAGGAAGGTCCTAACTGATGCCCGATTTGAATTGGTGGCCATTCCCGCCCCCACGATTCTGCGGGACAAACACGGGTTTGTGGATTACAGCTACATTAATCACTACGTTCTGAACGATGCAGTACTGCTTTGTGCCTTCGATGACCAAAGGGACAAAGAGGTTCAGGCAATGCTCAAAGAGATTTATCCAGGAAGAGAAGTGAGATTGCTAGATGCCAGAGAGCTCTTTGCTCGAGGCGGAGGCATCCACTGCATAACCCAGCAACAGCCGCAGGCATAAGGAAAGAGAAGAAATGAAAAGGGAACTAACTCCTATCGACAAGCTGGCCAACGAAGTGATTGCCCTGGCGGTGTCACGCTATCCGTCCTATGCCACCTATCTTGGCCGGCCAGGTGGAGAAAGAGACATGGACGATCACTCCCCCGATGCCCTGAAGCAAGATCGCGATGATGCTGCGAGCGCCAAAGCCAAGCTGGAGAATCTCACCCCACTTGATGACGTTGATGAAGTCACCAAGGATGCGCTTTTGCAAAGCCTGAACAAAGAGATTCGCACTTATGAGTCAGGTCTTTATTTCCGAAACATGAACAATATCGCCTCGCCTGCGCAGGATGTTCGAAGCATTTTCGACATCTCGCCAACGGCCACCGAGCAGGACTGGGACAACTTAGCTTCCAGAATGAACAAAGTTGGGAAATCACTTGAGGGCTACGCCGAAACGCTTCGAGTTGGAATAGCTAACAATGACGCTCCCGCTAGGCGCCAAGTTGAAGAAGTGCTAAATCAGGTGAAGCAGATCACCGCAGAAAATGGCTTCTTCAAAGAGTTTGCAAAAAACGCTAAAGCCCAGTCCGGTGAGCTTTCTCCATCGCTCAAGGCAGAGCTTTCCAAAGCCGCCGAAGCGGCCACCGAAGGCTATGCAAAGTTTGGTGAGTTTCTTGCTCAGGAGCTTCTACCCAAGGCAAGCTCCAAAGATGCCATTGGCAAGGAGCGCTACAAACTGCTCAGTGAACGATTCCTAGGTGCAGTGATTGACCCAGACGAAACCTATGAGTGGGGTAAAGAAGAGCTAGCCCGCATCGTCAAGGAACAGACTGAAGTTGCCAATCAAATAAAGCCAGGTGCAACAGTTGCTGAAGCTGTCGAGATTCTTGATAAAGATCCAAGCAAGAAGCTCCATGGAACTGATGCCCTTCAGGCATGGATGCAAAAGCTTTCTGATCAGGCAATTGAAAAGCTGAGTGGAACCCACTTTGACATTGCTGAGCCACTGAAGAAACTTGAGTGCATGATTGCACCAACCAAGCACGGTGGCATCTACTACACAGGCCCTACAGATGACTTCTCAAGACCAGGCAGAATGTGGTGGTCAGTTCCAGAGGGAGTTAACGAATTCAACACTTGGCGCGAGACCACCACCGTCTATCACGAGGGTGTGCCAGGTCATCACCTTCAGATTGGTCAGTCTGTCTACGTCAAGGACACACTGAACGACTGGCGCCGTCTGGCTTCCTTCACCTCTGGCCACGGAGAGGGCTGGGCGCTCTATGCAGAAAGACTGATGGATGAGCTTGGTTTCCTTTCCGATCCTGCCGACAAGCTCGGCATGCTGGATGGTCAGAGAATGCGTGCTGCCAGAGTTGTGCTCGACATCGGAGTTCACACCGAGAAGCAAAAGCTCGATGGCAGCGGAGTCTGGGACTTTGACTACGCACTGAACTTCATGCGCGGAAATGTCAACATGAGCCCCGAGTTTGTTCGATTTGAGGTCACTCGCTACTTCGGCTGGCCAGGTCAGGCACCTGCTTACAAAGTTGGGCAGAGAATCTGGGAGCAAATCAGGGATGACTACAAGGCACGTAAGGGTGCGAGCTTCGATATCAAGGAGTTCCACCGCACCGCACTGAACCTTGGAGGGTTGGGTCTAGACACCTTGCGAAGGGCAATGGCTAGAGCCTAAAGCTCACTTTTTCGTTACGCTTTAGCCCATGTCTAAGGTTCTTCGCTCCCTGCCCAAGGGTGAGAAAGTCGGCATTGCCTTCTCCGGCGGTCTCGACACATCCGTTGCAGTCGCCTGGATGAAGGAAAACGGGGCTATCCCCTATGCCTACACAGCAAACTTGGGTCAATACGACGAACTAGATATCGATTCGGTTCCAGCCAGAGCAAAAGATTATGGAGCCGCCGAGGCTCGACTGGTTGATTGTCGTGAACAGCTAGCCGAAGAGGGACTTGTTGCCATTGCCTGCGGAGCGTTTCATATCCGAACTGGTGGAAAGGTTTATTTCAACACCACTCCGCTGGGACGCGCAGTAACCGGAACGATGCTGGTTCGTGCGATGCAACAGGATGGCGTTGAGATCTGGGGCGATGGGTCAACCTACAAAGGCAATGACATAGAGCGCTTCTATAGGTATGGACTTTTGGCCAATCCAAATCTGCGAATCTATAAACCTTGGCTCGATGCTGACTTCGTCAACGAACTGGGAGGCAGAGCTGAGATGAGCAGTTGGCTCGGCCAGAGAAATCTCCCCTACAGAGCATCTAGCGAAAAGGCTTACTCGACCGACGCAAATCTGCTCGGAGCAACCCATGAGGCGAAATCCCTAGAGCTACTAAGTACCTCGATGCAAATCGTCGAACCAATCATGGGCGTTAAATTCTGGGAACCAGCTATTGAGATAAAGCCTGAGCAGGTGAAGATTAAGTTTGAACAGGGTAGACCGGTCGAAATCAACGGTAAGAAGTTCTCATCTGCCTACGAAATGTTGCATGAAGCAAATTTGATCGGCGGTCGCCATGGCCTGGGAATGAGCGATCAGATTGAAAATCGAATTATTGAAGCAAAAAGTCGGGGTATATACGAAGCTCCGGGCATGGCGCTTCTATTCATTGCCTACGAACGACTGGTAAGTGCCATCCACAACGAAGACACGATCGCCAGCTACCAGGAGCAAGGTCGCAGAATGGGCAGGCTGCTCTATGAAGGAAGATGGTTAGACCCACAAACTCTCATGCTCCGCGAGTCTCTGATGAGGTGGGTTGCAGCCGCTGTCAATGGAACTGTCACGATTGAGCTTCGTCGTGGGGATGATTACACAATCGTGAATACCGATGGTGATCTGTCCTATCATCCGGAAAAGCTCTCCATGGAAAAAACTGAATCTGCTGCATTTGGACCAGAAGATCGGATTGGTCAGCTAAACATGAGAAATCTGGATATCGCAGACACCAGGGCAAAGCTCGATTTGTATCGCAAACAGGGCCAGATTGATGGTGGAAACCTGGAACTGACCTGATGAGTGTTCACATTGCCGCTAAACCCGGAGATGTTGCTGAGTCAATTCTTCTGCCGGGTGATCCTCTTCGGGCAAAGTGGATTGCTGAGAACTTCTTTGAAGACATCGTTCAGTACAACTCCGTCCGAAACATGCTCGGCTTTACAGGAACTGTTGATGGCAAGAGAGTTTCTGTTCAGGGCACAGGTATGGGCGCTCCTTCTATTGGAATCTATGCTCACGAGTTGTTCAATGACTATGGTGTGCAGAAAGCCATCAGAGTTGGCACCTCCGGTGGACTGCCGCCCACGAAACTAAGGGACGTTGTCATCGCCATTTCTGCCTCTACCGATTCAAAAATCAACAGAAGAACCTACGGCGACTTAGATGTTGCCCCAGCGGCCAGTTTTGAGTTATTGCAAAAGGCTGTTGCTAAGGCCCAAGAACTTGGTATTAGTCATCACGTGGGCATGATTGCCTCTGGCGACTTGTTCTATGACGAAACAGATTCTCTAGAGCATTGGAAGAAGCTTGGAATTCTCGCTCTAGAGATGGAAACCAATCAGCTTTACACCCTTGCTGCCAAATTCAGAAGGCAAGCACTAAGTATTGTGACCGTTTCAGACATGATGGATGGGTCTGGTCACACCTCTTCAGAAGAGCGAGAGTCGGGTTTCCAAAATATGGTCCAGCTGGCTCTGGCAGCAATTTAGTTTTAGCAAATGCCGTCGACCTCAAATCTGATCGGATTTCTACTTCTTGCAATTGTGATTATTGTCGTCCCTGGTCCAAGCGTCCTTTTTGCAATTGGAAGGGCCCTGGTCTTGGGCACCAAACTGGCTGTTATATCTGTGCTAGGTAATGCTCTCGGAGTTGGACTTCAGATTGTGGTGGTATCACTTGGGCTGGGTGTGATAATTCAGCAGTCTCCCCCGGTGTTCTTTGCAATAAAAATAATTGGCGCTCTCATGATCACTTACCTGGGAGTTAGAGCGTTCTTGGATAGAGGAAAGCTTGAAATTCTTGACGATAATTCAAGTTCTTCGTCCACAGTGATCAAGCAGTCCATCGTGGTTGGCATCACTAACGCAAAGACTTTCGTTTTCTTTGTGGCAGCCCTACCCTCGTTTGTCTCACCAGCGGACGGAAACCCTGTCATCCAAATGCTTTTTCTAGGCTTTGTCTTCAGCGTTATTGGAATTGCCAGCGACATGGTCTATGCGATCTCGGCCGGCAAGGCACGTGACTGGCTTTCAACTTCTGAGGAGCGTCTCAAAGTTTTTCGAGGAGCCGGTGGCATAGCCCTGGCACTGCTAGGCCTCTACATGCTGGTGGATGCCTTTATCTAAGGCTTCGGTGCTTCCTTATTTTTCCGTGAGCTTTCTTTCTTGGTGGCATAAGCAAAAACTGCGAGCGCCAACACAAGGGCACCCGCGCCTAGGCCGTAGGAAACAACATCATCAGCCCGATTAGAGTCGACAAAGACCCCGACGAAGACCACTGCGATGATTGCTACCACCACTCCGATTAGCTTTGACTTCAAATCGTCCAGGTCATTTACTTGCAGCCACTGCGGAACCTGAATCTCAGTGTCAATAAAGAGCTCGTAGAGTCCGTAGCCGATTACCAGCAGAACTGTCCCCAAGAGAATGGCATCAATAGCAGTTAGAACCTCAACAATGCTCTCCTTGAGGGAAGTAGCCTGCGAGACGGCATCGACCACCACAAAAATCATTGCCACTGATCCCTGGGCCATCAGCAATAGCGCTCCAATAATTGAGGCCACTGCCGGCACCACAACGGCATATCTGGTAAGACCAAGAATCTTTCGCATGGGTCCATCTAAGCAGTAAATACCCACCTAGTGAGCCCGTATCTGCTCTACGGCAGTGCGGTCTAGTAATCGCAGCCCTATATCACTAGGCTTTAAAGATAAGGCTCGAGGGGATGTCTTGAAGGACTTCTTCAGCAAGAATTTGCTGACAATAGTGGGACTATTGATTGTTGGCCTACTCTCTGGATTTGCCATAGTCGAAGCAAATAACGCCACGCGATTCACCGAACTGATTTGCCCGCCTGGTTCTTCGGGATCTGACGGTGAACAAGGAGAGCCTGGTCAAGATGGCGC
>JBBAMI010000027.1:0-6468 GCA_040402595.1 Aquiluna sp.
TTGCCTATCAAAGCTTCATCTCCGAGCTAAGCAGCTTGGCTTGGGTCGCAGCAGCCATCAGAGCCGTTTCTAAGGCCTTTATTTTCACTCTTATACGATTCACCTTAGCCTTTGCTAAATCCCGCTCTAAACGGGCTTCAGAGGCTTCTAAACGGCTAATAGCGGTGCGGTCTGCAACCGTGCCCTGAGCCTTGATAAAAGCCTTCTGCTCTAGGGTGTCTAAATCGAACTCTTTATTGGCTAGTTCGACCTCAGCAGCATATAGGGCATCAGCCCCCTTATTGTTCTCCGCCGTCAGTTCTGCGATTTGGGCGGCTATCTCCGATGGATGCACTTAGCTGAGCCATCCTCTCAAGCAGGTTGATTCGCCAGATTTCACTTTCTTCGCCCAGCTTTCGGCTCAGGGTCAAGCGACCCTCCGCTTTTGCCGTCATCTGGCGTGTCAAACAGTCCTGATACGCTTCCTTCAGTTCCTCTATTGACGCTGCTTGTATCCGATAGAGCATTAGCCCTTTCCTTTATGTAATCCAGCACACTTGCAGAAGCTCTCTTTGCCTTGGCGTTACCCCACAAGGTTCGTAGTGCTGCTACATCATTCAGGCTATCAGCATCCTTCTTCCAGTCACGCTGAGCAAACTCGTGCATCACATCTACAGCCGAGACACGCTCTACCTTTTCCATTTCCTGCTGAGAAGGTCTCGGTGTGCCGTCTAGTTTCTTTGAGCCTGTCCAGAGCCAGTTGGCTAAGCACCGCCCGATTGAGCTCGTCTCGCAGCGTTCTAAAGCAAACTGATCCGTGTTTGCCTCACTTGCCCAGCCAGTCACCTTTGGTAGGTCGGTTGCCTGGTCTCCGGCTGTGAGGTAGATACGGGTTTCAATAACCCATAGGTCAGCAGTCTTTGAGTGATTGACCGTGACTATTCGTGCGTCTTTTGAGAGGTCATCTGACCAAAAAGCCCGAAGCCTCTCTTCTACAGTTGCATACTGAGATAAATCAAAGCGTGGCATGTTTCCTCCTATTTGTGTATAACGAGATACGGAGCTCCGTCTCGTCTTGCCTGTCTTGATACTACTTTTCTTTTTTGTCCATCAAACATTATGAAGCCTGTCTTGGCATAGCCCATGTTGTCAAGCACCATTGACTTTAGGCGTGTCAGGTTTGAGGTTGCTTCTTCTGCCATTGCCTGAGCATTGAGCAGGTGAATCCCTAGGGTTTCTAGGTCTACCTCGGTGTCGTCAATCTGAGGGTGCTGTTGTCTTACGGCGTTGTAGGTGTGTTCTGATCCATCCCAGTCAGGCTTCATGCCTTCTTCTAGGCACTGATAGAAGTCCTTTGCCTTCATTAGCTGAGCAGCTATCTGGAAGTCATCACGCTCGATTATGTATTCGTTCCATTCCATCCCAGCCACAGCCACGATGATTGCCCTCTCAAGCCCCATCACATACATGTATTGCTGCACCTGAGCCTCGTATTGCGGTGGAACCGAATCCCAGGCATAGCGAGCTGTCTTTACTTCAATGACGATGTATTCGCCGGATGCTTTGTCCATCGCTATTGCATCAGGGTTAGCGTGTAGGTAGGGATAGTCATAGGCTTCCCTAAAAGTTCCTGCTCGGTAAATCTCTAGCTCAGGGTGTTCGTGACCGAATAGTTCAAGTATCGGCTCTTCAAACGCCTTGCCTAGCCGAGTAGCCCAGTTGTCCTGGAAGCTGTCAGGAATAAGACCGAGCTTCTTTGCCCATAGAGCGTAGGCAGATTCCCACTGATTTAGACCCATGATTGTGCCTATCTCAGATCCGCCAATGCTCATCTTGCGAGCCTCGTGCCACTCAGCCGAATCAGGCTCAAAGTCGCCTAGATGTCTAGCTTGTGGGAAGTGCTCTGGTGATACAAACTCCAATTTGACCTCCTATGTCGTTAGGAATAACATACACATAAGGAGTGACATTTTGAAAGATTCCGCAAAGAAATACCTGAAGTTGCAAGTCGCCATCAAGAAGAACGGCGGAGTTGTCTGTGAGCAAGTGCCTCACATTTTCTACCCAGAGGATTCCTTTGGCTCAGATCAGAGCTACTGGGAAGAGCGGAAACTAGCCATCAAGATTTGTTCTCAATGCCCTGTCCAGAAGCTATGTGCTGATTACGCTATGACGGCTCGAGAGATGTATGGAATTTGGGGCGGGACAGTCCCAACTGACCGATATTAGAAAACCCCCGCTTTTTACACGGGGGCTTCCCTAACTAACAGAGAAGGAGTATGAACGCTCCATGTATCACTATACACACTTTTGCAAGTCTGTCAAATGAGAAACCCCCGCCATTTAGACGGGGGTGCTCGGTGAGCTAGGAGGCTTATGGACAAGAGAGCAATTTCTCAAGGGGAACCACCGAGCCCTACTATTCTAGTCCTTTTTGAAGGCTACGGAAGTCAGGATAGATAGCAGTCCCGCACCTAGTGATACCGATGCCAGGCTTGCCCAATCAATCGTAAATAGGCCCATTGATCCTGAGCCAAGAAAAGCTAATGCCGACTGAGCTACTGTCTTTACTGCTCTCTCTCCTGCATAGCTCCAGAACTCTAAGCTAAACATCTTCATAGGTTTCCTCCTTTTTGTGAAGTTTCACATCCTCGTATGTAGCGAATCCCACATACGCTGAAAGTATAATCCCAATCATTGAAACTCCGCCAATTATTAGCTCACGGCTAACCGAAGTATCAGAGGCGTATGTAGCTGCTCCCCAGAAAATCATGCAAGCGGCTATTAGAAAAGACATGTAGATAAGCCTTCTCCGGTGCTTCCAACTAGGCATTTTGTTTATTCATCCAGGCAATCGGATCTACCGGAACCTTGCCACGGACTTCCCAGTGCAGGTGAACGCCTGTAGAAGCTCCTGTAGTGCCCATCACGCCTAGCTTCTGACCCTGCTTTACTCTGTCGCCCTTTTTCACGACAACCGAATTCTCAACCATGTGAGCCATTAGGTGTGTAGCTCCTGATACGCCACGGTATTTGACAAACCAGCCGTAGCCTCCACCTGGTGCTGTGGACTTGCGAGCCTCGATTACTAGCCCATCTTCAGGGGCAATGATGGCAGTGTCTTTACGAGCGGTAACGATGTCTACGCCAGTGTGCAAGCGTCTCTTACCCGTGATCGGGTGAGTTCTCCAACCGAATGCGGAGGTGATTGTGTATTTGCCCTTGACGGGTGCGATTACCTTAGCAGTGCCCATAGTGCCGCTACAAATCCTGATAGTCCCGCACCGAGAGCTGAGAAGGCCAGCTTCTCAATCCACTCAAACCTTGCGAGCTTCTGCTCTACTCGGTTCATGCGGTTAGGTAAGTCTTTGAGGTTCTTGATGTCGGAAACTAATTCGATTTGAACTGCCTGTAGCTCGATTAGCTTTTCGTAAATGTCTCGTTGCGTGATGCGAACGCCAGTTTGTTCCTCTGCCATGCTTATTCACCGACTACCCAAAGACAAGTTTCTTCATCTAAAATTGCATCTTCTGTTGGTTTAGGTGGGATAAAAGCATCACGACTTTCATCATAGGTATAGCCAATGCCAGCATAGTTTTTTCGCAGGGGAGTTCCTCCAAGAGCATGGATGCCTGCATAGGTGTTGTAGCTTGTCTGCACCCAACGACCACCAAAAGTTTCTAAAAGCCAATCAAGACCTTCATTCGGCATTTGATTGTCTGTGACTAAAACTCTTGTGACCTCATTGTTTTCATTTATTTCAGCAAAGTGAGCCATTATGCTGCATACCTCACAATCACAAAACCTCCAGCACCATTACCGCCCGCCATTGGGCTTCCGCTTCCGTCACCGCCACCACCAGAACCGGTGCTTGCAGTTGCATTTGAACCGCCATTCAATGACCATCCACCATTGCCACCACCACCAGAACCACCATTTGAGTAGTTATCACCAAAACCAGTTCCACCGCCACCGCCACCAGCGGCTCTACCAGAAACACCAAGTGAAACAGCATTTAGCCAAGTTGAATATGTGTCACTTCCAGCACCGCCCCTTCCAGAAGTAGTTGCATCAGACCCATTAGAGCCAATTGCACTTGAACCACCACCACCGCCAGAATTGAAATTGCCATCGAAAGAAGCGCCACCATTGTTGCCCTGACCGGATGTTCCAGCACCTCCGCCACCAGTGCTTCCTCCGTTATTACCACCACCACCACCAGAACCACCATCTGCACCAGTTCTGGCATATCGTGAGCCTCCACCACCACCGCCAGTTGTTCCATAAGTTGCTGATAAAAATGAGGAATTATTGCCGTTTGATGCTGGTGCATATTCATCTGTTGAACGAGCGCCACCGCTGCCGATTGTAATTGTGTAGCTTGTTGGTGTAACTGGAACTGTAAAAAGCTTGAGGCCACCAGCGCCGCCACCGCCACCACTAGCATTTCCAGTCGCAGCGCCACCGCCGCCACCGCCAGAACAGACTAAAACTTCAACATCTCCAGACCCAGAATTGACTGTAAAAGTTCCGCTTCCTGTAAATGTGTGATATTTGAAGCCTCCAGAGGTAACTTCAGTTCCACCAGTTGCAGTTCCCTTAAAACCAGCCGGCCCTGCTCCAGCAACAGCAAGAACCCCTATTGGAATAGGCATTATGCAGTTATCTTTCCAACTACTCGGTAGGTGTTAGCTGCTACCTTTTGGACAGTTGCAGCGTTATAGGTTTGGTCAATCTTGAAGGTCACAGCCGTTCCTGCTGTTCCTGCACCTGCCCAGTCGGTTACGCCTGTTCCTGCGGCGATGGTTACAGTTCCGCCAGCGTTACGCCAGACGGTGATTGTGTCCCAAGTGTGTAGAACATCAGGGATCGTTACGGTTACAGCAGCAGTTCCAGAAACCCAGATTGTGCCGTTCTCAAGTGCTGAGGTGGCAGTCATAGAAGCTGATACAGCAGTTCCGCCGAAAAGGATTGATGATCCTGCAACCGAAGTCACGGAAGCTGGATAGACCTGCTGCCATGCCGAGCCGTCATATACGGTGATTGTGTTGCTGTCGGTTTGGTAGGTGGTCATACCTTCTGTGACAGCGGTTCCTAGGGCAGAGCCTCTAGCTGCTGTTCCAGCAAAGACCATTACGGCTTGCTTCATTAGATAGCCGTTTACATTGGCGGCGGTTAGAACCTCACCCGCTGTGAATACTTTGTAGCCAAGACCTGACATGATTTCCTTACCAGCTCAAACTGTATGCGTCTAGCTTACCAAACTCCGCATCATCCAGAATTAGGTAGGCGGTTTCTACCGACTGGAAGCCAAACTCTACATAGTGCGTCTGTGGGTTTACCGTGTGGTTTATAGAGATAACCTGCACGAAACGCTGAATAGCGTCACCTATGCCGTTAGGCGTAAAGACGACCTTTGCGATAGATCCAAGCTCTAGCCCAAGAACCGAATCCTGCTCGGCGGGCTCAAGCTTATGTAAACCTATCTCTAGGGAGCTAAAGCGGTATTCGGGTTGTGAATACTGCTGAGCAAGAACAAGGGCTAGTTCGGCTAGGGCTAGGTCAGTGCTGAGCAGTAGCCCGCTTTGAGTAAGAATCCTAAGACCATAATCTGTAACAGATTGCGTGTCAGTAGCAGTAGCCGTGCCTCCACCTACTCTGTCTAGGACAACTTGGTTGTAGAGGTTGTCCGATCCGTAGGACACATCAAGGCTCTGGAACGGAATACCTGTTCCACCGAATGTGACTAGACCTTCTGATGTAGGACTTTGAGCACGGTCAATAAAGGTCAATCTTCCAAGCTTGTCTACGAATACCAGTCCTGGCTCTGATAGAGCAACTGTCTGTAGGTAATTCATAGCGTTTGTGTTGGCATCAATGACTGCCGTGCCTAGGGTTGCCTGACCGACATCAATGTTTCTTGATTCAGGAGACCAGTTGATTTGGTCTAGGACATAATCAACTCTTGAGCCTGTTAGCTGAGCTGTCGGTGTGCCTAGGGCAAGTGCCTGACCTGAGAGAATGCTTGTAGCGTCATACGCAATCGCTTCTGCAATCGAATCGCCATCAGGCGTGTAGCTGAATGCCCAGTCATCAATCCAGCCGCTGTATTGAACCGAATCAGCAGTTGTGACTTTGATTTCACGCCTAGGCACGATATTGCCCGCATAGGGTGAGCCTGAGTAAAGCGGGTCAAAGGCTCTGTCGTGGTTATTGAACTCCACATTTAGCTGACCTGCTGGGAAGGCAGCAAAGAGGCTTGAGCGACCCCTAGAGATAGAGAATTGTCTTACCCTGTCAGTGATGTCAATAAAGGTCAATCCGGCTAACGGGAAGCTTGTGTTATCAAGCTGACCTTTTACAGGGTCATCAAGGGTAAAGAAGTTACCTGCACCCGAGAAGCTTGTATCAAAGCCGACCTCGACCTTCTCGATAGGCATTGCCATTAGACAGCCACCTGGACATTGAACGCCCCGTTCACCTGACCGA
>JBBAMI010000028.1:0-2889 GCA_040402595.1 Aquiluna sp.
AGTGAGTGAGCAACATCCACTCGGAATCCGTCGACGCCGCGGTCAAACCAAAAGCGAAGCACACCGTGGAAGAACTCTTCTACCTTGGGGTTAGCCCAGTTGAAATCTGGCTGCGAAGAATCAAACAGATGTAGATACCACTGGCCGTCTTCGACCTGGGTCCAGGCGGGACCTCCGAAGACTGACTGCCAGTTGTTGGGAGGCGTATTTGAGTCTTTACCCTCTCGGAAGACATACATATCCCGTTCCGGAGAACCCTTACCGCTCTTTAGGGCTGCCTGAAAAAGTGGGTGCTGGTCCGAGGAGTGGTTGGGAACAAGGTCAATAATGATGCGAATGCCGTGGCTGTGGGCTTTAGCTAAAAGAGCATCAAAGTCGGCCAGGGTGCCAAATCGAGGGTCGATGTCGGTGTAGTCCGCAACGTCATATCCGGCATCTTTCTGGGGGGAGGTGAAGAAGGGGGAGAACCAAATGGCGTCAATCCCAAGCTCCTTGAGGGATTCCAGCCTGCTCAAGACCCCCGGCAAATCGCCCATCCCGTCCCCATTGCCATCCGCAAAGGACCTGGGGTAGATCTGATAGATAACGGCGTGACGCCACCATTCCTGCTTGGAGCTCATGTCGTCTATGACCCTTTCAAAAAGCCTGACCGTAAAGGCTTACAGCTGGCCTTCGGTCTCCCACTACATTAGTTCTAATGAAGGTTTAGCGGGTTTCGAGTTAATGAATTCGTTACCTTTATTTAGGCTTATTGGAAAAGGTAAGCGTTTACACACGCTTTAATTTTCACAAGTCGAGTTTTTGACTACTAAGGAGAGAAATGAACATCAAGAGAATTCTTGGCGCTTCTGTCGCGCTGGGTGTTGCAGCTTCAACGCTGCTAGGTGCCCTGCCTGCAAGTGCCAATGACAAGGTCATCACAGTTTGGGCCGATGAGACTCGTGGTCCAAACCTAGAGAAGACCTTGGGAACCGTTGCCTCGCAGGCCGGTGGTGAGTGGGTAGCTGGTTACAAAGTTAAGGTTGTTACCTTCTCCAGCTTCGACGCACTAAAGACTGCGGTTGACAACGTAACCAAAGATGGACCTGACATCATCGTCGGTGGAAATGACTGGGTAGCAACTGGTGCAGCTAACGGAAAGCTAGCTCCATACGTACCATCTGCTGCAGTCAGAAGAAACTTCACAGGAAACCAGTGGTTCGACCTTACTGCTAAGGGCAAGATCTACGGTGTTCCAGTTGACGTCAACAACGTTGCAATGCTTGTAAACACCAAGCTCACTGGAAAGAGACCAACCACTCTTGGTGAAATGGTTGACTTCTACCTAAAGAACAAGACCAGCAAGGGTCTAGTTGCAGGTCTGTGTGTTGCAGGTGGTGGAATGTCATGGGGTGCTCACTCAATGCTCAGCGCTCTCGGTGGCGGTGCTTACCCAATCCGTAACGCTGTTGTTGACACTCGTCAGAATCCAGTACCAGCAACTGTTGCAACCAACATTGAGAAGTTCCTTCTCAATGCAGATGGTTCAAGCAACGGCTTCTTCCCTGCTTCGGACACTGGCTGCAAGGACAACTTCCTAGCAGGCAAGGTTCCTTACGCCATCATCGGTAACTGGGAGTGGAAAGACTACGACGCCAAGGGCTTCTCAATGAGCAACCTGATGGCTGTTCCTGGAGTAACTAAGGGCAAGTTTGGTGCCGCATTCGGTAGCGTTTCTGCCGCCATGCTCACCTCTTTCGCTGCCACCAATGGAAACGATGCAGCTGCTAAGTCACTTCTGACCAATTTCTTCGCTTCGGAGAAGGGCCAGGTTGCTTACCAGAAGTTCGAGCAGCGTCCACCAGCCAACAAGGCAGCAGCAGCTAAGTCCTCTGCTGCACAGAAGGGCTTTGGTAGCGCCGCTGCTGCCGCATCTGTTCCACAGATCGGTGCAATCCTTAACGGCTCTGCCGGCAACCCTTCCTACTGGGATCTGCTTCCAGCATTCTGGACTGACGTTCTAGTTAAGAAGGTCAAGCCAGGTGTGGCTGTTTCCAAGCTCAATGCTCAGTTCAAGAAGAACATTGTCGCTGGAATGAAGAATCTCTAAATAAAGAGGTTGAATGCTTCGGGGGCAGAGTAATCTGCCCCCGAAGCCTATTCTCTAGAACAAGTTAGTCAGATGAAACTTTTCACCGGCAACAAGCTAGCTGTCACCGCCAAGATAATTTTTGTGAGCATCACGCTCGCAATTCTTGGTCTCCTAGCTCAAAGCGCCTTTGCCTCTGGCGAGGGTGTTATTGCGGGTTTCATCGCCTTCTCAATGCTCGCGCTGGCAGTAATTTACTTCTCCAAGATTTCCATTCCGATGAAGTTCTTCCTGCCAGGTATTTTGTTTTTAATTGCCTTCGTAGTTTTGCCAATTGCCTACACCTTGGTCATGTCGGGTTTTCAGTTCAAGACTGGAAACTACGTTGACAAGCCAGCAGCTTTAGAGCGGATCATCGCAGACTCTTATGTGCCAGATGAATCTGGGCTTTCATTCGATGTCAAGGTTGGACAGACTGACCAGGGCCAGATTGCTCTCCTTGCCACCGACTACATGTCGGGCGAATATTTCCTATCTACGGAAAATGAATTAAGGCCACTCGATGCCTCTGAGGTAACAATTGATCAGGAACTCGGCATCGCCGTTGAGACCAGTGGCTTTACAGAATTTGACGGAGACACTCTCGCCAATAGAGCAGAGGAATTTTCAGCTCTCAAGTTTGCAGGCCCAGGAGAATTCTTCTTAGCCCTTGAGGGCTTCGAGGTCGCTATTCCCTTTAGGCCAGGTCTTGTTTATGACCCTGCCACGGACACTTTCACAAACGCTATTACCGGGGCTAAGTACTTTGACAATGGCCGAGG
>JBBAMI010000028.1:2989-6467 GCA_040402595.1 Aquiluna sp.
TGGTTTGTTGATCCAAACTTTGCAAGAGCTGCGGTAATCATTGTTAACCTGTGGCTTGGATTCCCATACTTCTATCTGATATCAAACGGTGCTTTGCAAGCTATTCCAGCTGAACTATCAGAAGCGGCGAGGATTGATGGGGCTAGTAACAGGCAGATTTTCTGGCAGATCACGCTTCCGCTGCTGCTAAAAATCCTGACACCTTTGTTGATTGCCTCCTTTGCCTTCAATTTCAATAATTTCAATCTGATATTCCTGCTTACTGGTGGTGGTCCGAGAAATGACCTTGACGGTGAAATCGCTGGTGCCACGGATATTTTGATTAGCTACACCTACAAGATTGCTTTTGGCTCGCAGGTTCAAGATTTGGGATTGGCTTCGGCCATCTCGGTGGTGATCTTTATTCTCGTTGCTGCAATTTCTCTCTACGGAATCAAACGTTCCAAGGTATTGGAGGAGTTCATCTAATGAAGTGGATAAAGGAAAACCTTTGGCGCCATGGCGTGGCAATCGGCGCTGTGCTGTTTGCTGCCTTCCCGCTATACCTGGTGATCGTTACCTCGTTTGCTTCCTCTGGCTCACTCCAGCTGACTTCCTTCATTCCCAATGAGATCTCAATGGTCAACTACGACAAGCTATTCAATGACCCAACGATTCCTTATCTGACTTGGGTTTGGAACTCGCTAGTCATTGCCGGGTCTGTGGCAGTGCTATCCGTGGTGATTGGTGCAGCCAGTGCTTTCGCATTTAGCCGATTGCGATTTAAGGGCAAGAAGCTTGGTATTCAGGCACTGCTGTTGATTCAAATGTTTCCTGCCATCTTGGCCATTGCCGCTATCTACCTAATCATGGAAGGCATTGGTAATTTCGCTCCGGAGTTTGGACTTGGAACTCAATCCGGCCTAGTCCTGATTTATCTGGGTGGTGCGATGGGAGTGAACATCTGGCTACTGAAGGGATTCGTCGATTCGATTCCGCTTGAGATTGATGAGGCTGCCAAAATTGATGGCGCTAGTGAGATGCAGACCTACTGGCAGATTTTCGTCCCACTTGCCTCACCCGTTTTGGCCGTTGTGACGCTGCTTAGCTTTATTGGAACATTCAACGAATACATTCTTGCCCGACTCTTTCTCGTCGATATGGAAATTAGAACAGTGGCAGTTGGATTGCAGCAATTCGTTGCTGGCCAGTACTCGGAGAACTGGGGTGCATTTGCTGCCGGCTCGATACTCGCCTCTATCCCAATAGTTATCATCTTCCTATCGCTGCAGAAATACATTGTTTCTGGTCTCGCTGGGGGAGCGGTCAAGGGGTAATTGTCGAAAGGTGGAAGTGGCGTGAAAAGACTTCTACCCTTTAGGAAAGCTCTACGAGCCAACCAGCTTCGAAGCCGTTGAAGCCAGTCATTCAAAGAACCTAGGGGAGAAAAAGCAATGGCTACGAAGTTGATGCATGATGCACTCATCCACCACGATGGTTCGCCTCTGTATGTTCCTGAGCAGAAACCAAAGCTAGGCCAGAAGATAAAAATCAGGATTCGTATCCATGAGAGTTTTGGCGATGTCAAGCAAGTAATGATTCGCCAGAGTGATTCTGGCGAGGCGTTTGTGGGAGAGAAGCTAAAGATCTTCGCAAGGCGGCATGGCTGGAGCTGGTTCGAAGGAAGCCTAGTTCTGCATAATCCGCAGGTGCACTACCGGTTTTTTATTGAGCTAAAGAACAAAGAGAGTTACTGGCTAAATGCCCTTGGGATTCACGAACTGGACCAATCGGACCGTTTTGACTTCAGCATCAATATCTTTAACTCAGTTCCGAATTGGGCCACAGGTGCAATTCTCTATGAAGTTTTTCCAGATACGTTTGCAAGAAGTGATGAAGCTGCAAATCGAAAGATTCCGAACTGGGCCCTTCCCAAGAAATGGGGAGACAGGGTAATTCCGAAGGGCCCAGGAGTCTCAACGCAGTTTTTCGGAGGAGATCTAAAGGGAATCGAGGAGAAGTTAGAACACCTACAGGCTCTTGGCGTGACCATTCTTTACATGACGCCTTTTTTTGAAAGTCGCTCAAACCACAGATATGACGCCTCAAGTTTTGACTACGTAGATCCTCTGCTGGGAGGTGACGAGGCACTTACGAGCCTTGTGAACAAAGCCCACAAACTCGGAATGAAGGTTATGGGTGATCTGACCGCTAACCACACCGGCTCAAGCCACGAATGGTTCGTTGCTGCATACAAAAACCCAGGAGCCAAGGAAAGTGATTTTTACTACTTCTCTGACAACAATGAAAAGTACGACGCGTGGTGGGGCTTTCTCTCGCTTCCAAAGCTGAATTGGAATTCCAGCGAACTGAGAAAGCGCTTCATCAAAGGAAAAACATCGGTTGTTGCCAAGTGGCTAAGGCCACCTTTCGGACTTGATGGCTGGCGCATTGATGTGGCAAACATGGCCGGGCTTATCAGACAGGATGACTTCAATCAGGAAATTGCAAGTGAAATTCGCAAGACCATGGCCGATGTTGCAGAGGGCTCATTTCTGGTCGGTGAATTTACGGCCGATGCCTCAACGCGACTTCTCGGAGATAACTACCAGTCAGCAATGACCTATTCAAATTTCACCAGACCCGTCTGGCGTTGGCTTTGGAATCCTAAAGAGAAAAGAGAAGAAAAGCAGATAGGTGTTGGTAGAAAAGGGATAAGTGCTACTCAGATGGTCGAGCTTCATAAACAGTTTGCTTCGACTTTCCCCTGGCATGTCAGAGTTCATAATCTGAACGCTCTGGATACCCACGACACCGGTAGGTTCAAAACATTTTCTATTCCCGACTCCCAAAAGGTTGCCGCAACACTTCAGTTCACTCTCCCAGGTATTCCGATGCTTTTTGCCGGTGATGAGTTTGGGCTAGATGGAACAACTGGTGAGGAATCCAGGACTCCTATTCCTTGGAATGGTGAACGAAGCTCGGATCCATCAATGATTGCTATTTATTCTCAACTGGCTCAGCTACGCAAGAAGCATCGGGCTTTGGTTGATGGCTCTATTCGCTTTATCTATTCATCTAAAGAAGCCATCATGTTTGCACGTGAAAGTAAAACGGAAACAATCTTGGTTTGTGTCTCTCGTGGTCGTGATAAAAAAATTGAACTACCAAAACACGTGGTGGCATTTGCGGAGAGAGCCGAAAACCTTCTTGGTGGCGGAAAGCTGAAAGTTACATCTGGAAAGTTTGCCTACGAGGCCAAAGAGCTGGACACACAGATATGGCGTTTGCCTAGCCCTGTTCGCTAGTGCTAATCTGTCTCGGTTACATCGCCCCGATAGCTCAGTGGTAGAGCACTTCCATGGTAAGGAAGGGGTCGACAGTTCAATCCTGTCTCGGGGCTCGATCGATTAGATCTGGCGGGGTAGCTCAGGTGGTCAGAGCGCACGGCTCATAATCGTGAGGTCGCGGGTTCGATCCCCGCCCCCGCTACGCCAGA
>JBBAMI010000029.1:0-6128 GCA_040402595.1 Aquiluna sp.
GTCGTCGTCGTCGTCGTCGTCGTCGTCGTCGTCGTCGTCGTCGTCGTCGACCGCTGCTTCAGAATCAATGTAGGCGGCGGCCGTTCTGGCCTTTTGCTTTTTTCGTCGTCGTTGTCGTTGCTTCCTTCTTTCCTCCGAACACGATTCGTTTTGCTCGTGAGAACGACGGCGACGACGTCGGCCCTTGATTTTGTGTCGAACCGCGGCGAGCAGGGTCGTGTGCTTGAGCATTTGATGGGCCAGCTCTTTGTAGCGCATAGCGCGATAACTCTCGGCTCTGAGCAAGCGCACCTTGGAATAGTTGGTTGACTCCAACCCGTTGTACCCAAAGCTGCCGTTACCGATGAGTTTGAGCGATTCTGCGACCACTGCGTTGCCAGCCTGCTTTGCCTCGTGCCTTCGCTGCAAAATCGGCTCGAGAAAGTGCCGGGGGTCGTCGTCAAATTTGTAAATCACCAGATGGCGAACTTTGAAGTCGCCAAATCGCCGCTCCTTCATCAGCCAGCGCAGGTAAGAGGTGGTCACGGTCTCCCACGTGTGGAAGGTGCCCGAATTGACCGTTCGCTCAGACTGCTTTTCGATATATCGATCGACCTCGCTCTCCGAATTCAGGCCCAGATAGTCGGCAATTTGAAGTTTTGTAAAGCGAGAAATGTGCTTTGCGCGCGGCGCAAACTTCTGAACGCAGAATCCAAATCTCTTTGTCGCAGGCGATCTGCCGGACCAAGCGCCCTCGCGACCTCCCTTGACAGTCACGAAACCTGTAATGCTGCCGCTCATAATGCCTGGAAGCACCTGCGTATTCAAATCCAAGCTCTTGTCGCGAGCGGATCCGGACAAGTGAAAGAATTCGGAATGTCTCTCCGCCAAGCAGGCCTCCAACGCTGTAGCGTAGAACGCTTTGTCGTCAGAAAAAGTGGAGCCCACACGAGCTCTCTTGTCGCTTCCGTGAAACAAGTCGCAGGTTGTGCTCGTGCTATAGACAAATGCAAGTTTGTCGGGTCTGACTCGCGAGAGCGCCTTTGCCAGTCCCCGCTTGAAACTGTCGGCTCTCCTCGAAAGAGTTTGCTCTGACCATCCTCCCCCCCTATCTCTCGGAAGGGATCGCCAGCAACCGTCGAGGTGACCGGTGTAATGAACGCCCGTCTCGTGGTGGTTGTGATAGTGGAGAATAGCCGGACCTTTGTCGAACTCGCTCTCCAAGCGCAAGAGCAAATCGGCTCGCTGCGTTTTGTCCCAGCCGAAAACTTGCTGGCCAGCTCCTGCGTGAAGCGCCGAACCTATTCTAGCAACTTTCAAGCGTTTTTCGTCGACGTCGTCGTTCGCCAACTCTTTTCTGAGGTAGTGTCTGTAGCCGCCGAGAGCGAGATACTGAACAGCTGTTCCTTCTTCTCGCTCGGCCACGTTCTTAGCCCTCCTCTCGGGCACAAGCATCTTTCTCGTTTCTGCTGCTAAACGACTACTCCTCTCTCTCCCCCCCCCGTGCTTTGTCTTGAAGGAAGGTCTCTTTGTCGCATTTCTACCTGTCGGCAAAGCCGATCTCTTTGTCGTCGTCGTCGTCGTTGACGAAAAAGAGATCGGCTTTGCCGACGACACGCACGCGCGAATAGCATCAAAATTGATGGCGCCAGTTGAAGGATCGCGAAAACGTCTGTCGTCGTCGTCGTCGTCGTCGTCGTCGTCCTCTTTACCAATGTCTTTAACAACACTTTCGTCTTCTTCTTCTTTTCTCTGCCGCTCGTCGTCGTCGTTCTTGTGCTTTTTTTTCGAGCGGGAAGCCGACGTTGCAGCAGCAGCACCAGCATCGGCCGCCGCCACGTAAAAACCGCAGCAAGGACCGTAAGGGATGTCGTCGAGTTCTGTAAGCAAATAAAGATCTCGTTTTTTCTCGGAAGCGGCGCTTAAACACTTTCCGGCTCGAGAGCTCGTACCTGCAACACGCCCGACCCTCATTTGCGCGCGCCCCCCTCCTGCGGAGGGGGGCGATGTCGGGCCGGGGGGTTCAAACCTTGAAACAAGACCTGACTGATTGCGCGCTAGAGTCCGAAGCAAAAAAAAAACGGCAAAATTACCCGAAGATGGATAGAGAGATGCGGCGTCGTAGTAAGCCACGTAGCGAGAGGGACCGTCGCAAGTCTCCCCCAATTCGTCTTCGAGCCAATGAATGTTGTGGTTGTGTCGTCGGGGATCTTCGCTGACCAGGCGCGAAGAATCGATAACCGGATTGCCTTGGTCGTTGCCGCCGCCGCCGCCGCCGCCGCCGGTCTGCTTCAAGAGTTCGGGATCGCCCGCTCTGCTGCGAAAAACGCTGCAGAGTCCTCTGAAAGAGGAGCGAAAGCGCGCTCGCCGTCGGTTATTTTTGTCAAGACAGAATTTTTTTAAGTTTGTTTTATTCAAATTAGATTGTATGCGTTCTTGTTTTTTATTAAAAAAATACAGCGCGATTTCTCTCCTTACCCTCTCATTCCCAGCCGGAGAACGGAGTAGAGTTGACTGTTGTTGGGGAAAAAGGAGCCGATTCGCTTGCGATCTTCTGCAGATTTCAGTCCGGCTGTGTAGCTCAAACCAGATATGGTAAATTTACCGGCCTCGATGAAATTGATTCCCAAAACGTCCTCCAGGCTAGCCGTCCAACGTTGCACGCCTTCGTGAAGAATTTCAACGTCCAGTTGCAGGTAGCCGGCTAGATAATCGCCTACAGTTTTACACCCAAGATTCGTCCACAGTCGATTGGCTTCTTCTTGTATTTCTCGCAGCTGGTCGTCAGAAACTTCCGGAACGGTCAATTCGGACCGCCACAAAGCCGGGTCCGCCGGCAAACTGGCATCGCTCAATCGCTCGACCGAAGTTAGGTAGGCAAACGGAAAATGAGCCTTGGCCTGCTCCAAGCCGAAGAGCTCGCCAAATTTTCGCAGCGAAGTAGAGGGAGCCAGCATGCGAGCAATGTCTCTGAATTCGATGCCTCCTCGCGTGGTAATGCTCGTCACGCGATTTCCTTTTTTGCACACTTTTGGATATTGCTTTAGCTCGACCAGTCGGGGAACCAAAAATTGAAATAGCAAGACGTTGTCGTAGCCCGACCTGTCAGAAGAAGAAGAAGAAGAGACTTAGTGTTAGCCGCCAATAGAGCCAAACAATTTTCAAGCTATATATATAAATTATTGCCATTTTTTGTCTAATTGTTGTTGCGCTCAAACAGAGGATAATGTTTTTTTGTTCTTAAAAAATCGTCTCACCCGTAAAACGAAAAGACCGTGTAGCGAGAAATCAAGGCGTCCAAGCGAGATTCCAGCAAACCGGGAAGGCTGTTTTTGAAGGCTGTCTCCAAAGCCTTCGTGTCGGGCATCGACCAGTCGTCGGAGTTCAGGTAGCTAGCGTCAGCTTCTTCCAGCATTTCACGATAGGCGTTATGATCAAGACTGCCCGACAGATGCATTTGGTGGAGTTCCGCGATGCGGCAGCCGCGATGATGCTCTCTCTCAATTTCGGAGCACTGAATCCAGGTTCGAGAATACGCGTGGTAGGCTTCGCGATATCTTCCTGCCAACAATCTGATGCTCTCAGAAATGCGTTTTTTTTCGGCGCTTGCAGCGGCCGCGAGAGAGCAAACACGAAGCCAGTAGCGCGCAAACATGGCGTACACAGCTTCGGGGGAATCGTCTTTGACAACATCGTGCCATCTCTCGCCCCTCTCTCTAGACAGAGCGTCCGTGTGACCGATCATAATGGGTCTCTGAGTTTTAACAACGTGACCTTCCAAAGTCGGACCTCCAAACATGGGATACTCAACTAGCGGGCCGGGCCTCGGCCCTTCCAAGTCTACCGCCTGCGTTTGCGACTCAATGTCCATTGACGCCGTGCTCAATTGAACCATCCTGGATATGAGATTTTTCGCGTCCGAATCGTAGGCGTTTAGCAATTGAAGCAGGTCCGACAGAGTGTAGGGAACTGTGCAGAGACGATCGGGACCGGCAGGCGCCATGTTGTGCGCGTAAGCCTTTGACTTGCAAGTCTTGCAGCGACAATATTTTTTCCGCTCCTTAAAACGAAACTTCTTCTTTTTCTTCGACTCGTGCTTTCGGCGCGCGTCTTCGACCGCTTCCTGCGATAGCCTCTTCGGAACGCCAGAGAGGTCTGACCGATTCAGCAGTTTTTGAGAGAGCCCTCTGGTGTCGAGGTGACGCATAAGAGCCGTCGAGCGAAAAGGGTCTTGCAAAAGGCAGGCTCTTTTGGGACCGTAGAAGCAGATCACGGCCGCGTCCGGAACGGCGTGATCGGCGAAATCGCGGCGACTGTCTGCGCTCGATAGTTCGGAAGTTATGGCCATGCAGACGAATTTCAGCTGAGCCGGTCGTCCCATATCTCTGTTTTTGCTGGACAGCACCGTTCCGGATCGACGCGTATAAGAAAGCAAGACGACGCACGGCGCTGCTTCAGACCACCTCTTGTAGAGAGCGTGTCGATCGCTGAGAAATATGTCTCTTAGGCTTTCGACTTGTTCGCAATCTTCCGGCTCTTCTTCTCCCCGCCGCTCTATGCCCAGCAGCGCGTCTACTGTCGCCAAGTAGTTGTTGTCAAAGGACTCGACGGACAGACAGGCGTCGTCGGCCGGACCTCTGAGATCGGTAAACCACACGTGCGCTCTAGCGTCCAATTCTTCCACTCTGAGCGGATCCACGCAAAACAACATTTCGGGAGTGACGACAAACACCTTTAGCTCCGGCGAGACTCGTCGGAGCTGGGCTGCGGCTCTGGAATCGTGCCAAAGCCAAAACCGCCTGGACGTGGAAGCCTCTGACACTTTGTCGAACCAATAGTCTGGATCGGTCGTCGATGTTGGAATGCGCTCGCTAGACGTAGGCTCGTAGGCAAACATGACAATTTGCAGATCTAGCATAGCGGCTATTCTATTGACGTCGCACTCTGAAAAAATGCTCCAGTGAGCCGGCTCCAACTCCGGATGGCGAAATCTGTACTGCAAGTCTTTCAAAAGGTCTCTATTCACCAGCCCAAAACGCGACAAACCGGTA
This sequence comes from Aquiluna sp., assembly GCA_040402595.1. Classification (GTDB taxonomy): domain Bacteria; phylum Actinomycetota; class Actinomycetes; order Actinomycetales; family Microbacteriaceae; genus Aquiluna. Next base: position 5,031 of record JBBAMI010000029.1, read on the forward strand.
AAGCACAAATCGCCGTCAATGAGGGTTGTTTCGTTCATGTAACGCTCGTAAAGATTCAAGCCCAAATTTGGCCCCCCTGCGAGACAGTCGAGCAGGGCCTTTGAAAGGCACCCGCCTCGGGCCCAATCCATGCTCAAACGTGCGGCTCTCTCGCCGCTCTTCTGTTTATCGACACGTAGCGGCAAACAAGATAGATGATGTTTAGAAAGCGGGCCACGTGCACCTCTGAATTTTCGAAAGAGTGTCTGTGCGCTTCGGCGAGCCGCTCAAAATCAAAGGTGACCGGCAGTCTGGCCACGTCTCCTAAAGTTCGAACTAAACTTGTGTGGTAGCGCAATTCCGGAGCAGCTCCTGGCAAATTTCCCGCTCTAAAATCGTGTCCGTAGAAAAGGGAAAAAGACGTGCCCTCCGCGTTTGACAACACTGCGTTGAAAGTCACAGTCACTTCGAAGCCGTCTTCCCTTCCCTCGTTGTGCTCGGCAAAGAGTCTCGAAAAATGATCAAGCAAGGCCTCTCTGATATTGTCGTGATGTACCGAAAAACGAATTGTAGTCTGAATCAGGCTGCCCTGATTGGCGCCGATCCGAAACACTCGATTCGAAATAGCTTCTTCCCGTTGCAAAAGTCGAGGGTGGTGCGCCAGCAGGTGTTGAATTGTGGGATAGTAGCCTACATTGCCTTGCGCGAACCGACGTCCGGAACGCGTATAGCCTCTCTCAAACCAAGGTTCGCCCATCGAGCTTCCTCTCTGCGACTCGACTCTCAATGTGTTCGCTGCGCTACGGCGCCGGCGCCGGCGTTAAAATCTCTCGAGCCAAGCAAAAAAAAAAGAATCTTTTAATTTGAGGCCCTCCCTCTCTCCCTCCCTCCCCCCATTCCGGCCCTTCTTCTTTATTGCGGCGGTCTTCCCCCCTCCTAAATAGGCCTATCGCGAACGAGTTCGCGCTCCCTCGTGGCCGGATCGGAACACGCACACACGCAAGAGACAGACTAAATGCGACCTTTTGCGCGAGACCGATCTCGCCGTCCTCGTCGTCGTCGCTGTCGTCGTCGTCGTCGTCGTCGTAGTCGTCTTTCTTAATAACTAGCTAAATTTGT
>JBBAMI010000030.1:0-5771 GCA_040402595.1 Aquiluna sp.
GTTTACGTCATCAGCAATTCCTGGCCCCTTGCGGAGCTCACGGCTGACTTCGTTGCGTTTAGCATTGGTTGACCAAACAAGATCCCGATAGGCAGCAATGACAGAAGCAGCTAAGAGCCGGTCTTTCATATCGAACCAGGCCGTTTTTGGTTCATAACGCAGAGCGTCTTCTAGCTTATCCAGTCGCTTGCCTGGCACAGGCCAACACATACCGTTGAAGTTGCGAAATGGCGCTGGTTGCAGTTGATCAGTCATGGTGATTAGTCGCTTTCACTAAGGGAGGGGGAGGGCTGCCTGCCATGGGCAAGCTGGTTTGGCATTACTTGGTGATCAGCCATCGTTTTCCACCAGGAAATCTTGAAGCTCTGCGAGCTTGTCCGAAGGTACTGCCTTCAGGGCCTTCGCCACTCCTTTGGCCGCCACGGCAAAAGCAAGGGCGGGAAAGAGCAGCCCTAGTAGGCCAAAAAGCAAGAAAGCAAATCTAGCCCTTGGACCGCGTTCCATTGTTTGAGCCAGCTCCTTGGCCAGATCAATGTCGTTTTGCATGGGTTGAAGGGACAACTTCGCCATCGTACACCTGCCTCATCCCCCGTCAACCATGTGCCAATTTATTGACTGGCACAATTGGGCTTGCAGCAAGTATTACAATCGTCCAGCGGCTTCAGGCGTATCTACGCGCCTGGGGGTGCCGCCTCGGAACCTACCCTGCGGCGCTTCTCCTTTAAAAAGAGCCATGGGAAAGGGGTATCAGCTTTCCCGATAAGCGACACTTATTCGTTTTCCTGATAACCTTCGCGAGAAACGCCGTTCGCGCAAGCGAGCCCCTAAGGCGAGCCTGATCAAAAGGCGTTTCTTAACCATCCTTTACACACTTTCCTCTAGAAACGTTGTATTGTTGATGGGCCGCATGAAAAGAGCGAGCCCCAAGCGAGCACCCTGTCAAGCGGCCGTTGTTTCTTCTTCTCACTATGCCTAAGGCACCTTCAAAGCCTGATCGTCTCCCTTCCATGGAGCACAACGGAATCGCCATTGAAATTTATCAACACCATGGCTACTCTATTCCCGATCGCGGCCCTCTCCCTCCTTCTCGCATTCTCTATGCTGCTCGAGATTTGAATGATGAGCGTCATTGGCGAGCAAGCTTAGGAGAAATCCAAAGCCTAATCGACCACAATTTTGTTTCTTCTTCTGCTAATTATTAATCATGGAAGACATTGAAATGCTCCTTAAGGAGCTCTCTAAAATCAAAGCAGACCAGCAAGCCCTTTCTGATCTGGAAAGTGAATGCAAAGCGGACATTAAGCAATTGCTTAACGACAACGGTCTTGATGATTATAAAAGCGAAGATCATGGAACCATTCGCTTACAAAAAAAGGACTCAAAAAGAGTACGGAGAAGATTTACAGGCAATGGAGCATGAGCTTAAGCTTGCCAAGAAATTGGCAGATGATCTCGGGGATTACAACATTCTCGACCAAAAAGAAAGCATTGTTTATTGTCCGCCCAAGGAGCTATTTTGATGACAATGAGTCGCGAAGAAATCAACGCCTTAATTGCACAAAAAATCCATGAGCATGAAATGCGCATTGGTATTATTAGTGGAATTATTGGCACCATCTTTTTCGTGGCTCTTCTTTCTTCATTGCTCTTCTTGTATTCTCTAGCTGTCTCATGAGTGCTCCGTTTTTGCCCTTCCCATTGCTTTCTCCTGAGGAATGGTTAGAACTGAATGTTCTTCGTAAAGCCATTTCAGAAAGCCCCTCAACAGTGACGCCAGACAAGCAAGAGCGCTTTTCTGCATTGTTTGCTAGAACCCTTATGGGTAAAGGCAATCTGCCCCTTTAATTCTCCCATTGTTTCATCATGCCCCAACCAGACATTTCTTTTGTCTCTGAAGAAGAGAAGCTTCAATACGCCACAAAGGTGCTTGTTGATGCAGGCTTCTCTCCAGAGCAAATTGATCGCATTCGTAACAAGGTTGGTTCTGGTCCTGGCAAAATTCCCTATGACAAAGACCTGACGGGACAAAGGCGCTTTATGGTGCAAGAGCTTCTGGCAGCTCGCATGAGCAACAAACAAATTGCAGAAGTGCTCAAGCTATCAAAAGAAACCGTTAGTAGCGACCGCATTCACAATCGTCAAATTTGGACCAACGAAATTCTGAAAAGTCAGGACGCCTGGCGGGCAAGGCTAGTCCAAGAACAGCATGATTTGAAAGAGAAGGCCCTGGAGGCGTTTGAGGCAAGCAAGCGCAAGAAAGTCACCACTATCAAAGAAGGCACTGACGAGGCCATTGTGCGCATCGAAGAAAGCGCAGGAGAAAGTGGTTTCCTTGGTATTGCAAGAAGCTGCCTGGAGCAGCAAGCAAAGCTCATTGGCTTGTTCGATGTGAAGCCTCAAATTGAAGACAACAAGAGCGGCTACAAAAACTTTCTTGACACCCTGAGCAAGGAAGTTAAAAAGATCAAAGAAGCTGAATCCAACTCGGGAGCCAGGGCTGGCGCTATTGATGCGAAAGCCACCAAAACCGATGTAAGCCCAGAATTTGACGACGATGGCGAACCGTCTGGCAGTAGCAGGCCTCTTCTTCCAGCCGATGGCTAGAAAGGCTTAAGCTTGTCTTGCTTGACAATGGCCGCATACCCCGGCAAGCTTTGTTTGTTGCCTTTCCCCATGGACTCCTTCTCCTTTGATTCCGTTAGCCATTTCCTGCAGCAGGTGGAGGGCGCCAAAAGCCGTAAGCGTCAAGCAGTTGAAGAAGGGTTGGAGCCGTTCCTGACGGATCCGGCCACCTTTGCAATGTCTCCTGAAATTGCCACGCTCGTGGACAAGGAAGTGGAGCAATATGGCGATGAAGCCTTGAAGCAGATTTGCATTGTCGCCCTTGGAAAATGGCTTGATTATCACCAGGGCATTCTGCAGGAGCATATTGACAATGATGCCATGGCCGAATCGCTAATGACCCTGCGAGACATCAGCACCTTGAACATTGCTCTTCGCTTACTGGAGGAAGTGGGCAGCTTTGGCGGAGACGAAGACTACCGCAGTGCCATGCGTAAACAAATCAACCAAGCAGTGCTTGAAAAGCTAGAAGAGACTGGACGCGATCCTGAGGAAGTGTTCAATGGTGACGACGAGGAAAGCTACCACGATCTTCTGTGACCATTGTGGACGACTCTTCCCTTGATAAGCTGCCGCCAATGGTGAGCATTTGCATTCCTCCCATCCTGAAAGAAGAGGCTCAGAAGGTGGCCAAGGAGCAACCACCAGTTCATCCGGCATGGCAGAAGATAGGGCAGCGTGGCAGGCATTTCGTGCTGCAAACAGCCGATATATGCGACATTGAGGAGTTAGCCGACTGGGCAAAGAGCTGGTTGGAAGAGCCTTGCGAGCCCCTGAACAAAGTGAAGAGGCAGGCATTCCAAAACGTTATTACCAGGGCAGGGAAGCACGTGGTACTGAAGCCCATTGGCAATTGCCACTTCTTGGCTGTTGGCTGGAGAAAGCGCTAAAGCCATAAGCAGCGCTAATGGCAGTGCCCCTTGACGCCCCTCCCATTGCCCCTGCACAATTAAGGAGTTCTTCGCAAGCCGATCATGGCTGCAACGATTTCTCACGATTCCCTCGGCACCTCTGCTTTCACTGAAAAGAATGAGCTGGTGATGAACGGTGGCCAGCCTTGCGTGTTCTGGAGCTTCCGCACAAGAGACCTTGAGAACTGGCTGACCACGCTCGAGGAGGTCATCACGATGGAAGCCAACACTTCTCATCGCTACTATTTGGAGCACATTTATTTTTCTCTGAAGGCTGCATATACCAAGCACCAAAAGCAGCATGAGGAAATCGTAACTGAAGCTCCCTCAGAAGAGGACCTCATGGAATATTTGGCGGCTTATGCTGCATCAGTGGTCGCTGGTCTCTAATGAATTTGCACACTATTTTTGTTCTGGCAGGCGTGTACTGGGGGGTATGCGCCTTGATCATTTTCATCTTTGCAACAATCCTGCCGTGACAGACAGTCATTCTTCGTCTGCCATTCAACCAGCGCTGTTCAGGGTGTGGGGCGGCACGGCTTTCGTTGAAATCATGGCCGTCTCCAGCGAGCAGGCACTGGCTTCAGCCGCAGAGTTGTTTCCAGGCAGGCCCATAAAGGCATCGCTGGCTCCTGAATGGGACGATGACCGGCTGTTGTACTAAAGAGGCTTCGGCCTTTTTTTTTATGGGGACCAATTGGTTGCTTATAGACAAAAGAAAGGGGAGCTTTCGCTCCCCCTTCTTCGTGACTGGCTTCCGATGCCTTTCTTTTCCTCAAAGCTACGAGAGGAGAACAGTCCCTCACACGGCCCATGCAATGCCGTGGCAATACCTCGCGATAGTGCCAAACTGTTCAAAAGCGTCCACCCTTACGGCTCCAACGGAGGGGCTTTCGCCCAGGACCAACCAGACCTGCAAAGCATAGCACCATCTTGGCGCCTTGCACAAAAAGGCGATGAGAAGGACAGGGGTGGTACAGTGAGGACTATCAGGGGGCGACTTCCTGATCCTCGCTACTTACTTTTCTCTTTTCTGATGCTTTTTCGTTTCCTTTCTACCGCTTTCGTTGTTGCTGGTGCATTTGCACCATTATCAGCGGAGGCGAAATCTTCGTGCGGCTTGGCAAGCCACTATGGTATTGGAGATGGCTACCACGGGCAGACTGCTGCTGATGGAAGCCGCTTTGATGCTCACGGCCTCACCGTTGCCTCTCCATCGCTTCCCCTTGGCACTCGCTTGCGCGTGGTCAATCCAGCCAATGGGAAGACAGTAGTGGTAAAGGTGACTGACAGAGGGCCTTGGCATAACAATCGCATTTTGGACCTGTCTTATGCTGCCTTTCTTCGCGTGGCGAATCCCTCACAAGGAGTTGCGCGACTTTGTTTTGCTAGGGCATGATTTACTAGAGCGGAATCCACGAGCGCCTCGCAAGGGGCGCTTTTTTTGTTCCGGCAAGCCTTGTATTACAAGTTGTGACAAATCTTGGATGGGGACTAGCGGGCCTTCTATTATGAGCCAGTTGCTCCTTGTGTCATGCGGAACTTTCTAGCCTTCATCACCCTCTCTGGCATGCTCACTGTTCTGGGCTGGTCTTACTTGACGCAGCCAGCACTGCCAGTCAATCAACAAGCCTATCAAGGCTGCATCCAGCACCATCCAGAACGCTACTGTGGCATCACCCACCTCAACAGGCGGTAGTGTTCTTCCCTGGCGACATCGTCGATCTGCTCGATGTCCGCTTTGGCTGGCGGGGCCGATATATTGTCATGGACAAGAAGACAGACACGCCATTGGTGAAGATCAAGAATCTTGGCACCAATAGCCAGCAGTTTGTTGGCGCTGAAAGGCTTCGTCGAAGCAAGCTGCCACAATTCTTCATCAAAAGCCTGCGACCATAAGCAACGCTAATGGGCCAAGGGCTTCACAAGCAGCCCATTATGCTCCAGACTGCTCATCACAGGGCGAGAGCCCACCATCTTCATTCCCATGGACAAAACCACCCTCGTCAAGCAGTTCATCTTCAACGCAGGCGCTTCGATCGTCAGCGTGCAGTTCGTCAAGGCCAATGGCGAGCCCCGTTCCCTACAGTTCAACCCTCGCGACACGCAGGAGATCAAAGGGACTGGCCATGCTCTGAAAGCCACCAGCATTGTCCGCTGCCGTGATTTCGCCATTGCTCGCAAAGAAGGCCAAGGCGCCTGGCGCTCTTTTGATTGCGAGCGCGTGACCAGCATCAA
>JBBAMI010000031.1:0-5729 GCA_040402595.1 Aquiluna sp.
AGGGCGACAACTGAGCGATTTTTAAGCGAGAGCTTGGAAATGAGTGACAAAACGACCTCTTATTGGGTTTACGACTAGTTGAACCAGCCAAGGAGACAGAATACTCCCGAACAGGCCTGAAAAGGCTGGAAATCCCGCCTAAAACCTCAGGAGAGACAGGTGCCTGGCTGGATTGCCGAAGCGGTGAGCAGTGATGCTGACGGCCTGCTCCTTGAAAAATGGCAGCAGCTCGATGATTCCTGATTCGGTCGGCTCAGAGGTGTAGGTGGCGATATCGACGCTAGCCAGAGCTGGCTGAGCAAGATCAAGCTGGCCGAAGACTCTCACCCTGCGCGGTCTGCTCGAGAGCCCGGCTAGCCAGACAGATTCAGTTTCGATGACAACTTTGATTCCAAGATTTTTTAGGTATTTGGAGATGTTCTCGGGAAGTCGTTCAGCGCTAACTTCAACTTTTTCAAGTGTTATGGCTGTGATGGCTGCTCGCCAGAATTCATAATCACTCGCGCTATTTTGAATTCTTATCGTGCAGTCTGACCTTAGGTATCTAAGAATGTTCAGCTCAACCGTCAGCTTTGACTCATCTTTACTAGTCCCAAAGTAGAGCTTCTTAGCAGCAGTGTCGCTCTGTGCGCATCTGAGAAGTGATTCCAACTCGCTGTCACTTAGAGTGCTGGCAGTAGCCATTACCAAGAGCTGATCCAGTTTCTTCGAGCCAACAGACTCGCGGGCATTGTTTGAGGTCCTCTTCCAATCGGTCAAAGTGAACAGGTAATTCGGACCCCCGGCTTTTGCAGTTGGACCAACTGCAGATTTCTTCCAGCCGCCGAAAGCTTGTCGGCGAACAATGGCCCCAGTTATTCCTCTGTTGACATAGAGATTGCCTGCCTGAATCTTTGAAAGCCAGGTATTGATTTCATCACTTGCCAGGGAGTGCAAACCGGCAGTCAGACCATAATCAACTTCATTCTGAAGGGCAATTGCCTCATCCAGGTTCTTCGCTTTCATGATGGAAAGCACTGGGCCGAAATACTCGGTCAGGTGCGAAGTTGATTTTCGCCTTACACCTTGCCTAACCCCAGGTGTCCACAGAGTGCTATCTTCACTTATTGCCTTTGGCTCAATGAACCAGCGCTCTGAGCGATCGAGTTTTGTAAGTCCATGCAGAAGCTTGCCCTCAGGCTTTGTGATTAATGGTCCGATTTGAGAAGCAGGATTGTTTGGAAAATCTACGTTCATAGATGTAACGGCATCCCGCAGCTGGCTGAAGAATCGTTTGGATTTGGCAACTGAGCCGACCAGAATCACGAGGGACGCGGCGGAACACTTTTGGCCAGCGTGCGAGAACGCCGAGTAGGCGACATCTTTGGCTGCCAGGTCCAGATCTGCATTGGGCGTGACGATGATTGCATTTTTACCGCTTGTTTCTGCCAGCACCCTCAGGTCCGAGCGGAAGGATCTAAACAACTGAGCCGTCTCGTAACCACCTGTCAGAATCACCTGACTGATAGCCGGATGTGAAAGAAGCTTCGCGCCAAGCTCCCTTTCTCCAATGTGAACAGTTGTTAAGACTCCCTCGGGCAGCACTTCCAACATTAGGGCTGATAGCACTGCGCCGCAGCGGCTTGCGGGACCAGCTGGCTTTAGAACAACGGAGGAACCGGCTGCCAATGCGGCGAGTGCTCCGCCAGCTGGAATGGCGATTGGGAAATTCCACGGCGGAGTCACTAGTGTCACGGGACGGGGGATGGCGGTTGCCCCCGGGAGAGCATTTAGCCGAAGAGCTTGAGTGGCGTAGTAGTTGGCAAAGTCGATTGCTTCCGAGACTTCTGTGTCAATTTGATCAAAGGTTTTACCTGCCTCTGACATCGCTACTTCAATCAGATACTGACGGTTACGCTCAAGGACAACGGCAACTTCGCTTAGGTATCGGTAGCGCTGCTCGGTTGAGAGCTGACCCCAGATAACCTGAGCAGTTCTGGCATTTTCAACCACCTTGTTTAGCGTCTGCTCATCAAAGATGGTGTTGGCAAGGACCAGGTCGGAGCCGATTTCGCTATCGGTGAGTCTTCGGAAAATGGATTTTGCCCAGTCACGATTTTCAACAATTGAAGGATCGCTGTCGGGAGTGTTGGTGAATACTCCATCGATGGCTTCGGGCTGATCGAGGTTTCGATTTTGAATTCGGTTTGGTATCGGCAAATCTGTGTCTAGGGCCGCAATTGACTCTAGGAAGCGGTTTTTCTCAAGCTCGAAGTACTCGGGATTGCTGAGCTGAAAAGCACTGGAGAGGAAGTTGTCTTTCGTCGCGCCTTCTTCAAGGCGGCGAATCAGATAGGCGATGGCGACATCAAACTCTTTTGGATAAACAACTGGGGTGTAGAGCACGAGCTTGCCGACGGTTGAGGCAATCACTTTGGCTTGGTTTGGTGCCATGCCCAGCAGCATTTCAAAGTCGAGGCCAGACTCAGCGCCACGTTGTTTGGCTAGTTGCCAGGCCCACGCAAGGTCGAAAAGGTTATGTCCGGCAACGCCAATCTTGACGTTTTTAATCCTGTTCTCAGTCAGTGCGTAATTAATTACCCGTTTGTAGTTGGTGTCGGCTTCCAGTTTCGAACCAACGGTTGCCAGTGGCCAAAGGTGAAGCTCCGAGTCAACTCTTTCCATTGGTAGGTTTGCACCTTTGACTATGCGAACCTTTATTGGCGCACCGCCATCCAAGACTCTCAGCTCTGCCCACTGCTGAAGGTCAATCATGGCCCTTAGGGCATCGGGTAAATATGCCTGAAGCACAATTCCTGCGGTTAGTGATTTGAACTTTGGTTTTTGCAAGATTCCCTTGAATACGGCAATGGTCAGATCAAGATCACGGTATTCCTCCATGTCGAGATTGATGAACTTCTTTTTCTCCCCGTTGGCAATGTCATATAGAGGAGTCAGTCGTTCAATTACTTCGGTCACTGCTTGATCAAACGCCCAAGGGGAGTGAGGAGACACAATTGCCGAGACTTTAACCGACACATAATCGGTTTCTTCACGGGCAAGTATCTCCTTGATGGCATCCAATCTTCGATTGGCTTCCTGCTTTCCAAGTACGGCTTCGCCCAGCAGATTGATGTTTAGAGTTGAGTCCGCGAGCTTTAGTTTCTTTCTGGCTTGTTTGAGTTTTCCTCTTCGTGCATCTAGAACCAGGTGAGAGACGAGTTTGCGAAGTGCCTTTCGCGCGATGGGAATGACAGGCCAGGGGAAAAGGGTTCCGAAATTTGCACCCAGGGCAATCAGCGCACTGAGGTAAAAGGGCAAAAACTTCGGAGTAATAGTCCTCAGCTGGTAGAGATTCTTTGCCGCTACCCGCAGATCCTCGGGTCTGATAACGCCGTCGATAAAGCCAACTGCAAATTCCAAACCTCTGGGATCTTGCAGCAGTCCTGCTAGTCGTTTCGAAGGTTTATTGACCTTCAGCCGCAGTGATTCAGCCACCCACTGCCTTGTCAGCTCGACAGCAGAGTCACTTAGCTCGCTGGAGGGCAGGGCAGGTATTTGGGTTGATTTATAGCTCATCGTCTCCTGCACAACTCTAGGGTAGGGGAAATCAAGTGTCCCTAATTCTGTGTCCATAAAGAAACAAGGCCGAAACTTAGCAGTTGTTAGTGTTGGGCTGTGATTGAGAGTGCATTTGGTCAGATAGCCCTGATTCTGCTCGTCACGGCTGTTCTGGGGGTAGGCGCTAAGTTGGCAAAGCAGCCGCTGATTGTCGCTTACATATTTGTGGGCATCCTTCTCGGTCCGACTTTTCTTGACTTGGTGCAGTACGAGAAAGAAATAGAACTCTTTGCCGAACTGGGCATTGCGCTTCTGTTGTTCTTAGTGGGGCTGAAATTAGATGTGGGCCTAATCCGAAGTATTGGAAAGGTTGCGGTTCTAACCGGGCTCGGACAGGTCTTGATAACTGCGGTCATCGGTTACTTCCTAGTTGCCCTAATGGGATTTGACTCCATCCAGGCTCTATACATATCGATTGCCATCACTTTCTCTTCGACAATCATCGTGGTCAAACTCCTTTCAGACAGGAGAGAAATAGATCAGCTTCATGGTCAAATTGCGGTTGGTTTCTTGATTGTTCAAGACCTTTTGGTAATTGTCGCGATGATAGTCATTGCAGCAATTGGATCTCGCTCCGGCGCTATAGATCGAAGTATTCCGGTATTGATAATCGGAAGTCTTGTCTACATAGCGGCAGCAGTCTTAGTTTCAAAATACGTTCTGCCAAGGGTTTTGGCATGGCTGTCAAAGAGTCAAGAGCTAACTCTGCTGTTTGGTGTGAGCTGGGCCATCGGACTTGCGGCAATCAGTCATTCACTCGGTCTATCAATGGAAATAGGCGCTTTTATTGCCGGTGTTGCCTTGGCGTCAACTCCATATAGAGAGAGTCTCAGTGGACGCATGGTGTCACTTCGGGACATCATGGTTCTGTTCTTCTTTATTCAACTCGGGTCTTCCCTCAGCTTCTCAGACGCTGTAGGGCAGATTGTTCCTGCCATTGTCATCTCTATCTTCGTCCTAATCGCCAAGCCATTGATAGTGATGTTGATAATGCGAAGTCTTGGATACCGGAGCAAGGTTTCCTTCAAGACATCTATGGCCATTGCCCAGATCAGCGAGTTTTCGCTAATTCTGATTGCACTTGGTTTTTCGCTTGGTCAAGTCGGGCAGGCCGCCTTGTCTTTGGTGACACTGGTAGCAGTAATAACCATCACTCTCTCCACCTATCTCATCCTCTACTCGGACAAGATCTATGAGAAATTCGAGGGATTCTGGAAGATCTTTGAAAAGCCAATGTCAGCCTCCATTGATGAGCAGGCTCAGCAAGCCCGATTTGATGCAATTGTGATTGGTTCGGGAAGGCTTGGGTCGAATGTTATTTCGGGGCTTCGTGAAAAAGGTGCGCGACTATTAGTGGTTGACCATAACCCGGAGATTCTCAACACGATTGCCGCTCAGGGAATTACGACGCTCTTCGGAGACATCACCGAGCCGGAGTTTGCGTCTTCTCTTCCTCTAAATGAAGCCGATGCAGTCATCTGCACCGCTCAGGAGCGATCAACCAACTTAGTGATTCTGGAAATACTAAATCGCTTCGATTATGAAGGAAGCATCTGCCTCACGGCCATGGATGAGCCAACGGCCAAGCTTCTCGAAGACGACAAGAAGGTAACAGTAATTCGCCCTCTTAACATGGCTGCTAATCGAATAATTGATGCGCTTCCTACCATTCGAGACAGGGATAAGTAGTGGCAATCGAAATTGAGTCTCTCACCAGAGACTTCTTGTTGGCATACGAGAAAAAGGACATTGAAGCCATTGCCAAGATGTTTCATCCGGAGGTTGTGCTCAGAGATTGGAACTCAGAGGTTAGAGGCTTGGCAAATGCGATCTCGGAGTATGAAAAGAACTTCGAGCAGGCAGAAAGCCTTCAGATAAGAGTCAAGAAGATTCACGTTGCACAACAAAGTGCTGCGGCAGAGTTGGGGATACTTGTGAACCTAACTGAGCAACTAAACGTGGTTGATGTGCTGAGCTTTAGCGAAGATGGAAAAATCCTGTCAATCGTTGCCTACAGGGGCCTTTAGTCAGGACTGGGGCGATGTGTAGAATAGGTCCGCTTCAGTCAGCCAGTTGCCCTCGTAGCTCAGTGGATAGAGCAAGAGCCTTCTAATCTCTTGGTCGCAGGT
>JBBAMI010000032.1:0-5703 GCA_040402595.1 Aquiluna sp.
TCGCCAGCTCAGATTGACCGAGGGCTAAATCTCAGGCTTTATGCCTATGTTGACTTTGAAGCAGCTTGTCTCGTCGGGCTTTGTTTTAGGCGGAAGGTGGTGGGAGTCTCGCCTTCGGAGACCACCCACCTTCAGAACATTGACATTAGCCGAGCCATCGATCTTGCAAAAAGGCACAAATCATTGCTGAGGGGTAGATAACTATGAAAATAGAACATAATATGGAACTTATGTTTGATGAGAAGAAGCTAAACGATATTGCGGGTAGCAATGTAGGCAATTGGATTGACTTCCACTGCGATTTGATTGATCTTCGAATTGCCAAGGGGATTACCCAGGCCGAGGTCGCCAAGTTACTAGGCATTTCTCAACCAGCGGTTTCTCAATTTGAAAAGCTGAACTCTATGCCACACGTGGAGACGGTACTTGCCTATGCACTCGCAATTGGGGCAAAACTTCACTTCAAAGTTGAGGACAAAGATTAACCGGACGCAGTCTTCTTCTGGGCTTGCTAGTGGAGATCAGATCAACCGAGAAGCAGTTCTGGAACCCAACTAACTTTGTAAGGCCGTGCGCTTCGCCAGCTTCACAACAAATATCCTCGCCCCAGACAGCAAGAAACCTAGAGATATAAAGGCAAAGGATATGGCTAGGACATAGCCAATTACTCCTGGTATTCCTATCTCACTGTTTGGGTTAATGAACCAGTATGGCCACCAGCCATCTATAAGGCCTCTGGTGATTGAGAAGGCAAGCCAGCTAAGGGGATAGGCAATCACCCAGAGGCTCTTTCTCCACCTAGGAAGTGCTCCACGAATAGAAAGTAGATAGTCAAAGACAATGGCTATTGGGGCCCAGGTGTGGATGACCAGGTTTGGTATTACTGGCCACTCATAGCCAATGTCTCTTGGATCTACTGCGCTGTCTCCTAACAGAGCGTGATAGACAACACCAACAATCACCATGCTGACTGTGGCTATCAGTCTCAGCGACATCTGCCTTTCAGTTTCTTCCTTGTTGGCAATCAGCACATAGGCGCTATAAACCAAAACAACACCGGCCAGGATGGAAGAGGTAATGGAGAAAAAGGCAAAGTATTCAGCTGGTCTGAATAAATCCGCAGCAATGCGGTTATTCACCTGCCAGGCAACGCTGACTAGCAGAGAAAGCCCGAGCAGGGCTCTAAAGATTCCAAAGGTGATTCTGTAGGTCATCGATTACTAACCCTACTGATGAAGTCAATAACCGCAGTGGCAAACTCCTGCGGTTTCTCTTCGTTTGGAAGGTGGCCGGTTTGTCCTATTGTCGCAAGCTCCGCCCCAGCTATTCGCTGAGAAACAATAACGGAATCTGCGGTTGGGACAATGGTGTCTGTGTCGCCCGTGATAACCAGTGTTGGCACTGATATCTCTTCTAACCTTGCCCCGACACCGCTGTTTCTAGGCGCTTTGTTGAATTCCCAGAAGGCTTTTTCCCAACCCTTCACTTTGAGTGGTGCTGTGTAGCCTGCTAGAACCTGATCGGTAATTTTGTCTTGGTCGAAGTAGCTTTCATAGAGAATGTCTAAACCGCTGGTGGCGATGGTTGAAACCAGCAGGGGTCCTAAGTGGTTTAGCTGAGGGATATCAAAAAGGAAGTTTAGAAAGCCAGGTGCTCCTCCGGTTGTTAGTACCGCTGGGGCAAAGAGGATCAGGCCATCTACTTTTTCTGCGTTATCAACTGCATAGGCAGCTGCAATGTTGCCTCCGGCTGAGTGGCCAAGAACAAAGACTTCTTTGCCTTTTCCAAACTGGTCAATGAGCTGATCTAGGACAGTTAACTGGCCTTCAATGCCATAGGGGTTTGTCTCCCAGCTGGTTGGTCTTTCGGTGAAACCAAAGGCTGCTCGGTCATAGGCAATGACATAGCCAAGCTCTCCCAGGGGTTCCAATACATCTTTATATGAGAATGCGGATGCCCCAAAGCCGTGAAGCAGAACAATCAGTCTTTCTGAGTCTGGGTCACCACTTGTTACATAGTGAACCTGGTGTCCAGCAAGTTCTGTGAAGTTACTTTTACCTTGCCACAGTGCCTGGGATGCTTCCTCTTTGGTTTGGGTACCGTTCGTGTTGACCGGAATTAGGAAGGGTCCGACTAGAAGTAGAAGTAGAAATCCAAGGAGAATCGGGCGCTTTATTCGCAAGTTCTGCTAGCCAACTTCTTGGAGTTTTCTGCCACGGGTGTGGTTTGGTTGGCAGGCTAGGTTTTCAGGATTTTCGTTGCAGCTGTCGCAGAGCAGAATCAGATCTCTGCAGCCGAGGTTTGAGCAGTTTCTAAAGGTAGAAGTTTTTCCTTCGCACTTCTCACACTCACCAATTGTCTTTGCTTCATCAGAGAAATTGATATTCATTCGGCCATCAAAGACGTAGAGAGAGCCTTCCCAAAGACCCTTGTCTCTGAAGCGCTCTCCATAGCGAACAATGCCGCCTTGCATTTGATAGACCTCTTTGAAGCCTCGGTTAATCATTACTGCACTGAGGATTTCGCATCTGATGCCGCCGGTGCAGTAGGTGACAATTGGCTTGTCTTTCAAGTGGTCATACTTTCCACTTTCGAGCTCTTCGATGAAGTCATGGGTGGTTTGGACATCTGGAACGATTGCGTTTTTGAATTTGCCTATCTTGGCTTCGAAGGCATTTCTGCCATCGAAGAAGACGACTTCGTCGCCTTTTTCTTCAACTAGGGCGTGAACCTCTTGGGGTAGAAGGTGCTTGCCACCATTGACGACGCCTGATTTCTCAACCTTGATTTCATCAGGGGTGGTAAAGGCAACCAGTTCTTTTCTAACCTTGACGCTGAGTCTTGGAAAGTCTTTGCCTGTTCCCTCTGACCACTTGAAGTCGGTTTTTCCAAAGCCTGGGTACTCCCTGGTTTGTCTCACATACTTCTTGAGGTTTTCCATTTCTCCGCCCAGGGTGCCGTTGATGCCGTGTTTTGAGATCAGGACTCTGCCGGTGAGGTTTAGTGATTTGGCCAGGGTGCGCTGCCAGAGCATTACCGCCTTTGGGTCTTCGACCGGGGCAAAGGCGTAGTAGAGGATGATTTTGTTCAGTGGCATTGGGGCCAAGTTTACTGTCCGAGTAATTGCCTAGACTAGGGCCATGGCAATGAACCCTGGGCTAGATAGAGCCGCAAATAACCACGAAGTAAGACCCCAAGACGACCTGTTCAGACACGTAAATGGTGGCTGGCTGGACACTACCGACATCCCCGAAGACAAGGCCATATACGGCTCTTTCCACATGCTTGCTGATGACTCAGAGCTAGCGGTGAAAGACATTTTGGAGGAAGCCTCCAAGAACCCAAAGCCTGGAGTTAGTCAGCAGATTGGCGATCTCTACGCCAGCTTCTTGGATGAAGAAAGAATTGAAAAGCTTGGAGCAGCGCCACTGAAGCCAGACCTTGCCCGGGTTGAGGCAGTGGCTTCCGTGGCAGAGCTATTTAGGCTCATTGGTGAATTCGAAAGAGAATCCGTTGGCGGATTCTGGGGATCATACGTTGATAACGATCCGGGTAACCCTGAGCGCTACCTCGTTAACCTTTATCAAGGCGGTCTGGGACTTCCAGATCGCGACTACTACTTCGATGAGAAGTATGAAGATATTCGCAAAGCCTATGTTCCTCACCTAACCAAAATGCTCTCTCTTGCTGGTTATGCCGATGCCGAAAAGAGAGCACAGAGTGTTTATGACTTTGAGTACAAACTTGCTGGCCACCACTGGAACCGTGTGGACAGCAGAGATGCTGAGAAGACCTACAACCTGCACTCTCTAGAGGAGCTCAAGAAACTTGCTCCTGGTATTCCGTGGGCTGACTACATGGCAGGCATTAACTTCAAGAAGAATCTTTTTGATTACAGCGTTGCGATGATGCCAAGTTTCTTCGAAGGACTGTCATCCTTGGCAACCGCAGAAAACCTAGAGGCCATGAAGAATGCACTGATTGTTGATGTCATTCAGAGCCATGCGCCATATCTGTCAAATGACTTTGTCTCAGAAAGATTTGAGTTTTACGGCAAGAAGCTAACTGGGCAGCCAATTAACCGTCCGCGCTGGAAGAGAGCCGTCACTCTTGTTGAGGGGTCTCTCGGAGAAGCAGTCGGTCAGATTTATGTTGAGAAGCACTTCCCACCTGCCTCAAAGCACCGCATGGATGAGCTGGTCGGTTATCTGATTAAGGCCTACGAGCAGAGCATCAAGGGTCTTTCCTGGATGACAGATGAGACTAAAGACAAGGCTTTGATCAAGCTCAAGAAGTTCACTCCCAAGATTGGTTATCCAGTTAAGTGGAAGGACTACAGCTCAATTGTTATTTCTAGAGACAACCTGATTCAGAATGTGAAGAATGTCTCTCGCTGGCAGTTTGATTACCACGCAGGCAAGATTGGCTCACCAATCGACCGTGACGAGTGGCACATGACTCCGCAAACAGTGAACGCCTACTACAACCCAGGCTTCAACGAAATTGTCTTCCCAGCTGCAATTCTGCAGCCTCCTTTCTTCTCACCTGAGGCTGATGATGCGGTGAACTTTGGCGGCATTGGCGCAGTCATCGGACACGAAATTGGACATGGTTTTGATGACCAAGGTTCGAAGTATGACGGCGATGGCAGGCTGGTTTCCTGGTGGACACCAGAGGACAGGGAAGCGTTTGAAAAGCGCACCAAGTCGCTCATCGACCAGTACTCGGCCCTAACTCCAGCCCAGCTGGGTGAGGAATATAAGGTCAATGGCGAGCTCACGATTGGTGAGAACATCGGTGATCTCGGAGGACTCGGTATCGCCTGGAAGGCATACCTACTTTCACTAGATGGCAAAGAGCCACCGGTGATTGATGGTCTAACTGGCGCACAAAGGTTCATCATGGCTTGGGCGCAGTGCTGGAGAACCAAGGGAAGAGACGAGATTGTCATTCAGCGACTGGCTGTTGACCCTCACTCACCACCGGAGTTCAGAGCCAACCAGGTTGTGAAGAACCTCGATGTCTTCCACGAAGCCTTTGGTGTAAAGCCAGGGGATGCCATGTGGATGGATGAAAAAGAACGCGTGGTGATTTGGTGAAACTTTGGTTTCGCATGCTCTATGTCGCATTGACTTGGCGCAGAAGACCAAAGGTTTCAATCGATCAGGTTTCCAAGGTTTCTTTTCGGGTTTGGCCTACCGATTTAGATATCTATAACCACATGAATAACGGTGTCTTTCTGACGCTCATGGATCTTGGAAGGTACGACCAGGGTCTCAGAACAGGTTTCTGGCAGCAGTGGAAGAAAAAGGGTTGGTTCCCAATCGTTGTTAACTCCACAATTAGCTATCGCAAAGCACTGCTTCCCTGGCAGAAGTTCACCATTGAAACCAAAGTGATTGGCTGGGATGACATCGCCTACTACATGGAGCAAAGATTTGTTCGTGACGGGGAAATCTATGCCAGAGCGATCATGCGAGGAAGATTCCTCAAGCGCTCTTGGGGGACGCTCACCCCGAAAGAAGTAATGGATGGATCGGGCGGTTGGCCAGGAGAACAGCTGGTACTGCCTGAGTGGGTAAGTCGGTGGGCGAAAGATTGCCAGCTGCCTAAAGGCAAAGAACCTGCACCAAGCAACTGGGACTAGAAAATCCATATGCTGGTTGCACTCGCCACAAAGCATGAGAAAGAAAAAATCTTTGC
>JBBAMI010000033.1:0-5195 GCA_040402595.1 Aquiluna sp.
CATGATGCAACTGGCCCACAATTCGACCAGTGGTTCAAAGATTGGAGACTCTTCATCAGCGCGGTGTCTGGAGGAGTCCACCCACTGGCCATGAATGCTTTCTTGATTGACCATGTTGAGAAGTCGTGCGCTGTGGAGACCTGGCAATGGGTCAACCAGAACTACAAGAATGAAGACGCAGCAGAAATCATCAAGGCTCTGAAATCACGAGTCTTCAGCAGAACCAACATGGCAGGGACCTTCCTTGACATCATCCAGAAGCGTCAAGGACCACAACAGGAACTTTCAGCACTCATCGCTGAGAACGATGCCATGATTGTGCACTTTGAGAGGGCCTACGAAGACACAAAAGAAGCACTGGGAATTCTTCTTTTGATGGCCCGATGCAAGTCACCGTTCATCCGCACCAAAGTTGCCCAGATGCAAGACAAGCCGTACATTGACATTTGTCGTACAGTCATCAGCCTGGAGCAACAACATGCCGAATCGATGAAGGTTGGCAACAAGGTGGACACTGAAGCCAAGGAAGTCGGTGTCAACATCACCTACTCTCGAGGCCGCGGAGGATTCCGTGGAGGAAGAGGCCGAGGAGGATTCCGTGGATTTGGATACCGTCAAGGTCAACAACGAGACCAAAGTCGAGGACGGAGCAAATCACCAAGAAGAAGCCAATCTCGAGATTATGGAGACCAGAAGGTCACAATCCAAAACTGCAACAACTGCGGAAAAGATCATGAGGCAAGAAACTGCCCAGCGTACGGGCACACGTGCAAGAAATGCCAACGTCAGAACCATTTGGAATCGAAGTGTTGGAAAACATCCAACCACTCTGAAGGCAAATCCAAAGAAAGAGGCCGAAGTACCTCAACTCGACGAGGTGCCAACTCAAGCAAGGAAGTAGAAGTGACAACCTCCATGTTGTCAGCAAGCCCAGGATTTCCAACTTTGTCAATGCTGGAAGTTGAACCAAGCGCACCAGAAGCCGCTTCATACAGTGCAGTAGTTGCAGGGACTGCTACTGTCAACAAGATCCAGAAGACCGCAGAAACTGCAATCACAAAGCAAGGCAAAGGCAAGAAGGTCAACAATGAAATTGTGAAGCTTGACTTGATCACAGTCACTGTCTTCAACAGCTCAGGTCTGAAAGTAGAGCTGGAAGCACTGCCAGACTCTGGAGCAAACATCAACCTCATGCCAGAAGCCATCGCACGCAGATTTGGCATCAGATTGCCAGACATCAGCGACCCAAAGTGTGCTAATGGCACACCACTCAAGATTGAAGGCAAGACGTGGACAGACCTGATCCACAATGACAGGCTGTTCCTTGATGTCGAATGGCAAGTTGCAAAAGCCGAACGAGCAGTGTTGAGCAAAGGGTTACTGGTACAGATGGGACTCTTGCCAAAACAGTTCCCATTTGTCACCGTGGACAGTATCACCCAGAAAGCACAGGAAGAAGTCAAGGATGCTATCAAGAATGCGAAGATCAAGATCTGCCAGGATGATGAAATCAACGTCATCGCTTCGAAGTACCCAGAAGTCTTCTGTGGAAGGATCACCATGATGAAGGGGAAACCAGCAACGATCGAGCTCTCAAATGAAGCTACACCAACGTCAGCTGGACACTTCAGAACGATCGCAGACGCATTCCTTGAGCCTTTGAAGAAGGAACTGGACATCCAAGAAGCAAATGGAATCATGGAGAAGATGGAAGAGAAACCAACAGCGGCCAAGTTTTGGTTACATCCCATTGTGGTTGTCCCAAAGAAGGGCACCACAGATGTCCGACTCACTGTGGACTTCCGCAAGCTCAACAAATTCTGCCTGAGACCAGTGAACCCTCAGAAAACACCACTGGAGACTGTGAGATCACTGCCAAGAGGAGAGAAATACTTCGCAGTGTGCGATGCCCTGAAGGGTTATCATCAGATTGCTTTGGATGAAGAAAGCAAGAACATGACAGCATTCTACACACCCTTTGGAGTCTACCGCTACTTGTCACTTCCAATGGGATATGCTGCGTCACAAGACATCTTCACTGATCGCTTTGGAGGAGCCGTCGATGATTTGATTCAAGCAAGAGTCACAGAAGATTGTCTCATCACAGCCTCAGACCGCCAGATGTTTCTGAAGAGGCTGGACCGATTCTTTGCACGATGCAAGGAGAAAGGCATTGTGCTCAACACAAAGAAGTTCCAGGTGGGCTCAGAAGTGATCTTTGGAGGTTTCAAGCTCAACTCAGAGGGTTACAGCCTTGACCCTAGCCTCCATGATGCAATCCGCAAGTTCCCACCACCAACAAACCTCACAGAACTTCGTTCATTCCTGGGACTGATCAACCAGACTTCAACCTTCAACAACAAGATTGCCACGCTGGCAAAGCCGATTGCAGATCTTCTGAAGAAGAAGATGGAGTTTGTCTGGACATCTGAACACCAGGAAGCATTTGAGAAGGCCAGAGAAGAACTTTCAAACCCACAGCAGCTCGCTTACTTTGACCACAGAAAGCCTACAAGGTTGTACACTGATGCGTCAAGACTCAATGGACTCGGATTTGTCCTGAAGCAACTGCAAGAGGATCAACACTGGAAGATTGTCCAGTCGGGATCTCGATTCCTCACCTCAGCAGAAACTCGCTATGCAATGGTGGAGCTTGAGCTGCTTGGCATTGCATGGGCAATGCAGAAAGCAAGACCATTCCTTGAAGGAATTCACTTCGAAGTTCTAACAGACCACAAGCCACTGATTCCCATTCTGAATGACTACTCATTGGCTGAGATTGAGAACAAGCGCCTTCAGCGCCTGAAGATGAAGATGAGTGGATTCACATTTGAAGCCTTCCACATCCCTGGAAAAGAGAACATTGAAGCAGATGCCTTGTCAAGAGCCCCAGTCAATCAGCCAACTGATGAGGATGAGATCGATGAAGAGCATGAAACTCTCACAACATCCCGAACAGCATTGGAAAAGCTGAACTCTGTCGAAGTTCAGCCTGACTGCTGGCTCCTGAACACTGAAGAAACGGAGTTTGAATGTTACATGATTGACAAACTTACCGAGGACATCCTGGAAGCTGGAGAAACCGATCAAGACTACAGGACTGTGAAAGAGTGGGCCTGCGAGAAATACCCACCACCTGCAAACACTGTGTCCAAGAGAGTGTCACACTACTACAAGGACGTGGAGCGGTTCTCCATTGACCAAGACGGATTGCTGTGCTACGATGACAGGTTGGTCATTCCACAGAAGCTGAGATCAAGATACATCGACCACCTCGTGCACCTGCATGCGAGCCCCAACAAGATGATGGCAAGAGCCCGCAGATCTGTCTGGTGGCCAGGCATGTCAAAGCAGATCCAAGAAAGATGGAGGAAATGCCGCACCTGTGTGGAACAAAGTCCTTCCAACAAGCCAGAGCCAGTTCGTCCTCGAGCAATCACCGAATACCCATTCCAAGTGACCCACATGGACTTGGGAGACTACTCTGGAATCAAATGGCTCATTATCATTGACCAGTTCAGTGGCTGGCCAATTGTGCAGAACCTTGGAAAGAACACAACAACAAAGGAAGTCTTGAAAACCCTCAGAATCATGTTCCAAGACTATGGACTCCCGCAACAGATCTTCAGCGACGGAGGACCTCAGTTCACATCAGATGAGTTCTCAACCTTCTGCAAAGAATGGAAGATTGACCACGTCACATCATCCCCACACTACCCACAGTCAAACGGAATCGCAGAGAACGGAGTGAAGGCAATGAAGAAGCTGATTCACTGCTGTTATGATCCAAGCAAAAACACTGTGGACCCTGACAAGTGGCTGAAGGCCATGATGATCTACAAGAACACTCCAAGAGGTCCATCCAAACTAGCACCATCGGAGATTCTGTTCGGAAAACTCCTCAGAGATGGACTGCCAGAGTGCATCTACTCCTACATTCCGAAGCACCGTGCAGCAATCAAGAGACAGAGGGATGAAGTTGACAGGTACCTCAGACAGCTCTACGAGTTCAGAGAATCATCAAGAAAGGTCAAAATCTCTGTTGGTGATCGTGTCTTCATCCAGAATCCCCAATCAAAACGCTGGAATCACACTGGAACCATCGAGAAGAAAGGAAAGAACGAGCGAGAATTTTGGGTTCGTTCCGATGGAGGAGCTCTCTGGAGACGCAACACCAGGTTCCTGAAGCTACAGGACCCCAACAAGCGCATCCAAGGTCTACCCAGAGACAACGGTTCCGAGAAGGAGACTTCGCGTTCGAGAGAGGAGACTTCGCGTTCGAAGGAGGAGATTCAGCAACCAAACCCAACTACGAGCACACCCAAACCAAGAGGGAGACCTCAAGGCTCCAAAAACAAGAAGATCAGGTTTGAGGAACCACCTCGTAGGTCAACAAGGGAACGTCGTACGGTACAGCGCTATGGCAACTGAAGGCCATCACATCACAACAGTTTAAAGTTCAGACTTCAAAAGACTTCAAGAATGTGAAAGCACCTTGAAATGGGCACCAAGGTCGGGAACAGTGACATTAAGGCATAGCAATTTTCTATTTTCAGCACAGAGACGTTTGAAATGAAAGGTGCAGACAGTGAAAAAGTGTTGCATGCCCAAAAGATGTGTTCCGTAGAAGTGACCTCTCATTTAGTTAGAGGAGAGGCACAAAGCTTTTGCAAAAGAAGAGAAGGAAGAGAATAAACTTTAAACTGGTCAGATTCCCTTGATTTTGTTCAATTTAAATTTCTCATGTCATTTTAGTACTATGCAGTACCGCAGCAAAAGCGAATAAGTCTATTTCAATTTATCAAAAAGTTTAATTGCATTTTTCAATTTTGTTGAACAAGGTAGTAAGCCCCTTCGTTCAAATGATTATGATTGTTTGTTAAACGTTGTTGTTAAAAACACTCAGATTTTTATCCAATCCTCCCAACTTGAAAACCCAACCGGAAAACCCAACTTGAAAACCCAACCAAGGATTAATTGATCCCATTTTGTCAACGTGTGAAAGCCACTGGGCATACATGTCTGAAAAAGAAAAAGAAAGAGTAGGGAATGAGAAGTTCAAATCGATTTTGATCGTAAGCACTTGCTTAAAAGATCCACGTCTTTTCAAGCTTAGAACTTGTTCACTTGTTTGAAAAAGAAAAGAAAAAGAGTTGGAAGTAGATCATGTTCCATATGATTGATCCCAGTTTATA
>JBBAMI010000034.1:0-5022 GCA_040402595.1 Aquiluna sp.
TGCCCTCGTAGCTCAGTGGATAGAGCAAGAGCCTTCTAATCTCTTGGTCGCAGGTTCGATTCCTGCCGAGGGCGCTCTAGCGGGCCTTTCTTTGGCTCTGTCCAAACTTAGAAAGAATGTAGTTTTCAAGCAGCCCCACCAGGTTGTAAAGAAGTATCGACACAACAGTTATCACGACCACATATGCCCAAACCTCGTTGGTTTTTGCTCTTCCAACTGCCGAAATAATGCCGTAGCCAATCCCTTGGCCAGTAGCCAACCACTCCACCAACAGGGCTCCGGTAATTGCACCCGGAACTGAAATCTTTACCGCTGCAAAAAAAGATGGCAGCGAGGCTGGAAATGCTACGTACCGCAGTGCTGCAATCTTGTTTGCTCCATACACGGTCGCCACATCCAGCATTGCACTGGTTGCAGATCTCAGACCAAAGACGATGTTTACTAGAGCGGGGAAGAGCACAACGATAGCTCCCATCACAGCCACGGTCGCCTGCTGACGTCCAAAAATCAGAATGAGGATTGGCGCCATGGCAATCAGCGGAACTGACCTCAGCAGCATCGCTATTGGCATGAGTGCCTGTTCGATACCTCGAGAAAGGGTGAACAACACCGCCACCAAGGTTGCAAACAGAAGTCCAAATGAGAACCCAATTACGGCGTCAATCATTGTCTGCGAAAGGGCATTCCATATCAACAACTGGTGCTCGGCGGCTGATTCGTCTAGGAATAGGTAGTTGAAGACATCCAGGGGGCCCTTACCAATGTAGGGAGTGACATTGAACGCCCAAAGAGCAACCACCCACAAAACCATCACAATCAGCAGAGAAAGGACAGTATTGGAAACTCCCTCGGCTAAAAGCTTTAGCTGATGCTGAATCTCTTCTCTGCGAACTCTTGAGCGAACTGCGATGAGAGATTTATCTTCAGCATCTTCGATCTTGAAACTCATGCACCACCCCTCGCCCAGGGAGTGACTATTCGAGATAAAAGTGCGAACAGAGCGTAGCCCGCTCCTGCAAGCAGTCCAGATACCAGTGCAACGCCCCAAACTCTTGCAATCTCCAAAGATTGCTGTGCGTTAACCATGGCTGGTCCAAAACCGACGTCTGGACCTCCGACATACTCGCCAAGGATTGCGCCGAGGAAAGCCGCGGGGGCTGCAATCTTGAAAGCGGCAAAGATGGATGGAAGAGCGGAAAGCAGCTGCACCTTCAGCAGCTTGTCCCAGGCATTGCCTCCATAAGCCGTAACCAGATCTAAAGTCTTTCGATCTGTGCTCTTAACTCCTGTCAGAGCTCCAACCATGGTGGTGAAGAAAACGCTAAGTGCAGCCAGCACGATTGCCGCTGGCGCGGGTTCTCCATCACTGGGTGCGCCGACAACGAGTCTGACAATTGGGCCGATTGCAACAATCGGGATGCAGTAGGTGATCACGGCGATCTGAGTAGCCAGCGACTCAAGTCTTGGAAGTAGCAGCGCCACACCAGCCAGTGCTAGCGCCAGGGCATTGCCCCAGAGAAAACCAATGGCAGCCTCAGCCATGGTCACAGAACCATTTCGCCAGTAAAACTCAAAGCCATCGCTCGCAAGCTGTTCGGCAACCTGCAGGGGAGTTGGAATTGCCCCTCCCGAACCATCGGGTCTTGCTCCAACATTCGCGAAGACTGTGATCGCCAAAAGCCACCAGATGGCTATGGTCAGGATTACACCGACGAGTCCCGCTAGTTGCGGTGGAATCTTGCTCGAAACAGCGCTACTCATCTTGGTTAGCAACACCTTGGGAGCCGAAGAGCAGTTCAGATGCTCGGTCATGAAGAGCGTGGAATTCTTTAGTCCGCATCATGTCAGGTGTTCTAGGTCGCGGAAGATCTACTTCAATAATCTCCTTGATACGGCCCGGTCTTGGACTCATGACCGCAACTTGATCGGACAAAAAGATTGCCTCAGATATTCCATGGGTAACCATCAGAGTGGTGGCTGGTTTTTCTGTCCAGATTCTAAGCAGTTCAAGATTGAGTCGCTGCCTTGTCATATCGTCCAGAGCACCAAAGGGCTCATCTAATAGAAGTACCGAAGGCTGCACAACCAGTGCTCTGGCTATCGATACTCGCTGGCGCATTCCACCAGATAGCTGAGCCGGTTTGGCATTTTCAAATCCTTGTAGCCCAACGAGGCGAATTAGTTCGTTGATTAGGTTTTCATCGGGCGCTACGTGAGCAAGTTCAAAGGGAAGTCGAATGTTTGCGACAACCGAGCGCCATGGCATAAGCGCTGAATCTTGGAAAGCAATACCCAGTCTGTGATCACGTCTTAGTTCCGTTGGATCCATGCCATCAACAGTCACGGTTCCGCTGGTGGGTGTTTCGAGTCCTGCCAGAATCCGAAGGATGGTTGATTTGCCGCAGCCCGATGGTCCAAGTAGGGATAAAAACGATCCTCGATCTGAGTGGAGAGTTGCGTTATCGAGGGCCTGAATCTGCTCGCGACCAAGATCAAATGTTTTGCTTAGCGAGGAAATAGTGATGCCGCTACCCAGGGATCGGGCAGCGGCATCACTATTTTGCATCTTGGAAGACTACTCCAGTAGCTCTGGGTGCTCGGCATAAACCTCAGCCAAGAGGCTCATGTCAAACAGCTGCTCGGCGGTGATGTTATAGCCAGCACGGGAAAGAGTCTGGATGTTTAGGTCCTGAAGCTCCTTGGAAATAGTAAGAAGTCCATTAGCCCTGGTCTCATCAGTTAGAACCAGCAGGTCATTCTGAGTCTTGGACTGCTGCTTCTCCTTGTTGATATCGAGTCCCAGGTCTTTGCCGTATACCTCGACAGCGAGCCTTGCACCCTCATCTGGGTTAGCAATCGCATCCTTCCAACCACGGATCGTTGCGTATAGGAATGCCTTCAGCTCCTCGCGGCGGTTGTCGATGGAATCTTGGGTAACAATGAATGCCTCGGCAACGAAAGGCAGGCCATTCTCAGCAAACAAAAGGTTTGTTACTTCGTAACCGAGGTTCTGGACTGTGATTGATTCGTTGGTGACGTATGCGAGGAAGCCATCGACCTCGCCGTTTACTAGCGGTGCTGGATCATATTCAACTGGCACCTTAGTGACCTGGCTGGCATCGATTCCATTTGCAGCAAGAAGTGCATCAAACAGTGTTTCATTTCCACCGGCTTGGACACCAATTCGCTTACCAATCAGATCCTGCGGTGTTGCGATGTTAGCGCCATCCTTGAGCGAAAGAATTGTAAATGGGTTCTTCTGGTAGGTCGCACCAATGATCTTTAGCGGAGCTCCTTCTTCCAGGATTACCGGCGTGACAGCAATTGCATCGGAAAGTCCAACCAGGACCTCACCCGAGAGGACAACGGCCGCTGTTGCGGTAGGACCAGCAATAAAGTTCACCGAGCTGAATCCAGCTTCCTGGTAGTAGCCATTTGCGTCGGCGAAATACTCGCCAGCAAACTCTGCGTTTTTTATCCAGGAGAATTGAACGCCTAGCTCTCCGTAGCTATCGGTTTGTTCGGCGCTATCACTGGCACAGCCAGTTAGCACCAGTGCTGCTGTCGAAATTGCGGCAATAGCCGCCAGGGGTCTGAATTTCTTCATCTGCAAGGTCCTTGAGGGTAGTGGTTGGCTTGGGTGAACATCTCACCACGAGAATGTTTCTAGCGGATTAACGGCTATTTAGTGTCTAGGCAGACCGAAATACCTATATGTTGTGGTGTTTTGTTGTAAATCTGGTTCGCCTAGTCCAGGTGATGGAGGCGAAGCCGAAGCCAGAGAGACAGCAGGGCCAAGGGGATTATCAAGTCAGTTGCCAAAAACAAGGGAGTTTCGATCAGGTAGCTCAGGTAGTTCTGCCCAGTCGTCAAAACCCTTTCAATTTGGGCGACGGCAATCGACAGCGGCCAGATAGCCACTACGTATGGGAGAGCTGCAATAACCCTGTAACGGCCAGCTCCAAATTGAAACAGGACGATCGGGGTGAGAGTTGAGATTGAAACCCAGCCCAGGATTAGCAGCACCAGCGCTGCCGCTCGCAATGGCTGTTCCGTAAGCGGATTCACGAAATAGAAACTCGGGAAAGTCATGATGACACCCCAGTAGAAGACAAACAGAATCACACCGAAGGTACTTGCCAGATACTCAAAGCGAGAGCGCAACCGATTTTCTTTAGTCATTTAGCCAACCTGATTCACCGTTACGATTGTAGATGGGACATTCGGTATACCAACCGGCGACGATAATCGACTACTTCCAGCATGAATTGTTACTTGTCTTCCTGAACTAGAACCGTCTGAAGCAATCATGATTACAAAATAATCATTTGCACTAGCGTCCACGAAGAAATTCCAGGATGCCACCACACGCTCATCATCTGCGCTTGAGCCAAGAATAAAGTCCGTGCTCGTGTTTGCAATCCAACTTGAAGAAGCTGTTCCATTTTTTGAAAGCCAAATGGTTACAGTTCTCCGATTTGTTGCATCATTTTGCATCTGCGCCGAAAACTGAATGTCGTATTTCCCAGCACTAGCAAACCTGATTCCAGTTCCATTGAAGATTGAAACACCGCTGGAAAATACGGTTGTGTTCAGAGGGATAGCAATTGCCTGACTCGCCGTGACGTAGACCGTCGTGGTGTCATAGAAGTTACCGTAAGCGCCAAATCCTCCAGCCGGACCTTGAGCTCCCGTCGCTCCCGTCGCTCCCGTCGCTCCCGTCGCTCCTGTTGGTCCCGCAGGTCCGGCAGGGCCCACTGGGCCTTGAGCGCCGTCTGCACCATTAACTCCAGGTGAACCAGTTGCACCTTGCGGTCCCTGTGGACCAGTGGGGCCAGCTACACCTTGAGAACCAGTTGGCCCTTGTGGCCCTTGCGGTCCCATGGGTCCAGTAGCACCAGTTGCACCAGTTGCACCAGTTGGTCCCTGTGGTCCTTGCAGTCCCTGAGGACCAACAGCACCAGTTGACCCTGTCGCACCTTGCGGTCCTTGTGCCCCCGTTGGACCAGTAGCTCCCGTAGG
>JBBAMI010000035.1:0-4208 GCA_040402595.1 Aquiluna sp.
GAGCAGCGGACTCATAATCCGTTGGTGCCCGGTTCGACTCCGGGGGGGCCCACCACTACAGTGTAACAGCAGCATGCGACCGTAGCTCAGTGGATAGAGCAACAGCCTTCTAAGCTGTGGGTCGGAGGTTCGATCCCTCCCGGTCGCACCACTCTAGCAGCAGCACATCAAGGAGACAACATGGACGATCGCAGCTCAATCTGGGCACGTACAACTACAGCACAGCAGTGTGGGATCTTTCTAGCTGTGTTCGCGGCAGCTGCTCTGTTGTTCTGGGTGGCCACGAGATCGCTGTGATTGGTTGACAACGTGGCGAGAATCCTGTATAATGTTTGTATTGCGTGAGAGATACACGCTGTTCTTTTTAACAACTAGGAGCGACTATGCGTTATACACACAACTATCTTCCCTTATGGGACAAAGACACACACGGCGACCGGGACAGTTCAGAGTTCTACACAGAGCTGTTCGAGACTGAGGCAGCAGAGCATCTGCAGGGGCTGCAGAGAGACGATGTAGGGGGCGTTGTCTGCTACTATGACACAGAAGGCCTAGAAGCAGCCTATTTTGACTACGAGAACCTAGTGGGCTCGATCTATGCTATTACGGGACGGAGAAGCGACGAGATCTAAGCGAGAGGTCGCTGACCTAGGGCACTGTTTGAGTGCCCTTTCTTTTTGGTTGACAGCCGCTGATCCTGGTGCTATAATATACAAACTATGAGAGCGAAAAGAACTGACAGAAATCACATCATCTATGAACTGCGAGTACCGCAGGGCAATTACATTGGCGTCACTGCCAAGACAGAGTCTACTGTACTAAAGAGTGTACGTGCTAGAGCAGCCAAACACTACTATAGAGCCCGAACTGAAACCAAACAGTGGCTGTTATGCTCTGCGCTACGTGAGCTGGCATCAAAAGAAGACATCGAGATCATCGTACACGAGATCGTCCGGGGCAAGAGTCATGCACACCGTCGTGAAGTAGAGTTACGCAGACAGCTACAGCCCACCCTAAACACAGACACCAGAGGAGATTGATATGGGTACACCCTTGTATATGGACATCGCGGATGCATGCCTGTTGGTCACAGAGTATGCTCAAACACACACAGACGGGGACATCTTGGCAGGGCTGAAAGAAATGCGCTCCAGCTGGGACGATCTTGACAAAGAGGACAGAGTAGCGTATACTATGTTCATGGATGCGGGCCGTAGGCTGTTCGCAGAGCAACAGCAGTAACGTGGCGGGGGCCAACGAGAGAGCCCCCACAAACACCAACAAGGAGCGAACTATGTGGTACACTTACGATCGTAGATCATCAGCTATAGTAAGCAGCTACAAGACACATGCTGCGGCACAGGCAGCCATAACTCGAGCCCATAACAAGTACTCGAAGACCCATATCTACTCGCAGGGCAGCAATCTGCACGAAGATGATCCCCTGACGTGGATGGCTGCTGCGGACTCTTGTTACTATCACTTGATGATAGAACAGCGTGTGACCCGGCGCAACTTGATGACGGGCGAGGAGTTCACCCAGAGTGTCAACACTCCCCGTAGCTGCGATCCCAGCTCAGAGCTCTACTGGTCAATGTAGAGTTGACAGCAGCAGCAGTTGATCGTATAATATAGGCTAAGTTAAACACAAGGAGCGACAAATGGGTACACGTTCACGAGTAGCTGTCATGCATGGCAACGTATGCAAAAGCGTCTACTGCCACTACGATGGCTATCTTTCATACACAGGCGAGATCCTCAACAGGCACTACGACTCCACCCTAGCCAATGCACTGGTCTCACGTGGCGACAATTCGGGTGTCAAAGAGACCCTAGAAGAAATGAACTTCTACTCAGATCGTGGCGAAACGGATGTCAGCTGGCAGGTCTCTCACACGTTCGAAGAGTTCCTCGAGCAGGTCGATGGCTGCTGTGCTGAGTACTACTACGTGATGAAGGACGGGGTGTGGTATGCGGGTGCCGTTTATGACACACCCGGGCTGATCAAAGGTGGGCTGGTACCCCTGGTTGATGCCCTAGCTGCTAACACCATTGACCAGCTGATAGCAGAGGAAGAATAACCCTACAAGGGCAAGGGTTTCCGGACTTGACAACAGAGTCCAGAGACAGTATACTACGAAAATGATGAACACACACAGGAGCGAACTCATGTACATTACATTTACCGAGGGCTGGTATAATATCAAGGGTCAACCCACTAATGTTGGGGGTATGACTTTTAAACTAGTAGAAGACTACAAAGTCTCTAAGAGTGGAGAGGGCTATGTCACCGTAGAAGGTGGCGGACAGCCAGGCTTTCCCGATCGTTCAATCCGCATCAAGTGCCGTCAGGGTGACTATAATGTTGCGGGCTCTGCTAAACCCATTCCACAAGGAGTCACTATGCTTCAGGCTCTGAAGAAGCCCGCCAAAGGTTCCGAAGTCACGGACTTCACACAGGCCAAAGTCTCAGACGAGGCTGTAGCACATGAAACCGATGAAGAGATCATCGAGCGCACACGACTGCGCTTTGAGATCCTCAAAGACATGACCAAAGCTGTCAAGGGCGGCGATGTCCGTGCTATGATCGTAACAGGCCCTCCAGGTGTGGGCAAATCGTTTGGTGTTGAAGAAGTACTAAGCAAAGACGATCTGTTCAATACCCTGGGCGAGCGTAAGCCACGCTACGAGATCGTCAAGGGTGCTATGAGTGCCATTGGCCTGTACTCTAAGCTCTATCAGTACAGCGATGCAAAGAACATCCTTGTGTTCGATGACTGCGACTCAATTTTGTTAGACGACATCGCGCTGAACATCTTGAAGGCCGCTTTGGATTCCAGCAAGAAGCGTACTATCAGCTGGAACACTGACAGCCGTCTGCTTCGTTCAGAAGGCATCCCAGACAAGTTTGAGTTCAAAGGTGGTGCTATCTTTATCACCAACTTGAAGTTTGAGAATGTTCGTTCTAAGAAACTGCAGGAGCACTTGGCGGCACTAGAGTCACGCTGTCACTATATCGATCTCAGAATGGACACAGATCGTGAGAAGGTCCTGCGTATCAAACAGATCGTCAAAGACGGCATGTTGGACAGCTACGAATTGGAAGATGTAGCTCGCGACGAAGTCGTGGACTTCATTGAAACTAATCGTGCTACCATGCGTGAACTGAGCTTGCGCACGGTGCTCAAAGTAGCGGATCTGCGCAAGAGCTTTCCTACTAACTGGCAGAACATGGCCAAGGTAACTGTTATGAAGGGTGCCTACTAATGCCTACACTGCTTAAACTACTTGGGATCGGGGCTTTGATAGTATTCCTCGTTGCCATAGGGCCGTTGGCCTTTATCTGGGCCATCAACGAATTTGGACAGCATCTTTGGCCTGGAAGTCAGCTGCCCTACACGTTTTGGACATGGCTAGCCTCTGCGATCATCGTAGCTGTGCCCAGTGTGAAGGTAAGGAAATGATGATTGGTGAAATTGCCCATTGCTTTTTATCGGGCAAGGTCATATAATACTAACACGCTGAACAACTTTTTATCAGCTATATTAAAAAAGGAAACTTAAAACATGAAACGTTTGAACCCAGAAACCAAAACTTTTAAAGTTTTTAACGCATTGTACCATGGTGAGTCATTGACCCCAGCAGAAGCCAAGAAGCGTTTTGGCGTAGGCAATTTGGCCGCAGAAGCCAGCCGTATCCGTCAAAACGGTTACGCTGTTTATTCTAACAGCCGTACAGCTGGCAACGGTGTTACCGTTACTGAGTACAGCATTGGCAAGCCAAGCCGTGAAATCGTTGCTCTAGGCTACAAAGCCAAAGCAGCTGGCATGACCATCTAAGGTCTATTTTCAAACCAAGCCGATTCGCTCCCGGGGCGGTTTGAGGAAGGTCGCTATATGCGGCCTTTCTTTTTGACCCTAGTGTTGCGAAAAAGCCACACCACCGGCACTCCCTCCAGTTGACAGTTTGGGTACTCGACTATATAATAGAGACAATGAAGAACACGGAGCGAACTATGGAATTCACTGCTGAACAAGTCTGGGCCTGTGCTGCTGCCGCGCAGCGTGTCAACGGGGACTATCTCAAAGAAGATCAGAGAGATCATCACACCGGACTGGTTGTGAAGACCGCCAACAAGAGCTTGGTCAAAGATTGGCTCAGAACCAACAATTTCGTAGAAGTCACTGAGGCAGACTATGCTGCTGGCC
>JBBAMI010000036.1:0-4170 GCA_040402595.1 Aquiluna sp.
ATTCTCTCTGAAAGTTCTGGTGAGCTAAGCACAAAGTCAATTCGCATGCCCTCATTACGAGGAAATCTTAAATCTTGATAATCCCAGTAGGTGTAGCCAACAGGAACAAACTCACGGTGCAAATCTGAGTAACCAATTTGTTCAAAGGCAGAAAATGCTTGTCGCTCTGGCTCAGACACGTGAGTTTCAAAGAATGAAACATCGAATACATCACTGTCTAGCGGAGCGATGTTGAAATCTCCAACGAGCGCAACTTGCCCACCTGGATGTTCCGCCACCAACTCATCTGCATGCGAAGCCAGACGGTCTAGAAACTCCAGCTTGTATTGCATGTGAGGATCATCCAGAGCTCTTCCATGCGGAACATAAAGGCTCCAAATGCGAACTCCCGCGAAGGTAGCTCCCAGAGCCCTAGCCTCAACCACTTCTTTGAACTGTGGTTGATAGGGAAATTCCATTTCGACATCTTCAGCTTCCAAGGTGTCTCGATGGGCAAAGGCCACGCCGTTCCACTGGTTATGCCCATGGGCTATCACTTTGTAGCCAATCTCCTCGAGACGAGCTATCGGGAACTGCTCAGGCTTGCATTTGATTTCCTGCATAGCCAGCACATCAACCTTGGTGCGCTCAAGGAACTGAACAATCCGCTCAGTTCGGGCTCTTGCGGAGTTTACGTTCCAGGTGGCTATTTGCACTTCTAAACTCTAACTATGTCTTTTTCCTCTGAAGCTAAGCCCAGACTAGTCGAGCTAATTAGTCAGCTCTCTGTGGTGCACGGCAAGGTAATTCTGTCCTCCGGGAAAGAGGCCAACTACTACATCGACCTTCGCAGGTCCTCTCTGCATCACGAAGCGGGGCCACTGATTGGTCAGGTCATGCTGGATCTAATCGACTGGGCCAACCTAGGTCACATAGATGCAGTTGGTGGACTAACAATGGGCGCGGATCCAGTGGCAACAGCAATCCTGCATCAAGCAGCGCAGCGCGGACGAGTCTTAGATGCATTTGTTGTGCGCAAACAGGTAAAAGAGCATGGCATGGCAAGGCAGGTAGAAGGACCAGACATTGCAGGTAAAAATGTCGTGATTTTGGAAGACACATCAACTACAGGTGCGTCACCGCTAACTGCAGCGCAGGCAGCAGAAGCTGCTGGTGCAAACGTGCTAGCGATTGCAACTGTCGTTGATAGAAATACGGGTGCAAAGGAAGCGATAGAATCGAAGGGTTATAGGTATTACTCAGCTATATCACTGAGTGACCTAGGTTTATCCAACGAGGTTTAAATGCAGCGCAAGCTTGCGCCCTTTGTCTTTACCCAGCTTGCATCTGTAGCCTCAGTCATCTCTGGGTCAATGACGTTCATCGCTATGCCATGGATTGCCCTTGAGCTCACCGGCACTGCCAGCAGCGCGGGACTTGTGGTCGCCCTAACTGCAATCCCAACTCTCTTGCTCGCCCCTTTTTTGGGCTCCTTCATTGACAAGGTCGGTCGAAGAAAAACTGCTATCGGGTCGGAAATTTTGGCCGGTGTGGTGGCAGTGATGATCCCGTTGGTTTCAGGCTTGTGGGAGCTGACACTTGCTTGGTTGATAGTCATAAGTATTTTCAAGGCGCTCTTCACACCAGGTGGCAGCACCGCCAGGAAATCTCTAATCCCAGATGTTGCAAAACCCGCTGGCATGAGCCTGGATAGAGCTAACTCCATTCATGAGGGATTGTTTGCCTCTGGTTTCGCAGCCGGTCCGGCGCTCGCAACATTTCTAATTGCAAACATTGGCTCAGCAAACACCTACTTCGTCATCGCACTGTTTGCCGTTCTCAGTGGAGTTTTTGCCCTCTTCATTCATGCAGAAGAGCAGCACGACGATGAGAAAGAAGACGGCAACCTTTTAGTCTTTGCCATGCAGGGCTTCAAAGTATTGTTCTCCAATCCACCGATTTTTATCATGATGGCAGCCATCATGGCGCTCGCGGTGATTTATTTGCCGACAGAGATGGTGGTTCTCCCCGCGTACTACACCGCTCTTGAGGACCCCGAGGGACTGGGAAGTGCAATCTCAGCGGCAGCATTTGCCTCAGTGTTTGGGGCACTTGGTTTTGAGTGGATTCACAAGAGGCTGAGTTACGCAAACATTCTTCGCGTTGGCATTTTAGGTATTGGGCTTTCCATGATTCCTATGAGCACACTGCCACCGCAGTGGGCGATGATAACTTTCTTCTTCACCCTTGGTCTTGCCTGGGGACCGCTGCTACCGCTACTAAACACAGTTATTCAGGAGCGCATACCTGCTGATAAAAGAGGCCGAGTTTTCGCCCTGGAAATGACTATGTGGAATGCGGGGCCACTATTGTCAATGGTCGCCGTTGGCAATGCCGTTGATTCATTCGGTGTGGGCGCTGTTTACACAGTCCTTGCCTGGGGAGTATTGATTGCTGGAGTGTTTGTGTCATTCAACAAATACATTCGCCAGCTTGATAGCTAGAGAAGATCAGCGACTGAATTAAGTACTTCAGTTGGTCTGAAGGGGTACTTCAACACCTCAGCATCATTCGAGATTCCAGTTCTCACTAGAATTGTGTGAAGTCCTGCCTCAATACCTGCCACAACATCAGTGTCCATGCGATCGCCAATCATAGCTGTGGTTTCCGAGTGGGCCTTAATCTTCCGCATGGCAGAGCGGAACATCATCGGGTTTGGCTTTCCAACCACGTAAGGTGACCTGCCAGTTGCCTTGGTTATCAGCGCAGCGACTGATCCGGCTGCTGGAATTGGACCTTCTAGCGAAGGGCCTGTGACATCCGGGTTGGTAACAATGAACCTTGAACCTTTACCAATTAGTCTCACGGCTTTGGTTAGTGCTTCAAAGCTGAGGTTTCTGGTTTCTCCCAAAACCACAAAGTCTGGATTGACTTCGGTCATTACATAACCAATGTCATGCATAGCCGTGAGAATGCCTGCCTCACCAATGACAAAGGCAGTGCCCTTTGGTTTTTGGGAGTTTAGAAAATCGGCGGTTGCCATGGCGGAAGTGTAGATGCGGTCCTCGCTGACATTCAGACCGCCATCTTGAAGTCTTGCTGACAGATCCCTAGGGGTGAAGCTGGAGTTATTAGTGAGAACTAAAAAGGGAGTTCCCCTATTGAGCCATCTGTCAATTAGCTCCTGAGCTCCAGCAATTGGCTTACCTTCGTGCCATAGAACGCCATCCATGTCGGTAAGCCAAGAATGAATATGAGATCGATCAGTCATGGGTAAAGCCTAGCTCTACGCTGTATCTGTGAGTGAAAGCGAAGACCAGTTAGCTCAGGCCTCATGGGGAGTCGGACCCTACCAGGGTGATGCGAGTGCGCACCCCGACTTTGCAAAGCTTGACCCAGTGCTCTTGGCTGAGGGCGACACAAGAAACGTAGTCGATAGATATCGTTACTGGAAAATGGGAGAGATTGTAAAAGATCTTGACTCACGAAGGCACCCCTTTCATGTCGCAATTGAAAACTGGCAGCACGATCTAAATATTGGTTCCATTGTCAGAAACGCAAACGCATTCCTTGCATCGAGTGTGCAAATAGTTGGCAACAAGCGTTGGAACAAAAGAGGCGCAATGGTGACTGATAGATATCAGCACGTTGAGCATCGGCCAGATATCGAATCACTTATTGAATGGTCCAAGACCGCCGGAACCAAGGGCAAGAAGATTCCCATCATTGCAATTGATAACACTCCTGGTTGTAAGCAGCTGGAAAAGACCGAGCTACCGCGAGAGTGCATCTTGCTTTTCGGCCAAGAGGGACCCGGTCTTTCTCAGCAAGCACTGGATGCTTCTGAAATGGTTTTAGAAATAACTCAGTTTGGTTCCACCCGATCCATCAATGCTTCGGCCGCTGCTGCAATCGCCATGCACAGCTGGGTGATGCAGCACGTTTTTAGCTAGAATTAGTCAGGGCTGAAGCCTCAAGTCCCCCAATTTTGAAAGGGGTTAGTCATGCCAGCTGTCGTGCTAGTTGGAGCCCAGTGGGGTGACGAAGGCAAAGGAAAGGCCACCGATCTTCTAGGTGACAAAGTCCACTACGTAGTCCGCTACCAGGGTGGTAACAATGCCGGTCACACCGTAGTTATCGGCGATAAGAAATTTGCTCTTCACCTTCTACCTTCCGGCATCCTCACCCCTG
>JBBAMI010000037.1:0-1944 GCA_040402595.1 Aquiluna sp.
ATGGCCTGGCAATGATCGGGACCATTGCCGCAATCGGAATTCTTGCCTGGTGGATTGGATTTTTTGACCCCACCACCTGCAACCCATCAAGTCAGCAGGAAGGCTGGACATCTTGCGAAGCAATTGCGAATGAGAGAAACATTGCTCTTTGGCTATTTGTAGGTGTCACCCTCGTAGCAGCAGGTGCATGGTTGTTTAGGAAGCGGAAATAATTTCCTCGGCACTCTTATAGCTGAGCTCTGGAAACGCGTGATTGACGGCAGGGTGAGTGATAACTCCCTCGTGGACATTTAGCCCGAGAGCCAGTGCGGGATCCGACTTCAAAGCCTGCTTCCAACCTTTACTTGCAATAGCAATCACGTAGGGCAGGGTTGCGTTAGTGAGTGCAACAGTTGAGGTTGCAGGGACAGCTCCAGGCATATTTGCCACGCAGTAGTAGTTGGTGTTGTGAACGGCAAATGTCGGATCATCATGTGTGGTTGGGCGAGAGTGTTCGAAGCAACCGCCCTGGTCAATCGCGATATCAACTAAAACCGCTCCAGCCCTCATCTTCCTTACCATGGCATCGGTGACAAGCTTTGGCGCTTTTTCGCCGGGAATCAAAACCGAACCGATGACCAAATCGGCATCGGACAGTTGATTAGCAATTTCATAAGATGTTGAAACTCGAGTTTGGACAGCGCCCCCAAACATGTTCTCAATTTCTCTAAGTCTTGGAAGAGAAAGGTCAATCACAACCACATCGGAACCCATGCCGTGGGCAACACGTGCCGCCTCGGTGCCGGCGACTCCGCCACCGATCACAACAGTCTTCGCTCTAGGAGTCCCTGGAACGCCACCCATCAGGATTCCTCGGCCGCCATTTGTCTTCATCAGCTGATTGGCACCTATTTGCGCACTTAGTCGTCCTGCCACCTCACTCATTGGGTGCAGCAGCGGCAGAGCTCTTCCTATCTGAACTGTCTCGTAAGCGACGGCAGTTGTTCCACTTTTCACAATTGCATCTGTGCAATCTTTCGAGGCTGCTAGGTGCAGGTAGGTGAATAGAACCTGTCCCTTGCGCATCCGGGGGTACTCAGCTGCAATCGGCTCTTTCACCTTCACAATTAGCTCGGCCTTTGACCACACTGAATCGGCATCTTTTGCAATGTCAGCTCCGGCTTTTGCGTAGTCATCATCTTCAAAGCCGGAACCAATTCCTGCTGATGTCTCAATAAGGACCGAGTGACCACGGCTGATTAGCTCTTGCACGCCAGCAGGGGTCATCGCGACCCTGTTTTCGTTGTTCTTTATTTCCTTCGGAACACCAACTAGCAATTGCGCCTCCTTGCGAAAGAATTGCTTGATTCTGACGCTTTATGCGGGATTTTGGTTATAAATCCGAAGATTATGCAGAAACTGCTCTATTCTTGATAGTTACTGCAGGAAAGTGAGGTTTGAGGGTGCCAACTGCGAAGAAAATTCAGCCCAAAGTTGAACTCGATGAGATTGACCTCGAGATGCTCAGGTTGCTGACGAGCAATGGACGCATCTCCAATGCAGATCTTGCGAATGAGCTTTCAATTGCCCCCTCCACCTCGCTCATGAGAATGCGCAGGCTGGTCGACCAGGGAGTAATTCGCTCTTTTGCTGCTGAGGTAAATCCCGAAGCTATTGGTCTGGAACTGCAAGCACTGATTTCAGTGACCCTGCGAGCGGGAGCAAGATCCAATCTGGCTAGTTTTATGAAAAGCATGCAGCAGCATCCGCAGGTTGTGCAGGTCTTTTTCCTTGGAGGACAGGAAGACTTCATGGTGCACGTTGCCGTTGCAAACTCCGAAGAAGTTAGAGAGTTTGTTCTGGAGCAGCTTTCCAATAATCCGTTCGTGGCAAACACCAGAACTAACCTGGTTTTCGATCATTTCCACAAGGGGCCGATTAGCTAGAGTTGCTCTCGTTAGCCAA
>JBBAMI010000037.1:2044-3850 GCA_040402595.1 Aquiluna sp.
GTTTTCGATCATTTCCACAAGGGGCCGATTAGCTAGAGTTGCTCTCGTTAGCCAAGGAGCAGCGTTGACCTCTGACATGCATGACCCAAAGTCGGACAACAAGTTGCGCGAAGCCATCTTCAAATATGCATCGGAAAGACTTGATTTCAATCCCCCACCGCTAGACGGACCAAAATCCCCCGAAGAATTGGCGCGTGAGGTTGGAAACACCATCACGGAACAAGGGCTCGGTGGAGAAGCCGCGTTAGCTCTCTTTGCCGAAAAACTTGCCCCAGCAACAATTTCAGTTGATCATCCCGGATTTCTATCCTTCATTCCAGCTGCCCCAACAGATGCCGCCAGCCTTTTCGACCTAGTGGTGTCGGCCAGCTCCATCTACGGAGGATCATGGCTCGAGGGAGCTGGTGCTGTCTATGCGGAGAACCAGGTACTTAGTTTTCTTGCCGAAGAAGTCGGATTTCCCAAGCAAGCCGGAGGAGTTTTTGTCCAAGGTGGCACTCTGGGAAATCTTTCAGCACTAACTGTTGCAAGAGAGCAGGCAAGAAAAAAACTTGGCGAGAAAGCGTTCACCATAATCTGCAGTGAGGAAGCTCACTCATCCGTTTCAATGGTGGCCAAGGTGATTGGAGTCAGTGTCACCAAGGCGGATAGTGGCGAGAGTGGAAAAATCGGCTACGAGTCGGCAAAGTTGGCAACTGAAGAGGCAAAGCATCAAGGTCTAACCCCAATGGCAATTGTCGGCACTGCTGGAACAACTAACTTCGGAATTGTTGATGACTTAGCGGGACTGGCTGTGTTGGCCAAAGAGCTGGAAGTTTGGTTCCATGTTGATGGAGCCTATGGAATCGCAGGTGCTCTGGTTCCAGAACTCAGGCCACTCTTTGATGGCATCGAAAAAGCTGACTCATTTATCGTCGATCCACACAAGTGGCTCTTTGCACCATTTGACGCGTGCGCTTTGGTTTATAAAAATCCGGAGCTTGCCAAGCAAACTTTTTCTCAGCACGGTGAGTATTTGGAGCCAATCAACAAATCAACCGAGTGGAACCCCTCTGACTATGCCTTCAACCTCTCTCGCCGGGCGCGTGGACTTCCCCTGTGGTTTTCTCTCGCATCTCACGGTGTGGAGAAATATCGATCTGCCATTCGCTCAAATGTCGTGCTCGCAAAGCACATATCCAAGGAAATTGCATCACGCCCTGAGCTGAGGCTCGTTAGAGAACCAGAGCTCTCGATCGTTGTCTTTGAGGTGCTCGGCTGGCAAATGGCCGATTACGAAAGGTGGTCTGGTCAGCTGTTGGACCAGGGCTTGGCACTGGTTCTTCCATCCTCTCTTCGAGGCAAACCTCACACCAGGTTCGCAATCGTCAACCCGCAGACAAACATGGAACTTCTGACTGAGATACTGGATTCGATAAGAAAATGAAAATCACCTACGCCAAGGCTCTGCCCTCACTCTCCCGCACGCGCAATCCAGAAAGAGAAGTGATTACCGTTGCGGCTGTGCAGTTTGCCTGGAAGGAAGATTCAACTGAACATCAGCAGCAGATTGAGAATGCCGTAAAGGCCGCCAAGGACGCAGGGGCGCAGATTGTTTTCCTTCCGGAACTTACACTCTCGCGCTATCCAGCAGACACATTGCCAATTGGCACACCAAATCAAATCGCAGAGAACCTGGAGTCAGGCCCGACTGCAAAACTTCTAAAGCGCTTGGCCATGGAGAATTCGATTGTGGTTCACGGGTCATTATATGAATATCAAAACTTTGCAGATGGTCGCGGCCTGAATACTGCTGTCATGTTTGAT
>JBBAMI010000038.1:0-3464 GCA_040402595.1 Aquiluna sp.
TATGCTATAAACATAATAAGCTAATGTTTAGCTTGTCAACATTAAAAGCATGAAAAAGAAGTCGTATCATCACGGCAACCTGGAAGAGGCCCTTATCAAGGTTGGGATGAAAGAAGCCAAGGCCACCGGTTCGCGCAACCTGGGGGTTACTCACTTAGCCAAGTTGGTCGACGTCACACCTATGGCTGTTTATCGTCATTTCCCAAGTGGCGAAAACCTAAAGGCAGCCATCTCGCAGCAGGCTCGAGAAGAGTTGGCAAGAAGAATGGCTAGTGCGGTGGCAAAAGAAACCGATGTAAAGCGCAAGTTCATGGCTACCGGAAGGGAATATATCCGGTTTGGATTAGCGGAACCGGGACTATTCTCTGTTGCTTTTCTAGATTGCAGCGAGCTGCCAAATCGGGAAGATAATCCCTCCGCTCGTGGAATTTTGCATGACACCATTTTGGATCTTTGCAACGAAGGTCTTATTGAGCCAAAAGAAGTCCAGGCGGTGGCGCATTTCGCTTGGTCAATAGTTCATGGCTTCACCATGCTGGCTGGAAGCGAAGATCCTTATCGACCCAGTGCCAGGCCAGGAGACATAGAAGATGTGCTTGAAAGAGCCTGGCTTGGAGTAACGCAGTATTCCAGGGACTCCAAGAAGTAAATCTTTAGGAGCTGATCTTGAAACTAACTACCGCACAGAAAGCCATTGTTTGGGTAATAGATGTCGGGTTCATTGTTTATTGGTCACTAATTGTTTTCCGAGCCTTGCCACCAGAGGTGATGTTTGAGGGTTATGAATTGCGAGAAGTGCAAGCCTGGAATTGGTCATTTTTTCCTCTCGACATATTGGCTGCCATCACTGGCATAATTG
The DNA here is from genome assembly GCA_040402595.1 of Aquiluna sp. Lineage (GTDB taxonomy): Bacteria > Actinomycetota > Actinomycetes > Actinomycetales > Microbacteriaceae > Aquiluna. The sequence continues at coordinate 860 of JBBAMI010000038.1, forward strand.
GGCAAACCACCAAGCGGCTTAATGGTTCGGTATTTATCATCATCTCTCTGGTTTTGACTTCAGTTGCTGGAGGAATGGCGCTTGCTTACTGGGTAGTTCTCGGTTACTTCGACATTCTTTGGTGGTTGCCCAATTTAGTCCTGCTGCTATTTCCGCTGTGGCCCCTGTATCAATTCGCGGCAAAGCCGAAAGTCATAAAGGCTCAGTAAAAAGTCGTGGCTAGTAAACACACCAGCTAGCACCCTTGATGCCAGAGAGAAAGGGCTTAGGGGGAGAGGCCCAAAATCAATGGATTCCCTGGCGGAGAATGGGGGATTCGAACCCCCGAGGGCTTTCACCCAACACGCTTTCCAAGCGTGCGCCATAGGCCACTAGGCGAATTCTCCTCGAGCAGTTTAGTTGGCTAAGAGGTAATGACCAAAACTAGCTATCTGACAAAGGTCTTCCACTCACCAACTGGCTCGCCATGGCTGAGTTTGCCACTTCTCATGATCGAGCCATCACGGCGATAGAACTCCCAGTAGCCATGCATCTCACCCTCTTGGTATTTGCCTTTGGCCTTGATGAACCCGTTGTCATAGAGCTCAAGAAACTCTCCGCTTTTCTTTGGGTAGCTCTGGTTAATCAGCTTGATGCGGGTTTGAACAATCTTTTTTATAAGTGTTAGTGGAAGCAGCTTTTCCTTCTCAAAATGAATGGCTCCCTTGGAGGTCTTGTATTTGGCTAGGTCTTTGGAGAGTGTTGCGATGGCTTCGGGGCCGGGAAAGATGCTGTTGTGTTCCTTGAAACCCTCGTAGCTGAGAAGGATTACCCCTCCAACTTCGAAGGATGGCATCTGGTAGAAGATCTTTTCCTTAGCTCCTGGAACCAGCTTTTGAATCTCTTTCCGAAGGGAGGCCAGGGTTGCGGCTTGCCCAGCGGGGTGACGCTTTATGAGCTTGGTGATTTCCTGCATGCTTTTTCCTGTCTTTGCTAAGGGTAGTCTTGGCATGGAAAAAGAGGTAAACGATGAAGTTGATTTCCCACTGGATAAATGGAGCCGAATATAAAGGCTCGGGCTCAAGGTTTGGCGAGGTCTATGACCCTGCTCTTGGCACTCAGGCTGCTGAGGTTTCCTTCGCCGAACAGAAGGATATAGAGGTAGCGGTAGCAAGCGCTCAGGCTGCTTTTCCCGCCTGGAAAGACACCTCACTGGCCAAGCGAAACACAATTCTGTTTACCTTCCGCCAGCTGCTTGATCAGCGCAAAGGCGAGCTGGCCGCAATCATTACTGAAGAGCACGGCAAGGTGCTATCCGACGCCCTGGGCGAGATTAACCGTGGTCTTGAGGTCGTCGACTTTGCCTGCGGGCTGCCGCATCTTCTCAAAGGTGAGTATTCCGAGAATGCTTCAACCTCAATTGATGTTTATTCGATGAAGCAGCCACTGGGAGTGGTTGGAATCATTAGTCCGTTTAACTTCCCAGCAATGGTCCCAATGTGGTTCTTCCCGGTTGCAATTGCTGCGGGTAACACAGTTGTTGTGAAGCCAAGCGAAAAGGACCCATCCAGTGCGATGTGGATTGCCAAGCTTTTGAAAGAAGCGGGACTTCCAGACGGCGTTTTCAATGTCCTGCATGGCGACAAGGTTGCAGTTGATGGGCTACTAAACCACCCGCTGGTAAAGGCCATATCTTTTGTTGGTTCAACCTCAATCGCACAATACATATATGAAACTTCTGCCAAAAATGGCAAGCGGGTTCAGGCTCTAGGTGGGGCTAAGAACCACATGCTCGTTCTTCCGGATGCCGACCTAGATCTCGTTGCAGATTCAGCCGTTAATGCAGGCTTTGGTTCGGCTGGTGAAAGGTGCATGGCGATTTCAGTGGTTGTGGCGGTCGAGCCAGTGGCTGATTCATTGATTGCCAAGATTAAGGAAAGAATGAGCACCATCAAGGTTGGTGACGGTAGGCGATCCTGTGACATGGGTCCGCTTGTCACCAAACAGCACCGCGACAAGGTTGCAAGCTACATCGACATTGCCAAGGCAGATGGAGCCGTTGTTGTAGTCGATGGACGAGAGGTGAATCCTGATGGCGATAAGAATGGCTTCTGGCTAGGCCCCACTCTGATTGACAAAGTTCCAACATCCTCGAAGGTTTATAGGGATGAAATCTTTGGTCCAGTTCTTTCCGTTGTTCGAGTCAAGACTTATGAAGAGGGACTGAAACTAATTAACTCATCCGAGTTTGGAAATGGAACAGCCATCTTTACCAACGATGGCGGGGCTGCCAGGAGATTCCAGCACGAGGTTGAGGTTGGAATGATTGGCATCAACGTGCCGATTCCTGTGCCGGTTGCTTACTTCTCCTTTGGTGGTTGGAAGCACTCACTGTTTGGTGACTCCCGAGCTCACGGCGAAGAGGGATTCCGCTTCTTCACCCAAACCAAGGTGATTACCTCTCGCTGGTTAGATCCCTCTCACGGCGGCATAAACCTAGGTTTCCCCCAGAACTAATCGGGCTTAGAATCAAAGGCGACTCCTCGCGTGGCGTCACCTTGGCTAAACCCCCCAGGACCGAAAGGTAGCAAGGGTAACTGAGCTCTGGCGGGTGCGCGAGGGGTCC
>JBBAMI010000039.1:0-2149 GCA_040402595.1 Aquiluna sp.
ATCCACCAGGCAAGAATTCCGATTGCGGCAATGGTCCCGATCATTGCCAGGCCATTGTTTTTCATCTAATTGCCGCTTGAATCCTGTTTGGCTATTTCAGCTCTGACAATGTCCATGTCTAGCTCTTTGACTTTGCCAATAAGGTCATCTAGCGCTGGCGCTGGCAAAGCTCCCGGCTGATTGAACAGCAAGATGCCATCACGAAAAATCATCAGTGTAGGGATAGAGGTGATCCCTGCCATTCCCGCCAGTTGCTGCTGAGCCTCGGTGTCAACTTTGCCAAAGCGTATATCTAGATTTTCCTCGGCGGCTTTTTCAAAGATCGGTCCAAACATTCGGCAAGGACCACACCACTCTGCCCAGAAGTCAACTAATGTGATGCCTTCTTTGGAGATGGTGTCCTCAAAGTTTTCCAGGGTCAACTCCATAGTCGCCATTTAGTCAACCTCCTTTGCCGATTTGGTTTCTCTGGCAGTTTGTGCCAGCAGGATTCCGCAGATGACAACGATACTGCCAATCATCTGGGTCAAAGAAATAAGCTCCCCAAGCCACAGCAGTGCAAATAGAGCTGCAAGAACAGTCTCCGCTGTTGCGACAACTCCCACCAAGGTTGCGGGTAGGTGGCGAAGAGCCATGTAGGTCATTGCCATTGGTAGGAAGCTGCCGAAGATACCCATGAAGGTGAGTGCTAGCCAAACTGGGATCTCCACGCCAGCTAGGTTTCCGGTGAGGTCAATCGAGGAGTTCATTAGAGAAAGATCGAGTGAGCCGATGTTGGCAAGTGGCAGGAAGAACAAAGTTGCGATTCCCATTCCATAGGCGAGAGTCACATTGGTTGGAAGTGTGCGCTGAATTCTCTCTCCAGCAATCAGGTGAACGGTCAGTGCGGCGGCTGCCAACATAGAGAACAGAACGCCAATTGGGTTGAGGTTGCTGTCCCAAATCTGGGCAACTACCGCTAGACCACCTAGAACTAAGAATGCGCCAATCCAAATTTGACCTTTAACTTTTTCCTTGAAAAACAGCAGAGCGATTATCGGAACCCAAAGTACAGCGGTGTACTCAAGAAGGAGGGCAATACCAATTGGCAGATAGAAAACTGCTTGGGAATAACTCCACTGCAGAAGCCCCACCCCAACGATTCCTAAAAGCAGTAGCTGCGGGATCATCTTCGTAGGGACCCTCAGTCCCTTGGGGTTAGAGAGGAGCACCCAGGTCAGAGCTATGGTCCCGGTGAAGAGGCTGCGAATGAATACAACCTGCTCGGCCGTTATGCCGGAACCAATGATCACCTTGGTGGTTGAGGCATTTAGGCCGAAGAGGATGGCGGCACCTAGGGCAAACAGCACGCCAAGAGCCGGGTGTTTTTTACTCAATTAGGCTGTGCCATACCTTTCAATGCTTGGGCGGAAGAAACCGCCCCCGAATGAAGTTTAGGTTCCCATGGAGAAATTTGTACTTGCCGGTGGATGTTTCTGGTGTCTGGACTCTGCTTACGTTCAGTTCAAGGGCATCACTGATGTCACCTGCGGCTATACCGGAGGTAAGAATGCAAATCCGACCTACGAGCAGGTTTGTGATGGCAACACCGGTCACGCCGAGGTGGTTTCTATTGAATTCGATCCTTCGGTAATTACTGGCGATCAGGTGCTGGACATCTTCTTCACCGTGCATGATCCGACCCAGCTGAACAGGCAGGGTAACGACATCGGTACCCAGTACCGCTCGGGAATGTTTTATTCATCCGAAGAGCAAAAGGAAATGTTTCAAGCAGCGATTGAGCGAGCAAAACAAATCTGGGGCGATGGAATTGTCACCGAAGTAACTGCTCTTGGGGATTTCTACGTGGCTGAGGAATACCACCAGGACTTCTTTGCAAAAAACCCTAACCAGGGATACTGCGTCGCAGTGGTCGCTCCTAAGGTCGCCAAGGTGCGCAACAAGTTCACACACCTTTTGAAATAGTTATCCACAGCTTTTCGCAACCCCCTGTTGCGTTTTTCTAACTCGTCGCAAACTATGGCCAACCAAATTAGGAAGGTTATAGATGACGCAGATAGCAGTGAGGGGACTCATCGCCACTACCCCCAGGCAAGTAGTGACGGAAAATGGCCTGACGGTCGTTAGCTTTCGTTTAGCCAGCAGCTTT
>JBBAMI010000039.1:2249-3407 GCA_040402595.1 Aquiluna sp.
TTTGAAAGAACCGGCCAACCCGAGGAAGAGGACTCGGAGACTGAGTTACAACCCGCCTAGTCTCCGAAAAGGGATCATTGGCCCCCTAACCACTAAAGATCCCTTGGCTCTCTTCGCCAGCCGCACTTCGTATTTCTCCAATACACCCGTGGGGATAAACTATCCCTAGCAGTTGGCGAAGAGAGCTTCTTCCAAACCCCTGGGACGACTACAAGTGGCTGAATTTATCTATCAAATGATTAAGGCGCGCAAAGCGCACGGAGACAAGGTCATCCTCGATGATGTGACCCTCGCGTTTTATCCAGGAGCCAAGATCGGCGTGGTCGGTCCTAATGGCGCAGGTAAGTCAACCGTTCTGAAAATAATGGCCGGTATTGAGACTGCCTCGAACGGTGAGGCCCGCCTCTCTGAAGGGTATTCGGTTGGAATCCTGCTGCAGGAACCGCCGCTAGATGAAACTAAGACTGTTCTGGGAAATGTTGAAGAGGGAGTAGGCCCGCTGAAGGCAAAGATTGATCGCTTCAACGAAATTAGTGCGGCGCTCGCTGACCCAGCTGCAGACTATGACGCACTGCTGGCTGAAATGGGAACCCTGCAGGAGCAGATTGACGCCGCTGACGGCTGGGACCTGGAGAATCAATTAGAGCAGGCCATGGACGCTCTTCGCTGCCCGCCACCTGAGACTCCAGTCAATGTTCTTTCCGGTGGTGAGCGAAGAAGAGTCGCTCTTTGCAAACTGCTCCTACAAAAGCCAGACCTGCTGCTACTTGATGAGCCAACCAACCACCTCGATGCTGAGAGTGTTCTGTGGCTTGAGCAACACCTGGCGAAGTATCCGGGTGCAGTTTTGGCAGTCACCCACGACCGCTACTTCCTCGACAATGTTGCTCAGTGGATCTTGGAACTTGATCGCGGCAGAGCATATCCATATGAAGGTAACTACTCGACGTATCTGGAGAAGAAAGCCGAGCGCCTCGAGGTTCAAGGCAAGAAGGACGCCAAGCTTCAAAAAAGACTCAGGGAAGAACTCGACTGGGTTCGTTCTAGCCCGAAGGCTAAGCAAACCAAGTCAAAAGCTCGTCTGGCTCGTTATGAGGAGATGGCAGCCGAAGCAGAGAAGACTAGAAAACTAGATTTCGAAGAGATCCAAATCCCACC
>JBBAMI010000040.1:0-3405 GCA_040402595.1 Aquiluna sp.
CAAGGACAACTAGCAGCAGGACAAATGCTGGCAGGGTGACGGTTCAGGTTAGGACTCCGAAGCAAGAAGCTACAGTGCCAGAGACACCTGGGGCTACATCACCCACTCCTGTGCCAAAAGCTAGTGATGTGTACAACGGACCCTCTGAATCAAGCGACAACATCGAACTATGCAAAATCAAAGAAACCCCGAGACCCGGGAGCCCTAGACGAGGCAAAGCATGGGACGCGCCGGACGCCCCAATCATCAAACTTCCCTCTGGGTTTCCTGCCGAGCAGGAGCCTTCGTCAAAACGAACTGGAAATATCAAGTGGGCCTTAATACCAATTGACTTTCCAGATTTGCCAGGGGACTCAAACTTCAGAACCCGAGTAGATGACCAGATGGCCATGTTGTCTGATTGGTTCAAAACTGTGAGCGAAGGCAAAATGACTGTCGAATGGACAGTTGCGAATAATTGGGTGACGCTGCCCTCTAACTCAAGAGAATATGAGATTGGTAACTCGGCAAATCTTGGCACGGTAGCCAATGGCGAGAAGCTCTTTAGAGACGCTATGAGATCAGCAGACCCAGCTTTTGATTTCACCAACATTCAGAATGTAGTTTTTGTGCTTCCTAAGGGTCAAACAATTTTGAGAGAGAGCTCCCAGGGCTTCCCTTGGGATAAAGCCGTAATTGAATTGGCGACTAATGAAGGTCGCATCAGTTCATATGCAATTGCTGGCTATATTTTTGATCCACCGACGACTGAGCCCTGGAGTTACTGGGCGCACGAGTTTGGACACGCCATTTCTCTGCCACACATCGGTGCTTCTCGCGGGATGACAGCGCCCCCTTTCGCTGGTTTTGATTTGATGGCCGCACAGAACGGTCCAACTCGAGATTTGAGTGGATGGCTTAGATTTGTTGCCGAGTGGCTCCCAGATGAAAAGGTTTACTGCAAGGAGTCAAAAGCAATTAGCAAGCTCGAGGTGACCCTAGTTCCACTGAACTCAAGTGAACAGGGACTAAAACTGGCTGTTATCCCACTTTCGTCTGCCAAAGCGTTGGTGATTGAGTCCCGAAGGGATACCAAGTTTTCATGCCAAATGCAGCCAGGACAGAATGGGGTTTTGGTCTACATCTACGATGCAGGCTTGGGACATGGAGAGGACTTCTTGGTTCCTCTTGCTCCTGACGGCAGATCAAGGGTCCAAACTAGTTGCCGCGCGGTGCCTCCAATTACGGATGCGGTTCTCAGGATGGGAGACAAGCTCACTTTTGAGGGAGTAACAATCGAGAACCTATCAAGTGGGAATTTTGACAAGCTTCGAATTACTCGGTAGCTAGCGGTATCCCTTTGAGTTAAAAGCATCCTGCCTACCTTTGGGTGATTATTCACAAGCGGTCTAGGGAATTCAGCTGTGTTTCCTTGGGTTCAAATCACCAAGTTGCCGAATGTTTGGGCCTTGTGGCAATTCACCCTGCAATAGTCTGGGGTCCAAGAACAAAGGGGTTCCCCGGTATGTCCCTATCCCTTCTCAAAGAATGGGTTGCTGATATTGCAGCGCTCACCAAACCTGATCGAATCCAGTGGTGTGATGGATCGGGAAATGAGCAGGAGGCAATAAAGGCTCTGCTGGTTCGCAAGGGAACTCTTATCCCCCTGAATCCTGAAATAAGACCTAACAGCTATCTGTCTAGAACGAACCCGAAGGATGTTGCCAGGGTAGAAGAGCGCACCTTTATATGTTCCGAGTCTGAGGCAGATGCCGGCCCCACCAACAACTGGATGGAACCGTCAGTGATGCGGGTGATGCTCAGGGAGCAGTTCCACGGCTCAATGCGAGGAAGGGTGATGTATGTCATCCCCTTCTCGATGGGAGTAATTGGTTCACCATTTGCAAGATACGGAGTTGAAATAACCGACTCCCCTTACGTTGTTGCTTCCATGCACATCATGACCCGTGTTTCTTCAAAAGTCTTAGCTGAAATAGAAAAAGGTGCCGACTGGGTCCCAGCTGTCCACTCGGTGGGAATGCCGCTAATCAATAAGTTTGGTAACGCGGTGGAGGATGTCCCCTGGCCATGTAATCCAGAAAATGTCTATGTGGTTCACTATCCGGAGACTAAAGAAATCTGGTCCTACGGTTCTGGTTATGGTGGTAATTCACTGCTTGGTAAAAAGGCAATGTCTCTGCGTATCGGATCGGTCATAGGTAAGCAGGAAGGCTGGCTTGCTGAACACATGCTGCTGGTCAGACTCACTTCACCTGAGAACAAGCAGTATCACATCGCTGCCGCTTTCCCCTCTGCGTGTGGAAAGACAAACCTTGCCATGCTGCAGCCAAAGCTTGCTGGTTGGAAAGCAGAAACCCTCGGTGATGACATCGTCTGGATCAGGCCTGATAGCGAAGGAAGACTCAGGGCAGTAAATCCGGAGAATGGTCTATTCGGAGTTGCGCCTGGTACCGGCATGAATACAAACTCTGCTGCCATCGAATCAATGCGCGAGGGAGTTATCTTCACTAACGTCGCTCTCACCCCCGAGGGTGATGTTTGGTGGGAAGGGCTCACCAAAGAAGCTCCCGAAGGACTAATTGATTGGCACGGGAACCCCTGGGATAAAGAAAGTGGAATGCCTGCCGCTCACCCAAATTCGCGCTTTTGCATGCCGATGAAAAACACCACCACGTTGTGTGATGACTGGGATTCTCCCCAGGGAGTTGCCCTTGATGCAATTTTGTTTGGTGGCAGAAGAGCAACCAATGTCCCACTGGTTCTAGAGTCCTACTCCTGGCAGCACGGAGTGTTCCTGGGAGCAACTATTTCCTCCGAGCAGACCGCTGCCGCAGAGGGCCCAGTTGGAAAACTTCGAAGAGACCCCTTTGCAATGCTGCCTTTCTGCGGATACAACATGGCCGACTACTTCTCCCACTGGCTCTCATTTGGCGATCAGAGCCTAAAGCTGCCGAGAATCTTTCAGGTCAACTGGTTCCGCAAAGACTTAGATGGCAAATTCCTCTGGCCTGGATTTAGTGAAAACATTCGGCCGCTTGCCTGGGTTGTTGACAGGCTCGAAGGAAAGGCCGAGGGTGAGGCAACTCCAATTGGTGTGATTCCCGCTGCTGGCGAGCTGGATGTTAGTGGACTTGATATTTCTCAAATGCAGCTCGAAGAACTGTTTGAAATTGATTTTGAGTCTTGGATCTACGAAGTTCAAGGAACTGGAAAGTTCTTTGAAAGCTTCGGTGAGAAGCTGCCTGCCCAGCTTGAGTTTGAACTAATTCAACTTGAGGCACGACTGCGCAGCAGTCTGGGTGCCAAGGTTAGTAGCTAAGGGACCAGGACTTCTGCTTGCCAAGCATCAAAGTAGCGGTCAACTGCTCTGGTCATCATCTGTCGATAGCTAGTTGCAAGTAGGTC
>JBBAMI010000041.1:0-3247 GCA_040402595.1 Aquiluna sp.
TTTTTATATATAAGAACCGAACCGAATATTTCACTTTTTCGGAAAATCTGTATATAGGTTTCCAACCGAATTTTTTGCTTTTACAGGGGTTTGTTGCCTCGGGAGCCGTTGCAGGATCTGTGAGCTGGCAGCAAAGGTGAGTAGCGGTCTCCTGGTATCAGGTGGTCTGCTTGCCAAGGGTCGTGAGGTTTGTAGCCTTCTTTGCAGATGTGGCAGATTATGGCGTTGTCTCTTACTGCTTTTGCTCGCCGTCTGTAATCGCCTGAGTATTGTCCGGTAAGTCTTTTCTTTTCTTCCCGTGCCGTTCTATCCCTAGGCGGGAGCTTGTGCTTCTCACAGCGGTTAGCTCCTCTTGTAAGTTCTCCACAGACTATGCAGGGAGCTCGGAAGTTATAGCCCTTCATTTATCTGTCGAGTAGAAGCCTTTTCCCCTAAAGGCAACCGAACCGAATCTGTAGTCTCTGACCATCTCGCTCTTGCAATTAGAGCAAACAGGGATTTGTATTTCCTCCTGCAACCGAATTGCGAGCGTTGCAGTTTGCTCACAGGATTTGCATTTGTAGTCGTAGACGGGCATCAGAGTTTCCAGACAGTTCCGGAGTAACCCACCCCCCTCTCTAAAACGAATGTCACTAAGCCTGGAACCGAATCCTCCCCCGACTGCTTACGGAACCAGTTTGATCCGTTGTCGAGTGTGCTGGCAGAGATTAGGAACCGAGAGTGACCATGCGGAGTTGAACCGAGTTCTGTCACTCGTAGGTGATGCCAGTGACCGTGCACTAGAACCGTTGCATCAGAGACAGGTTGCTTGCCGAAGCTTTGCTTCCTCCACCAGTCGGGAACATTCTCAGGTCTGCCACCTGCCTGATGTCCGTGAACTACACCGAGTATGTGGAAGTTGTCACCGAATACATCTAGGGCTAGTGATTCATCCCAAGGCTGAGGCTCTAGGAATTTGATTTTCAGGTCTTGTGCTTCTGCTAAGCGAGCAAGTTGTCTGCCGATGAATACAGCCCAGTCATCAGTTCCTTTGCCTACCTGCTGTTTGTTTACTCGCCATTGGCAGTGATTAGATCCGACAGATGCATAGGTGATGTCTGGCACTAACTCGTAGATTGACCGAATAGTGTCATAGGCGAATGTCAGGGCTAGGTCTACCTGCTCCATGATGCTGAGGTCGTTGCTTTGTAGCTGCACCATGTCTGCCGTATTTGAGAAGCCTTCTATAGTGTCGCCAAGGTCAGCGAAGATAATCTTGCTCGGCTTCTGTTCCCGTATTAGGTTCTTCAACCGAATTTTGGTTAGCTCTACTCGTTCGATAAGCGATTGTGAGTTGCCTCGGTAATCTACTTTTCCTACCTGTAGGTCTGACCAGAGGATTACTAGGGCTTTATCTTCTGTCTTGGGGAGCTTGTTTACTTTGACTTTTTTCTTTGCCTCAGCAAGCAAGATAGGTAGCTCTTGACCGAGTAGGCGTTTACGGAACTGAAAGCGATAGCTCGTGAGCCATTCGCCGTCATACCGCTGCCACTGAGATGTCCTTACGGTGTTGCCGACAACCTCATACTCGGCAGGGTCGTAGCCACGCTCTCTCAGGAAGTCATCGAAGTTGGGTTGGTTCGTAAGACCTTCGGTTGTAGCTGTTCCGGTTGTCCCATCGAACTCCACGCCAGGTCGGAAGTCTTTTGGCACTACGACCTTTGGGGCGGGATTCATGTTTTCAAGCATCGTTATAGCCTAACTCTTGTAGCAAACACAGACTTTGTTTCTGTGCTTGGTGATTGTGTGGTCAGCGATTACGATTCCTCGGTCTCGCAATGCGTTGCTGAGTGAGTTTGATGTCCAGAGTGCAACATTAGCTACAGCCTGTTCAAGGATGTCACGATCAGTTTTGTCTAAGGTTTCAATCAGCTTGTGCAGGGCACAATTCTGTTGCTTCTTATTTGGTGTTAGTCCCTCTAGCACGGCCCATCCTTTTGTTCAGTTCTTGGCTGCCTGTTTTGATGGCATTGATTTTGGCTTGATGCAGTAGCTCCGCATCTGGCTCCACTCCGTTTTGAAGCATGAGCTTGGTTAGTTCTAGTGCGAACGCCAGAGCACCCAGCTCCAGTCCGTGTCTGAGCAATACCTTGGCGTGATCTTCTAGGCTGTCTTGAAACTTCCATAGCTGTTGTAAGTCCTCTGCTCCGTAGTCATCCATTAGATGCTCAAATCGTTTTCGTCTGCCAGCAGTCTTTGGACTACGGCGATTAGGTGTGGATTGTTTGCGACACCGAGAGCTGCCTTAGTCTCGATGTATTCTGCTAAGTCCTCACGGATGCTGTCTAAGTCTGCTGACCAGACTAGGTTCTTATCTCTGAGCAGAGACGCTGCTTGCCGGAAGTCGGCATACACTCTGTCATCTTTCACTTTGTTCTCCTTCTAGTAGCCAGTTAGTTAGTTTGGGGTTGTCTTGGAATACAGCGAGTAGAGCGTTCTCATAGATGCCTATGAAGTAGTGCTCCCATTCTCCGTATTCTGCTCCCTCTTTGGGTTTGGTTGGTGCTTCATTGACCATGCGAACAGCGTGAAGAATCTCGTGGAAGAGAGTTATTTTCTTTTTGCTCTCGTGCAGGTCTTGATTCACAACAATGATGTTGCGTTCGTCTTGGGTATAGCCATAGCTGGAATCCGTTAGCATTGCGTCATCCTTGACATGCAGCCAGAGGATGTCGAATACCTGGGCTCCGATTTTGACTTTACTTGGATACTGCTTTTTCATTCGGATTCTCCAATGTCCACATCAGGTCTTTTAGGTATACAAGGTCATCAAACTCGTTGAATGTTTTGCACTCTTGGATAGCCCGCATGATCCTGTCGTATTCATACTTACGGCCTGTGTTGAAGGCTCGGTTTGCGTTGCTGTGAATTAGGTCGTTTAGGTCGCTCATTACTTGTCCTTCAGGATTGTTATTGCAATAGCGGTTAGCAGGATGTTGAGGATTTGAAACATGACTACATACTCAATCATCTTGAATCTCCTCTGCTACCTGCTTTAGGGGCTCCATCGGCACATTGATGCCGTGAGCTCGTTCAGTTCTCAAGTGCTGCTCTAGGCTCTTGATTTTTTCTAACCGAAACCCAGCCCATCTCTTTGCATCAGTTTCCACAATCGGGGCTGAGGTAAGACCGAGTTCAAGGAACTTCTCTACTGCCTTTGGGGTCAGCTTGCGAACCTTGTAGATGATGCCTCGCTTATCAAACTCAC
>JBBAMI010000042.1:0-3009 GCA_040402595.1 Aquiluna sp.
ACATCAGCAGGTCACTACCGCACCATCTCTGATGCCTACCTGGAGCCACTGAAGAGAGAAATTGAAGGTCAGGTAGCTGATGGGATCCTAGAGAAACTGGATCAGAAGCCAGATGCGGCAAAGTACTGGCTACATCCCATCGTGGTAGTACCAAAGAAAGGAACAGAGAATGTCAGGCTCACCGTCGACTTCAAGAAGCTGAACAAGCACTGCATCCGACCGGTGAATCCACAGAAGACACCCCTAGAGACAGTTCGTTCACTGCCCAGAGGAGAGATGTTCTTCTTTGTCGCGGACGCTCTGAAAGGCTATCATCAAATTGCCTTGGAGGAGGAATCAAAGCTAATGACAGCATTCTACACCCCATTTGGAATCTACATGTACAGAAGTCTTCCAATGGGATACGCTGGATCACAGGACATTTTCACCGACCGTTTTGGGAAAGCCGTCGATGATTTGGTCGCAGCACGCGTCACAGAGGATTGCCTTATCACAGCAAGTGACAGGCAGGCATTCCTGAAGAAGATTGATCGTTTCTTCGCAAGATGCCAGGAATCAGGTATCACCCTGAACCCAAAGAAAACACAAGTTGGATCGGAGGTCATCTTCGGAGGATTCAAGCTCAACAAGGATGGCTATAGCCTGGATCCAACCCTCCACGACTCCATCCGGAAGTTTCCGCCACCGACAACTCTCACCGAACTCCGCTCATTCATGGGTTTGGTGAACCAGACGACATCATTCACAGACCAGATCGCTGGACTCGCTGCACCGCTGAAGGATCTACTGAAGATAAAGAATGAATTCGTCTGGACAGCCAGCCATCAAGAAGCCTTTGAAAAAGCTCGTGAGGAACTTGCACATCCTCGCCAACTCGCCTACTTTGATCACCGAAAGCCAACTCGACTGTACACGGATGCATCACGGTTGAATGGTCTCGGCTTTGTGGTCAAGCAACTGCAGGATGAGGGACACTGGAAGATTGTCCAAGCCGGATCACGCTTTCTCTCATCTGCTGAAACCCGCTATGCAATGGTCGAGCTGGAACTCTTGGCCATCGCATGGGCTATGCACAAGGCTCGCCCATTCCTTGAAGGTATCAAGTTTGAGGTCATGACTGATCACAAACCGTTGATCCCAATCTGCAATGACTATGCTCTCTCTGACATTGAGAACAAGAGGCTGCAACGTCTCAAGATGAAGCTCTCTGGATTCCAGTTCGAGGCACACTGGGTCCAGGGCAAGGACAACATCGAGGCTGATGCTTTGTCTAGAGCACCGGTTCATCAACCGACCCCAGAAGATGAGATTGATGAGAGAGACCAGGATGAGCAACTGAAAACCTCCTGCACAGCCATTGCAACACTGAATGCGGTGGAGATCAACAATGCTTGGGAACCGTTCACAGAACACATCGACTTTGAAGTCTACCTGGTGGATAAAATGGTTGAAGAAGTAAGAGACGCAGCAGAAAAAGATGAAGACTACAAGCTTGTGAAGTTGTGGCTTCATGCAAATCACCCACCGTCAAGAGAGTCGATTCCTGTGAGACTTGACCCGTACTACAGAGAGATTGAGCGCCTCAGCATCGATGAGAATGGTCTGTTGTGCCATGATGACAAGCTAGTCATCCCTACACCTCTACGTCATCGCTTCATTGAGCACCTGAATCACTTGCATGCCTCACCAGATAAGATGCTCAGTCGAGCTCGGAAGTCTATCTGGTGGCCCTTCATGGCATCCGAGATCCGACAACAATGGAGAAGCTGTCCCACCTGTGTCGAGCGTTCTCCCAGCAAGCCTGCTGAACCAACCAAACCAAGGGAGATGACTAATTACCCCTTCCAAGTTGTCCACATGGACATTGGCACGTATGGAGGCTGCCAATGGTTAATCATTGTGGACCAGTTCAGTGGATGGCCACTTGTTCGGAATCTTAGGAAGGACACAACGTCAGGAAGTCTCAAGAAGGAGCTAACAAAGCTCTTTACCGACTATGGTCTCCCAGAAACCATCTACAGTGATGGAGGACCACAGTTTGCATCCGATGAGTTTGCCAAATTCCTCGAAAAGTGGAAGGTCAGCCACACAATGAGCTCACCCCACTATCCTCAATCAAATGGCATTGCAGAGAATGCTGTTAAAGCCATGAAGAAGCTATTGCACTGCTGCTTTGATGCAAGCAAGGGTGCTATCAATGAGGAAGAATGGGCCAAAGCTGTGATGATTTACAAGAACACGCCAAAGAAAGGCTCCAAACTTGCTCCCTCAGAAATTCTGTTTGGGCATCTCATTCGTGATGGCATCACCTCACCGATTGCAATGTACCGACCTCAGCACAGAGCAGCTGTCAAGCGACGTCAAGAAGAAGTACGCCGTTACGTCAAGCAGCATGACAAACTCCGCCGATCCAAGCCAAAACCAGGAGACAACATCAGAATTGGAGATCGTGTCTACATTCAGGATCAAGGAAGCAAGCGATGGGACAGAAAAGGTGAAGTCATTGAATTTGGAAGAAATGAGCGAGAATTTCTGGTCAAAACTGACCGTGGAGCAAGTCTGATCAGAAACCGCCATTTCCTGAAGCTCGCCAATCCCTACAGAAAGCAAAAAGCAGCACAGCCACAGGAGCCAACTCAAGCAGATGCGCCGTCAGCACCGACACCGCGAGAGACCAAGCGTGGGCCTGGGAGGCCACATGGTCCAAGGAACAATGAGTCAACGGAACCAATAAGGAGATCAACGCGTGTGTCAAAACCACCTGTCCGGTTCGCATCCTGAAGATCACCATTGAAGAAAGGGCTGATCAGTGTTAAGTAGGACTAAATTCATTTCTTTTTCAGCGTAGGTGCCCTGAGCCCATGAAAAGTTGTTCAAAGACGTTTGAAATGCAGAGCAACATCAACAGACACGGTGAAAGTGCAAAGTGAAAAGGACGCTTGATGTGCCTTATACAAAGTTGAAACAGATGGGACTCAAAACAGATCTACCAAGAAAGAAGACTTGAAT
>JBBAMI010000043.1:0-3006 GCA_040402595.1 Aquiluna sp.
GTTGATCCGGTACTCTGATGAATTGATGAGGAATCCAGCGAAGGTGACTTCAGATCCAAACTGGATTTTGCGCGTGTTGAGTGTGATGTTGTTGTCATCACATGCTTTGAAGAAGCGGTCGATCTTGGGTAGGATGTCGGCCATTGAATAGCCGTAGATGCAGCAGTCCTCGACGCAGCGGAGTTTTCCCTCGAGGACGGAGTCGACTGCGTGACCCATGCGATCGGTGAAGATGTCTCCTGCGGGTGCGTAGCCCATCGGGATTGAGCGGTAGCGGAACTTTCCGAACGGTGTGTAGAACGTGGTCAGTGCTTGAGACTCTTCCTCAAGCGGTACTTGGTGATAGCCTTTGAGTGCGTCGAAGACAGCGAAGAGTTTGGCTCCCTTCGGAATGTTTCGAACGAGTTCCCAGGGTGTAGGCTGAGGGTTGACCGGACGTTTGGCATACTTGTTGAGGCGTCGGAAATCCACAGTGAGACGGACATCAGAGGTGTCCTTCTTCGGGACAACAACAATTGGGTGAAGCCATTCGGTGGGACCATGGACGGGTTCCAGGATCCCAGCCTTGATTTGAAGGTCGATCTCACGTTTGAGCGGTTCGAGATACGCATTGGGAATGTTGCGAAAGGCTCCGGAGCTGCACGGTTGGGCATCCGGGGTGAGCTCAATTTTCGCAGGTTCTCCAGTCATGCCACGGATCTGGTTGCTGAAGACGTTTGGGTAGCGGTTGGCAATCTTGTCGAGTTCTGGACCGTGACCCAAAGCGATGTGTTGAGGCTGTGATGAGGCAGGTGCCGGTTGATCGGCATCTAAGGTGCTGACTTGAGCGAACGGGAAGTCTTCCGGAATGAGGCGGAGCTTCTTCAAGACCTTGCGACTCAATAGGGGTTTGGCGACGTCTCTCGAGATCAGGAACTTGACGTCTCTGATGAGGATGTCGTTGTGAAGGATGTCAACGTAGATGAATCCAACTGTGTTGAGCTTGGAGCCATCGACCAGAATCGGACCAGTTGGGGATGCGCTTCCACGGAATCCGATGCGGTTGGCGACGTTGAGCGGAAGCAGGCAGACATTAGAGCCGGAGTCTGGGAGCGACTGTGCTGTGGCGCTTGCGCCATTTCGTCTCTGGAACACGACGTCGATGAGATCGAGCGTCTCGGTTGTGTTGATGTCATCCTGTTCCGCTTCGTTGACGGTCGGCAATTGGGTGTTACCGACAGAGAGTTGAGTTGAGTTGCTTGTAGGCCTTTGGTTGACGTTCGCGTTGGAGTTTGCATTCTGGCAGGTGTCGTCCTTGTGCCCGTTCTTACCGCATTTTGTGCAGTAGACGTTTTTGAGTGGGCAGTTGTCCAGACCGTACGGGTGCGTAGTCTGGCAGGCTTTGTGGAATGACGGGCGATCCCTGGACTGCGAGCGACCTCTGTTGTTCTTCTGACCGCGGAACTGTGAGCGTCCACGATCTTGAGAGTTCTGCGCTTGTTGTTGCTGGTGGCCACCTCGGTTGTTGTGACCACCGCGGCCTCGGTTGAATCCACGATTGGACGGTTTGTTTGAGGTGTAGTTGGCCTCTGGCTTGCTTGTGCCGGAAAGGAATTTGTCTTCTTTGGCGGCCTTCTCTTCGTTGCGTGCGAACTCGACGCTTTCGTGATACGTGAGTTTCTTCTTGGCAAGGAGTTTGCGGCGGGTTTCGGGACATCTGAGCGCTTTGATGAAAGCGGCCTTCAGGAAGTGATCTTGCCAGTCTTGAATGTTGTTGAAGCAGTAGCGAGCCTTTTGGTTGAAGTAGATGCGGAGATCGTTGATAGACTCATCATTGCGTTGTTCTTTCTGGAGAACTTCCACCATTGCTTGGGTGGGGTTGGAGACTTCGAAGACTTGG
Organism: Aquiluna sp.; assembly: GCA_040402595.1. Lineage (GTDB taxonomy): Bacteria > Actinomycetota > Actinomycetes > Actinomycetales > Microbacteriaceae > Aquiluna. Next base: position 1,880 of record JBBAMI010000043.1, read on the forward strand.
GTTTCGATTGTAGCGACGAGGAAATCGGCGTCTTGTCGTTCGACGTCGGACATCTCGATGCTGTCGAGCCATCGTTTGGCATGGAGAGAGCAGAACGTAGGTGCGAGTAGGCGTAGTGGTCCCGTTCTTCTTCGTTGTCGAGTTGGTCGATGCCGGAACTGAAGAGGAAGCATTTCCAGTCCTCCCTCCAGATGAGAAAATTCTCCTTGTCCTTCTCGATGCAGAACAGTGGAGCGCGACCGGAAACCTTGAAGGGTTTACGCTGTGGGTGTGCGTCGGCGCTAGTTGAAGCGCCAGTTCCGGTGGGTTGTCTGAAGGAGACTTCGTCATCTTCGTCCTTGACGTAGTCGTCTCGAGCATTTTGGTTGCCGAAACGGACGTTGTGGTGTGCTCCTCTGCCACGTTTGATGCGAGTGCCGGTCACCTGTGTGGCGACGGCTTGTTGTACCATGAGCTGCATCTGCTGCATGAGCGTGGCCATTTGGGCATCGGAGAGCGGTGCGGCGGCAGCTTGGTTGTTGGCGGTAGCATCGTTGTTGACGGCGGCAGCCTTGTTGATGGCGGCAGCCTGGTTGACGGCAGTGGCTTTGTTGACGGCGGCGGCCTGGTTTGCAGCTGTGGCCTGGTCGTCGTCCTGGTCGAAGAAGGCATTGAGGTTGTCGACGTTTTGGTCGTCGTTGTCGGACATGGTAGAGCCGTTGATTGGTGCCGATCACACAAACACAAACAATCCTAGAAAACAGCTATCCGGGAACTTGTCCGGCCTACCATTCAGCTCCCATGGGCAATTGCGGGTTCCGCATGGGCATACAAAGCATACAAGTTTGAGGTTAGAGGACAACAGGGTGACCTTTGAGGAACTTTTATTACCCTGACGCGTGAAGAGTGACGATCGGCGAGTCGTATTGAACCGGGTTGGGTCGGTCCGAACCGGGATGAGCTGCTTCGGTCGGAGCAAATTGTTATGAGCGACGTTCGGGAAAGTGTCGTTCGGGAAAAAGTTGGTCAGGTCGAAAGTCGCGGCGCCAAATTGACGATCGGCGGACGCGGAGAGATACCGGCGACGAGGTTGCGTGATGAGCCGGTTCGTACTTCGAAGTAGCGTCGATCGGCGAATTTTTTGTGGG
>JBBAMI010000044.1:0-2924 GCA_040402595.1 Aquiluna sp.
ATGCAGGGAAGTAGCCGCAGTGCTGGGACTTACGCAAGTGCCCCCCTGTCCGGTGGAAAGACCGGGTATTGAATGAGTAGGTGTGACACAAGTTGTTGCAACTTAGCTGTGTAGAACTGTCAAAACTTCATAGGAGTCAGGAGTTAAGATTGTGTTACGCGCAGAAGCTGTATGTGTGAGAGAAGAGAAAGTCGGCCTAGACTAAGGTAACTGGAAATTCTTTTGGTTCGGAGAGGGGACTGAGAAAGAGCCCCAAGAGCAAAAGATAGCTGGAAAAAAGCCCAGTCACGGTGGTTAACAAAATCAGAATCACTAGGCTAGCCACTGGTGTAAAAAGAATCCCAAGAGGGACACCACCGAGCCTCGAACCAGTTAGATAAGGGTTGACTTGATTGGCCGTGAAGAATTCATGAAAAAGGGCTTGACATTCAACATTCAGCGAGCCCGTGGCACAGGCACAGAGCACCTTACCGAGGCTGACAAAGCTGATAAAGAGCACTTTGAAGCCCAGTTTGCAGACTGCAAGACTTATGCAGACCTACGCAACAAGTTAGCCAGGATGGCATCTAAACAAGGTGGCAAAGCAGACACTCAAGAAGAAGACCAAGATCAACTGGCCACGGATGCAAACCAGGAGATCTTTGGCACCCCAGATGGGAAGAATCTGGGTGCCCGAAAGAAAACCACCTTCGCACATGAGGAATACGAAGAACTCAGGCGAAGCCAGCTCACCACAGAGGAGGGAGAGGAGCAAATGCCTAAGTGGTTTGCTGCTGCATCAGTAGGTCTTGTTGGAAGGATACTGGATGCAGTCGACCAGAAGCTTGATCGCGCAGTCAACCAGAAGCTAGATCAACGACTCCAAGATGACAAGTCCACGAAGAGGCCAGACAAAGAAACCTTCTTTTTTGGAAACTGGAATGAAGACGAAGCTGAAAATGAAGAGATGGATCCTGAGGACGACGCTGTGTACCGTACCTCAGATGAAGAGGATGAAACTCTCCTTCTCAACTTTGAGCGAGACCGCCTGCTTGAGCGCTACAAAAGACGGAGGCAACGAGCCACAGCAAAGGGGATGCCTGAAGAAAGGAAGAAATCAGCACTCCCTGAGAAGAAGGTGGAACACACTGCCCACGTGAGCAGGCATGGCATTTGTGACTTTGAGAAAGCTCAAATCGCAGTGGCCAAGGTCACAGATGATGACTTTGTTCAACACTTGATGGAAAGAGCGAAAGTTTCCTGGATGAAGGACCCAGACTACTGGGGCCCAGCACCATTTACTGGGTATGGGGACAACTTTCGAACCGAAAAACGGGAACCACCCATCCTACAGCACGACGCAACAGGACCGCAGTTCGACCAATGGTTTAAGGATTGGAGGCTCTACATCACCGCAGCATCGGGAGGAGTCCATCCATTGGCTATGAATGCCTTCCTGATTGATCATGTGGAGAAATCGTGCACCGTGGAGACCTGGCAATGGGTCAATCAGAATCACAAGGATGCAGATGCATCAACGATTCTCAGAGCATTGAAGTCTCGTGTGTTCAGCCGCACCAATATGGCTGGCACATTTCTTGACATCCTCCAGAAGCGCCAAACTCCACAACAGGAACTTTCAGCACTCATCGCAGAAAATGATGCAATGATTGTCCACTTTGAAAGAGCCTACGATGACACAAAAGAAGCATTGGGAATTCTTTTACTGATGGCTAGATGCAAGTCATCATTCATACGCACCAAAGTGGCCCAGATGCAAGACAAGCCCTACTCAGACATCTGCAAAACGGTCATTAGTCTGGAAAGGCAACATGCAGAATCTCTGAGAGTGGGAAACAAAGTGGATACCGAAGCCAAAGAAGTTGATGGGAGTGTCAACTTCACAAATGCTCGAGGTCGAGGAGGACCCCGAGGCAGTCGAAGAGGCCGAGGAGGATTCCGAGGATTTGGAAATCGTCAAGGCCAGCAACCAGATCAGAGCCAGGGTCGAAGCCAATCCAGAGGAAGGAGCAAATCGCGATCTGCAAGACCTGGAGGACAGAAGCTCGTCATCCAGAATTGCAACTTCTGCGGCAGGGACCATGACAAGGGTAACTGCCCTGCATTCGGGAAAACCTGTGACAAATGTCAAGGTGTGAACCACTTCGCGTCGAAGTGCGGGAAGTCTTCAACCCAACCTGAGGGCAACAAACAGGATCGAGGAAGATCCACAAACACAAGAAATGGACCAAATTCAAAATCAGTGGAGGCATCACACATGGAAACAACCTCCATGATTGAGGCTATGGAGTCTTCAGCAACCCCAGAGGCCAACGTCCACGAGGGACCACTTCCAATCACGAAGAAGGTGTCAGCAAACAACACCATCCAGCCCCTCGAATTGATGGACATCACCATTGCAACACCATCAGGTATCACCCTAGATGTCAAAGCACTCCCAGACACAGGAGCAAATGTGAACCTGATGCCAAAGCACGTTGCAAAAAGGTTCGACGTTAAGCCATCTGTGATAGGCTCACCAAGATGTGCAAACGGATCAGCGCTGAAAATTGAAGGACAGACTATCACTGATGTGATTTTTGACACCACACTCTTAGTCGATGTAGTGTGGCAAGTGGCAGAAGGCCCAAAATGTGTCCTGTCCAAAGCACTTCTGATTGACATGGGACTGATTCCAAAGGAGTTCCCATTCCAATCACCGACCATCAGTCAGTCCGAGACTGATGTCAACAGCGCCAGGATCATCAAAATCTGCGATGATGAAGAAGTCAATGCAATTGCGTCCAAGTACCCTTCAGTGTTTGATGGAAAGGTCACACCAATGAAGTGTACCCCAGCCAAGATTGAGCTGCTGCCAACCGCAGTCCCTACATCAGCAGGTCACTACCGCACCATCTCTGATGCCTACCTGGAGCCACTGAAGA
>JBBAMI010000045.1:0-2868 GCA_040402595.1 Aquiluna sp.
GGTGCTCGAAAGGGTAACGCTGACACAGCTATGAAGACTGCTGCTGCCGGTTACCTAACCAGAAGACTGGTTGACGTAGCGCAGGACGTAATTATTCAGATCGAGGACTGCGGAACTTCCAAGGGAATCGAAAAGGATCTGCTGGACGACGAGCAGGTTGAACTATCGGTAATCGGTAGAAGCTCAACCGGTGATGTCAAGATCGGCAAGGACGTAATTGTGAAGGCGGGGGAGAACCTCGATCACGCAGCTGTTCGCAGACTGAAGGAAGCTGGCATCGAGTCCATCAACGTTAGAACTGTTCTAACCTGTGAGGCTGAAGCTGGTATTTGTGCAGCTTGCTACGGTGTATCGCTTGCTACCAACCAGAAGGTAAACGTTGGTGAGGCAATTGGAATCATCGCCGCTCAGTCAATCGGTGAGCCAGGAACGCAGCTAACCATGCGTACCTTCCACACCGGTGGTGCTGCCGAAAACACCAAGAAGCAGACAATTCTGAAGTCAATTGGTGGTCAGAAGGTTCGTGTTGAGCGTTTGATTTCCTATGACATCACTCAGGGTCTAAACGGTGTGACCGACCTACTCGAAGCACGTGTTGGTTGGAGACAGGCTGGCAAGGTTGCCGTAATGGCATTCTGGGCTGGCAAGGTCGACATCGTCGAGAAGGTATCCGCAGGTGGAACCAAGAGCTACGAAGTCTTTGTTCGCCCTCAAGGAGAAAAGGCAGAGAAGGAGGCAGAGGCACTTGCTTTGCAATACAGCTTCTCCAGAACTGCCTCCAAGACCTTCAAGAAGCTAAGCCCAGTACTTCCAATCACCACAGTTTCATCTCCAGATGATCTGCTGGTTGAAAAGGGTGACATGGTTGAAGCCGGTGACTACCTGGTTGATGGAACTCCAATTCCTCACGAGGTATTGATGATCAAGGGCTCCCGCGAAGCGGCAGCTGAAATCATCCGCGGTGTCCAGGCGATCTATGGCTCACAGGGTGTTCCTCTGCACGACAAGCACCTTGAGGTTATTGTTCGTCAGATGCTTTCCAAGGTCACAGTTATTGACTCCGGTGACACCGAGATGCTCCCTGGTGAGATTATCGATCGCCAGAGATTTGCGGGTAAGAACCGAGAGGCAGTTTCCAAGGGTCTTCGCCCAGCCAGTGCCCGTCAGGAAGTTATGGGTATGACCCGTGCTTCCTTGGCAGCCCAGAGCTGGCTATCGGCAGCCTCCTTCCAGGAGACAACCAGGGTGCTAACCCAGGCTGCTCTAGACAGGCGAGAGGACAAGCTCGTAGGTCTCAAGGAGAACGTCATCATTGGAAAGCTGATCCCAGCTGGAACTGGAATGACCCGCTACCGCGATTTCGAGGTGGATGGTACCGAAGAGGCCAAGGCAGAGCGCTATCCAAACCGCATCTGGCAGGACACCTCGTTTGAGGACTCAGACCTGGGTTCCCAGGAACTGAGCCTGTCAGTGGCTGACCCTTTCTCCCTAGAAGAGAACTAAACAACTGAAAAAGACCATTTGACCCGCCTTAGCGCCTATGGGTATGCTTTCTAAGGCTTCTGCGAAGGCAGAATCCGAGGGAGCCAGCCTCTAGTCGCTGAGGCAGGGTCAAGAAAAACACTTTGGTTTCGCTAGTTTTTGGCGTGCCAGAGACAACAACAAGGAGTAAGTAGTGCCAACAATTCAGCAGTTGGTCCGCAAGGGCAGAAGCCCCAAGGTCGCCAAGACCAAGTCGCCTGCGCTTAAGGCAAACCCGCAGCAGCGTGGTGTTTGCACACGTGTTTACACAACCACCCCGAAGAAGCCAAACTCGGCTCTTCGCAAGGTTGCACGTGTCAAGCTCTCGAACGGCGTTGAGGTTACCGCCTACATCCCAGGTGAAGGTCACAACCTCCAGGAGCACTCAATGGTGCTAGTGCGTGGTGGTCGCGTGAAGGATCTTCCTGGTGTTCGCTACAAGATTGTTCGTGGTGCTCTTGATACTCAGGCAGTAAAGAACCGCCAGCAGGCTCGAAGCCGCTACGGCGCGAAGAAGGGTAAGTAATGCCACGTAAGGGCCCAGTTGCCAGACGTCCAGTAGTTCTCGATCCTGTTTATGGATCCCCTGTTGTCTCACAGCTAATTTCAAAAGTTTTACTTGCCGGTAAGCGCTCACTCGCTGAGCGAATTGTTTACGGAGCTCTAGAGGGAACCAATCGCAAGACTGGCGATGACCCAGTGGCACTTCTAAAGAAGGCACTAGACAATGTTCGCCCAACCGTTGAGGTTCGCTCACGTCGTGTTGGTGGATCCACCTACCAGGTTCCTGTTGAGGTAAAGAGCCACCGAGCTAACACCTTGGCCATGAGGTGGTTGATTCAGTATGCGCGTCTTCGCAGAGAGAAGACCATGACTGAGCGCCTAATGAACGAAATTTTGGATGCATCAAATGGCCTTGGCGCTGCAGTTAAGAAGCGTGAAGACACCCACAAGATGGCCGAGTCCAACAAGGCGTTTGCCCACTACCGCTGGTAATCCAGCAGCATCCGCCGAGAGACACTTGCGCGGGTGCAAACTAACCGCGCAATAATTCGGAGGAAACCGTGGCACAAGAAGTGCTGACCGACCTGAGTAAGGTTCGCAACATCGGCATCATGGCACACATCGATGCTGGTAAGACAACCACCACTGAGCGAATCCTTTTCTACACAGGTATCACCCACAAGATCGGTGAGGTGCACGACGGTGCCGCCACCATGGACTGGATGGAGCAGGAGCAGGAGAGAGGCATCACAATTACCTCTGCTGCCACCACCTGTTTCTGGAAAGAAAACCAGATCAACATCATTGACACCCCTGGACACGTGGACTTCACCGTTGAGGTTG
>JBBAMI010000046.1:0-2793 GCA_040402595.1 Aquiluna sp.
TGGCCTCTGGTTATGCGGGCGTAGCGAACCCGCTGTTTTATAGGGAAAACACCAGGATGCTGTTTGGTGATGCCAAGGAGCGAGTTGAGGACATTCTCAAATCTCTCTAGACGTTTAAATCTCTCAGCTATTTCCGAAGCAGTGTGACTAGGCTCTGAATACCAATTCAGAGAAAAACATGGACAAAGTAAAGAATTTTTTAGCCAAATTGCCCCACCCTGTGCGGTGGGTGCTGACTATGGCAATTGGCTTTACCTTGCTGATTCTGGGCCTAATCATGATGGTCACCCCAGGACCAGGGCTGCTCTTTATCTTCCTTGGCCTTTCCATCCTTGCTCTAGAGATTGAGTGGGCAAGAGAGCTCAACAAACAAGGCATGCAGGGGCTTGAAAAGATTGTTGCTCGAATCAAATCTATTTTTTCAAGAAAAAATCGTCAGCAACCTTAGGCCCTAACAATTAGTCAGCTGAACACCCAAAAGTTTTCCAAGGAAAATTCCAAATTGCCGAATCTCAAAATTCCAACACAAGTGCAACCCAGAAAAATGCCAGAAGAGCTTGCAAGAACATAAATACGAAGCCCAAGACGATTGCTAGATTTGCCATGCTCTCTCCGGATTTCGAACCCTTGGAGTTCGAAATGTCACTCCTTGCCACAAAACCAAGGATGATGCCGATGAGAGGAAAAAAGAAACTCAACACTAAAGCTGCTATTGCTAGCCCAGAGGTCTGAGCTGTGGCGGCGGTGGGTGTAGCTGATCTTGTTTGAACAAAAACCAGCGGCTCACTCGCAGCTGGAGTTTGGTTATCTGGTGAAGCCGCTGTCCCACAGCTCGAACAGAATTTTCCTTCAAACTTACTTCCACAATTGCTACAAAACACTTCTAATCCTCTCTAGCGAACGGCGTTGGCTAACAACTGAGCAAATTCGGTGCAGGCCCTTTGATACTTATCCTGCATACCCAAAGTGGTGCCAACAACCACGTGCTCTGAAACTGTGATCAATACTTCCTGCGGCTTGGAAGCGTCGAATGCCACTGATGCGAGTACGGGCAGGTCTCCCTCTTTTATGAAAGCGCCTCCGAGCATGCGCATCTTTGCTTGGGATCCTCTCTTGAGAAGAATTTCTTCCGAGGACTCCTTATCGAGTTTCGCATTCATGTTTCCAAGCTGTGCTTTGAGCTTCTCTTTTGCCTCAGGGTGTGAGGAAACAGCAACAGTCACTGAAGTTTGAATTTTTGCCATGCTCATCCTCAGGTTTCTCAGTTAGTTCCCAATTATGTCTGGCTACTGACTGTTTAGGCCAGAGTGTCCTGGCCTTAAGCCACAGATTTTTCACCGAGAGGAAGGACAAGTACTTGGTCCTAGAGGCCAAGAATAAGGCTCAACCCAACACCTAGCGTTGAAAGGCTCATCACAATAGCGCCCAGTGGAATCAGTTTGACTAAACCACCCGGCTTCCCTTCAGCTGTTCTTGGCGCTCCGCCGAAGAAGCCTCCCGAGATCAATAGTGGTGCTGCAAACAGGCCGATTCGCATTGCCCAAACTAACGTTTCGTCGAAGAGCGAGTAGTCCAGCACCAATTGACCGATAATGCTCAAGATAACGAGCACACCGGCGTGAGCGTGACCAGCCTTGAAGTATTCTCGTTGGATTGCAGTTATGTTCTCAGTCCCTACTTGCTTCTTCAGGATTGAGAGCAAAAAGTATCCTCCATAAGCGATTGTTGGTAGTGATATAAAAGCAATTGCCACCATCCATCTTGATGCATCACTCATTTTCGTCCCTTTCTCTATTTGTTTCTATACGGCCTTACAAGGTCCTCAATAGTTTGATTCCATGGCTTTGGAGCAAGACCAAACGTCTCAGTCGCGGCTTTGGAGCTCACAATAAAGGGCCTATCAAACTGGTAAGCACCTTTATTCAATTCGCGGATTAGAGGATTGAATAACCCGAGAATGCCTTCCATTGGTTTGCCCACAGCACTGAGCTTGTAGTTACTAGCACCAAGTGCATGTGCGATGTCGGCAACGACTTCGCGCTGGGTCTTTGGGGGATTACTTGGCACATGCCAGGGTTGGCCCCAACTCCTGTCATCTTGGGCAAGAGCCATCATGAGTCGAGCAACATCATCCGGATCTGTCCAGGTGTGAGGTTGATCGAGAGCGCCAAGAAGTTGAACGGGTTTACCTACCAGCAGGTTTGGAACCACTCGATCACCCATTCGGCTCTGCTCGTTAGCACAGATGTAGTCCGCTCCTCTGACCTCTGTCACTCGTAGCTTGCCAGCATCATTTAGAGCCTTGGCTTCTTCCCAGACTCTTGCTCTGGCTCGGCCGTTGGCCCAGGTCGCATTTAGTGGAAGGTCTTCGGTGAGAATTCCGTCGTAAGGCCCATACCCATAAAGATTTGAGCAGATAACTAAATCAGCACCTGCGCGCATCGCAAACTCATTGACAGCACTTGACAGCTTTGGCCACTCGGTTTCCCATTTGTTGTAAGGGGGATTAGCGCAGTTATAGACCACCTTGGCTTCAGGAGCTCTCGCAAGCAGCTCCTCAACCGAGGTCGCTTCACCGGAGCGGTATTCGATACCAGCGTTGGCCTTATTCTCAGCGGTTCGAGCAATAACCAAAACTCTCTTGCCGCTAGCGCCAAGAAGCTTGGCCAATCGGCCACCTATTGTTCCGCCACCGATGATTACGTGAAGGTCGCTCAATTCAGACTCCTTATTATGTTTATGCTATAAACATAATAAGCTAATGTTTAGCTTGTCAACATTAAAAGCATGAAA
>JBBAMI010000047.1:0-212 GCA_040402595.1 Aquiluna sp.
CTCTCCGCTTTGAGCACGTTTCAAGACGTCCCCCGCTGCCCCACGTCCCCTGTGGCGCAGCGGGTTTTGCTGCTTCCAACGCCCTGATTGGAGCTCAGGTGCGCTTCGCCCAGATCCGCTCCAGTGACCGCCTGAACTCGCCTTCGTTCAGTGGTCGTGCCAGGTCCCGCTTTCGCAGGGTGCTGCGGATCCACCAGACCTGGAGACCTCCA
>JBBAMI010000047.1:312-2704 GCA_040402595.1 Aquiluna sp.
GTATTAGGTCCGCTTCGCCCAGATCCGCTCCAGTGACCGTCTGAACTCGCCTTCGCTCAGTGGTCTTGCCAGGTCCCGCTTTCGCAGGGTGCTGCGGATCCACCAGACCTGGAGACCTCCATAGGTAGGACTGAATGCTCACGGACGCTTGATTCCGCGTCTCAACTCTTCCTGCCTCCGCACTCTTCCCAGTTTGCGAGCATCCCGTCTATCGCTTCTTGAAGCACCAGCAGATCCTGCATCTTCCTCGCAATCTCCCCTTTCTTCTCCCGCATTCTTGCTTGCAGTCGTTGGCAGGAACACTCGCCTGAACGCCTGGCATCCATGAATGTCCTCACCTCGTCAACAGTCATATCCAGACCACGCAGTGACCTGATGAGTTTCAACTCATGCTCTGAGTTTTCGTCAAATAATCGGTATTTGCTTTCAGTTCTTCCTGTTGGATTCAATAGTCCTTTGTCGCAGTAAAAGCGGATCGCTTTGATACTAAGACCTGTGCTTGCCGCTACATCGCCGATTTTTTTAACGCACTCCGACCCTGCAGGCACTTGACTCTCCTCTAAGGGGAGACCTCATCATAGATGCATGTCGGGTTGTTCCCCATGCGTTCGCTGCTGACTCTCGTTGCCGCTGCTGCAGTCAGCGCCCCTCTTGCTGGTTTCGCTCAGCAGACGCCTGCGATGTCGGGCATGGATCATCACAGGCACCACATACACCACGGTGGAGGCATGAGTCCTGCTCAGGGCGCTCAGGCAGTCCATGCTGCCCATCAGCACGATATAGGACCAGCAGGAGAGACCTACGACCTTCGCTTCATCGACGCCATGGTCCTGCACCACCAAGGCGCATTGCTGATGAGCGAGTTCGTTTTCAATATCGGTTCTCCAGGGGTCGGTGAACTTGCTCATCAGATTTGGGATGATCAGGCGCAGGAGATCAAGGCAATGTTGCAATGGCGTAAGGCGTGGTATCCCGAGGCGCCTATCTATTCAGTTGCTTACTTACCAGGAGGAGACCCTAACTCCATGACTGGTTTGACTCCGATGACTGCTGAGCAGATAGCGGCAATGCAAATGATTGAAGGTGCACCCACCAAGAAGACACGGGTGACTTGGTTCCTAGAGGGAATGCTCCATCACCATGGGGCGGCATTAATGATGGCGCATGATGCGCTTGAGAAAAGCACAAATCCAACAATACAGAGAATCTCGCAAGATATCATTAGTGGTCAGGGTCAGGAAATCTTGCAGATTCGCAGTTGGCTTCAGTTTGATGGTTTGAATAAACCTGAGTATTATCAGTATGATGCCTTGTTCGGGCGCTAAGAGATCGCTTTGTCTGTCATCCTCTTGCAGTTCTGCCATGAATCGATTCATCTTCTCGCTGTCACTGTTGCCACTTCAGTTTTTCGCTGGTCTTGCCGCATCTCCCGCTCAGGCGCAGGAGGGCGATATGTTCCCCTCAAAGTCTGCTGCTCTACAGAGGGCAAAGTATCTCAAGTGCAGTGGGGTCTTTCAGATGGGAGACCAGTGGATGCCATGCAAAGATTTCAATGCCTATGAGAAGGCGATCAAAAATGAAAAATAAGTTCTTGGGGCGACCGCAGACCACACTTGCTTCCTTGTCCATGCGATTTGGTGCGATGCTTGCTCCCCTCCTTGTTTTCGGAGTGTTCTCGGCATCTCCTGCAACCGCTCATATGAAGGGGATGTACGACACAAAAGCAGAGGCAGAGAAACGCGCCGCTGAACTCAAGTGTAAGGGAGCATTCCAGATGGGTGATATGTGGATGCCATGTGCCAGTGAAAGGGCGCTTCACGATGCTATTCAGCGCCAATAACATGTCAATGCATCGTCAATCACGGAAAATTCATCGCATTGTCGTTCCAGTTGCTGTCGCTCCAATCATCGTCGTCTCCATGTCTGGTGCTCTTTACGGCAGTCTGATCAATTTCAATGTTGAGTTGCCATGGTTGCTCAAGGTGCATACGGGGAATTTTGGTGTTATCAATCTTCAACCCTTCTATTCGCCAGTACTGGGTGTCCTCACGCTTATCGTTGCATTGTCTGGTATTCCACTTCTTCTAAAGCGTAATCAACGATCTTCGCGATCATGAGCGCTCTGGGGTGAGTTGACCCGCCAATGATTTCAAGTATTAGGTCCGCTTCGCCCAGATCCGCTCCAGTGACCGTCTGAACTCGCCTTCGTTCATCGGTCGTGCCAGGTCCCGCCGGCGAAGGGTGCTGCTGATCCACCAGATCTGAAGCCCGCCAAAGGCCAGGGCGATCAGCCCCAGTTGCAGGTATCCCGAGTTCAGGTGGTCCATCCCGATCCCAGTTGCGCAAAACGCGTGAATGACGTGGCTCAATGAACGGGGTCAAGGAACGGCGC
>JBBAMI010000048.1:0-2666 GCA_040402595.1 Aquiluna sp.
GAACTCACGGCAGGGCAGTTGATTGACCTGATGGACATGAACACAACGGACGAGCGCCAACTGGTGCAGAACCTACACCGCATCATGGCAACGCTGTGCAGGGAAGCGGGGTTCATGGGATGGTTCCCGAAGAAGTACGATGGGGCAGGCCATGCTGATAGGGCCGAACTGCTCAAAGCCAACGCCAAGATTGGCGATGTTTGGGGGGTCGTTAGTTTTTTTTTGCTAAGTTCCGAAAGCTACTTGAAAATTTTGAGCGACTATTCCAAGCACCTGACGATGACGGCGCAGGGCCTGTAACGAATCCCCTCGCTGGGTACGGTTGGCTGATGGTGGTGTGGCGGATGGCCAACAAGGACGTGCTGAAATTCGATGCCATCTTTGCGATGAAAGCGGTGGAGTTCCTGAACTACGCCATGCTGATACACGATATCTTGGAGGCCGAACGCCAAGAGGCGGAGCGTATGAGGCGTAGGTAGGACACTTTGGGTGGCTGGTTACATTTACCAGCATGGAAACCAAAGTACTCGCCAAGTTCGGAAGCGGTAGCCTCAAGGAGGTCAACATCGCAGACCTGCAAGCGATTGGTGTAACAGTTGGCCCGAAAGGTGGAGGCGTTGACCCAAGGCAACAGGTGCTGATTGATTGGGTAAAGAACATCATCACCCTTGCAAAGAAAAACTTGCTCACGGGCCGAGAGGATGGTACAAGCGTAAACGCCACCGAAACGCTATCGCAAAGCCTTGATTTTGACCCTATTCCATTGACCGCCGAAAAGATTGCAGTCAACCTGTTAGCCAACCCCTATTGGAAGTTTGTTGACCAAGGTGTGCGTGGGACAGTTAGTTCAACACGCTCCCCAAACTCGCCATTTTCATTCAAGAAGAAGGGCGGAGGCAAAAGCGACCAAGTTGGCCCGATGACCCAAGCCATTGCGGATTGGATTACCGACAAAGGGATTTTGGTTACGCCTACCTATTCCCGTGAGAAGAAGGCCATGCGGACGGTTGACGAGCAGAAACTTGCAGACGCTCGCAGCATTGCATACTTTGTCCGCAGGCGTGGTTTGTACGCCACCAAGTTCATGTCCAACGCCCTTACCCCCGAACAAATTGACGTGCTGGTCAACACGATTTCCGAGGTGTTGGGCAAGCAGGTCAGCCTTTCAACCTCCCGATAACCCATGGCAATATCCGTCCTTTCAGGCTCGCCCCAAGCAGCAACCCCTGTGTACAACAAAATGCTCTACAAGGTCAGCGGCTCGCTTACCAGTGGCACGAATTACCGCTACGTCTGCGATGTCAAAGACGCAGCAGGAACGACCACGCTGGCACGGCTCAAGTGCGACAAACTGCCGACGACTAACTACGGTTTCTTTGACGTGAGCAGGGTCGTGGAAACGCTTATCGCACCGCAAGTACCAACGCTGACGCAGACGGGCTTCGCCGACCATGCGGGGTTTTATTCGGGGTACAGGCTGACCTTCATGGAAGAGTACGGCAGTACGCCTGTAGTGCAGACAGGAACGACCACCAACGTCACGGGGAATATCGCCTTTGCAGGAAATTTGGAGCAGTTGGAATTGGCGGATTGGAGTGGTGGTGTGTACTTTCCAAGTGGAACGATTGCCAACAATATAACCCGAATACTAACTACGCCGACAACTCGCACGGTGTATAGTGACAACTATGGATGGCTTGCTATTGGACAATTTGGAGGTGCAGTGGGAAAAGCATACATTCAGTATTGGCAGGCAGGGGCTTCGGGATTTTCTCGGCAGTTTGAGGTTACTCCAACAGGTCTTTCGGGTTCCAACATTGTTCGCTTTGGTGTTGGCCCAATGAACCTTAAAGCGCTTACGTCAGGACAGTGTTCGGATGGTCAAGCTGGTTCGGTTAATTTTCCAAGTGCGGAGGGAGGATTTTATGACGTTTATTTTTATTCCCTTGCTAATCCCAGTAATTTAACTATTCGCCAGCGTTACGTTATCGGCCCATGCCAGCGATTTAACTCCATACCCGTCCACTTCATCAACAAATACGGCGGGATAGATTCGTACACCTTTACCCTCAAGAACCGCAAGCGAGCGAACGTTGAGCGAGATACCTTCGGGTACAATACGGACGTTTATGCTACCCTCACCTATGACAAAGTGTGGGCAGGGTCATTTGACTACGTCTATGCACTCAACTCCGATTGGCTGACCGATGCAGAATCCGATTGGCTCATCGAACTTGTCCGAAGCGGGCAGGTATGGCTCGAATTGGACGGCCAACTTGTGGAAGCGGTGGTCAACGCCAATAGTTACCAGTTTGTAACCAGACGAAACGACCAGCTCCAGCAGTTGCAGATTGAGATTGCAGTCGCATACAAGAACAACATCCTATGAGCGTCACCCTGATTGCGTATCCACTCAACGACAGCAATGTCGAGGTTCCGTATGTCTTGGACACCATGGGCGGCACGGACGTGGCCATCACCTACAGCATCAGCGACATTGAGGACGTAACCAAGCGCAGGGGGTCGTTCAGCAAGACCATCACCCTGCCGAACACGCCGACCAACGAGCGGTGCTTTGGCTTTGCCTACAACATCCAGTCCTTCGTGGGCGGCTTCACTCCGAACAAGAAGATTCGGGCGGCGATGTGGGAGGATGGGGTGCAGGT
>JBBAMI010000049.1:0-2217 GCA_040402595.1 Aquiluna sp.
GCGAAACCGAGCCAATGCAGGAAAAGCGGGGCCTCCAATGTAGCAAAAGACGAAGGGCTCCTCCAGGAATCGAACCTGGCATTCCAGGCTATCTGCCTGACGTGTAAGCCAACACTAAAGAGCCAAAAGCCCCAGGTTTGAGCATCGTTGAGAGGCTTAGGGGCGCTGCAGGAGGCGATCAACTCCCCTGGCCTGCCGAGGCAGGACTTCGAACGCAAACCAAGCGTTAGAAGGCTTGGCTGCTCTCCATCGACAGAGCGATGGAGGGAATAAGCGGGTCCTATCCCCGCAGGGCTTGTCAATGAGGCTAACAAGCGCAACCCCCTCGTCCGTGATGGGCGACGGCTGATTTCCCTTTATACCACCCAAGGCTACGGAAACCAGCAAATGGCACCTTGAGATGGACGATGGAGCAAGCGTGAGGGTCATCCAGAATCCTTGAGGGAATTCCAGTGACGTACAGAGGCCTGCCCTCCGTCGTTTGGAACTATAGCACAAACCTCGTCGAGACAGGTCGTAAGTATTTCTACCTAGAGTAGTTAGGCAGTGATGTATTCGGACTTTCGAAAAAAGCAGGGCATCGACTGCTGCGAGTGGCGGCCATTTCAGGGGCTTTGCCGGTCCAGAATAGGCTCTGCGATTGACGCAGCCAGAAGTCTTTATTTAGCCATTGATTGGACGAAACGGCAAGATCATCAAAAAGCCAAGCGACAGTAGCTGCGCGAAGTTTGTCTAGGCTTTGACTTTCTTTCTCTCCAAGTTCTTTGCTGACCATGGCATTCACTACCGTGTGAACCCTTTCGTCTCTACTGATGTCTTGCGAGACGGTGCGCATGCCCACGTCGCCCGTCTGCCTAAAAAACGGAAGCGCCACAAAGAAGACAGAACGCTCCATAATGCCTGCCTTGAGAATAGGGTGGGCAGGGTGCTCATTCCAAGCTTTCAAGATGTTCATCACTTCAAGCTCTGCCTTTGTATCAGTGCCATGGGCATCGGCCACGTAATTCAAAGCCTCCAAATGGCGGTCTTCATCATCCTGGTTAGAGCGAAGAGTCTCAATAAGGCCATGAGTGGACGGCAGTTCACGCTTCATGCCTTCCTCAAGAAGCTCCTTCACGGGAATTTCAAGATGCCGCAGCGCTAAAGCTTTGAACAAAGTGCTTTCGGCACCCTCTGTCACTTGTCCTTTTGCCACTTGCACGGGCGTCCATGCACGCTTTTTGGCAAGAACATTCAAATAGGGACTTTGTTGAGCGGCGACCATTATTCAAGAAAGCGATGGAAAAAGAATGAAAAAGGGGGAGAAAATCCCCCTCACAGAAGAACCATGGGAAGGAAATCATTCGGCGCAACTGGAGCAAAAACCTGCATCCATATTGCAAGAGACAGCTTCCCCTATAGGCTCGCTGTCGTCGAGCCCAAACATACTCCTGAAATCGTCATCTAGAGCAGCGTAAGCATCATCTTTTCTTTGCATTTCAGGCATGACCTGCAAAGAATAGTACATGCTTGTCTGAGGAGATTCTAGCCAATCGGAAAGGAACTTTCGATCGTAAGTAACCAGGTCTCCCCAGACGTTCATGGAATAACCGTGAAAGAGGTCGGTGGATTGGTACATGCGTACGAGTTCATTCACGACAACAACGTAGGTGTCCCAGCCCACTTCTGCAGCGATTTCCACTTCCCCATAGTCAAAGCTCTCCACGCCAAAAGTGCCAGAATCCCGATCAACAAGGCGTCCAATGGGAGGGGCAATTTCAGGGGCAGTAGTAAAGCCCGCTTTGTCGAGATAGCGGTAGGAGCAAGAGGCAGTGGGAGCGATGCAAAAGGCGCGATACATACCATGCTCACGAGCAATCTTTGCCGCCGCTTCGATGCCATTGCGAATGGCCGCTGCAGCCCTGCCAGCAGGTTTCTCGCACCAATAATGACACCACGGATGCGGGTCATCATCGCTCAGGGCTTCCAAGGCCTTCCCGAAGTCTTTGTAGGAAATGTCATGGAGGGCAAGGAAATTGGCAAGACCAAGCATGCCAAGCCCCACTTGCTTGTCAATGGAGGGGGAAAGGTATTCGCCCGTATCGCCAACGCCTGTGCGGGGATGAAGCTCGCACAGTTGCTTCATGCCCTCAGCGAAAGCCCCTTCTACTTCGTCGATGTCGCAAGCACCCATGTTGACGTGCTGAAGAAGACAAGTGCCACGGTGAGGAAGATAAA
>JBBAMI010000050.1:0-2160 GCA_040402595.1 Aquiluna sp.
AAAGAGTCAGTGATGAAGCACGGTATCTACAACCAGAACCTGCAGGCCGTTCCACCAACCGGCTCAATCAGCTACATCAACAACTCAACCTCTTCTATCCACCCGATTGCATCCCGCATCGAGGTTAGAAAAGAAGGAAAACTGGGTCGCGTTTACTACCCAGCTCCATTCCTTTCGGAAGACACTTGGGAGTACTACGAGGATGCCTACGAGATTGGCCCTGAGAAGATCATCGACACCTACGCCGTTGCCACCCAGCACGTCGACCAGGGATTGTCGCTAACTCTGTTCTTCAAGGACACAGCCACCACCCGCGATGTCAACAGGTCTCAGATCTATGCCTGGCGCAAGGGCATCAAGACCATTTACTACATCAGAATTCGCCAAGCTGCCCTGGAGGGCACCGAGGTCGAAAACTGCGTAAGCTGCATGCTCTAAAGAGGAAATCATGGAAAAGACAAAGCTAATTACCCGTCCCATCAACTGGAACAAGATTGAGGACCCAGTAGATCTGGACGTGTGGAACAGACTGACTCAGAACTTCTGGCTGCCTGAGAAGGTGCCCCTATCAAACGACGTTCAGTCCTGGGGAACCCTCAGACCGCACGAGCAGAAGCTAACCATGCATGTCTTTACTGGCCTCACCATGCTCGACACCATTCAGGGAACTGTTGGTGCGATGAGCCTGGTTCCAGATGCTCGGACTCAGCACGAAGAGGCAGTTATCACCAACATTGCCTTCATGGAGTCCGTCCACGCCAAGAGCTATTCATCGGTCTTCTCAACGCTCTGCTCAACTAGCGACATTGAAGAAGCTTTCCGCTGGTCAGAGGACAACCCATATCTGCAGAAGAAAGCAGAGATTGTTCTTGGCTACTACAACGGTGATGACCCGCTAAAGAGAAAGGTTGCCTCAACTCTGCTTGAGTCCTTCCTTTTCTACTCAGGGTTCTACCTGCCGATGTACTGGTCATCGAGAGCGAAGCTAACCAACACGGCTGATCTGATTCGTCTGATTATCCGCGATGAGGCCATCCACGGCTACTACATCGGATACAAGTTCCAGCTTGGTTACAACGAATCATCGACTGAGCGCAAAGCAGATCTGAAGAGCTACACCTACGACCTGCTGCTGGAGCTCTACGAGAATGAAGTGAAGTACACAGCCGATCTATATGACGAGATTGGACTGACTCACGATGTGAAGCAGTTCCTCCACTACAACGGCAACAAGGCCCTGATGAACCTAGGCTTTGACCCGCTGTTCCCGAAGGATGACTGCGATGTCTCCCCTGCGATTCTCTCGGCGCTAAGCCCTGCCAGCGATGAGAACCACGACTTCTTCTCCGGTAGCGGTTCCTCATACGTCATTGGCAAGCACGAATCCACCAAGGACGAGGACTGGGACTTCTAAGGAGGGAACATGGACTGCAACTGCGGAAAAGACACTTGCAACTGCGGCGGTAAGCACTAGCCGAAGAAGCTTTAGAGACCGGGTGGGAAACCACCCGGTTTTCTTTTTCCCTGCTTTCTAAAAGCTAGGCTAGAACTCACTACAAAGATGCGGAAACAAAAAATAGAAAAGAACAAAGCCAGTCAGTTCAGCCCTGCTTTCAATAGGCTCTGGTCTTCAAGTGCAGCCAGCAATGTTGTCGATGGTCTTCTCAAATCAGCCGGTCCCCTACTAGCGACAACCCTGACCCGAGATCCGTTCTGGATTTCCACCATCGCCGCGCTGACCATGGTTCCCTGGCTGCTGTTTGCTATTCCAATTGGCGGTCTGGTTGACCGAATCCACCGAAGACTTATGCTGGCCATCGCCAACTCCATCCGCCTCACAGCGATGATTTTGCTGTCAGTCTCTGTTGGATTAGATTTCATAACCCTTCCGCTACTTCTTTTGACAACTTTTCTCTTTGGCGTTGGCGAGGTTATGTATGACACAACCATGCAGTCAATGCTTCCAGAGGTGCTGGAGGTAAACCAGCTTGAAAAAGGAAATGCTCGGTTGCAGGTGACATCTGTAACACTGGGTGAATTTATTGGAACTCCGCTCGGTGGTTTCCTATTCGCAATTTCTATCGGCTTTCCGTTTTTCTTCGGCGTCTTCGGTGTTATTACAGCAATTGCACTGGTTCTGATGATTCCAAAAAACTACTC
>JBBAMI010000051.1:0-2139 GCA_040402595.1 Aquiluna sp.
CAAGGAATCCTACAATGACATCGACAGCATCTGGCACGGCTAGAGCAAAGGCTCTGGCTATTAAGAAGGGTCACTGCTTTAGATCCCTCTCCATTCAACTCAAAAACCTCAGCGAAGAACTAGACTCACTATCCTCAGAGGAGGGTCCCCTCAGTGGAGATGATATCCCCTTAACCACTAAGAAAAGACTCTTTGACTACTACCGCAATGTCAAAGAGAGGGTAGCTGAGCACGAAAAACTAACCGGGGAATTGCTAGATTGCCCTGGACTGACAGACCAGCAGTTGAAGACTGCAGAGGAGCAAATCGAGCAATACCCCGAAGAAATTAGGTTACTAGAAAGGAGAATAATCGACATTTTTGGCTCTCTCGAACCTCCTCAACCTTCCCGTACCCAAGTCAGCCCACTCTCAACCACTGTGCCCTTAGGTACTACCTCAGATCCTCTTAGCACTTTCACACCTGTGAAAAGCAACCTTCCTATCACCCGTGTTTTCACGGGTGAAGACAAGAACGAACCAAAAAAGCGAACCGAGCAGGAACAGTTGGAGATGTTTTTCGCTAGAACTCTCACAATCTCCTACAAAACAGTTGACCATGTAGGAGTGTTTGACGGCAGGGACGTGTTTGCATATCCCGCTTTTCGAGCCGCGTTCGAAATGGCCGACAGAGTTCTAACGGAAAAGGGCTACACAGACTATCTCAAGTTCATTGAACTGAAGAGATGTTTAAAATCGGAACCCTATACCTTGGTCTCAAGCTTGCCCAACTTGGATGAATCCTATCACACGGCCCTCGAGCTCTTGGACAAGGTTTACCACCGATCAGAACTCCATCTGAACCGGTTGATGTCCAAGCTGGATAAGCTCCCCAAGCAAGGGACCACCTACGAGAGCACTAGAAAGTTCTACCTCGAGCTGACGGTCGTCATGAACGGATTCAAGACCTTGAACCTTTCTGACGATTCCCTCGGAAGAAGCCTATTCATAAATAAGGTTCTACCATTCCTAAATGACAAATGTCAAGGAAAGTTTGCCACCCTCACCATCTCCCGACAATCTCCTGGCAGTCCGTTGGGGCATCTCGTTACTGTGCAAGACCTTATTGACATAATCTTTGTCGATATGCAGGTCCGACAGGCTACGACTGCGTTTCACAAATCTGGCGGATCGGAGTCCAAGCCGAAAAAGAAGGCATCCTCAAAGCCCAAGGAGCACGAGAAGGAAGCAGACTTTAAGTTATTCGCGACTAAGGCCAAGGGTCAAAACTCAGGGCCAAAGTCAGCTGGGAACCAATCTGGGAAAAAGACCAAAGGCAGGGATTACTCAAAGTCAGAGTGTCATCTCTGTAAGAAGATTGGGCACATTGTCCGCCAGTGCGATAAGGCTAAGGAAATGGGACCCCAGAAGCTCTCTGCAGAAATCAAAAGGCTTAACTTGTGCCGCTACTGCTTTAACCAGCACAAGACTGAGGACTGTAGGAGCGCAGAATACTTCCAGTGCAAAAAATGCACTGGAAAACACTCCAATCTCCTCCATGTCGAGAGGACAGAAAACAAAACTGGTCCTTCGACCTCAGGGAAAAAGGCAAAGGGTCAAAGCAGTGGAGCCAAGAAAGTTAAGACCATAGGGTATGCAGGTCTTAGGAACCCCCTTCATGGCCGACCCATCCCCAACATTTTGAGATGTAGAGTTTACTCTGCATCAAGCAAGGGGATCCCAATGGATGAGATGAAGGAAGGAGTTCACTTCGTCACGGTTACCGCGATGATGGACAGTGGATCACAGGTATCCCTAGTCCACCCTCGAGTGATCGAGGCAGTGAACCTGAAAGCACAACCTGTCCCTGAGTCTGACAATCGAGTCATCGGAATCGGTGACACTGACCTGCCAGGAATTGACCTCACCCACAAGTACTTTTTGAAACTTGGGCCAAGCACTGGGGGAGATCAACTGAAATTCCCTGTTGAGTGCTACAAGGCCGACGAAATTGACGAGAATCCTGAACCTGTCACCTTCAGTTTGAAACCATTCGAGCATCTCCGTGACATTGAGTTCACAATGCCCCACCCTTGGGACAAGCAATACAGTGTGGACGTCTTATTAGGCGAGCCCTACTGCAGCAGGTTGGTCTGTGGGG
>JBBAMI010000052.1:0-2116 GCA_040402595.1 Aquiluna sp.
AGACACCGACCAAATAAGCTACAGGGAGCCAAAGACCGCCGGTTTAGGTCAAGGTAAATCTAAGAATCCCTTAGTTTTTCCGCGACTTACGAAGGTTCACGAAAGTGAAGACCCGCGCAGGTGAGTATTAGAGCCTTTTGCTCCAGTGCCCTCTTGCGCTAGGGCATTTTTGTTTTCCTTCGCCGGCACAAATAAAAGGAGTGCCATGGCAGAAAAGAAGGAGACGGTTGCCGAGCTAAAGCAGCTATTTGCTGGCTCGAACGCAATCTATCTGACTGAATACCGCGGACTCACCGTGACGGAGCTGAAGAGTCTTCGTCGCTCAATGGCTAATGACGCAACCTATGTCGTTGCAAAAAACACCCTTTTGAAAATTGCCGCGAAAGAAGCTGGCGTCAATGGGCTCGATGATTCACTAGCTGGTCCAACAGCTGTGACATTTGTCCACGGCGACATCGTCAATGCTGCTAAGGCTCTAAAGGAATTCGCAAAGGCACAACCGCTTCTGGTGATGAAGGCCGGCTACATGGACGGCGCTGCAATCTCGGAAGCAGATGTTAAGAAGCTTGCGGACCTCGACACCCGAGAAGTACTACTAGCGAAGACCGCTGGTGCTTTGAAGGCGACGTTGTTCAAGGCTGCCTACACCTTCAACGCACTGCCTTCCAAGGCCGTTCGTTTGGTCGACGCGCTGCGTCAAAAGCAAGAGTCCAACTAAAGACGTAATAACAAATAGGAGATAAACAAATGGCAAAGATGACTGCCGACCAGCTGATTGATGCTTTCAAGGAGCTGACCCTGATTGAGCTTTCTGACTTCGTTAAGAAGTTCGAGGAAGAGTTTGATGTAACAGCCGCTGCACCAGTTGCAGTTGCTGCTGCAGGTGGTGCCGCTGGCGGCGCTGCTGCAGAAGCTGCAGAAGAGAAGGATTCATTTGACATCGTTCTCGAGTCTGCAGGTGACCAGAAGATCCAGGTCATCAAGGAGGTTCGCGCTGTCACCGGTCTAGGACTGGGTGAGGCAAAGGCTCTCGTTGATGGTGCTCCTTCAACTCTGCTTGAGGGTGCAAAGAAGGATGTTGCTAACGACGCCAAGGCCAAAATCGAGGCTGCTGGTGGCAAGGTGACCCTGAAGTAAGTTCTGCACTTATGAAATAGCCCCATCAGAAGTGATGGGGTTTTTTCATACTCGCAGCAGCACCAAGCTGGCTGCCATTACTGCCATGCCTGCGATTACCCCATAGACGGTCAGGTGTCCCCGAGCTGAGTTTCTGGCGGTTGGGAGCAGGGTGTCGATTGCAAGGAATATCATCACTCCGGCAACCATGGCGAAGATGATTCCTAGGACAAGGTGGTTCAAGAATTGGGCCAAAATCAAATACCCAATTACCGCTCCGGCAGGTTCAGCCAAACCAGATAGAAAGCTCAGCCGAAAGGCTTTCAGCTTGCTTCCGGTTGCGTAGTAGACAGGAACGCTCACAGCAATACCTTCGGGAATGTTGTGCATCGCCACGGCGATCGCGAGCGCTATTCCAATTTCTGGATCGTCTAAGACCAAAAGGAACGTGGCAAGCCCTTCTGGAAAATTGTGTATGGCAATAGCAAGAGCTACAAACACCCCCATCCTTAGCAGTGCTTTGTTTTGAGCCTGGCTCTCAGGCTTTTGCCCCATCAGCTCCACCTGAGTGTTCTCATGCGGATTTGCACCGCTCGGAACCAGAGAGTCGATAACAGCCATCAGGATTAGACCGGCGATCAAAGCCGCTGCCGCGTAAGCGGCGGCCTGCACCTCGGAGAAGTATTCAGATAGATAACTGGTGGCCTTAGGAAGAATCTCCACAAAGCTCAGGTAGATCATCACCCCGGCTGAGAAGCCAATGGAGAGGGCAAAAAAGCTCTTGTTGGTTGTCTTGGCAAAGAAAGCTATTGCTGAACCAATACCCGTAGCTAGACCGGCACCCAATGTGACGGCAAATGCGAGCAATAGTGCGCTGTCCAAGATTGCTCCCTCGATTGACTGAGTAGTTGGTGAGAAGTTGTCTCAGGCTAGCTTAAAGAACCAAGGTTTTTCTAAGCTCGACCTAGGATGGCATGAGCATGTCACTAAGAACCAAAGC
>JBBAMI010000053.1:0-2062 GCA_040402595.1 Aquiluna sp.
GGATTCGTTTTGGTAGATGATTTTCATGGGGTTACCTCAGCGGAAGATGGCGACGCAGATGTACGGCGTGTCATAAATAGTGCTATTAAAACCAAGACTTTTGAATCTATAGGCAGACGTAGTAGGAGCAGCAAAAGGTCCTATTGGCACTGTCCAGTTAGCGCTTGAATCACCGAAGCCTTGAAGTGCCACTGCAGAATAATTCGCATCCGCCATCGCCGTCGTGAAGTTCACCGTATAGTCGCCTGTACCGTTATCCGTAATGCTGCTGACGTTGTAGCTGGCGCGGATGTAGTTGCCCGCCACTGATGCAGTGCCATCGAAATTGCACCATGCACGGCACAACATCGAACCGACAACGCCGGGGCTGACCAGTTTGTTGTTGGCGTAAAAGGTGACCGGATCGCTGCTCAGCGTGGTGTTGGCATTGGCGCTTAGCGTGACCGTGGTGCTGACGATGCTGCTGACCGTGGTGCCGGGCGCAATGCCTTCACCCACTACAAACATGCCGGCGGTGATGCCAGTCGCTGATGCAACCGCGAGGCTGGTGGTGCCGCTGGTGACGGTGCCAGTGGTGCGGGTGCCGAACATCTCCGTGGCACTTGCCAGTGCAGCACCACCGACCGTGCCATCGCTGTTCAGCACGATGGCTGGTGAGGCCGCTGAGGCGTTTTGAAGGTTTGAGACTTTGATCGTACTCATGGGGTCACCTCCAGGGCGGGGTAGGGATAGCGGGTGCGGATCTCAGCGACCTTGGCCTCCCACTCCTCGATGGTGGCCTCACCACGTTGCGCCTTGAAGAACAACGGGTCGGCTTCGGCGGCGTAGGCGGCGGCTCGTTTGCGACGGACTTGTTCGATTGCTTGCTCTTGGGCAACGATGACTGCTGCTGCATCGACCTTGGCTTGATCGAGCTGAACTTGATTGCCAGCGGCGTCGAAGGCTCCAGTGCCATCCGCGATGTAAACAGCTTGCGGATACGCCTTGCGAATAGCCTCGTGATTTAGTTTCATGCCGCTACCTCCATCAGGATGATTTGCGAAGCTCCTTTTTCGTTGGTTGTATTTACGTGAGTGCGATTTAAGTAAACAGTATAGCTAGCAACATCTGATTTCCACTCAACTTTGTATGTTGGAGATGAAACAGCAGGAGTATCTAGAAACATCCAGGAAACAGTGCCGCCACCATCATTGTTAGCAACATAAAACCACTTGAACGGGTCTCGGCTTAAAACCGTGGAATCGCGTTTAATCCTAAAAACAGCTCCGGTTGAAGCGTGATGACCAACCTGTAAGTTGCCGCAAAACAGGACTTTATTAGATGAACTTGCGAGGCTGATGCTGGTAGCAAGTCCTGTAATCTCTGTATAGGTTGTTGATGTCAAGCTGGTTTCGCTTTGATAATCAGTTTGCACCACCTGCAAAATCCTGCCGCCTTGCGCGAAGCTCAGCACACCAGAGCCATTGGTCGTCAATACCTGCCCACTGCTTCCATTCCCCGTCGGCAGCACCAGCGTGTTGGAGCCAGCTACCGCCGGAGCGTCGATCTCGGTATAGCCCGAGGTGCTTCCTGCGAGTCTTAAGGTCATGGGGTCACCTCCAGGGCGGCTTTGATTTCTTCGGGGGTTGACGCAACTTCAATCGCGTCTTGGATCAGTGCGTACTTGAACCGGATCTGCTGGCGAGCTTCCTCTGCGGCTGTTGCATCAGCGCCAGGGATCTGCTTCATGATCACTTCGTCGTATGGCTTGAACTCCTCAGCGCGTTGCTGGCGGCGGATGTCGTGGCCGATGGTCTTGGCTTGATCCAGATCAACTTCCACTGCTGCGCCGTTGGCTACCCACGCATTACGGAAGTAGCGGTCGGATGGGATGGCGTCGTCTTCCACGATTTCGTAGGCGACACCTTCGGGAACATCCTTAGCGGCAACTTCTTCGATGCTCAACTCACCCGTGGGATGAATGACGCTGACGCCGCCTTCTGAGTTTTGGTAGATGATTTTCATGGTGTTACCTCAGCGGAAGATGGCGACGGAGATTTGAGATGTGTCAACATAAGATTGA
>JBBAMI010000054.1:0-1945 GCA_040402595.1 Aquiluna sp.
AGAGATGCCTTCGATCCTCGTCAGAAGCGCAAGATCACCAAGAAGGACAGAGAAATCGCCAAAGCAGCAAAGGCTAAGTCAGTTGCGTAAAGATAACAGTCAGAGCTGGCAGCAGAATCAGTCCAACACCCAGAGTGTTGATTCTTTTGGCATAGGAAGAGTTAGTCTGGGGCTTCTCGAGCGCGCGCTTGATCAGCAGAGCGTAAGAACCGGAGATGGTGCTGGGCAAATCGCTCGGCCTTACGTTCGCGCCTTCTTTGAGATTGAGGGTTCGAAAGTCTTCGCTCGAGTGGGTTCGGTGTCTAAGTCTTCCTGGAGCGGGAGCCGCCCAAGCGGAAACTTTTCCAAACTCTCCGCCCACATTCAGCGCGTAGCGGGTGTCAACGTATTCGATGGCGCCAAGACCAATGTCATGTCTGAAAATTGGATTTACAATCACCAGCTTGTCCTCGCGCAGGTCCAGGTAGGGGATGACGTAGTAGGCGAAGACCAGTCCGAGAGCCAGAAGAACAATTGCTGCGCCTCTTCTGCCCGCCTCGGCTTCCGAGAAGAAAAGAGTTTGAACAAGGGCGAGGCTGGCCATGATGATTGCGAAGATGGCAATCACATAGCTGGACGTAGGTCTTTTCACCCTGTGATTTTTGCACGTAAGGAGCGAATAAATGGCTAATGAACCCGTGCTGAAGGTATCTGATTACAACGTTGAGTTCTGGGTGGATGGTGTCTGGTATCCAGCAGCCATCGACATGAACTATGAGGTGGCTGCCGGTGAGGTGCTTGCCATCGTCGGTGAGTCTGGATCGGGTAAGTCTTCGTCCCAGATGGGCCTAATGTCACTGCTTGCGTCCAATGCCCGGGTCACGGGATCAGTGAAGGTCCGTGGCCAAGAGATGATCGGAGTGCCTGAAAACCAGGTCAGGAAGTTCCGTGGCAAAGAAGTTGCCTACATCTTCCAGGAGCCAATGACTGCCCTGAACCCTGTCTACACAATTGGTTTCCAAATCGTTGAGGCTCTGCAGACTCACCTTCCAATGAGTAAGAAGCAGGCTAGAGAAAAGGCCATTGAGCTTCTGACGCTGGTGGAGATTCCAGAGCCAGAGAAGAGCTTTAACAAATACCCCCACCAGCTATCCGGTGGTCAGAGACAAAGAGCCATGATTGCGCAGTCTCTTTCCTGTGATCCAGGACTGCTGATTGCTGATGAGCCCACCACTGCCCTCGATGTGACAGTTCAGGCTGAGATCTTGGATCTGATGAGGAATCTGAAGGACAAGCTCAACTCAGCGGTTGTCCTGATTACTCACGATATGGGCGTGGTGGCAGATTTGGCCGACCGTATCCTGGTGATGAAGGATGGCTACACAGTTGAGCAAGGCTCAGCCGACCAGATCTTCAATCGACCTCAGCACCCCTACACCCAGTCCTTGCTGGCAGCCGTTCCTAAGCTCGGTAAGGCAGCAAAGCGTGAGCTAACTACCGATGGCGCAAAGCAGCCGGTGCTGGCACTAAGCAACGTTTCCGTTACCTATCCAAAGCGTGGACGTGTACCTGCCTTCACCGCCGCCAAAAACATCTCCTTCGAGATCTATCCGGGAGAGATTCTGGGACTGGTGGGAGAGTCAGGCTCCGGCAAGACCACGGTTGGAAGGGCTGCCATTGGCCTTCTGCCTATCTCTGAGGGCTCAATCAAGCTCGTTGGAGAGGAAATCGGGGGAGCTGACCAGAAGAAGCTGAGAAGCCTTCGCCAACACACCGGCATTGTCTTCCAAGACCCAGGAAGCTCACTAAACCCTCGCCTTCCAATCGGAGAGAGCATCGGCGAGCCGCTACTACTTGCGGGCAGAGCCGAGGGCGATGCCCTAAATAACATGGTCGAAGACCTACTGGACTCGGTTGAGCTACCAAGGTCATATCGAAACCGCTACCCTCACGAGCTCTCCGGAGG
>JBBAMI010000055.1:0-1874 GCA_040402595.1 Aquiluna sp.
CCCTAAACAATGGCATTACTCCAGTAGCTTCCCTTCTACTGTCCACTTGATCGCAGCCCTTTCCAGCTAACATGCGGCTCCTCCTTGAGGGAGACTCGCATCTCTGCCATAGCCTCCTCATCAATTAAGTAGGAGTCCCCGCTTACCGGCAAACCGTCGCCGTCCAACACCAAGGAGTCCCCTGCCTCAGTGAGGAAGATCGAATGGACCGCAGGCTGGCCCTTGTCACGCCGCGGGTAAGGTACGTTTCGGGGACGGGAGTCTCGAGATGCACCCGGGTTCCCAGAGGATGATGCTGGTGGTACTGCTGCAGGGGAGGATTGAGGAGCAGGCGCATTAAGGTTAGTAGGAACTCCCCCGTGCCGTTGGCCCACATGTTTGAACCTGTCCACAAATTGTACTCTACTGTCTCGAAGTTCTTTCAGCTGGCGATGGAGCTGCCTCTGCTCCTCAGCCTGGAACTTGGAGTCACGCCGTGCGGCTGCCGGCTTGATCGATGCTTCCAGTGCTGCAGCTGCGGTATAGGCCTCTCGAAGGGTTGCAGGGTAGGAACGCATTAGCTGTTGCTGGATTTCAATGTCCAGCCCCAGCACAAAGTATCCTACCTGAAACCGCTGGTCAAAAGAGTGATGCTCAGTTGTGAAAAGTTTCACGAGCTCACTGTGATAAATGCCTACGGTCCTGCCTGCTTGCTTTACCTTAGGACTTATCAACTCCTGCAATACCGTGAATGAGGCCACCGGCTCAGGGTGGTCCTCTTGCAGCTTGTCCAGGAAGTCGTCAAGGGACAACCACTCCGGTTCTGCTCCTGTGGACTGCAGGAGCAGTTTGTTGTCCAACCAATCGCCCGCTTTGTCCACGATGATTGTGGACAAGCGCTCCAGGATGTGGGCATCACCGATGGTGTAACGGCGAAAGTGCTTCTTCGCCTGTCGAACCCACTGGACGATCACGCGCGGCTCTAGCCGCTTAAGCTTCGGGCATGCAGCTGCAGCACTGTCGTAGGTCGTCTGGAGCTTCAGCTCCTGCAGCGCTGCTGTCGGTCGATCGTCGACAGGTGACCGCTGAACCTGAACCCCTGTACCCCCGGCACCCATTAACTGTTGGAACATCAATTGCTGCTGCTGCATCTGTTGCTGCATCAGTATCGACTGCTGTGCCAACTGCTCCTGTTGTTGCCGAACAATTTCTGCTAGCTGGTCCACGGCCGAGCTGGTCGACGACCGCGCATCATCATCCAGGTTCCTCGGCGAAACTGGCTGTGTCCGTACCCTCGGACCATCGGGCAACCCTGCTGGCATGAAGCCAGGCCCTGGAAGACTGGGATTGATGTGACTAAAAGAAGGAGGTAAGTACGCCCCTGCTGATTGCTGTACGCCCACCCCAGGCAAACCGTAAGGACCCCAAGGAGAAGTCGCTACGGGCAGTTGCCCAGGAGGGAATTGCGCAAAAACAGGATTGACCATGATCGGTACACATCCAGCAGGAACCTGCTGGGGACCGTACCAACCTCCGATCGCAGGGGACAGGAGTCCAAAGTCTGCCCCTGGTGCGTGGTGGGCCCTCTCTTGTGGTCCAAGACCTAAATCTGTGAGCGAATCGTGTGGAGAAACGGCTCGCGCCGACTGGTAATCACCAAGCTCACCGGTGGCCGACGGACGACTTACCGATGGCTGCTGGCCAGCGAAATCAGTGGGCGACGAAGTCCCCGTAACTCTACCAGATCGTAGGTGCATGGCTATAAGATAGCGACTGAGATATCGACTCGATCGCTGTGACTGGAAGTTAAATCACGTGGCGACGCGACACAGATGCCCCGATCGAACACAAGCAAACCGAAACCAGTGTAACTAGGGTTACTAAGCTACAGTACT
>JBBAMI010000056.1:0-1872 GCA_040402595.1 Aquiluna sp.
ACGTGGGCGAGTGGATGGCAGTCATGCCAGTCAAAGAGTGGCATCAACTGATGTGTCTACTGGAGGAAAAACCATGAGCTTCAACCTTGACAATTACGTTGACGTACCAACACGCCTACGTATGGCGCTAGAGAAGTACCCCGATTTGCGTGTGCAGGAAACACAGCCCACATTCCGTGAAGTAAACGACAAGCTTTACATTGAGATTCGCTGCACCGTATGGCGAGACAAAGACGACCAATTACCCACCATCGCCTACTGCTGGGAACCATTCCCGGGCACAACGCCATACACACGCGATTCGGAGCAGATGAACGCAAGTACCTCGGCCCTAGGTCGAGCATTAGGCATGATGGGCTTCGGCATTGATAACAAGATGGCCAGCAAACAAGAAGTGTTAGCCCGCCAAGAGCCACGCACCGAAGTAGCGCGCTACCCAGATGGCGAACCCATCCCCGACCCATTCACAGGCGAACCACAAACCAATGTGGTGCCTATGAAGGCAGGCCCAGGCAAAGCCTCTGAAAAGCAAATCGGCATGATTCGAGTGCTTGCCAAGACCCGAGGCTTTACGCCCGGTAGCCAAACAATGCGCGAGATAGGCAATGTGCTGAATCGTGAGGTCGTTAAGTTTGACGAACTATCCAAGCAGGAGGCATCTGCTGTAATAACAGCTTGGAAAAACTAAAGTACGCCAATCACATTGGTGCGTTCAGGCCGCGTGACCTGATGCAGGTGCAAATCCTCGAGGACTCATCATCCCTAGTTCGCCCATCAGACGGGCAGGGCAGCCCATGCAAACAGATCCATTGCGTGGCGAGTGTGAACCGTGCTTAACCAACGGTCGGGATGGAGCCCGGGGGCACTGTGCCTAACTAGCCTGACAGCATGACAATCAAATGCAGCTACACACCAGTGAACGACATAGGAACCTGCCGGGAGTGCGGTGAACAAAACCTCTCAACCAAATACGGTGATCAACTCACCGAAGCCGGGCCACTGTGCTACCTCTGCCATGTGCGACTGATAGCAACCGAGCAACGCGAGGGCGCTAGGACAAGCGAAGCGCGTCAGCAAAACCCCCATGCCTAAGCGCACATCAAACGCTGCCTACCTCAAAGCACGTAGGGAGCTACTCGCAGACAAACCCCGGTGCCACTGGTGCAAGAAACGCCAGGCCACCGAAGCAGACCACCTCATTGAGCACGACCGTGGAGGCGCGGACACATCTGACAACTTGGTTCCCTCATGCAAGCCATGCAACGCACGACGCGGAGCCAACTACAAAGCAGCCAAAGGTCGAGCACGTCAAGCTGCCCGGCCTGGCAACCAAAGCAAAACGCACACACAAAAACGCAAACCAACAAAAACACGCAACAATTTTTTGGATTCAGGTGGAACGTTGCCCCCGCGCCCATCTCTTTCTTTATCCCAAGGAAAAGTGATTGAACGGAAAGGGAAAGGTCATGACCTGCCGCGAATTGAAACAATCATCACGGACGCAGCCGGCAGCTACGGCCCCGAAGTTGCGGATTGGGCTCAGCGTATTCTCGGAGTGGAGCTCATGCCCTGGCAGAGGCATGTTCTTGACGGTCAGCTTGCCGTCGATGCTCAAGGGCAGTTCCTCAACCACGTTTCACTTGTGTCCGTTGCCAGACAAAACGGAAAGACCGTAGCGCTCAAAGCGTTGCTTGGCTGGTGGTTGACGCAGCACGCTACGCAGGTCGGCCCTCAAACCATTCTGACTACTGCGCACCGGCTTGATCTAGCGACTGCCCTATTTCAAGATTTAGCGCCAATCATTGAAGCCAAGTTTGGTGTCAAGGCTGTGTGGGCTTACGGTCGTAACAGCATCAAGGTTGGTGACTCCAA
>JBBAMI010000057.1:0-1829 GCA_040402595.1 Aquiluna sp.
TTCAGTCGCTATGGCCACCTGGCCCTGCCCATCGTGGAAGGTCACCTCACAGCCTCGGGGTACTGTCAGCACTCCCTCAAAGCTTAGCTCATTAACCTGGACTCTTTTCCCGTCAGTCGAGCAGACCCGCATCAGGGTCAAGTTAGTCAGCTGTCTGTACATAAGTTGGCCCCTGTGTGCCGGCTTCACCCAGAGGTTGGGACTCTCAGTGGGACACGCCATACAGGCCTCCATCTGATATCCGTACAACTGGGGAATCCCACAGACCCCCGAATTCATCGGCTTGGTCTCTAGGCTCACCTGGCAGGGTCCTTTTGCGCAATCCTCAGCCACTTTGGCGGGCAACTCCACGAACTTCTTGGCAGACTTGTCCACTAGTGCCCAGTCATGATGCAGCCTAGGAGCCTCTGTGGTTCCTTCAGCGGACAGCCGAGGGAGGGCATGCAACTGATATAGCTGCCAGCCGCCCCTGGCTACGGTGCCCACATCCATCAACCACCTGACCTTCCTTTGGCCTGCATCAAGTAGAGGCACTCCGGTAATTTTACCCCAGTCTATATCCCATTCCGGGCCTCGACTCTGGCTCAATTTCCGGGCCAACTCTCCCTGGTCAGTCGACAGCAGCCAGAGGGCGTCTTCTAGTGCTAGGCTGCGGTCGGGTTGCCATCTCGCTAGCTGCTCACCGCAGCTCACCAGGCCTTGCCGCAGGTCCCTCACCTCCGCTACTGCGGCATTAAGCAAGGGACCAAATGCGGGCCTATAAGCGGGATGATGCAACCCAACAGCCACTGAGAGTTCTCGTAGTCTGGCCTCACTACGCCAGTCTAGGTGGGGGCAAAGCGTTAGGTTGACCTCGTGCATGACTTTAGGCATAACCACCTCTTCGTCTTTGCACATGGTCACCGCCATTTCCGGCGCTGCTGCTTCCTGGTGCCTCCACCTGGCCAGTAACCTCTTCCTGGCCCGCTGGCACTCGTCCGGCCCGCATTCCACTGGTAGATTGACCAGCCCTTCTCCTTGTTGCTGGCAGTATCCTCTTTCGGCCATCGCAGCGGTCAACTGTTCGCCAGCCTCGAGCGTCTGCTCCACCAGCTGGCTTAGAGTCTGCCTCATAACCTCAAGCCCCTTGTCCCAGGTCTTGCTGAGGTACGGCATTGTCTTTGACTGCTGCGGCGGCCTCCGGCGTCGGATGGGTTCTTTGGCTGAGTACTGCGACCACTTGTGCCCCATCGGGGCCGTGGTGACAGCATTGGCCTCGACCACCGACTCCTCGAAGGTCCCCCTGGGCCCCGGCGTGTAGGAGAACACCCCCAGCTTCCTGAGATGACTTTTTCTAGCGCTGTCGTAATAGAGCCAGGTGTAAGCGTTGCCGCCATACATCCCGACGCAAATAACCCTCGCCTTAAATTCAAAGATGCTGGCAACAGTGGTTTTGTGATAGTACTTGCCTACCTGATCTAACCCGTGATATGCAGGAGCCTCCTGCCCCATCACATGGTGCTGCAAGAATCCGCTACTATTGTACATGAATTCTACATTGAGCTTTTCCATGTACTCATCCAGATCAGAAGCCAACTCAGGATAGCGGGTGTTGTAGGTCTGGTCATGGAAGCCTTTCCAGATAGGTAGCCCTGTCGACTCAAACCGGAAGAAACCGGACACGAAGTCCATTTGCAGTCCAGCAAAGCAGGTTTCTATCCCTTTGGCTTGCATGAACGTTGACAGAGCATCCCTCTCTATGGATGTGTAGACTTCCGGCAGGCGCATTCCCCTCGCTTCACATATGACCCTGGCCTCCATCCAGCTGACCATCTCCACGTCCGTGATCA
>JBBAMI010000058.1:0-1828 GCA_040402595.1 Aquiluna sp.
ATGAGTTGAACTCTGCTCCTCCGGCTGTCCAGGCCGCGGCCTATCAGTTGATCCTAAACCGACGTGTTGGTACCTATCAATTGCCCAAGGGTGTTGATGTGGTCGCCGCAGGTAACCGTGAAGGTGATCGTGGTGTTACCTATCGTATGCCTGCTCCGTTGGCTAACCGCTTCGTTCACTTGGAAATGAAAGTGGACTTTGATGACTTCCAAGACTGGGCTACGCTCAACAAGGTGCATCCAGAAGTCGTAGGTTATGTAGGCTTTGCCAAGCAGGACCTCTATGACTTTGATCCTAAGAGCCCTAGCAAGTCATTCGCAACTCCACGCTCTTGGGTGTTCGTCAGCGATCTGCTCAATGATGATGATTCTGATACTGAAACCCTGCACAACTTGATCGCGGGTGCCGTAGGTGATGGCCTGGCTGTAAAGTTTATGGCTCATCGTAAGATCGCTAGTAAACTGCCCAAGGCAGAGGACATCCTCGACGGTAAGGTCAAGGACCTGCAGGTCAAAGAAGTGTCAGCGATGTATTCTTTGACAGTTAGCCTCTGCTATGAGCTCAAGGACCGTGCAGAGAAGAAGACCAAGACCTGGGACGATATGGCTGATCGCTTCTTCCGCTATATGATGGACAATTTCCCAACAGAGTTGGTTGTGATGGGTGCTAAGACAGCCCTTACCAACTACAACCTGCCCTTGGATGCTACGAAGATGAAATCCTTCGACGAGTTCCACAAGCGGTTCGGTAAGTATGTGCTTTCAGCGATGGAGAACTAAGACCTCGACCATCGCTAGGGCGGGGGCTTTCTCAGGGCTACCCGCCCACCTTTTTGGTTGACAGAAGTGCCGGGCGGTGCTATAATATATACATACAGTTAGGAGAGCGAACATTATGCAAGATCAAATTGTCGAAAAATTGATTACTGCCCGAGTAGGACTTCTGCTCAAAGCACCATTCTTTGGCAACATGGCAACTCGTATGCAACTGATTGATGCATCGGACTGGTGCCCTACCGCCGCTACCAATGGCAGAAACTTCTATTACAATAAGAAGTTCGTTGAGAAGCTCTCGGTGAAGAAACTAGAGTTCCTGTTCGGGCATGAGATCTGTCACTGCGTGTTTGATCACTTTGGTCGTGTAGGTAGTCGCGATCGCCAGCTCAGCAACATCGCACAGGACTATGCTGTAAACCAAATCCTCGTAGATGAGCGTATCGGTGAGAAGATAACTGAAGTTCAGATCTGCTACGATTCAAAGTACCGTGGTAAAGCATGGGAAGAGATCTACGACGAACTATGGGATCAGGCTGAGAAGATCAGTCTGCCCGAACTGATGAAACAACTAGGTGATCTCTTAGATGAGCACATCAACGAAGACGGGTCGGGTCCGGGTAAAGAAGACAAAGAAGGCGAGGGCAAAGGCAAGCCCGGCATGACCAAAGAAGAAGCACAGGCCATCCGTGATGAGATCAAGCAGGCTATGATCCAAAGTGCCGCGGCCGCTGGTGCAGGCAAGACTCCTGCGGGTATCATGCGTATGATCAAGGACTTGACTGAGCCTAAGATGGACTGGCGCCAGTTGGTGCAACAAGAGATCCAAAGCATTGTTCGCAATGACTATTCCTTCCAGCGTGTGAATCGTAAGAGTATGCACAGTGGAGCAGTCTTGCCCGGAATGAAAGAAGCCACTACCATTGACGTAGGCATTGGTATTGATATGTCGGGTTCGATTGGGCAAGAGGATGCAACTGTATTCCTTTCAGAAGTCAAGGGCATCATGGACCAGTACGAGGACTTCAAGATCAACCTGTGGTGCTTTGACACAG
>JBBAMI010000059.1:0-1809 GCA_040402595.1 Aquiluna sp.
TTGACTGAGGGTAGTGAGGTGAAGAGGTGATGTGGTTGATCTTCCACTCCTTGCAGAATTGGTCAAACTCATCCGATGTGAACTGCGGTCCACCATCGGAGTAGATCGTTTCCGGCAATCCGTAGTGCTCAAAGATCTCATTCAGACCACAGGTGAGCTTCCCAGTAGTCATGTCTTTCTTGAGATTCTTCACAATCGGCCATCCACTGAACTGGTCGACAATGATGAGGAATTGGCAGCCTGCATATGACCCAAGGTCCATGTGCAGGATCTGAAACGGATACTTTGAGATTTCTCTTGGCTTTGTCGGCTCTGGCTTGTTTGATGGACTTCGTTCAACACAAGTGCGGCAATGCCTCCACTTCTCATCAATCTGGGCATTCATGAATGGCCACCAGACTGACCTTCTTGCACGAGCCTTCATCTTTTCTGGGCTGGCGTGCAGGTGAACGAGATGATCCACGTAGCGAGCTCTCAGTGACTTGGGGATGACTACCTTGTCATCGTAGCAAAGCAGTCCGTTGTCATCGAGTGAGAACTTGTCCAGCTCTTGGAAGTACTTGTTCAGGTTTTCAGTGACTTCCTCTTTTGGAGCTTGGTACTTGTCACAAAGCCATTTCTTCACCTTCTTGTAGTCTTGATCCTCTTCTCCAGCTTCGCGGATGTCTTCAGCAAGTTTGTCAACCATGTAGGCCTCAAACTTGGGGTTTTCTTCCAGCAACCACACCTCGGTTTCGACTTCCAGCGAGTTCATCACGGCAAGTGCTTGTTTTGACGTTGGCAAAGATTCGTTGTTGTCAATTTCATCAATTTCATCTTCCTCAGTTGGTTGGTTCACAGGTGCACGAGACAGGGCATCAGCTTCAATGTTGTCCTTTCCAGCGATGTAGTGGGCTTCAAAGGTGAACCCATCTAGCTTCATCTTCAGGCGTTGAAGTCTTTTGTTCTCAATTTCGGACAGAGCATAGTTGTTGAGAATTGGAATGAGGGGTTTGTGGTCTGTCATGACGTCGAAGTTGATCCCTTCCAGGTAGGGTCTGGCCTTTTGCATGGCCCATGCAATGGCAAGCAGTTCCAGCTCCACCATAGCGTAGCGTGTTTCAGCAGATGACAGAAATCTTGAACCGGCTTGGACAATTCTCCAGCTTCCATCTCCTTGCTGCTGTTTCAGGACAAATCCTAGTCCATTCAGCCTTGAAGCATCTGTGAACAGTTTTGTTGGACGACGATGATCGTAGTAGGTCAGTTCTTGCACAGTTGAGAGCTCTTCTCTGGCCTTCTCAAATGCTTCTTGGTGCTCTGCCGTCCAGACAAAGTCATTTTTGGACTTCAACAAGTCCTTCAGCGGCGATGTGAGTCCTGAAATCTTCTTGGTGAATGATGTTGCCTGATTGACCAATCCCATGAACGAACGGAGCTCAGTGATGTTCGTTGGTGGTGGGAATTTTCTGATTGCCTCATGCAGACTTGGGTCTAAGCTGTACCCATTGGCGTTGAGCTTGAAACCTCCGAAGATGACTTCAGATCCCATCTGGAACTTCTTTGTGTTCAGCACAATCCCTGCTTCTTTGCATCGGGCGAAGAACTTGTCCAGTCGTTTCAGGAACATTTGGCGATCTGAAGCAGTGATCAGGCAATCCTCAGTGACTCTTGCTTGGACTACGTCATCAACAGCACCTCCAAACCGGTCGGTAAAGATGTCTTGCGAGGCTGCGTAGCCCATTGGCAGTGTTATGTAGCGGTAGATTCCAAACGGTGTGAAGAAAGCAGTCTTGGTTTTGCTCTCTTCATCCAGCGCAATCTGGTGGT
>JBBAMI010000060.1:0-1595 GCA_040402595.1 Aquiluna sp.
TTCGAATGATTTCCTATGGCAAGAAGCCCTGGATGTTCTTTAGAAGTGGTTGGAATATCTTTGACTTTGTAATCATTGCCTCCACCCCGATCTTTGCTGGCCAAACCACCTTCCTTCGACTGCTGAGGCTGTTTAGGTTAATCAGAATCTTTAGGTTCTTGCCTGAGGTGAGAATCCTTAGTGCTTCGATAGTTAAATCTCTTCGACCCCTGCTGAGCATGTTTGCTCTGATCTGTTTGCTTCTTTTCCTCTATGGAATGGTTGGTCACTACCTATTTGGAGCACAGTTAGAGCAGGCCTGGGGAACCATCGGAGCATCGGTGATGAGCCTGGTGATTCTGCTAACGCTAGAAAACTTTCCGATTTATCTGGAAGAAGCTATTGCGGTTAACGCCTTAGCTATTCCATTCCTTCTGTCCTATGTCTTCATCATTGTCTTTACCGTGCTGAACCTGCTGATTGGAATTGTTCTCAATGCCATGGATGAGGCAAGGGAAGAGGCTAAAGAAAAAGACATGGCTCCCGGTGGTCTTGATCTAATCTCTAAGGACATTGATCAGATAAGCGCTGATGGTGTTGTCACTAGCGAGGAGATAAAGCAGCTGAAGCAAGAGGTGGCAAGGCTAAGAAAGCTGTTGAATCAGTAGGGCGAGCGGGGTAGAGCCGACTACTTTAGTCCCAGCACTAGTTTGACCCCGAGCTGATTGGCGTAGCGAATAATGGTTGTCACGGTGGGGTTTGCGGAGCTGAGTTCAAATTGCGCCACGGCTGACTGGGAAATGCCGAGTCTTTCTCCCATCTCCTTTTGCGAGATCCCCTGCTTCTCTCTGGTTGCAACTAAAGAATCCATAAGGTCTTGCCACGCCGCATAATTGCTGACGCCAAGCTCTGTGCTGGGCTTATTGCCTTTGGGATTGCTGGCTGATTTCACAATAAGTTTCATCTTATTGCTCCTTTAGGTCTATCTCAAGCCTCAGCCCGCCCGAGTTTTCTAGCAGGATTTTGATGGCATCATCAATAGCTCGATCCTGAGCTCGATTTGTGACCAGCAGCTGTGGGTGAATTCGTTTTTTGAAAAATCTCAGACCAGTGCGGATCCGAACTTCTTTTTCCTGACAAACAAAAAGCCGGAGGAGGAATTTACTTGGCTCAAACGCCAACTCCCACCTGATCTCCCAAAGATTGTGGTTTCTACCCCTGGTAACAGGTCGGATGTCAATCCGCTTCGGGTCTTCATGCCTATTCAGCCTGATGAGCGTCTCCAATACTCTCAGCAATACGTCCTCCAGCAAATTCTTGCTCAGCCCGGAATTTCGAAGGTCAAACAGCAAAGCCTCCCTGATGGTCTGACGCCGGGTTGAGGATAACCAAAAGAATTTCCACGAATCCGTGCTGTTTATCATTGGCAGACAGTACATGGTTTTCTGTGTCTTCAGTTGTTCATGACTTGGCTGTGGATAAGTCTCATAGTCGTGGCAACATTTTCTGAATTTGGGGTTATTGATTGTCTTACGAGGCCTCTAGGGTTAGCCTAGAAGACAAATCGGGGGATTTATGTGCGTAGTTTGTGTAACCGTTGCAGGAACGGTGGTAGT
>JBBAMI010000061.1:0-1524 GCA_040402595.1 Aquiluna sp.
TCTGTTTGCATTTAGTGTAATGAGCAAGCATTGAACGTAAGTACTTCCACGGTGGGTTTAAAAACCAGCAGCGACCAGCAACGTCAGTTGCGTGAAAGTCGCGCTGAGAATGACACCGCAAAGTGCTTGCATCGTGCTGCAACAAACAGTTATGCCCTGCAATGTCTGTGAAACCCTCGCCCGTGAATGAAAACAAGGAGTTCCAAACTGCAAAGTGCTCAGGTAAGTACTGGTAGTCAACATTTTCAGAAAAGTGCAAGTGTGCTGCAGTGCAAACACTTCCCGTCTTGTCTTGCTGGTCTGATGAAACCGCTCGCTGCTCTTGCAGGTTGTCCAGGTCTGCATTCTGCTGTCCGGAGTCGGAAGGCGCTGGCAGTCGTTGCTACTGCTCTTCCTGCTCACTCTCCTGCCCTGAAGAAGCGTCGAGCGCAGCCAGTTCTTCAGTTGACACCTGCAGGACTTCTAATTCCACCGGGAGCCCGTCTTCGTTCACTGCCCGAGCCTCTCCACTGGCCGTGCGGAGCAGCGTGATGCGAGGAGCACCGTGGCCGCGGTTGAACCTCTTCGAAGATTGGCCACCGGTCGGGCGCCTTTGAAGTGCAGCCGGGTGCTTAATGTCACCAGCACGCGGCGCCGAAGGAGACTTGTGCGCTCCATTCTCCGGTAAGGTTTTGCTCGTTGACTGCTGCCCACCATTTCCATGCTCTCTTTGAAAGGAAACCTTGGGGATGAAGGGCAGCTTCTTGGGAGCAGGAGGGCCAGGTTTGAATCTGTCCCTCTGCTTGTTGTCAGGAGGTGTTGGATCTGGAGACTGCTGAGTCTTCCTGGGCTTAAGATTCGCCAATGAAGACTTCTCGACCTCCAGGGCTACCTCTCTTGCTTCATCGAAAGTCTGTGGTCGACGAAGCAGGACTTCGCGCCGGACCTGGTCAGTGAGTCCAAGGTAGAAAGTTGCTACCATGAACTCCTCTGACACGGTGAACGCGGCGTTGCGGAAGGTTGCTTGCAACCGCTGGGCGTAGTCCATAACGTTGGCAGATTTTTCCAACGTTATGTTAGGCCTGAACAGTGTGCATGCATCTTCCAGGGGTTTGGCGACACGAGGATGGTCTTGTTGGAGCTGCTGGAAGAACTCCTCAAGAGAACGCCAGATTGGGCGCTTCTTGGTGCTGATTGCGGTACGCAGGTGATTGAACCAGGAAGCCGCGTTTCCTCTGAAGAGGCGCTGCATTCTGTGCAGGACCAGGACGTCAGAGTCCGGAATCTGCAGACCGTCAAGGTAAGTCCGCAGAGACGGGATGAACGCGTCGATGGCGTCCGGTGTTGTGCTTGTCAGCTGCGGTGCAGCCTTCAGCAAGTCGTCCAGCTGCTTGGCATCCTTCCTGTGCCTCCGAAGATCGTCAGGTGAGTCCCGCCCACCACCACCAATTTGCAGTCGCTGCAACTCCTGCATGAGCGTGAGGTGCATTTGCTGGGACTCGCGCTGTTGTTGTGCGAGAAC
This sequence comes from Aquiluna sp., assembly GCA_040402595.1. GTDB lineage: Bacteria > Actinomycetota > Actinomycetes > Actinomycetales > Microbacteriaceae > Aquiluna. The sequence continues at coordinate 1,502 of JBBAMI010000061.1, forward strand.
CTTTGCAAACTCCAACTGCTGCT
>JBBAMI010000062.1:0-1458 GCA_040402595.1 Aquiluna sp.
TCCCGGTCTTCTGATACGCCGGGAACTGGTGAGTCTGCACCAGTTGCGCCTGCTTGGACTCCTGCAGGCACTTCATCTGCACGGCGAGCGCGGCGAACTCCGCGATGGCCTGTTTCCTTTCACTCGCCTCCCAGTCCCTGATGTTTTGCTCCTTGAGTCTCCTGGCGTACCTCCTGATATTGTTGCAGCCAGAGATCTCGTCGCAGCCCTCCACGTGCTCCATGGTGAAGAGCACGTTGTGCTTGCGGCACATGTGGTTGAGGCCGAAGTGCAGCGAGGTGGAGTTGGCCGTGGCCGCCAGCATCGTCTCCGCCATGATGCGTGGGATGTACAGTTTCTCCCGACGTTCTCCTGATCTTTGTTTAGAAGTTGGCTTGGGATCTTGTCGATCTTGAAGTTGTAGTCTATGTTTACTACTATTGCTATTGGTTTTCTCTCCCTATGTTCTCTTCCTGTCCTTCCATGTCTGCTTCTCTGATGAGTACTCTTCCTTGTCGAAGAAGGATGTGAGACGGGTCTGTCTCCTGGCGTCCTCCCACACCTTTCTCGCTATCGAAGTGATGGCGTCACCCGCGAGGCGGATGCTGGTCATCGTGTTGAGGATGGCCTTGTTGGCGATGCCGCTGCCCACGAAGAGGATCTTGCGGTAGAGGCCCGCCTCCAGGCCGTCGATCTCCTGCCGTTTCCACAGCCCCGCCACCATCATAGGCGTGCCGATGTAGATCAGGAGTGACCTGGCTAGACAGCAGGTCAGTTGCTGTACTACGTTGGGCTCCCCACCTTTCAGCCGCCACCGCAGGGAGTTGAGATTGCGTTGGATCTGCTCCTTGGCGATCCGTTTCTGTTCTTTCTTATCAGTGGTGACCCTGACTCCCAGGTACTTCACCTCTTTCCTGCACTTAATTCCCGCTATGTCTTCCACGTCTTCAGCAGTGAGGATCTCCGACTTCTTCTTGTTGAGGCGGAGGTTGAAGTTAAGTTCCAGTGACGCCAGCTCGCTGATCACTTCTTCTATCTCCTGCTTGCTGTTGGACATCAGGAGCATGTCATCGGCGAAGGCCAGGAGGTCTCCACGTCTTTTTATCTATTCTAACTTCTACGAGGTCTTTAGTGCCTCTTCCAAATATATGTTGAACAGCAAGGGTGAGAGCACTGACCCCTGCGGGAGACCCATCTCTGCCACCAGAGTTGAGGTGCCCACCTCAATCAATGACGTGCGATGCAGTTCTTCTATCAGGGATAGAAGATGCCCCTCCATCTCGTTTTTAGCTCGGTCTCTGAGTATCCTGAAGAGCAACTCCCGATCTACCGAGTCGTAGGCCTTCTGTAGGTCCACGAGCAGGTTGTACTTCCTCTTCTTCCTGCCGTGTACTTCCTGCAGGAGCCTACTGGCATGGATGGCCGTGGACTTGCCCTCCTTGAAGCCTGTCTAGTAGATCTGTGACGCCAGGAGATGTG
>JBBAMI010000063.1:0-1457 GCA_040402595.1 Aquiluna sp.
TCTTCCTGTTCTCTCGGCCAGTGGATTTTCTCACCCAATACAGCGACTTCTTGAAACGTTTGCACAGTTGTCTGTCTGATGCGAGAGTAGCAGTTTTCAACTCGTTGACTTTGTTTCTGATAACGATCTCTTTTTTCTCTTCATTCAATGCCTTTTGGCGCCGCTTCGTCTCGCGCTTAGACAGCTTGAACTCCTCCTAGAAAATAGAAGCATCATATTATTCTCCTAGCATACTTCTCTCAATGATCATACTAGGATTCAAGCGTCTTCTTGTGGATGCTTGATCGGAGAGTGGCTAATTTCCTTTTACCTCTTCCGCGTCAACAGGTTAAGTGGCGGCAAGCTTGAGAGCATCCATGGCCAGTGAGCGCACATCCTAAGGCGACAACTTGGTCCAGACCTTTTAATCAACATCATGCTTTGTGACGAGCTCTTTGGTGTCAAAGACCCTGCAGTACTGCTGGATGTTCTTTTTCTTGGCCTTGTACGCATCGAGCAAAGAGCTGATGCCGCTTATTCTGTGTCTGGTAACAATGATTTCACTGACAGGCTGATGAGTTGGGATCAGGACACCTGTGGACAGATAGGAGTCTTTATCGTCATTATTGTCGTCTTCCCATGAACCTTGCGTGGCGCTGTTGCCGCTGTCGCCATCCTCATCATCACCCTTGGAGCCGAAACCCAGCAGGCCCAGCGCGCCCTGGAATTTCAGTACGGTCTACTTAAGCATATTCTGAAAAACCTATATCGGTAGTAAGAATTCCTATGCTGCGTAAAGGATTTCCGCTAAAAGGATTCTTACCTCTATAGAGCCGAAAATTTTAATAAAGTATTATAATCTTGATCGAATCCAAGCTTTAATATCGATAAGGATATCTACTGTTTGCTAACTAATGTAAGGCATCAAATCATTTGACTATTTAGAAATAATGAACCTCCAAGCCGTGAATGTGAATTAGCTCAGCGCGAAGATGAAGTCCAAGAAGGAGCTCTACAACTTCCTGCTGCAGGACTGCCAGGCCTACCTGCCACCGATGGACTCCACCAATGTGTACTTCCTCAAATAGATCATGAGAGGTGCTAAAGAGGTAAGTATATTTAATAGTTTATAATACGCTTTAGTACATTCGCAGGGACAAGATTCTTGTGGCTGCTGTGCCGCAGATCGAGGGCCTCACCGTTGAGAGCATGCTTGAGTTGGCCAAGACCTCTGTAGCCGCCCTCAGGCACCTCCCTGATGAACGCGACTGGGACGGCCTGAACCGCAAGTGGGTTGCAGATATCCTCTACACGGTCGAGCGCGCAAAGTTCGAGAAGTTGATCAAGGATGCCGTGAAGGCGCGCAAGGAGCGCCTCGAGGAGAAGCACAACCTGAACGTAGAGATGCGTCCCGAGTTCGCTTAGGCCCTCCAAAACTGCATGAGCTTCTCAAGTAATGCGTTTTTGATTTGGTGACT
>JBBAMI010000064.1:0-1448 GCA_040402595.1 Aquiluna sp.
AGCTCAACCAGGTAGCTGTCTACTGAGAGATTGTCGGCTCTTTCCTTGGCTTCGACTCTGGTTAGGTTTTCACCGGGCATTTTGCTTCTTTCGTCAGTGGTTTTAGCCGCTCTAGCCTATGTCAGCTGGGCACCTGGGAGGTGATGCAAATGCCAGCAGTATCCTTGGAACGAGGACACTATGAGAATCCACATCGCTACTGACCACGCTGGGATGGAGCTGAGCGCGTTTTTAGTCAAGGAGCTTGCTGCCCTTGGCTACGAGGTTCAAGACCACGGACCGAAGCAGTATGACGCACTTGATGACTACCCAGGATTTTGTATTGCTGCTGCCCAAGCGGTGATTAGCGACATAGATAAAGGTGTCACAGCTCTTGGCATTGTCCTGGGCGGAAGTGGGAATGGTGAGCAAATCGCCGCCAATAAGGTGTCAGGTATTCGAGCGGCTCTCATATGGAACAAGGAAACGGCCGCTCTTGCTAGAGACCACAATGATGCAAATGTCGCAGCCCTAGGAGCTAGACAGCACAGTAACGAAGAAGTTTTGCAACTAATTCAGATTTTCCTGACCCAACCATTCTCTAAGGATGAGCGTCATGTGAGAAGGATCGGCAAGATATCTCACTTTGAGAAAACCGGCGAGGTTATCTACTAAAGATGCCTGAGGGCCATACCGTCCATCGAATTGCTAAGCGGTTTGAGAAAGACTTTCAAGACAGAAAAGTCAAGGTTCTTTCCCCGCAGGGCCGCTTCACAGAAGCATCAATTGTTTCTGGCAAAAAACTGACTTCCGCTGAGGCATACGGCAAACAGATGTTTCTTTTCTTTGGGAAAGTGGCCATTCGAATTCACCTGGGAATATATGGCAAGTGGGGATTTCAATCTTTTGATGCAGTTGTGCCAGAACCTAAAGGTCAAGTAAGGGCCAGGTTTATAACTTCCAACGATCTCGCGGATCTAAGGGGACCGACTGTATGCGAAATTGTTGACAAAGAAGGCTTTGAAAGCGCTATTTCAAAACTTGGACCCGATCCGCTGCGAGCTGAGAAAGACGCCATCGACGTTTTTGCTAGACGAATCAGTTCTAGTTCAAGATCAATTGCTGAGTTATTGATGGATCAGTCGACGGTTGCAGGAATCGGCAATGTTTATCGTGCGGAGCTACTTTTCAGAGCCAAAGTAAACCCACTAACTCCGGGTAAAAAACTACCCCGAGAGATTATTGAATCCATTTGGTTAGATGCAGGAAAACTGATGCCCATTGGAGTTAGAACGGGTTTGATGCTCACTCGCGATGGTTATATGAAAGCAAGTGTGAATCTGGAGGATCGCTACTACGTTTATAAACGCACAGGTGAGCAATGCAGGGACTGCGGGGGACGGGTTTCGATGAAACTGCTTTCAGGTAGAAAGCTTTACTGGTGCAGGAAGTGTCAAAAATGAGCTTGG
>JBBAMI010000065.1:0-1402 GCA_040402595.1 Aquiluna sp.
TGAGAAAGTCAGCCGGCATGTCGGTGGTCTTCACATGAATGGGAGCGATGATGCCGAGGGTTGTGCGTTCGCGAACATAGGCGAGAGGACGGGTCAGCTGAACGCTCCGTTTGTGGGCCTTGGGATTGATACACAAGGTCACCGTAGCTGAGTTGTCATTGTACACAGGGGTAGGCCATGTCTGCGTGGAGCCAAACTCCTGGAGCTGATCACGGACACTCTCCACGTGTTGGACCGCCGCCATCACCGCTTGAGCTTCTGCGTCACAGGTTGAGGTGGTGATGCGATCCTGCTTGCGTGATGCCCAGTAGATAGGACTTCCTGCCAGGGTGAACAAGAAACCAGTGGTGGACTTATGAGAAGGATCCCCCCCAAAGTTAGCGTCACAATAACACTCTAGAACAGTGCCAGCAGAAGCAGAGAACGTGAGACATAAATCTGGGGTTCCAGCGAGATAGGATACTGCCCTTTTTGCAGCATGGAGATGCCTCCCCCTGGGACGAGACATGACCCGAGCCAGCATGGCAGCAGCGAAGGCAATGTCGGGGCGTGTCGTAGCAGCAGCGTAGTGAAGGCTCCCGACAATCTGCTGGTAGAGGGTTGTGTCTTGGGGAGAGAGGAGAGGGTCCAGAGGTGTGTCAGGAGGAAGAGGAAGGTCAGGGTCAACCTCCCAGGGCATGGAAACCTTGAAGGCAGAGGGGAGGGGAGTGGCAGGAAAGGAGGATGAGACACAATCGAACTTGACGGCTAACTCCGCACAATAAGAAGCTTGGTGCAACCACATTTTGCCCTGGGGGCGATCACGGAGGATACTTATGCCTACATATTTCTCCGCTTCTCCTAAGTCAGTCATTTTAAAAGAAAGCAGGAGTTGGGTTTTCACCCACTGGATTAAATCAAGTGAGGAAGAAGCAAGGAGCATATCATCAACAAAATCAAGAAGCCAAAGATCAAATCCATCTCGTTTCAAGAAGTACAAGCTAGGGTCAAGCATACTTCCCTGAAATCCGATGTTCAGAAGGGTGGCGCGAAGCTTCTCCATCCAAATGCGGGGTGCTTGCTTGAGGCCGTAGAGAGATCGGATGAGGCGACACACGCGTGGGGTCCCATCAGAGTGTCCTGGTGGCTGCTTCATGTAGATCTCCTTATCCACATAGCCATAGAGGAATGCCGTGGTCACGTCCATTTGGTGGAGATGGAGGTTGAGGGCGCAGACAAGAGCGAGGAAGATGCGAACAGTGGGTTTGCCAGCTGTGGGAGCGAAAGTCTCATCGAAGTCAACTCCCTCCTTTTGCCCAAATCCTTGGACCACAAGGCGGGCTTTATATCGGGCAATGGTCCCATCGGGGTTGTATTTGATGGCGAAAACCCACTTAGAGCCAAGGAGGTTCACCCCTGGTGG
>JBBAMI010000066.1:0-1241 GCA_040402595.1 Aquiluna sp.
CGCTTTGCGCAGGCTGCGCAAAGATGAGAAGCAGATCGATGATTTGCTCTCCACGGCCCCGAAGCTGAAGACTACCACGGTGGAAGACATCAAGCAGTTCACGGTCGCTCTCCCTGAGCACCTGGACCGCTTTCAACTCGCCGACTCTGACGTCCTCGTCGCTCATCGGTTGCAGCGCCTGTTCACAGGAAAGGCGGGCAACTGGTTCAATGAGCTGAAGATGGAGATAATGGCGGGCAGACGCCGTATGTGGACTTCGCTGGAGGAATTCTTCCAACAGCTAAGGGCCGATCACCCACCTGTGGCCAAGCCTCTAGAGGACGCAGCTGCAATTTGGCGTCCAGTCATTCAACTGGAAAAGTGCAGCTCAGTCCTCGACTACGCCGAGAAGCTGCAACGTGCATTCCGCACTGCTGAATTCTCCGCACCAGAGGAGATTCAGGTGGCCACCTTCCTCCTGGGTCTTACAGATCCAGTGAGGCTTCAAGTCCTGCAGCGGTCTCCGAAGACCTATGCAGAAGCAAGAGAAATGTCCATTCAAGTGGAGAAGTCGACTTCAGCAGCTCTACGTCTGCCCAAGGCGACTTCGCAACCAAATGCTTTGAATGACAAGGGCAAGAGCCAGGCTGATCCGCCAGCCAAGCCCTTCACTCCAAGGACGCCATTCAACAGGCAGGTTCAATTTAACTTGCAGCGTGGTGGTGGTGGTCCAAGGAACAACAACAACAAGACTAACTTACCGGAGAATGGAGCGCCCAAGACCAGCCAGGCGCCGTCTGCAAATGACACCAAGTGGCCGGCAGCCGATCGCCGGCGCCCATTTGGCTCCTCTGCTCCCAAGCCTTTTGCCCGCGGCCGCGGCAATGCAAGGCTCACGATGCTGACCACCGCTGCTGGTGACTTCAGTATCATTGGAGCGGACGGACAACCTTTGGAGTGCGATTACATGGAAGTGTCGCCCGACCAGTACCAGGAGATGCTGGAAACTGGTTCGGACCAGGAGGCTTCGTCGGACAAGCAGTAGCAACCACTGCAGGCTACCTCCGTCTCCGGGCAGCACGATTCTGCGTTGGAACAGCAGAATGATGACGTACAGTGTGGGGGAAACAAGGCGACAACTGAACATTTGGCAAGTGCAAGCAGTCGCAGACGTAATGCTTTTTCTTTTAGTGAAAACGTGGACTACCAGTGTGAGGCCTCGTTCTAAACGTATGTATTTCTCTAACCTCGTTTGCTGTTAT
>JBBAMI010000067.1:0-1209 GCA_040402595.1 Aquiluna sp.
ACGTGCTTGGCGATGTTGCATTTTCCAACACTGCCTTAAGGCTTTTGGAAGGTTTTAATGGAAGGAAGGTATTGATTGCTGGAAACCACGACCGCCTGCCAGCCAAGCTCTATCTTCAGTATTTCGACGACATTCGCGGAGCATATTTTCACCGTGGCGACAGCACCATGCTTGGCGGACTTATCTTCACTCACATTCCAGTGCATTCTGGTGGCATTGTTGGCCATTATCGAGGTAATGTCCATGGTCATCTTCATTGTCACCTTGTAAACACAAGCGACGGACAAGTGGACACAAGATATTTCAATGCCTGCCTTGAGAGAAACAACTTTGAGCCAGTAGCATTAGAAGACATCAAGGCTTACTTCAAAGCCAATGGACGAGCGTCGGACGTTTAACACGCCAGTTCGCTCGCGCTGGAACGCGCCCATTCATAACTGCTTAAAAGCCATTGATGCCCACATGGAGCTTTACTTCCTCCATCATGACCCTTGGCACTTAGAGAAAGCGGAAATGTTGCGACAGTATCTCCACGAACTAAAAACTTACATTCACAAACAAGAGGGAAGATAGATTAAAGAAGCATCGCTTGCTTAGCCATGACCTTGCTTGTGTATCGAGGTGTTTCCTACTGGGCTGAAGAAGAGCACCAGGTTTTTTCGGACTGGTGGAATCTGCTGCACTTGCCCTCTCGCTGGCTTGTCTATCGCGGACAAAAATACCGCCCCTGTCAGATTGACAAGAGCGGCTGGGTGTAGTTTTCAGGCTACACAAGGGCGGTAGCCGTAGATTGAAGCTAACTGCGCCTGATGAAGCCTCGCGGCTTTCAGGAGCTGCAGCTTCACAAGCATGAGCTTGTTCACGGGCGTTTCTCCATGGTCCCCATCCCCCGTTTCCTGGATGGCTTTCATGCACCCCGCAAGGGGCAAACGTCTTGTCAGTCTATCAAAGCAAAAGATTGAAGGAGGGCAGGGTGTTCCCGCATTAGGGAATCAATGGAGTGCGGCTCCAACACCCTGTCGGAAGAGACCTAGCGCTTCAACTCGCTCGATCACGGAATCCACAAACGAAGCCAGCATGGACGAGCATGCTGGTTAAACCGTTGGCCAACGGGCTTCTGCAGAAAGCCTCAGAAGCATAGCACTATTTCAGGACTTGCTAACAAAAGAAGCTCCAGTAGACGGCAGCCCCTTCCGCGAACAGTCTTCT
>JBBAMI010000068.1:0-1195 GCA_040402595.1 Aquiluna sp.
TAAGACCCCCTTAAATAGGCCGATTCGCACATCTATGCCACAAATTTCTTCAAACATACTGACGCTCTCGCCCCATTCCACTTCAGCACAGCTGAGATGTTTCAAAGGTGCACAAGGAAAAACAAAAATATTCACCGATCCTTTATTTTTCACATTAACAAAACACAAACACAGAGCAGTGCAATTTGGAACAACAGAGGAAGTCATTTTTTCGGGGGTCTTAAAACATCAGCCTGCACGAGCTTCATCACTTGCTCGATGCTTTCCGATTCCTTGCGACTCTGACGCCCACGAGGTTCATCGACCTTCTTCTGCTCTCTCACCTTTGGGGCAAACAAAGAGCCGAAGCACCCGCGAGCCTTGGGTCTTGCACCAGACCCTTCCTCTTTTTTTACATCTGGCGTAGCCGCGACGTCGGACTCTTTCAAAACATCCTTCTTGCAGTTGACGCAGTCGCAGAGCGACTCGGCCGTAGTCGCTGCGTGGAGGATCCAGCAAGGCCACTTGAACATCCAGGTGAGGTCGCTGTCCCCGAACGTCGTCAAAGTGCTGAAGTGGTCTGGCCCCGCGCTGCTGATGATGCTGTAGGTGCCCCCGTGCTCCACTTCCAAGGCGGCCCCGGAATTGGCGAGGCGATTCAGGTCCTGCGACTTGAAGCGACACCGGACTCCGGTAAGTATCTTCTTCTTCCTGTCAAATTTCTCGTCGTCGCTGACAGACCCAGGCTTGGGCGCGATGCCCCCGCGCTTGTACAGCCCGGTGAGCGACATTTACAGCCAGAACAATAACTTCAATCAACGGACCCTGTCACAGGCAAGTGATAGGCACCCATCTCGTTGACTCCAAAAAGTTTTTTACACAGTTCCCTCTCGTCAACAAAATCACTTATGTCCCATCTGTAGTCCCTGTCACGAATTTCCTGACACTCAGGGCAAAGACAGCGTCCTACGTCTTGCACTTGACACAATTTAAACAATTCTTGGTTATCCCAGACAAAGACGAAAGTGAAATCGCTGTCTTCGAAGGTGGTGGTCGTGCTGTATTTGGTACAGTCGTGACAGGTGATTATCGTGTGGCACCCTTTGTGCTCGAAGTCTAACGCATTGCCATACTCGCCAGACACGTAGATGAAATGCTTCTTGTTCATGTGCTTGCAGATCCCTTCCAGAACGAGCCCCTTCCTTCTTGACTGTTC
>JBBAMI010000069.1:0-1071 GCA_040402595.1 Aquiluna sp.
TCGAAGACTGGCTACCAGACGGGCGCCTTTGAAGTGCAGCCGGGTGCTTAATGTCGCCAGCACGCGGCGCAGAGGGAGACTTGTGCGCTCCATTCTCCGGTAAGTTTCTTGTTGTCGACTGCTGCCCACCATTTCCACGGTCTCTCTGAAAGGAAACTCTGGGGATGAACGGCAGTTTCTTGGGAGCAGAAGGACCAGGGTTGGATCTGTCCTTCTGCTTGTTGTCAGGAGGCGTTGAATCGGACTGTTGGGGTGTCTTCTTTGGCTTGAGATTCGCCAGGGAAGACTTCTCGACTTCTAACGCAACCTCTCTTGCTTCGTCGAAGGTCTTGGGTCGACGGAGCAGGACTTCGCGCCTCACCTGGTCAGTGAGTCCAAGGTAGAAAGTAGCTACCATGAACTCTTCTGACACAGTGAACGCGGCATTTCGGAAGGTTGCTTGCAACCGCTGGGCGTAGTCCATCACGTTGGCTGACTTCTCCAACGTAATGTTCGGTCTGAACAGCGTGCAGGCATCCTCCAGTGGCTTGGCAACCCGTGGATGGTCTTGCTGAAGCTGCTGGAAGAATTCCTCGAGCGACGCCCACATGGGTCGCTTCTTGGTGCTGATTGCGGTACGCAGGTGGTTGAACCATGTAGCCGCGTTGCCTCTGAAGAGGCGTTGCATCCTGTGCAGGACGAGGACGTCAGAGTCCTGGATCTGCAGGCCTTCCAGGTAAGTCTGCAGGGAAGGGATGAACGCGTCGATGAGGTCGGGCGTTGTGTTCGTCAGCTGCGGCGCGGACTTCAGCAGGTCGTCCAGCTGCTTCTCATCCTTCCTGTGCCTTCGTAGATCGTCAGGTGAGTCCCGCCCACCACCACCACGTTGCAGTCTCTGAAGCTCTTGCATTAGCGTCAGATGCATTTGGTGGGACTCGCGCTGTTGTTGCGCAAGCACCCGTGCAAACTCAAGCTGCTGTTGCAGCATGTTTGCTTGAGTTTGCTGCAGCTGCAGCATGAGCAGCTCCCGTGTGTCAAGCTGTCCAATGCTCGCTGCAGGTGAGCCAACCGGAGGGCTGGCTGCAGGCGATC
>JBBAMI010000070.1:0-1053 GCA_040402595.1 Aquiluna sp.
TCCAGAGGGTTGGCCACTGGCCTAGTCGCAAAAGAAAAGAAACTACCAACGAGTTCTCAGGTAATTGCATCTGTGCAATCCCGCCCAATGCGCGAATGGATTGAAAACATGCTCAGAGTTTCCGACAACTCTCTGGCCGAAGCCCTGGCGAGACTATCTTCTCTAAAGCTAGGCCTCGATGGCAGCATGCGTTCTCTTACTCCCTTGTATAAGCAGGTGCTTGCATCAAGAGGACTGGACGTATCAAAACTAAGGATTGTGGATGCTTCGGGACTATCCAGAGATAACCAGGTACCGGTTTCACTCGTGAATGAGGTGCTAGCTCTTGTTAATCAGGGAGTTGGAAACTACTCGGTAATTGAGTCAGGGCTTCCAGTTTCTGGAGAGAAAGGCTCACTCCGCACGAGATTTACCAGCGGCAATCTCTCAGCTGCGAAGGGCCTGGTTTTGGCTAAGACGGGCTACATAACAAGCGGTTATTCACTGGCTGGTTTTCTAACCGCTCGCGATGGAACCGAGCTAATCTTCACCGTCTACAACCTCTCCGAGAGGGCAAGGATCACACAGCGAAACGCCATGGATAACCTGGTCTATCGCTTCTATCAGTGCGGGGCGAAACTTAGCGGCTAGCTCGAACGGGGTTCAGTCACCAGCATGTCGCTAAGACCGACAACAAAGCGATAGCCAACTACCGAAATCAACAGGCAGGCCATTCCGCCAACAATAAATGGCAGCCGCAAATCAAATCCTGCAATCACTCCACCAACTAGTGATCCAAGGGGAAGCGAACCCCAAACCAGTGTTCTACGAGTCCCATGGATGCGACCAAAAAGGTGAGTTGGGATTATTTGGTGGTAGGTGGCCATCAGCAAAATATTCCAGTGAGTAACAATCAAGCTGCTCATTGTCAGAAGTAGCGCCAGAGTCCAGTAGTTCGGAGAAAATCCAACCAAGACGGTCACCACAGCTGAGAGCACCATTGCCCACCCCATCACTCTCATTCGACCAAATCTTCCAGAGAGCCTCTGGGCAATCATCGATCCAAGCAAGGCT
>JBBAMI010000071.1:0-1033 GCA_040402595.1 Aquiluna sp.
GCCTTTGGGGTCAGCTTGCGAACCTTGTAGATGATGCCTCGCTTATCAAACTCACGCTTCGTTTGCATACATTGAACGCATGAGGGTTTTTCCCATACGACTATTGACATCACAGCATTGCTCCTGTTCTGGCGTGAACCTTCTTCTTGGCTTCAATGATGGCGGTGCGAGCTACCTGGTAGCCCTTCTCCTGATGCTTAGTCAGTTCTGCCTTCTCTCCGGCTTCGATGACCATAAACGAGATAAGGCGAGCGGCGTATTCTGCTCCCACTCGAATGCCCTGCTCATAGGCTTCATCCATCTGCTTTGGAAACAGACGATCAGCGACATCGTATAAAAAGAACTTCCAGTCTTGCTTACTCATCAGAGGCTCCTAGCTCTTTGACAATACGGCGAATAACCTCAGCGGTTGTTCGGTTTCCTATGTTCCATTCTTTGTTTGATAGCTCATCAAGTTCCTCTAAAACCGAATTGAATCCCATGTCATAACCTGCTTGGAATAGTGCATCGGCGTGAAACTCAAGTTGTTGCTTTATTTCTTTTACTCTCATTGTTGCTCCTTCCTGTATCCACATTACAGAAGGGCTAGGACAAAGTGTGGGATTTCGATGTAACGAATTGGTAACAATTAGGGATGTAACGGAGAGATTACAATTACGGCTCCGCTAGGTCGGTCATCTGCGTAGTGCTTACGAGCGACTATCTCAACAACTTGGCTGTCATCGCCCCAAATCAAACCTGATTGTCCTATGCCGTCACACACGCCTCTGGTCAGCTTGTCAAGTCAGAGATCGGGAGGAACTATGGGTCTCTCCCGATCTGACCTCCTGACTGTTTTAGGTCTAGGTAAATAGAAATCCACCTCAAGCTTTATAGGCCCAAGGTGGATGTTCTGAGTGAGATACGGTTCGCAAGCATCTGCAATCTGTCTACGCCAGACTTTGAGTGCCTGACCTGAAGCTTCGATTAGTCGCCCGTGAATTACCTTTTTGCTGCCTTGAGGCTTTGGCAATCCTTGGACATCTAACTTAAT